>JAZNZH010000053.1:0-43020 GCA_045594845.1 Faecousia sp. | reverse complement strand
CCCAGCTTCTCAGCGCCGAAGGAGACCTTGCCGATGGGGCAGTGGATGATGTTGGTCTTGTCCAGACGGTACTCAACCTTACCAGCCTTGATTTCCTTAACAGCAGCACCGACGGTGGGGGTCACGGTACCGGCCTTGGGGGAGGGCATCAAACCCTTGGGACCCAGGACCTTACCCAGACGGCCAACAATGCCCATCATGTCGGGGGAAGCAACAACAACATCGAACTCAAACCAGTTTTCCTTGGTGATCTTCTCGACCAGGTCCATGCCGCCAACATAGTCAGCGCCGGCAGCCTTGGCTTCTTCAACCTTCGCATCCTTGGTGAAGACCAGAACACGGCGGGTCTTACCGGTACCGTTGGGCAGAACGACTGCACCGCGGACCTGCTGGTCAGCGTGACGGGAGTCGACACCCAACTTGATGTGCAGCTCGACGGTCTCGTCGAACTTTGCGGAAGCACCCTTCACAACCAGATCCAGAGCTTCTGCGGGTTCATACTGAACAGAGCGGTCAATCAGCTTGGCGCTCTCCTGATATTTTTTACCTCTAAACACTTGTAAAATCCTCCTTATAGTGGTGATGCGGAAAAATCCTCCCACATTTCCGGGCAAGTTCCCGGATAGAAAAGTAAATTAGTCTACAACGGTAACGCCCATGGAGCGGCAAGTGCCGGCAACCTGGCGCTCAGCAGCCTCGAGAGAGTTGACGTTCAGGTCGGGCAGCTTGGTCTTGGCAATCTCAGTAACCTGAGCCTTGGTGATGGTACCAACCTTCTGCTTGTTGGGAACGCCGGAGCCCTTCTCCAGACCGATAGCCTTCAAGACCAGCAGGGGAGTCGGAGGGGTCTTGGTGATAAAGGTGAAGCTGCGGTCTGCATAAACAGTGATAACAACAGGAATCTTGTAGCCTTCCATGGACTGGGTGCGGGCGTTGAATTCCTTAATGAATGCCGCAATGTTCACACCGTGCTGACCCAGAGCGGGGCCGACAGGGGGAGAAGCGGTAGCCTTTGCGGCGGGGATCTGAAGCTTAATAATGCCAGTAACTTTCTGTGCCATAATAAGCACCTCCTGATTAAAATGTGGTATGATGCACTATGTGCATTTCTTGCGGGGTGATAACCCCTCCCACGGTCTGACCGGATAACCGGCCCGATGCGTTATTGGGATACGACCTCTACCTGATCGAGTTCAAACTCGACGGGGGTCTCGCGGCCAAACATAGAAACCACTACGCTGACCGTGTTGTTGTCGACGTCGATGTTCTCCACCACGCCGGTGAAGGAACTGAAGGGACCGTCAAGGATGCGTACGGTATCACCAACTGCATAGTTGACAATGATCTCACGCTTTTCAACGCCCATCTGGTAAACTTCATCCTCGGTGAGGGGAATCGGGTCGCTGCCGGCGGGACCGACAAAGCCGGAAACGCCGCGGATGTTTCTGATTACATGCCAGGTGTCATCGCTGTACACCATCTTGACAAATACATAGCAGGGATACAGCTTACGATCAAAGGTCTTGCTGACTCCGGACTCGGTGATCTCAGTAACGGTCTCCATAGGAATGACCACATTGAGAATCTGTTCCTGAAGCTCACGGCTCTGAACAGTCTTTTCAATGGTTACCTTAACCGTGTTTTCATAACCGGAGGATGTCTGAACGACATACCATCTTGCGTTATCTGCCATAGTACGGCTCCTTACTTCTTAACAGCGTCGATCAAGGCGGAAATGCCAGTACCGGCAACCAGGTCGAACAGCCATACAAAAATGCCGACTACCAGGACACAAGCCAAAACGATCAAAGTATTTTTGACAACCTGCTTGGGGGTAGGCCACACAACCTTCTTGAGCTCACTCTTGAGTTCACGGAAGTATCTGCAGATGCTGCCCCAGGCTCTTGCGAACCAGTTTTGCTTTTTCTTAGCTTCTGCCATGTGGTCCTCCTTACTTGGTCTCGTTGTGAATTGTGTGCTTTCTGCAGAATCTGCAGTACTTCTTCATTTCGAGACGATCGGGGTCATTCTTCTTGTTTTTCATGGTGTTGTAGTTTCTTTGCTTGCACTCGGAACATCTCAAAGTGACTTTAACGCGCATAACGGCACCTCCTTAAAAATTGCCTCCCTGTATCACTTCGGCTAGGTAAAGATTTAGTAGGCGGCCAACTACAATTGCCGCCCCGAAGCTGAAAAATGGGCGCAACAAAACAGCCCTTTTTTCACAGGTAGAACCATTCTAACACAGGGGGTATGTAAAGTCAACAAAATTTTTCTTTATTTTTTAGGAAAAATGCTGTATAATGGCACCAAACGGAAACAAAAGGAGAATATAAATGAAGCGGATTATGGGTATAGACTACGGTGACGCCCGGACGGGCATCGCTGTTTCCGATCTTTTGTGCAGTATTGTGGGCACAACAACGGTTATCCACAGCCGGAAAATGGAGAAAACATTAGATCTGGTTTGTCAGTTTATTGCCCAGAACGGTGAGATCGGGCAGTTGGTTGTAGGCCTGCCAAAGAATATGGACGGCACCGAAGGCGCAAGGGCAGAGCTTTGCCGGGAATTTGCGGAGAAATTAGGGCAGATGAGTGGTCTGCCGGTTGCAATGTGGGATGAGCGCAGAACAACCGTTGAGGCCCACAATATTCTTTCTGAGCATAACTACCATGGCAAAAAGCGTAAGGATACTGTAGATGCTGTGGCGGCATCTCTTATCCTGGAAGGGTATTTATCCTTTATAAAGCGGTAAAACTATGGGCAGCACCTGCTGCCCATTTTTGTTATATAATGTATATTTAGAAAATCCGGGGAATACTATTGCATTCGGACTCTGTTTCGTATATAATACCATCGATGCGAAAAAAGGAGAGTTTTGTCGAATGAGAATCAGAATGATTATAAAATGGACAGCAGTATTGCTGGTGTTTATGATGACATTCAGCATTGCCGCTTGTGCAGATAAGGAACCGGAGATTCCTATTTCCGGTAGTCAGAATAACACGGAGACCAAGGATACAGATCCTACCAAGCCGTCCGCAGATCCTGTGGACCCCTCTAAGGATCCTACTGAGAACAGTACTGAGGAATCCACCGAATCTTCCGAGGCTCCTCCCACTAAGCCTGTAGACCCTACAACGAACAACACCACCAACACTACGGTTGGGGGCAATCCCTCCACCGGTTATGAGTTTGAGATTACACCGTTGACAGGTGCTGTTGCGCAAAGCGGTCGGGTGGATGCCTCCTATTTTAACGATGCAGTCTTTGTTGGTGACTCTGTCAGCCTGAAGCTGAATTATTATGCTACTGCTACCGGAGCTCTGGGCAGTGCCAAATTCCTGACTTCCGGCAGCATGGGAAGCGGAAACGCCCTTTGGGAGGTCAGCAGTGAGTCTGTTCACCCTGTTTATGAAGGTCAGAAGCGGCTGATCGAGGAGTCTATCGCGTCTATGCAGGCAGGTAAAGTCTATATCATGCTGGGCATGAACGATATTGCGCTGTACGGACTGGACGGTGCTGTGGAGAATCTTACAACGCTGATCGGCCGAATTAAAGTTGAAGCCCCTGATGCAAAGATCATTGTGCAGACTATGACGCCTATGACTCCCACCAGCAATTTGCTTAGCTCCGGCGGTCATAATCCCGAGCGTATCCATACCTACAACCAGAAATTGATGAATGCCTGCCAGGCAAACGGCTGGTATTTCCTGGATATTGCATCCGTAATGTATGATGGTTACGGTTTCCTGCGGCGTGATTATTGCAGCGATCCCGACGGTATGGGCATCCATTTCACCAATGCAGGTTGTGCCGCTTGGGTAGAGTACCTGTATACTCACGCCGTTCAGTGATTTTTTGGAGGTAATTATGAAACGTCTTATTGTAATGATGCTGATGCTGGCAACGCTCTGCACTTTGGCTGCTTGCGGCAATAACTCCGTCGATCCCACCAAGGATACGACCCCGGTTGCTGTGGACATTGCAGCAGTAAAAGCTCAGATCCTGAATGATGTTGAAATTGTGGATCCGCTGGATCTGACCACAGAGCGGGCTTGCGTGCAGTATTATCTGGACGCAAGCGATGTAAAAGACTCTGCCTGTATGGTGGCTATGGGTGGTGCTTTCCCGGAAGAAATCCTGATGTTTGAGGCAACAGATGCCGAGGCTGCTGCCCGGATTGCTGAAAAGCTGCAGGCAAAGCTGCAGGATCTGCTGAATCAGTCTGCCAATTACGACGCTGATACCAACGCTCTGCTGAAAGAGTGCAAGGTGGAGACTGTTGGTAATTATGTGACACTGTTTATCCACGCAAAGCATGCGCAGATGCGTGAGATCTTCAACGCAGCTAAGAAATAATACAATTGGGTGAGCATTTTGCTCACCCAATTTTCCGGAAAGGGGGATACCGTTGGTCTTCTCAAGTTTGCTTTTTTTGTTTGTCTTCCTGGGTGTCGTATTACTACTTTACTATGTGTTGCATAGACGGTTTCGCAATCTTTGGCTGTTCGTCGCCAGCCTGTTTTTCTATGCTTACGGTGAGCCGATCTACCTTGTGCTTTTTGTAGGTTCTATTACTATTAACTATTTCAGCGGTCTGTTGCTGGGAAAATGGAATACTCCGGGAAAACGCAAAGCGGTTCTCGTTTGCTGCGTGATCGTAAATCTGGGCCTTTTGGGATTCTTTAAGTATACTACTTTGATTGTGGGAACATTAAAGGCCATTCCTGCATTTGCGTTTTTGCCCAATCCGGAGATCGCACTGCCCATCGGTATTTCTTTCTATACCTTCCAGGCAATGTCCTATGTGATCGATGTATATCTGGGTAACTGTGCCACCCAGAAGAACTATATTACTTTTGGTACGTATGTGGCCCTGTTTCCCCAGCTGATTGCCGGTCCTATCGTCCGCTATGTGGATGTGGAGTATCAGCTCCAGCACAGAAAAGAGACACCGGAAATGTTCCAAAACGGCGTGAAGCTTTTTGTGGTGGGTCTTGCAAAGAAAGTCCTTTTGGCAAATGCCATGGGTCAGCTTTGGGGGTACTTTAAAGCTGCGGGAGCATCTACGGGTGTATTGGGTTGCTGGGTCGGTGTGCTGGCATTCACCCTGCAGATTTATTTCGATTTCAGCGGTTATTCCGATATGGCAAGAGGCCTGGGTAATTTCTTTGGATTTACCTTTGTTAAGAACTTTGACTATCCCTATATTTCCAGAAGCATTACCGAGTTTTGGCGCAGATGGCACATCTCTTTGGGTACCTGGTTCCGGGAGTATGTGTATATTCCTTTGGGCGGCAACCGTAAAGGTAAGCTCCGTCAGTGCCTGAATCTGCTTATCGTTTGGGCGCTGACCGGTCTTTGGCACGGCGCCAGCTGGAATTTTGTGATTTGGGGCTTGTATTTCTGTGTGATACTCATTTTGGAGAAATTCTTCTTGCTCAAGGGCCTGAAAAAGGCAGGAAACGTAGTGAGCCATATCTATGCGCTGCTGCTGATTATGCTGGGTTGGGTGATTTTTGATTTTACCGACACAGCCAGTATGTTTGCATATTTTGGCGGACTGTTCTCCTTCCGCAACGGACTGATCAGCCAAGAGGCGTCTTACTGGGCATTGGCGTTCCTGCCTTTGCTGGCAGTGGGCGTTTTGGCTTGCCTGCCTGTTGGCAGAAAAGTGTATGACAAAGTATCGGTGATGCGGTACGGATGGGTGGCTGAAACATTAGCTGTGCTTGCGGTGATGGTACTGTGTACGGCGGCATTGGTCAGTTCCACCTATAATCCGTTTCTGTATTTCCGTTTCTAAGGAGGGGTTGAAATGCAACGAGTGAAGCAAAACAGCGTTACGATTGTGTTTCTGGCCTTTCTTATAATCGTAACTGTACTTTTATTCGCGCTGCCTAAGGCAGAATATTCGGAGAATGAAAAGAGAACGCTGGCAAAGTTCCCGCAATTGACTGTGGAGAATATTACCAGCGGCAATTTCGGCAAGGAATTTGAGACATATCTTGCGGATCATTTTCCTGTGCGCGATTTATTCTACGGAATCCACTCCTATGTGCAGCTGTATACCGGCCGCAACGGAGTGTCCGGTATTTATGCCGGTGATGACGGTTATCTGATCGCCACACCCGGTAAATTAAATGAAGATATTGCAAAGAGTAATGTTCAGATTTTTTCCCAGTTTGCACAAACAACTGATCTGCCGGCTACGGTAATTGCGGTGCCTACACCCGGTTATATCCTGCAGGACAAGTTGCCGGCCAACAGCCTTGAGTATATGGATGATCAGGTATTCCAACTTTTGGAGGATGGCGCTGGTCAGATGCAGGTGATCGATCTTCGGGGTGCTTTCCGGAATGCAGATGCACAGATTTACTACCGCACGGACCATCACTTGACAGCGGCAGGTTCTTATGAGATGTACCTGGCATTCTGTCAGGCTACCGGTGGTACTCCAACAGAGTTTACCTGTAAGCAGACCAATTCCGGCTTCTATGGCACAGGTTACTCCAAGAGCGGTCTGTGGTTGAAGAAATCGGATACCATTGAAATTTGGAAACCGGAAAATCCATCTGATTTTAAGGTAACCATTATTGATCACGGAACTACCGAGACTTATGATAGTCTGTATTTTGAAAATCATCTTAATAATATGGATCAATATCCCGTGTATCTTGATGGCAACCATGCCTTGACGTTAATTGAGAACCAGAATTTGAACAACGGCAAGCGTTTGTTGCTGATCAAGGATTCCTATGCCCATAATTTTGCCACCTATGCGGCTGAGGATTACGAGATGATCTGTATGGTGGATCTGCGTTATTTTCAGCAGATGACCAGTCAGCTGGTGGAGCAGTACGGGCTGAATGAAATCCTCTATTTATACGGCGTAGAGAATTTGGCCGGTTCTACTGATGTTGCAAAACTCTGGTAATAGAAAACCTCCTGTGAATTTCACAGGAGGTTTTTATTATTTGGCAGACAGGTCTACAGCTCTGCGCAAAATGGACAGAGCAGGAACCGGATGGGGGAGTTGGATGTAGAAGGTCATTTGCGGTGTACGGGGCTCAGGGAGCTCCTCACCGTCTTCGTTATGCATCATAGGTGCACAGAAACTCACCGGCCGTGTGTCCGGACCTACCAGTTCCAGGGCATCCCCTTCGTGGAATTTGTTGCGCAGGCTGCACTTGGCAAGGCCGTTTTCATCGCAGCTTTCCACAATGGCACAAACCTGCCACTGACGGATATACCGGGAGTTTTCTGTATATTGGCCCGGTTCACCAAAGTAGAAGCCGGTGGAGTAGATCCGGTGAGACACATGGTTTACTTCGTCTTTCCAGATAGGATCCGGCTCACGGCCCACTGCCAGATCATCAATGCAGTGCCGGTAGGCACCGGTTACGATGGCGGCGTAGTAGGCAGACTTTGCGCGGCCCTCGATTTTAATGCAGTCCACACCGGCCTCGGTCAGTTCCTTGAGATGATCGATCATACACATATCTCTGGAATTGAGAATATATGTGCCTTTCTCGTCCTCGTATACAGGGAAGTATTCCCCGGGGCGCTTTTCTTCCATTAGCGCATACTGGTATCGGCAGGGTTGGGCACAGGCACCTCGATTGGAGTCGCGACCGGTCATATAGTTGCTTAGCAGACAGCGGCCGGAATAGCTGACGCACATTGCACCGTGACCGAAGGTTTCAATCTCCAATTCTTTCGGCGTTTTTGCGCGGATCTCTGCAATTTCCTGCAAGTTCAGTTCTCTTGCAAGCACCACTCTTTGTGCACCCAGGTCATACCAGGCCTTGGCGCATTCGTAGTTTGCAACCGACTGCTGGGTGGAGATATGGCGCTGACACTTAGGGGCATATTTGCCGGCCAGAGTGAAAGCGCCCATATCGGCAAGAATCAATGCGTCCACACCGGAATCCTGTAGGGATTCAAGATAAGCAGGCAGGGAAGCAACCTCATTGTTGCGGGGCATAGTGTTGACGGTTACGTGCACTTTTACGCCGTGATCGTGGGCAAACTTTACAGCTACAGGCATCTCCTCCGGAGTAAAGTTACCCGCAAAGGAGCGCATACCGAAATCGGTGCCTGCCAGATAGACGGAATCTGCGCCGTAGAGAACAGACATTTTCAGCCGTTCCATATCTCCGGCTGGGCTGAGTAATTCAATTTTTTTCATAGCATTACCCAAGGGTGTTCAGGAAATTCAGATGATCCTGATAGTTGGTGAAGAACTTATGGGCATCTGCCTTGGGATCCAATGCGTAGTACAGATAGTTGGTAGCTTCGGGATTCATTGCCGCAGACAGGCTGTTACTGCCGGGGTTGGAGATGGCGCCGGGAATCAGACCCTGATACATATAGGTATTATAAGGACTGTCGACCTGCTTGTCTGCTTCGCTGAGCTCAGTTTTGCCGTCCAATGCATATACAAGGGCTGCATCGATGTTCAGGAAGGGGTTCTGACCGGGGTTGGTGAGACGGTTGTAGATAACACTGGAGATGATATAGCTTTCATCGTCGTTAGCGGTCTCTTTCTCGATCAAGGATGCAATGATGACTATTTTGTGGATAGTTAGGGCGTGGGCGTCGATATACTCATCAGTGTAGCCGTTGTTTGTCAATTGCTCAATATAGCGTTTTTGCATATTTTCAAAGTCCGTCTTCATACGGTCGGTAAAACGGCTGTCAAAGGCGTTGAGGAATTTCTGCAATACGCGCTCAGGGTCGTCATTGATATAGAAGTTGTACGTGTCGGGGAAGAGGAAACCTTCAAGGCAGTTGGGTGCGCCCAATTCAATGCCATCCAGGAACCAGTATTTCCGCAGGTTTTTCTGTACGCTTTCGTCCTTGAGGCAATTTTCCATATCCGTCACATTGCAGACACCTTCTTCTTCCAAAAGATGGAAGATCTGTGCACAGGTATAGCCTTCCGGGAACATGATCTCTACAGTTTTACGGGCAGCAGCGTTGCCGGTCATAGCGTTGATCATAGCATTGTAATCCAACTGAGAATTCAGCTCAAAAGAGCCTGCCGAGATCTGTTCGTCCTTGTCGGTAAGCACTGCAAAGAGGCGGAATAGCTTGGGGTAGCGTATCAGTTTTGCTTCGTGCAGCATATTTGCAACATCATCAATGCTGTCATTCTTGCTGATAGAAATGGTAGCATTGTACTCAACCTTTCCAAATGCAAATACGTCAGTGCAGGCCGCCCACAAGGTCCGACCAAGGGAAAGACCGATCACAAGAATCAGTGCCAGCCAGATCAGGGTAGCACCAAATTGAGGAAGACCAAAGGGGTCTTTTTTCTTAGTTTTGGTAATTTTTTTGTGTTTTTTTGCAGCTTTTTTGACTGGTTCTGCTTTTTGGGGAGTTTCTGGTTGCTTTGCCGGTTCTGGGGCAGAAGCCGCATCAACAGGCTGCGGTATCTCCGGGGTCGCTGCAGGGGCTTGCTCATTGGCGGATGCCCGATTCTCTTGCAAAATACGTTCCAGTTCAAGATCGTCTTGGGAAATGATCTTGGTATCTGCATTAGAGTCTGCGTGAATTGCTTCGTTCAAACTTTGGTTCAGCCAAGCATCAATCTTAGGAGAATGCATGGGAGTATTTTTTTCTTCCATTATACAGACCTCCTGTTAACGGATAACGATCTGCTGACGGATCTTTTCCGCAGCAGTTTTGTTTAAAAGTGTTTCGATCAGCATAAGACCGAAGGGGATAGCACAGCCAGCAGAGGCAGCGGTAATAACATTGCCGTCGCGAATGCAGGGGATATCTCCGTGTACAATACTTGTACCCATTCCGGTTTCACAGCCGGGATAGCAGGTGGTGTTTTTACTGTCAGTGATGCCTAAATCAGCAAGAACGGTGGGGCCGGCGCAGATGGCGGCAACAAACTTTCTGTTTTCCCAGGCAAAACGGACAGCATCCATGGCTTCACGGTTGTCTCGGATAGACTGCACACCGCCAAGACCACCGGGTAAAACGATCATATCCAACTGGGTCAGATCCATTTCACCTAAGGTGATATCGGCCTGTATACCAATGCCGTGACCGCCGGTGACGGTTTTTCCGTTAATGCCTACGGTGGTTACAGCAATACCGGCGCGGCGCAGTAGGTCAACGGGTGTAATGGCTTCAACCTCTTCAAAGCCGGTGCCAAGCAGAACATAGACCATAGTTTAACCCTCCAGGCAGGCCTGTACAAGACCGAAAATCTCTTGATGAATATCCTCGATTGTACGCATTTGACCGTCCTTCACACAGGAAATAACTTTCCAGCCGGAATAATCCGCCGCAGCGCGACCGGCTTGGCGGCATTTTGCCAAATATGCGCCGTCCTGCTCGTGAATATCAGCCTGGGTGTTGGTGTCCTGCTCTCTGTGGCGCAGGAGTTTTTGGGTAAAATCGGTGGGGACATCCAGGTAAAGCACCAGATCAGGCTTGGGAAGACCTATCTTTACATATTCAAAATCATAGAGCCAGTCCAGGAAAGCTTCCCGCTCACCGTCACCCAGTTTGGATGCTTGATGAACCGCGTTGGAAGTGGTATAGCGGTCGGAAAGCACCACACCGCCGTTCTGATACCAGTCTTTCCAATCGGTTTTGTAGGAAGCAAAGCGATCCACAGCAAAGAAGGTGGTTGCGGCGTAAGCATTGACATCGTCGGGCTTGCTGCCGAACTGACCGCCCAGATACATCCGGATCAGGGCTGAGCTGTCTTCCTGGTAGCGGGGGAATACGATATGCTTAAAGTCAACGCCAGTATCCGTGAGCTTTTGCGCAAGCAGCCGGAACTGAGTAGACTTGCCGGAACCGTCGGTTCCCTCAATGATGATCAGTTTGCCCATTTTTGCAGATCCTCCTAAGAATAATTCCCAGATTTGGACTAATAAATTATCAACCTACAATATATCACAAAATTTTCCCTTTGTCTACAATGACTGCGCTGTAATTATGAATTTATCCTGCCTGTGTACAGTTGCATATTACAGAGAAAAATGTTATGATATCGTAAATACAGAATAGATAAAGGACGAACATTATGGAAAGTAACATGACAACATTCCGGGATCTTGGACTCTCGGATGCTATGCTCAAGGCGTTGGAGAAGAAGGGCTACGGTTATCCCACCTCCATTCAGCAGCAGGCAATTCCTTGTTTTCTCGAGTGGAAGGATGTGATTGCCAAGGCACCCACCGGTACCGGCAAGACCTTTGCTTTCGGCATTCCTATGATTGAGCACGTGGATCCCCAGTGCAACGATGTCCAGGGACTGATTCTAGCGCCTACCCGCGAATTGGCGATCCAGATCGGAGATGAACTGAGAGGGCTGCTGACTTATTACAGCGGTATCCGCGTTGCAGTGCTGTATGGCGGCGCAGGTATTGTGGGACAGGCAAAGCAGCTTGAAAAGAAGCCCCAGATCGTGGTGGCAACTCCCGGCCGACTGATGGATCATTATAACCGCAAGAATATCCGCTTCGACAAGATCCAGACTGTGGTACTGGATGAAGCAGACCGGATGCTGGATATGGGCTTTTTCAAGGATGTGACCCGCATTATTGAGAAGGTCAAGAACAGAAAGAATCTGGGCCTGTTCTCTGCCACCATATCTCAGGAGGTTATGACTGTCTCCTGGATGTACCAGCGGGATGAGGTGGAGATCACTATTGAACCCCAAAAGGAAGACCGGCCGGATATTGACCAGTTCAGTATCACGGTTTCCCCGTTGCAGAAAGCAGAAACAACGCTGCGCCTGATCCGCACACAGGGATACGAGCGGGTGATCATTTTCTGCAATACAAAGCATATGTGCCAGCGTCTCAGTGATGACTTCCGGCGTGCCGGTGCTGACTGCGATTGTATTCACGGTGATATCCGCCAAAGTCAGCGGGAAAAGACAATGCAGAATTATCGTGACGGCAAGCTGCAAATTTTGATTGCAACGGATGTAGCCTCCAGAGGTATCGATGTGGATGATGTGGAATGTGTCATTAACTTTGATATTCCGGAGGAAAACGAGTATTACATTCACCGGATCGGCAGAACCGGCCGTGCAAAGCGCAAGGGCGTAGCTTATTCCATTATCGGCAATTTCCCGGAGAAAGCTAAGCTGGACGAGATTGCGAAATACTCCAATTTCTCTATTCAACCCGTGCTTCTGGGTGAGGACGGCAAGCTGACCAATGAAGAGGTCAAGGCACCCGTGATCAAGAAGCGTTTCCGTTGACCCCCCGGGAAGCAGGATTTCTGCTGCTGTCATCCAATTTGGGGAATCCTGCAAGAAAGGTGTTGACGGATGCCCAGATGCGCACCCTGGCGCGCCGGGTTGGTATGTTAAAGGTAGATGACCCGAATCGGGAACTGTCTGTCAATGATCTGTTGTCCATAGGTTATTCCAGTGAGGATGCGCAAAGAATCATAACCTTGCTGAATCAGCAGGAGCAGCTGCAGTGGTATCTAAAGAAGGCAAAGTCTATGGGCTGTTATCCTGTCACAAGAGTGAGTCCTGAGTATCCCCATAAGCTTCGTATCAAGCTGGGGTTGGATTGCCCTGGCTGCTTATGGGCAAAAGGGGATCACCGGCTGCTACAAATGCCTGCGGTGGGTCTTGCGGGTAGTCGGGAGTTGGCGCCTGACAATCTCACTTTCGCCCGGGAGGCGGGCCTGCAGGCCGCACGGCAGGGATATGTTTTGGTGTCCGGTAACGCGAGAGGTGCGGATCGGGAGGCACAGAACGCCTGCCTGGAAAATGGCGGTTATGTGATCAGCGTGGTGGCAGATACTATGGCATCCCTCACAGCCAACGAACGGATTTTGTACCTGTCAGAAAACGGATTTGATCTGTTTTTTACCCCTCAGCGGGCTTTGCACCGCAATAGAATTGTTCACAGTCTTGCGGATATTATGCTTGTGGCCCAGAGTGGACTGGAAACCGGTGGAACATGGAACGGAACGGTCACCAATCTCCGGGGAATGCACAGTCCGGTTTTCTGCTTCCAAGACGGAAGCGAGGCGATTCAGCGTCTGACTGAGTTGGGAGCAGCTGTTGTGGATTTACACCAGCTTAAAGATCTTTCGAAACTTCAGGGCGAACACTCCCTGTTTACGAAATAAAAGCGTCTTCTCCATAAGAGAAGACGCTTTTGTTATTTGGCGTTGTATCGGTTTAACAGAACCCATTCATAGAAATAATGGTTAATCCATTGCGTGCCGTTATTCAGTTCTACAGACTGCACGATCAACTTGGCGCTTTGGGCTGTCTCCGGGGTTTGGAAAATGTAGTTATGATTATCTCCCGTGTTGATATGTGCTACCATGGACTCACCGTTGGCGCAGTAACTGCAAGCCTGGATATCCACCGGCTGCCCCTTGGCATCAAACCACAGGGCAAACAAGTAAACAGATTTGACATCCTTGGAGAGAAGCTCCATTTCAACGGTAACCGAAAGATCTTGCCAACTGACTGCACCCAACTTGACATAGGGATTTTCAATAGCCAATGCAGCATTTTTACTGAGTCTTTTTTCCAGCTTATTCTGGTAAGTTTCTATTTTAAAAGCAGATGCTGCGGAGGATCCCCACAAATCAATATTCTCGGCTTTGTGTTCGGTTCCGTTTTCGTCCGTGACAGAATAAACAACACTGTCTATATATACAGCAAGCTCCGGGCAGTCGGATTGCCAAAGGGTTATATCTTTGTTGTCGGTGACCTCACAGTCGATTAGTTTCAATTTCCCTATTTGTTTGCCGGTGATGTCGTAATATATACAGGCAAGGGTAATGGATTTCAGCTTTGTGTCTGTTAGTTGCCGCGTTGCAATGTTGGCTTTTCCATCGTATATGTAGGATACGGCAACTTCTGCCTGGGAGTTGGGAATATACTTGGTGATCTCCGGGGATTTTGCGGACCTGCAGGCAGAAACAGAAAACAAAAGGAGGGCGATGAGGAGAAGGCTTATTGCTTTTTTCATAGTTTCTCACTCCTTTATACATTTTCAGTATAGCAGATAACAGGCAAAAAAGCAATATAAGCAAAGGCGGAAGCAAAGGGCGACCTCAGCTTTTTGTTATTACAGTTCTTCACTTACCGCCAACAGGAGAATACCGATGATCACAACGGCAATGAATGCGTATGTCTTCCAGGTAAGCTTTTCTTTCAGGAAAATGCGGGAAAGCAGCAGAGAAACAACGCAAACAGAGGAAATGATAGGTGCAGCGATTGCACCGTTGCCGCTTAATGCGTACACATATGTAAACTGACCTGCGGTTTCAAAAATCGCAGCGAAGATCTTGTCCTTATGCTGGGGAACCGAACCAAACTTAACCTTCTTGATTTTCATAAAGATGAACAGACACAGAGCAAACAGAGCAAAGGTCAGCTCGTAGCTGGTGTTGGCCACATCCTCGATGGTAGCTTCTGTGACTCCGATCAGAGGTGTGGTTGCGATATCATCCAAATAGAAGATATCAACAAAAGAACCGAAGGCATCCAATAACGCATAGACAAAGGGCATACAGAATGCGATAATTGCCAGTTTTTTGCCCAGGTTCTTTTTTCTCTGGGTTTCGCCTCTGTTTTCCAGGAAGCCAACACCCAGAACGCCAATCACGATAATGATAATGGCAATCACAGAAAGAACAGAGAGAGATTCCTTCAGAATAAGAACACACAGCAAGCTGCAGATGGCACCGGAGGTGTTTTCGATGGGGTCAGAAATGGACTCCTCCAAAAAGCGCATTCCAAAATAGGAAAATGCCATAGATACGATATACAGCAAAGAAACAGGCAGATAGTAGATCAGATTTATAGGATTATAATTGATATTTTGTGTCAGAAGGGTGAAGATTGCGTGGGCACCCATAACCACACCGACCCAGACACAAATCTTCAGATGGGAATACTTTTCATTAGGCAGAGCGCCTTTTTTATAGAACAGTTCTGCAGTGCCCCATAACAGAGCGGTTGCAATGGAGAAAAATAACCAAGACATAAGCATTACCTCCTTATAATGTTACAAGACCTGCATCAATCATTTTTTGCAGACTCATCAAAATACCCATTTTTGCGTGGTACCAGGTCAGACCGCCCTGGAAATATACAGCGTAAGGGGGACGGATGGGGCCGTCCGCAGAAAGCTCAATGGAAGAGCCCTGAATAAATGCGCCGGCAGCCATAATGACCTTGTCGTTGTAGCCGGGCATATCCCAAGGCAGGGGAGTGGCGAAGGAATCTACCGGTGCTGCGGCCTGAATGCCTTTACAGAAGGCAATCATGCCTTCCTCACTGCCCAGCTCCACCGCCTGAATAATGTCGTGCCGGGATTCTGTAGCGTTGGGAACGCACTTAAAGCCCAGGGGCTCGTAGAGATTTGCAGCAAAAATAGCGCCTTTTTCCGCGCCGGCAACCACAGTGGGAGCCAGGAAGAAACCCTGATACAGGGAAAGCATCAAACCAAGATTTGCGCCAACCTCCTGACCCAGACCGGGTGCAGAAAGCCGATAGGCGCATCGGTCAACACAAGCCCGTGTACCGCAAATATAACCACCGATGGGGGCAAGACCGCCGCCGGGGTTTTTGATCAGAGAACCCACCACCATATCGGCGCCTACATCGGAAGGCTCAATGGTCTCTACAAACTCGCCGTAGCAGTTGTCCACCATACAGATCACATCGGGCTTGATGTTCTTGCAAAAAGTAATCAGTTCACCGATCTGTGCTACGGAGAAGGTGGGTCGGGTGGCATAACCCTTAGAGCGCTGAATGGTGATCAGTTTGGTTTTTTCATTAATGGCAGCACGGATGGCGTCATAGTCAAAGCTGCCGTCGGGGAGAAGGTCCGTCTGCCGATAGGTGACACCGTATTCTTTCAGAGAGCAGGGACTTTCACGAATGCCGATCACTTCCTGCAGGGTGTCGTAGGGCAGACCCACAGGGGAGAGAAGTTCATCACCGGGAAGTAAATTTGCAGAAAGTGCTACTGTCAATGCGTGTGTGCCGCAGGTGATCTGGGGGCGTACCAGCGCTGCTTCAGTGTGAAACACTTCTGCGTAAACTTTTTCCAGGTTGTCACGGCCAACATCGTCATAGCCATAACCGGTGGTTGCGGCAAAACAAGCAGCGGAAACCCGGTGCTTTTGCATGGCAGAGATTACTTTGGCCTGGTTGTATTCTGCAATCTTATCAATCTGGTCAAATCGCTCCTGGAGTTTTTCAACAGTTTTTTCTCCGTACTTATAGACGGCAGGAGAAATGCCGATCTCGTTGTAAAATTCAATTAACTTTTCCATCTCTATTCCTCATTTTCCTTGGTATCAAAGATCTGATCAGCTATGGAAGACAGAAGTTCCGGTCTGGATACGATGAGACCTTTTCCTTCTTCGCCCACAATCAACAGTGTGTCACCGGGTTGGATATTGAATAATTCACGGGCTTCTTTGGGGATTACGATCTGTCCCCGGTCGCCAACCTTTGCCGTGCCAAACGCTCTGCGCGACGGGCCTTTGCCTAGGATGTGTTTTCCACCGGCCATAACAGGGCTCCTTTCCTACTTTTCATACTTTTCATACCTGCGATTATACAAAAATACGCCCCGGTTGTCAATACCGGGGCGTGGGGTTTGTCGTCAATCGTCTCTTCGTGTCAACAGGACCAAACGCAGCAGTTGAGCGGCAGAAACCAAAGCAGCTGCTACATAGGTCATGGCTGCGGCGGTCAGGGTTTTTCTGGCGCCTTTTCGCTCTTCGTCGGTTAAAATGTTTGCTTCGGAAATTGTGCGGAGTGCTCTGCGGCTGGCGTTAAATTCCACAGGCAATGTGACGATCTGAAACAGTAATGACAGACTGAAACACAAAATACCGATTTCAATCAGAATAGATGCGCTGTGGCCGAAGGAAGCTAACAGAAAACCCACAAGGATCAATGGCATGGACAGATGAGAGCCCAAATTGACCACCGGCACCATAGCTGCACGAACCTTAATGGGAACATAGCGTTTAGCATACTGTACGGCATGTCCCGCTTCATGGCTGGCGACACCGATCGCTGCGGTGGAGGAGGAATCGTAAACCTCGTCAGAAAGGCGGATCACATTGGCCTTGGGATCATAGTGATCTGTGAGTTTTCCGGATACCCGTTCAATCCGTACATTGGTAACGCCGTGGGCGTTAAGGACACGCTGTGCAGCCTCAGCACCGGAAATGTTTCTGGAAGATCGCTGCTTTGAATATTTCTTAAAGGTTGAGTTAACTTTTATGCTTGCAAGAGTTGCCAGTAAAATACAGGGCATAAGCAGGATGATATAGTACATATCAATGCCGTAAAACAGATACGGACTGTAAAGAACAGGAATCATAACGTTCACTCCTTTATGTGTATTATATTCATTTTCTGTGTAAAAATCAAGGTAACCGCTTATTTACTTTTTGTGCCGGAGAATGTATAATAATTTCAATATGCGCAGGAGGAAAGGATATGGGAGTCCTCTATTTATTGCAAAAGATAAGATGCACAGTCCTGGATGACGCAATGCTGCTGATCACACGCTTGGGAGAAGAGACGGCCTTTTTGGTGATCGCTATTCTTCTGTTATGGTGCGTGGATAAAAAGCGTGGCTATTATGTGCTCTTTGTGGGTCTTGCCGGAATTCTTGCCAACCAAACACTGAAATTGCTGTTCCACGTTCCGCGGCCATGGGAGCTCGATCCGGCGTTCCATCCTGTTGAAGGTGCAAAGGCGGCGGCAACCGGATACAGTTTTCCCAGCGGTCATACCCAAAGTGCTGTTGGCGCATTCGGTGCGATTGCAGCTACGGAGAAAGACTGCAGAATACGCATCAGTGCAGTAGTGTTAGCTGTGTTGGTGGCTTTTTCCAGGATGTATCTTGGTGTGCATACACCCCAGGATGTGTTGGTGTCTGTTGCAATTGCGGTGATCCTTATTTTTGCACTGAGACCACTGGTAATGCAGGAGTCAAAGTATGCGATGCCGCTGCTTTTGCTGGGAGTCTCTCTTTTGTCGGTGGGGTATGTGGTTTTTTCTCAATGCTATCCGTTTCCCGCTGATATCGACCCGGATAATTTGGCCCACGGCAGAGAGAGCGGCTTTACCTTGCTGGGCTGTCTTTTGGGTTTCTTGATTGCTTATCCGGTGGAGAAGAAATGGATCCGTTTCCCGGTTAAGGCGGTCTGGTGGGCGCAGATTCTGAAGGTCTTGTTGGGCCTTGGACTAGTATTGATGGTGAAATCCGGTTTGAAAGTGCCGCTAAACAGTCTCTTTGGTGCTGAAATTGGCAGAGTTGTGCGGTATATGCTGGTAGTCTTGGTGGCCGGAAATCTTTGGCCGTTGACTTTCCGTTGGTTTTCAAAGTTTAGTAAAAAGAATGCTGATTAGGAGATAATATGATGGATGCAATTCTTGTAAAGAAATTGAGAGAAAACGCGGTGATCCCTACCTACGGTTCCGGAGAGGCTGCCGGCGCAGACCTGTATGCGTGTTTGGAAGAGAATGTAGAGATCCAACCCGGTCAGACTGTGATGATCCCTACGGGCCTTGCTATGGAGATTCCCTCCGGCCATGCGGGATTGATCTTTGCCCGCAGCAGTATGGGCGCAAAGCGCGGACTTGCGCCTGCCAACAAGGTGGGTGTGATCGATGCGGATTACCGTGGCGAATTTATGGTGGCGCTCCATAACCACAGCCAGCAAGTACAGATCGTGGCACCCGGTGAGCGAGTTGCGCAGCTGGTGGTTGTGCCTGTGGTAACGCCCGGTTTTGCCGAAGTGGAGGAACTGACGGATACCGCCCGAGGCGCAGGCGGTTTTGGTTCAACAGGTAAATAAGATGAACCCGGATGTTTTCATCCGGGTTCTTTTTTGTATCAATAGAAAAGCAGATCGGAGTAGGTGGGGTAGGGCCAGTAAGCTTTATCCGTCAGGGTTTCAAGGATATCTGCATCCTTACGAAGTTCACTCATACCGGCTACGATCACATTGCTGTAATAGCGTGCGGCATGTTCACTGCCTTCAGGAATGGCATCCAGGTCCTGCTGCAGCTTTACACACTCGTTATAAACTGCATCGGTAGCGGCGCTAAGACGGCTGATAAGGGCGTTCTCAGCGGCACAGGCAGCGCCCAGAGTCTGCTTTGCAAGCACACTATCGCACAGGGATTTTGCGTATTTTATCGCTGCGGGCAGGATCTGATGCAGGGCAATGTCCACAGCAGTGCGAGCCTCAATGTTCACGATCTTACAATACGCTTCCAGATGGATTTCCTGTCGTGCCAGGAATTCTTGACGGGTAAAGATGCCGCGGCGGGTGACTAGGTCGATATTCTTTTCACAGGCAAACTGAGGCAGAGCCTTTGCGGTGCAGGACAGGTTACTAAGACCCCGCTTTCCGGCTTCCAGTCGCCATTCATCAGAATAGCCGTTGCCGTTAAAGATGATCCGCTGATGATCTGTAAATGCCTTACACACCAGCTGCTGCAATGCTGTATCAAAATCTTCAGCGTTTTCCAGAATGTCAGCAAATTGACCCAGCTCTTCGGCCATAATGGTGTTCAGAGCAATGTTGGGATTGGCGATAGACTGAGATGCGCCCAGCATGCGGAATTCAAACTTATTGCCGGTAAAGGCCAGGGGAGAGGTACGGTTGCGATCAGTGGTGTCCTTGGGGATCGCAGGAAGTCCGTCTACACCGATTCGCATAATGCTCTTCTCGGGCTCAGTATAATTAGTGCCGTTGACAATGGATTCCACAACGGCAGTCAGCTCATCACCCAGGAAAATAGAGATGATGGCAGGAGGCGCCTCGCTGGCACCCAGACGATGGTCGTTGCCGGCAGAGGCGGCAGAACAGCGCAGGAAGTCCTGATATTCATCAACGCCTTTAATAAACGCAGCCAGGAAAACCAGGAACTGGGCGTTCTGGCGGGGGGTCTGACCGGGGCTGAAGAGGTTTTTGCCGCTGTCAGTGCTGAGGGACCAGTTGTTGTGCTTACCGGAGCCGTTAACACCGGCAAAAGGTTTTTCGTGAAGCAGGCAGACCAAATTGTGCTTTGCGGCGCATTTCTTCATAATCTCCATTACCAGCTGGTTTGCGTCACACGCGCTATTAGCGCTGGAGAAAATGGGAGCCAATTCGTGCTGGCAGGGTGCCGCTTCGTTGTGTTTTGTCTTAGAGAGAACACCAAGACGCCACAGCTGTTCATCCAGGTCCTTCATAAAGGAGGAGACGCGGGTACGGATGGTGCCGAAGTAGTGATCATCCAGTTCCTGACCCTTAGGCGGTGCAGCGCCAAACAGAGTGCGGCCGGTGAGGCGCAGGTCCTCACGCTGGGCATACATATCCTTGGGAAGCAGGAAGTACTCCTGCTCTGCGCCAACACAGACATTTACACGCTGTGTGGTGGTATCGCCAAACAGCCGCAGGATTCGCAAAGCCTCCCGGGAAACTTCGTTGATAGAACGTAGTAGGGGAGTTTTCATATCCAGCGCAGCGCCGGTGTAGGAGAAGAAGCAGGTGGGGATAAAAAGACTGTTATCTTTGACAAAGGTAAAGGCAGAAGGGTCCCAGGCAGTATAGCCGCGAGCCTCAAAGGTAGCGCGAAGACCGCCGGAAGGGAAGGAGGATGCATCTGGTTCACCACGGACGAGCGCTTTGCCGGAAAAGTCCATAATAACCTTGCCGCCCTCGGCCGGTTCAATAAAGCTGTCGTGCTTTTCAGCGGTAATGCCAGTCATGGGCTGGAACCAGTGGGTGTAATGGGTGGCACCTTTTTCAATGGCCCAGTCCTTCATAACCTTAGCAATTTCATTTGCAACATCCAGTGACAGGGGAATGCCTTGATCCACAGTTTGCTTCCAGGCGGTATAAACCTCCAAAGGAAGCCGTTCTTTCATTACCGATTCATTAAAAACATCGCTGCCAAAAATGGCGGGTACATCCAAACGGTTCATAAGATATGATCCTTTCATTCAATTCACATTAGATATTATTGCAAAATGATTGTATTTGCAAGTATAAAACTGAAAAAATATAGGAATATAGCGGATTTTACAGTTACACCTTGCAATTTGCTATGGGGTAGTATATAATGACCCTGCTAAAAATGAAGATAGGTGGTAAATGTTATGGCAAATTATACTGAACTTTCCCGCGCACAGCTGGAGGCAGAATATGCCCTGGTAAAGAAGCAGTACGATGCTTGCAAGGCACAGCAGCTGAAGCTGAATATGGCCCGCGGCAAACCTGCAAAAGCACAGCTGGATGTAGTGGCTGATATTTTGGAAGAGCTGAATACTCCCGCAGATTGCATCGTTGACGGCATTGATGCCCGTAACTACGGTGAGTTGGCCGGTATGCCCTGCGCAAGAGCTTATTGGGCAGATGTCCTGGGATGCAAGCCTGAGCAGACTTTTGTAGGCGGCGCTTCCAGCCTGACTTTGATGTATGATCACATCGCCCGTGCTTACACCCACGGCCTGCTCCACAGTGAGCGCCCCTGGTGCAAGGAAGAGGTCGTAAAATTCCTTTGCCCCAGCCCCGGTTATGACCGTCACTTTAAGATTACTGAGTTCTTTGGCGCTGAGCTGATTACTGTAGCAATGACCGACAACGGTCCTGATATGGACCAGGTGGAAGAACTGGTGAAGGATCCTGCAGTGAAGGGTATTTGGTGTGTTCCCAAGTACTCTAACCCCGACGGTATTATCTATTCCGCAGAGACCATCGACCGCATTGCAAATCTGAAGCCTGCTGCTCCCGATTTTGCAGTGATGTGGGATAATGCATACGGTGTCCACGAGTTTGAAGGCGATTATGTGGAGTTCCCCGATATTCTGGCGCTGTGTGAGAAGGCCGGCAACCCTGATATGGTCTACGAGTTTGCATCTACCTCCAAGATTACCCTAGCCGGCGGCGGTATCTCCGTGATGGCAGCTTCTGAGGCAAACATCAAGTATCTGTCCAAGATGATCGGCATTCAGATGATCTCCCACGACAAGGTCAATCAGGTTCGTCATGTGCGCTACCTGAAGGATAAGGCACACACCATTGAAATTATGAAGCGCCACGCTGCCTGCCTAGCTCCCAAGTTCAAG
Source organism: Faecousia sp. (assembly GCA_045594845.1). GTDB lineage: Bacteria > Bacillota > Clostridia > Oscillospirales > Oscillospiraceae > Faecousia. The sequence continues at coordinate 20,898 of JAZNZH010000053.1, read as the reverse complement.
GTGGTCAGCGATTATCTGGAGCGGGAGATCCGTCCCATCGGTATTGGCCGCTGGAATAACCCCAAGGGCGGTTATTTTGTCAGCTTCAATGCACTGCCCGGCACTGCAAAACGCCTGCTGCAGCTGTGTGAAGAGGCAGGTGTTGTGATGACGCCTGCCGGCGCAACCTATCCCTATGGCAAGGATCCTGCAGACAGCAATATCCGTATTGCTCCCAGCCTGCCTCCTGTACCTGAACTGGAGAAGGCAATGGAAGTGTTCTGTATTTGCGCAAAGCTGGCAGCTCTTGAGAAATTGATGGGCTAAAGTATACGGAAAGAGGAGGGGAGCCCCTCCTCTTTTTATATTCTATATTTTGTTGCAAAATACATTTGGCTGTGTTATAATGCATTTTTAGAGATGCTATCTTGTGTAATAATGTAGATTTTGCATACGACTGTATGCTTTGGAGGATACCAGATATGAAGACACATAACGGCCTGTTTGCGGATGTGCCTGAGCAGAAGTGGAATGATTGGAAATGGCAGGCAAGGAACCGGGTCGAAACCCTGGATGAGCTGAAAAAGTATATCAATTTGACTCCGGAAGAGGAAAAGGGCATTGCCAACTGTCTGCACACATTCCGTATGGCAATCACTCCTTATTATCTTTCTCTTATTAACCTGGATGATCCCAACGATCCTGTGCGTAAGCAGGCGATTCCCACTGAAGCTGAGCTGTATTTTGCCCCCGAGGAATCTGCAGACTCTCTCCACGAGGATACGGATTCTCCCGTTAAGGGCCTGACCCATCGTTATCCTGATCGGGTGCTGTTCCTGATTACTGACTGTTGCGCAGCGTATTGCCGGCACTGTACCCGCCGCCGAATGGTTGGCCAGACCGATAGCGCCCTGCCCAGAGAGCAGATCGATGCTTGCATTGAATATATCCGTCAGCATCCTGAGGTGCGTGACGTGCTGGTATCCGGCGGCGATGTACTGATGCAGTCCGATGATATGCTGGAGTATGTGATCTCTGCTCTTCGAGCCATTCCCCATGTGCAGGTGATCCGGCTTGGTACCCGTGTGCCGGTGGTTATGCCTCAGAGAGTCACTGACGAACTGTGTGATATGCTGAAAAAGTATCATCCTATTTGGGTCAATGTGCATTTCAATCATCCCAATGAAATCACACCCGAATCCACTGAGGCATGTGCAAAACTGGCAAATGCCGGTATTCCTCTGGGTAATCAGAGCGTGTTGCTGGCAGGTGTGAATGACTGTGTCCATGTGATGAAGGAACTGGTCAATGAATTGGTTCGCATTCGTGTGCGTCCTTATTATATCTATGCCTGCGATCTGAGTTTGGGTCTTTCTCATTTCCGTACACCCGTCAGTAAAGGTATTGAAATCATTGAAGCGTTGCGTGGTCACACCAGCGGCTTCTGCGTACCCACTTTTGTTGTAGATGCTCCCGGCGGTGGCGGCAAGATTCCTGTGATGCCCAATTATGTACTGAGTCAGACCCCCAATAAGGTGGTTCTCCGGAACTTTGAAGGCGTGATTACCACGTATACCGAGCCGAAGCATTATGATTGCAATTGTAACTGCAGTGTCTGCCGCGGTGAAAGGGAAAATACCGTTCACGGCATTGCCGGTTTGGAGCAAGGCAAGGGCCTGAATTTTGAGCCTACTGATCTTCCCAGAAAGAAACGCCTTCACGGTGAATAAAAAATACCCCCCGATCTGTTGATCGGGGGTGTTTTTTATCGATCGATCAGTTCAGCGGGGTACAGTTCGCGGTAGAAGGCGACCCGCGCGCTGATGATATAAGGACGCAGGAAAATGTAGCCGATGCCCAGGGTGGCAATGGACAAAAGATGCCAGCCGATAAAGGACAAATTCAGTTTGAAAAGTTCCATTTTATGACCTTCCATCAGCTCCTTTGATTCTGCAAGTGCCTGACGTGCGGATATATCCGGATAGTCACACATAATGAACTGGGTTAATGCATAGTCGTAGTGTGCGATAATGCCGGGAACAATCAGCAGAATGCTTTTGATAAGCACCAAAAATTTGCGAAAGTAGAATAAAACGCAGGCGCTGGAGAAATTGTTAGCTTGAGAGAATAATGTCATAATTCGGGTGGGATGGCCGTCGTGGAGATTCAGTGTGTAGCGGGCCACGCCTAAGTCCACAAGACTGCCAACCATCAATTGAGGGGTGAATAAAGTTCCTAAAAGTTGATAATACAGAAACAGACCGGTCACAAGAAAGCTGATAGTTTCGGGAATGCGGGAAAGGAAGTTTTCAGTAAACAAATAGTGTATCAGATATTCCGGATGGCAGATCATTGTACCGGCCAAGGCACTGCCCAGAAGTGCACCAAGAAGGTAATATAAGGCTGAGAAAAGCCACTTGCCAGAGAGCATTTCCCTTGCTTTTTCTTTATAATGGGTAATATGCATATCGAGTCCTCCATAAGAACATTGAACATATTGTACCGCGATTTGCGACAATTTGCAACAGAAAAACCTCCCACCGTTAGTGAGAGGTTCTGGCGGAGTGAGAGGGATTTGAACCCTCGCGTGGCTTTTGACCACCTACTCCCTTAGCAGGGGAGCCCCTTCGGCCTCTTGGGTATCACTCCGAATAAAAAGTATATTTCGTTACGCCACGCTATTTTAGCATAGGCATATGCGTTTGTCAAGACGAATTCCGCCCGATTTTGGTAAGTTGATATACCTTTGTTGACAAGCCTGTTGTGCAGATGTATAATCGGGTGGCAGATATGGGCTTGTGGCGCAGCTGGGAGCGCATCGCATTCGCATTGCGGGGGTCGGGAGTTCGAATCTCCTCAAGTCCACCAAGAAAAGCCACCCTTTTTCGGGTGGCTTTTCCTTATATTGGGGAGATTCGAAAGATTAAATGCGACGCGGATGAGCGTCGCCGTCGAGGGCTGGACCGAGACGAACTATAGTTTTCGCAGCAGCGAAAACGCAAGCGAATCTCCTCAAGTCCACCAAAAATAAAGCAGCACTCGTTTGAGTGCTGCTTTTTAGTTCTGAAAGAATTCTTCAAGAGCCTGCAGATATCCATTTGCATCCACAGGATAGCATAGACCGTGACCGGCACCGGGGACGGTTACAAGCTTTTTCTTTGCAGCGCAGGCGGCATAGTTTGCCCGACTCATATCACAGGGCACAAAGTCATCTGCCTCACCGTGAAAGAAGATCACAGGTACGGAGCAGTCTTTCATTGCGTCAATTGCCTGCGGTGCGTGTAAATTAAACCTGCCGAAGATTGTGGCACCAAGCCAAACAAAAGGATATGTCAGCCGTGGGGGAAGATTTAACTTTTTAATTACTACGTGGATAATTTCCTTTGCGCTGGTGTAACCGCAGTCTGCAAGTACACCAATCACATTGGGAGGCAGGGGAGAACCGGTTGCCATCAGTACTGTGGATGCACCCATAGAAATACCTGTGAGAATGATCTTAACGTCGGGACCAAAGGTTTTCACCATAAACTTCACCCAGGACAGGCAATCTTTATGCTCATTCACACCAAAGGTTATAGTGTTGCCATCGCTTTTTCCGCTGCAACGTTGATCCACAATGAATGCGTTGTGACCTAACTTAAAGCAACGTTGTACACCGCCGGATAGATCCCGTTCTGCATTGCCGCGATAACCGTGGAACATCAGTTCGATTGGCGCATCCGGTGCATATTCGTAATATTTTGCGTATAATCTTAACCCGTCGAAAGAGGTGATAGAGTATTCCTTTGAGGGGAGCTTTCGCGCTTCACGGATCCAATTTTCCATACTTTCGCGGTAAGGTTCATAGATGGCACCGTTTGGGATATCAATTATCTCCGGGTCGGTGGGCTTTCGTTTGGGAACGTAGAAAGTGATACGGTAGCAGATATATGCTATTGTGATGATGAGGACAGTCAGGGCAATGATAGAAAACAAAAACCAGTACAGCATAATCTCACACCTCCAATCCTTTAATTATATTCTAACACCAATATTGACAGTTGTGCAAGGGATATATCATTTTTCTTGCCTTTTGTTCACAAATCATTTACAATCGTTGTGAGGTGATGTAGTTGGATATTGAAGTGAATTATAAAAACAAGCGACGCTACAAGACCGCAAGGTATCCTATGCACCAGACTAAGTTTTGGACCTGGTTAATTTGGATTCTTTCTAAAATTGCCTTGATGGGCAAGGATTACAAAGTGGAGTGTCAGGGAATGGAAGAACTGAAGCCACCCTATATGATGCTCAGCAACCATATGCATTTTATCGATTTCGAGCTGGCGGCTATGGCTACCTATCCCTACCCTGTGAGTAATGTTGTGAGCATTGACGGATACGTGGTGAAATTCTTTTTGCTGGAATGGATCGGCGCTATTGCGACCCGTAAGTTTACTACGGATTTACATCTAGTAAAATCTATTCGCAAGGTCTTGCAAAGAGGGGATATCCTGGCAATGTACCCTGAGGCTCGTTATTCACCCTGCGGTACAACAGCTTTTATGCCGGATTCTCTGGGAAAACTTATTCGGATGAACAATGTACCGGTTGTGGCGGTTGTGCACCGAGGGAATCATTTATACGCACCGTTTTGGAATTTTAGAAATAAGCGCAATGTGCCGTTCCGCACTACGTTCAAGCTGATCCTGACACCTGAACAGATTAAGAATATGTCTGTAGGTGAGATTAATGATGTGGTGCGTCGGGAGTTGCAGTATGATGATTACCGGTATCAAAAGGAGAACGGTATTAGAATCACAGAGTCCTACCGTGCTGAGGGACTCCACAAGGTTCTTTACCAGTGTCCTCACTGCGGTGTGGAGTTCCAAATGGATTCTAAGGGAACGGAGTTGTTCTGCAACGCCTGTGGCAAGCACTGGAACTGGAATGAAGACGGATATTTGCAGGCTCAGGAGGGTGAAACGGAGTTCGACCATATTCCGGACTGGTTCGATTGGGAGCGCCGTCAGGTCAGCGAGCAGATCGACAGGGGAGAGTATAGCTTTTGCCAGGAAGTGGAAGTTTATTCTCTGCCAAGAGTCCTGAGATATATTCCCTTGGGTAAAGCTACCTTGACCCATGATCCGGTAAATGGTTTCCGTCTGCGCGGTACTTACAGAGGCGAGGAGTATTATATCCATCGTCAGCCCGCCCAAACCAACAGTTTACATGTTGAGTACGATTTTGGTCCGCTGAAAGGAAAAGATTTCGTTGATATTTCAACGGAAAATGACTCTTTCTATTGTTGTGTAGACGGACTAAATTGCCTGACAAAACTTGCGTTTGCTACTGAGGAACTGTATTTGCGCAGTCAAAACATACCTAAAATAGAACTTGAGAGAGTATAAAAAAGGAAGCCCAATGGGCTTCCTTTTTTGTGCTTAAGAAATTCGAATACCGCCTTCCGGACGAATGCTAAGTACGTGACAGCTGCCGGCACCAAGATGACGTTCAATTTCTTTTTTAAAATCGTCCAGCATGTCAGCAGGAACAAAAGCCTGTACAGTACCGGCAAAACCGCCGCCGTGGACACGATAAGCGCCCCGGCCTTGCAGGAGTGTGTCACACAGAGCAAGCGCAAAGCCCACATCCTGATGATGTACGGAACCTGCCGGGCAGATGTTCTGCAGGTACATCCAGGAACTGTGACCGGACTGGGTACATAGTTTAAGGAATGCATCAAAATCGTTTTCTTTCAGTGCCTTGACCTGAAGCACCACACGATCATTTTCATTGTAGATATGGAATGCGCGAAGAATGGCGCGGTCGGTAACTTTGCCGCGGATCTCCGGTAGTTTAGCAATAAATTCTTCTTTTGGAATCTGACGCAGGAATTCTTTGCCGTAAAGGTTGCACAGAGCCTTGAGTTCGCCGGGGATGGCGGCATATTCATCGGTTAGATCTGCGTGATCCGCGCCACTGTCAATAATGCAAAGAGCGTGCCCGGTAGCAGCAAAGTCAAAGTCCAGTTTTTCCACAATGGGGTGCTGCGTGTCTGCAAAGTCAATAAATACAAAGCCACCCACAGAGGATGCAGTCTGATCCATCAATCCGCAGGGTTTGCCGAAGTAGACATTTTCAGCCCACTGACCGATCTGGGCAATTTCAACGGCGTTGATTTTTTTATCAAAGAACAGTTCGTTACAAATTGTGCCGATCAGCACCTCGAATGCAGCCGAAGAACTCAAACCGCTGCCGGGCAGGACTGTGGAGCGGATCTTTGCTTCAAAACCGCTGAGCTTCGCACCTCGCTGCGCAAAAGCTGCGGCAATGCCACGCACCAAGGATGCGGTGGTATTCAGCTCGTCATCGTGAACAGACAGGTCACCCAGGGAAATGGAGAATTCCGGATAGCCCTCGGAGCGGATCACAATTAGATCATCTTGCCGCAAGACCACATCGGCGACGGTTTCAAGATTAACAGCACCGGCTAATACACAGCCGTGCTGATGGTCGGTGTGATTACCGCTGATTTCAGTTCTGCCGGGTGCGGAAAACAGATAATGCTTGTCCATAATATCACCTTAAATCGTATGCAATTTGACAGATTTTAAAATTTCTTGAGTTTGTGCATAAACGGGGGGCTCAGTTCCTTCAGTCATACAGGCTGCAGAGCCGAAGGAAACAGCAGTAGCCAGTCTCAGTTCAGGTGTCAGGCCGCGATATGTTGCTTCCAGAAAACCAGCAATGGAGCTGTCACCGGCGCCAATTGTGGAAATCGCGGTGATGGCAGGGGGTGTGGCAATATAGGTATTACCGTTGTTAATCAGGAGCGCACCCTTTTCACCAAGAGAGACCATAACATTCTCCACACCGTTTTTAGAGAAAATGTTTGCTTTCTCCAGACATTCTTCGAAGCTGTTGATTTCACAACCAAAGAGTACAGAAATCTCTTCCTGGTTTGGCTTGATAAGCCAAGGACGAACCTTCAGAATTTGCTCCAGGTTAAAGGATTTGGAATCGAGGATGATTTTAGCGCCTTTTTCCTGGAGTTTGCGCAGGAAACAAATCGCGTCATCAGTGCTGATGCCGCTGGGGTTGCTGCCTGTGTAGGTGATGTAGGTGTTGTCATCGATTTCCATTTGCGATTCTACCAGATCCAGCAGATCATTATTTACGCGGAATCCGGAAAAACTGATTCGGGTCTCCGGTGCGTTGCCACAATGAAAAGTTAGATTTTCGCGGATGCGGCCGGGTTGCTCCAGATAGATGCAGCTAAGACCGGAATCTTCCAATTCTGCCTTAAATACAGCACCGTTATCACTACCCAACACAACGATAGCAGTATGTTCAACGGCCGCGTTTTTTAATGCTCGACTGATATTAACGCCTTTGCCACCGGCAATCCTGCTTTGTAGCTCAGCAAGGTTTTCGTGGTAAGGTGTGAAATTGTCAATATATGCGTGTACATCATACGCGGGATTTAAGGTAAGAGTATACAGTTTCATTGTCATCACTCCATAATATGGTATTGTTTTTTCCTGTGTATTATAGCACAGCTATTGAGAAATGTACAGTCAAAAAAGCACCCGAAACAGCAAGGTGTTTCGGGTGATAATTATAGATGTTCGACGACCTGTACCACGGAAGCATCCGGAGCAATGTCTTTGTATGTGTTGGGGCGAGGGAAATTCAAGATCAGCGACATCAGTGTGCAAAGCAGAATGGCTGCTGCGGCAGTGGTCATCCAAAGGCTGCGCTTTCTCAGCAATTCCTGGGTGAGATAGAGAAAACCGAGACAACCCAGGGAGATCAGAATTGCCAAAACTGCGGTAATGGCCTTTAACCAGATCACACCGAATCCGGCAAAGATCAGGTACAGCAAAAACAGACCTAAATCAGCCACTAGAACATAGGTCATATACCATTCCATAATTCTATATCTGTTATTTTTGTTTCTGTTGTTTGGTGTCATTTCGCCACCTCCTGTTGAGTGCATTTTATCATAAAATTATGTAAAATGCAATCCCGGTATTTTTGCAGAAATACTTGCAGAAAATAAAATATGATGATATAATTATTGCAAATATTGTTACAGAGGGATTGCAATGAGTGAACCGCAATACCGTCTGGAGGGCATTGTCCATACCCGCAATGAAGCAATGGAGGATTTCGAGGGCCCGCTGGACGTTATTTTCCTGCTTCTGAGTAAAAATAAAATAGAGATCCAGGATGTTTCCATCACTGCAATTTTGGAGCAGTATCTTGCGTATTTGGATGAGATGAAACGCCTGGATATGGAGATAGCCAGTGAGTTTATCACCATGGCATCCCATTTGATGCTGATCAAGACCAAGATGCTTCTGTCTGCTGCCGAGGCAGCTGAGGCGGAGAGTGAATTGGATCTGCTGCGGCAGTCTTTGATTGACCGTCAGCGGCGTGAGGCGCTGGATCAGATTCGGATGGCTGTTACGGTGCTGGAACCTATGAATGATGTGGGCCGTTGCCTCTTTACCAAAGAGCCTGAGCCGCTGAAGCGTGACACTACCTACCGCTATCAGCATGATCCAGAGGATATGCTGCTGGCGCTGGAGGAAATTTCTCAGCGCAATCAACGCAGATTGCCGCCTCCCACCGTGAACTTTAAGGGTATTGTGGGTAAGGAACCGTATCCGGTTTCCCGGAAAGTTAAGGAACTGGTGCGGTCTTTGGTACTTAAGGGTGTTGAAAAGCTTAAGAATCTTTTCCGTGGCAGCCGTAGCCGTTCCGAGGTAGTAGCCACATTCCTTGCAATTTTAGAGTTGTGCAAGAATAATGCACTTTCGCTGGAGGATGATATTTCCGGCGACAATCCCAATGTGCGTCTTCTGGAAGAACCCCAGGACACAATAAAGGAGACACAGTAAATGGAAATGACAGATTTACAGCGTGCCGTGGAAGCCATTTTGTTTGCGGCCGGCGAAAGGGTTGAATTGTCCCGGCTGGCGATGGCTTTGGAGGCTGATGAAAAGGATATAGAGAATGCAATTACCGCTTTGTCCGATGAATTGTCCTTTAACCGCAGAGGTATCCGCATTCTGAAGCTGGAGAAGGGCTATCAAATGGTTTCCTCCGGTGAAATGGCAGATTATATCACGAAGGCGCTGGAGACCAGAAAGCCGCCCAAGCTTTCCTCGTCTCAATTGGAAGCGCTGACTATCGTCGCGTACTATCAACCGGCAACGAAGGCAATGGTGGAGCAGATCCGCGGCGTAGACAGCACATATTCTATTTCTGCGCTGCTTAATAAGAAACTCATAGAGGACGCAGGTCGACTGAATGTTCCGGGCCGCCCTATTCTTTATAAGACTACACCGGATTTCCTTCGCACCTTCGGTATTTCTTCTCTTGCAGAACTGCCTGCGATTGAAAAGGTGGATATCGGAGAACCGGTGATCATCGAAGAGCAGTCTGAAAACCCCGATCAGCTGACTATGGAGCAGCAGGTACAGGCTGATTAAATATTTTGATTTGGGTAAAATCTAAGATAATATATTCTGAAAAGGAGTGTTTTAATATGAGTCATAAGCTTCCTGATATGTTGGAGAACACCATTGCAAAGATCCGTGAGATGGTGGATGTGAATTCTGTTGTAGGTCAGCCTATTGTACTGCCTGACGGCATTTCCATTATCCCGGTTTCCAAGGTCAGCATCGGTTTCGGCGGTGCGGGCAGCGATTTTGTGGCAAAGAACAATACTAAAAATGACAATCCCTTCGGTGGCGGTGTAGCTGCCGGCGTAAATGTAACCCCTATTGCTTTTCTGATCGTGAAGGAAGGCAATGTCCGTATGGTACCGGTTGCGGTTGCACCCAATACCACGGCAGACCGTCTGGTGGAGATGATCCCCGATACCCTGGATAAGGTCGTATCTTTTATTGACTCCAGAACTGACAAGAAGGCGGAATAATTCGGTGGCTCCGGGGTATGCTATTCCGGGGTGATGAATTTGAAAAGATTTTTTACCGGGATGACAGCCGCTTTGTTGGCTGTCGTCCTGTTTTTTACCGTGGAAGTATCGGCAATCTCTGCAGAGAACTATGTGCTGATGGACGCGACCAGTGGGCGGATCCTTCAGGAGAAAAATGCTGACCGGCAAAGTCTGATCGCCAGCACTACAAAGATCATGACTGCGTTGGTAGTCTGTCAGCAGTGTAATGTGCTGGATCGGGTCAAGATCCCGAAAGAGGCTGTTGGTATTGAAGGCTCCTCTATGTATTTGCAGGAGGGAGAGGTGCTGACAGTACAGGATCTTCTCTACGGATTGATGCTCCGCAGCGGCAATGACGCGGCAATGGCGTTGGCAATTTATTGCGGCGGTACTGCTGAAGGGTTTGCTGAGCTTATGAATGACAAGGCAAGAAGCCTGAATTTGACCGGTACGCATTTTGTCAATCCTCACGGCCTGGACGCACCGGGACACTATTCTACTGCACGGGATCTTGCGGTTTTGGCTGCGTATGCAATGGAAAACCCGATTTTTGCGCAGACAGTTAGTACAAAACAGGTCACTGTTGGGACCAGAAGCCTGACAAACCACAACAAGCTTTTGTGGCAGTTGGAAGGTGCAGAGGGCGTGAAGACAGGCTATACAAAAGCAGCCGGTCGCATCTTGGTGTCCAGCACTTCCCGCCAGGGAAGAAGGCTTGTGGCGGTTACTATTAATGCGCCCAGCGATTGGCAGGATCATAAGGTTTTGCTCGATAGCGGTTTTGCAAACTATACAGTTTGCCAAATTGTTGAAGATGGACAGCGTATTGCTACAATACCTGTGGCAGGGGGAGAATCCGGAACAGTAGAGCTACTGGCAGATGAATCCTTCAGTTATGCTCTTGCAAAAGAGGAGGAGCCGACCTTCTATGTTCCCAGCTGCGGTTTTTTGTATGCCCCGGTGGTAGAAGGTGCTGATGCCGGTTTTGCCTATGTGATGTTAAAGGATCAATGTATCGGAAGGATCCCATTGGTGTATGGATCCACAGTTGAGATGACGCGCACAGAGAAAGAGTCTTTTTGGGAACGGTTGTTTGGAGGAAGGAAGCAATGACGGAAAGAATCCAAAAAATAATATCCGGCTGCGGCCTGACTTCAAGACGCCATGCAGAGGAGCTGATTCTGGCTGGACGGGTGACCTGCAACGGCCAGATTTGTACCCTGGGTCAAAAAGCAGACCCTGAAACGGATTTGATAGAGGTGGATGGGAAGAAACTTCCCACCGCACCTAAATCGGTCTACCTCATGCTGAATAAACCCAGGGGATATGTGACCACTCTGCAGGACGAAAAAGGGCGAAAGAATGCCGCGCAGCTTGTGGCTGACTGTGGATGCAGAGTGTATCCGGTGGGACGATTGGATATGGATTCAGAAGGATTATTGCTGTTTACCAATGACGGTGATTTCGCCAATGCCTTGATGCACCCGAAGCACGAAGTAAACAAGACCTATTATGTTTGGGTGTGTGGGTATACACCGGAGAAACTTCGGCTATTGGATAGATCGGTGGAATTGGACGGATATATGATCCGTCCACCCCATCTAAAACTGATTGAAAACAAGGCGAATAAAGCAACGATTGAAATTACGATCCACGAGGGCAGAAATCGTCAAATCCGCAGAATGTGCGAAATTGCGCAAATGCAGGTGGAACGCCTGCAGCGCATTGCGGAGGGCAGACTTCGGTTGGGCGATTTACCTTTGGGTAAGTGGCGTTTTTTGAATGATGATGAAGTTGCAGACCTTTTAAAGGAGTGAATGAATATGCAGCGGGATATTTTTAAGCTTTTGGAAGAAAAGAAGTCCGGTTTTTCTAAGGGACAACGCCGGATCGCGGCATACATAACCGAGTCTTACGACAAGGCTGCGTTTATGACGGCCAGCAAGCTGGGTAAAATCACTGAGGTATCAGAATCTACAGTGGTGCGCTTTGCTATGGAACTGGGGTATGACGGTTATCCCAGTATGCAAAAGGCAATGCAGGAAATGGTGCTTAATCGTCTGACACCTTCTCAGAGAATCGGCGTTGCCAGCGACCGAATCGGTGATCAGGATATTGTTTCTATGGTGCTGCAGTCGGATATGGATAAGCTCCGTCAAACCAACGAAACTGTTGACCGTGATGAGTTTAAGTCTGCTGTGGATATGATTCTCAAGGCTAAGCGCATCTATATCTTAGGCGTGGGCTCGTCTTCCATGCTGGCATCCTTTACTGCACATTACCTGCGGTATATGTTTGATTCTGTGCGTTGCATTACTTCCTCTGATACAGCAGATATGTTTGAAAATTTGCTGAATGTGGGTTCTGAGGATGTGGTGATCGCCTTCAGCTTCCCCCGGTATTCTGCGACTATCGTTAAGGCGGTTCGTTACTGCGCGGATGCCGGTGCGAAGATCGTGGCGGTCACAAACAGTGCAATGTCTTCTCTGGGTAAGAGCAGTGATTATGTGCTGGTGGCAAAAAGTGATATGGTTTCTCTTGTGGACTCCCTTGTAGCCCCTCTGAGCCTTGTAAATGCGCTGGTTGTAGCGCTGGCTTCTGCCTGCAAGAAGACCCTGGAGAAGAATTTCAACACATTAGAGAAGGTTTGGCGGGAATATCACGTATACGAAAAGGGAACCGATGATGAAGTATGACGGTGTTGTGATCGGCGGCGGACCTGCCGGAATGTTGGCAGCAATTGTTGCAGCAGACCGGGGAGCCAGTGTTCTGCTGGTGGAAAAGAATGACCGTCTTGGTAAGAAACTGCTGATCACCGGAAAAGGACGTTGCAACGTAACAAATTGTTGTACTGAAGAAGAGGTGCTGCGGAATGTACCGCGGAACGGCCGCTTTTTATACAGTGCAATGGCTGCCTTTCCGCCGGATGCTGCAATGCGCTTTTTTGAGAACGCCGGTTGCCCGCTGAAAGTTGAGCGGGGAAATCGGGTGTTTCCTGTCAGCGACAAGTCGGCGTCTGTTCTCAATGCGTTGGATAGGGAATTAACCCGATCCGGTGTTTCAGTGCGCACCGGTAAAGTTTCCGAGATCCTTACGGATGATGACGGTGTTTGCGGCGTAATCATCGATGGCCAATCCGTTGATTGTAGTTGGGCCATTTTGGCCACCGGAGGTGTTTCTTATCCTGCTACCGGTTCTACCGGAGACGGATACCGTATGGCACAGACTTTGGGTCATACTGTAATCACGCCTGAGGGCTCTCTGGTGCCGCTGGAAACGGTGGAAGAAGATTGCACAGATATGCAGGGTCTGTCATTGAGGAACGTCGGTGTACGGCTGCTGAGTGAAAAGGGCAAAGTTCTGTATAAGGATTTCGGCGAGTTGCTCTTTACCCATTTTGGCGTTTCAGGACCGACTGTACTTAGTGCCAGTGCTCACCTGAAAGGGGAGCACTGCAAGCTTGTGATCGATCTGAAACCTGCCTTGGATGAAGGAAAACTTAATGACCGTATTTTGCGTGATTTGGAGCAATACCGTAACCGTTCAATGGAAAATGCTCTGACGGATCTTTTGCCCAGGTCTATGATTCCTGTTGTCCTGCGCCGATTGAATATTCCCGGTGAACTGCAGGCAAATTCTCTAACTAAAGAAAGCAGAAGAAGTTTAGTTAACCTGCTTAAGAATTTTAATGTTGAAATTTTCGCAAAACGCCCGGTTGCAGAGGCAATTATCACCTCTGGCGGCATAAAAACATCGGAAATTGACCCTAAAACGATGCAGTCTAAAATTGTACCGGGCCTGTATTTTGCCGGAGAGATCATTGACTGTGACGCCTATACCGGTGGCTTTAACTTGCAAATTGCCTGGGCAACGGCCAATGCAGCAGGTTCCTCGGTAAAAACGAGCATTGACAAATATAGCGTCTTATAATAAAATATTAGGGTAATACCAACGAGAAATAGGAGGTAACTACTATGTACGAAAAGCTTGTTTCTTATGCTGTTAAGCAGCTGGAGCTGGATAAGGATGAGATTACTCCCGATAGCACCTTTGAGAGCCTGGGCATCGATTCTTTGGACATTGTTGAGATGATCATGGATCTGGAGACTGAGCTGGGCGTTGAGCTGGAAATGGAAGATCAGAAGATTACCACTTTCAAGGAACTGTCTGATTTTATCGAATCCAAGATGGCCTAAAACAAAATACCCTTGCTATGACTGACCGGCCTATAGCAAGGTCGCACTAGTCGGGGAGATAGCGGTGCCCTATACCTGCAATCCGCTACAGCAGGGATGAATCCCCACACCCGGGTACGCAGCGTGCCGTCCGGACTGTGTAAGCAGTGTTGAAGGAATGGTCTTGCGCAACGGAATTCCGTGAACCATGTCAGGTGGGGAACCAAGCAGCATTAAGCGGACCGTTTCGTGTGCCGCGAGGTTGCCATTCCCGAGCTGGCTGCCCAGATACCGGGTATTCTGTGTATTCAAATGTGGGTGTGCGATCTTGCTATGGGTCGGTCTTTAACTTATGAAAAGGAGGTGCGTCATGTATCAGGCGTTATATAGAAAATACCGCCCCCAGACCTTTGATGATGTGGTAGGTCAGGCAGCGGTAACGCAGACACTGAAAACACAGCTGCAAAGTGGTAAATTAAGCCATGCATATCTGTTTACCGGTTCCCGCGGTACCGGCAAAACCAGTTGCGCAAAGATCCTGGCAAAGGCAGTGAACTGCGAAAATCCTCATAACGGAAATCCCTGTAATACCTGCCCTTCATGCCGGGCAATAGATTCCGGTGCTTGTATGGATGTGCAGGAAATTGACGCCGCCTCCAACAATGGCGTAGATAATGTCCGTGATCTTCGGGATGATGCCATATATTCGCCCTCACAGGTGAAAATGCGTGTGTACATCATTGATGAGGTGCATATGCTTTCGCTGTCCGCGTTTAATGCGCTTTTGAAGATCATCGAAGAACCGCCGGAGCATTTGATGTTTATCCTGGCTACCACTGAACTGCACAAGGTGCCGGCCACGATTCTTTCCCGGTGTCAGAGATTTGCATTCCGCAGAATCGGTCAGGAAGAGATCGCTGAGCGCCTGCAGTACGTGGCGTATCAGGAAGGTATTGATTTAGATCAGTCTGCGGCACGTGTACTTGCCCGTCTTGCTGACGGTGGTATGCGTGACGGTCTGAGCCTTTTGGATCAGTGTGCTTCTGCATCTACCGGTGAGTTGTCTGCACAGCGGGTCTACGATTGTTTAGGCATTGCTGGCGTGCAGCAGAGTGGCCAAATGATGGCGCATATTGCCAATGGCGATACTGCTGAAGCACTTGCTCTGTTTAACAGATTCTATGCTGAGGGTAAAGACCTGGGTGCGCTTGTGGATGAGCTTGCATGTATCACCCGGGATCTTATGATGCTGAAAACTGCACCGAAGGAAGGTATGACAATGCTTTCCGGTGTTGCGGACGATGGCGAAATTAAGCAACTGCTCGGCGCGTTTTCCTCTGGTCAATTGGTACGGATGATTTCATTGATTCAGCAGACCGCAGCGGGTTTTACCAGAAACACCAGCCGGCGGTTGGATGTGGAGCTACTGATAGTAAACCTTTGTTCTCCGGAATTGTCTTTGGATGCAGAGGCGATGAACGCTCGCCTTACCCGCTTGGAGGATCAACTCCGCGGCGGTTTGGTACAGGTTGCAGCACAGACACCTGTTGTGGAGACAACTCCCCAGCCGGCTGTTAAGGATGAACCTGTTGCTGCACCGGTTCAAGAACCGGTTGAAAAACCCAAAGCAGCGGTTCCTGCCGGTTTTTGGAATGATATTGTTGCAGAGTTAAAAACCGAGTTACCCTTGTCGGCAACAGGTTTCTTTGCCACAACACCCAACGCTTCTGTGGTGGGACTTATTAATGGAGATCGGCTGGAATTGCGGTGTCAAAACCAGTTTGTTGCCGGTATGATCAATAAACCTGAGATCATTCAGGTAATCGAGCGCAAGGTGTCCGGACGTTTGGGAAAACCCACACCTGTGTTTGTTACGGATGGGTCGATTCCTGAACGGAGTCCCCAGATGGAACAACTGTTGAAATTCGGAGAAGCATATTCCGATATTGTTAAGATCAAGGAATAAGGAGATTAATTATGGCAAAAGGCGGATTCCGGGGTATGCCCGGTGGAATGAATCAGGCGGCGATGATTCGCCAGGCCCAGAAAATGCAGCAGGATATGATCCGGATGCAGGAAGAACTGGAGAATAAGACATACACTGCTACCACCGGTGGCGGTATGGTTACTGCTACTGTTAACGGCAAGCACGAGGTCGTGGATTTGCAGATCAATCCTGAAGCAGTGGATCCCGATGATGTGGAAATGCTACAGGATATGGTGATTGGCGCTGTGAATGAAGCAATGCGTGCGGCTGATACCGATTCTGCCAATAATATGTCTAAGCTTACCGGCGGCCTGAATTTGGGCGGTCTGTTCTAAGGAGGCATTATGCAGTATTTTCCTGCATCCCTTCAGGAGTTGACCGACCAGTTCGCCAGACTGCCCGGCGTTGGTGGCAAAACGGCACAGCGACTGGCCTTTCATATGCTGCAACTGCCGCTGGCAGATGCCCAGGCTTTTGCGGATGCCATTATTACGGCGAGACAAACGGTGCATACCTGTCCGGTGTGTCAGAACCTGACAGACCGCGAGATTTGCCCTATCTGTGCTGATGATATGCGTGACCAGGGCGTGATCTGCGTTGTTGCAGATCCTCGCGATGTGGTAGCTATGGAGCGAAGCCGTGAGTTTGCCGGTGTTTACCACGTGCTCCATGGCGTGATTTCTCCGCTGAACCATGTTACTCAGGATGATATTCGCATTCGTGAATTGCTCCAAAGAGTGGCACAGGGTAATGTGCGAGAGGTAATTATGGCGACGAACCCAGATACGGAGGGTGAAGCGACCGCGATGTACATTTCCCGACTGCTTCGGCCTATGGAGGTGAAGGTTACCCGCCTTGCCTACGGTATGAGCGTTGGCAGTCAGCTGGAATATGCTGATGAGGTGACCCTTTCCAGAGCCTTGGAAGGTCGGCAAGAAATATAAAAGAAAACCCTGCACTGACCTGTGCAGGGTTTTGTTATTTGTGATATTTACTGCCGGCCTGAATTGCTTCAGCCCGATAGAGCTGCTCCAGGACCATCACACGGGCAAGATGGTGGGGGAAGGTCATAAGACTCATTGACAGCTTGAAATCTGCAGCAGACTTAACTCTTTCGGCAATACCAAATGAAGATCCTATCAAAAAACAGGCATTGCTTTTACCGCTGTTTTTCACTTGCAATATCTTCTCGGCAAGATGTTCAGAGGACAGCAGCTTTCCTTCCGGTGTAAGCACACAGAACCAGGCGTTTTTGGGGATGCGGGAGAGAATGAGGTTGGCTTCTTTATCAAGTCCTGCAGTGATTTGCGCAGGGGAAGGAGCATCCGGAAGCTTTGTTTCCGGCAACTCAATTAACTGGAATTTACAGTAACCTCTCAAACGTTTTTCATATTCCTGTGCAGCACTTATATAGAATTTTTCCTTAAGTTTTCCAACAGTAATCAGTGTGATTTCAAACATAGTATCACCTCTTAGGTGAGTATAACATACTTTTTACAGGTTTGCAATTTGTAAAAGGGGTATGCTGTGCATACCCCTTTTGTCAGTCGGTTTTCTTTGATTGGTATTTCAGTTTTGTTGCCATCCCTCCACGGATATGCCGCTGCGCCTTGTTCAGGTCTAAGACCTTTCTCACCTGACTATACAGGTGTCGGTTGCAGCGGGGAAGTCTTTGGGACAGATCTTTGTGAACGGTGGATTTTGATATGCCGAAGCGCTGTGCGGCACGCCGCACGGTGGCACCGGTTTCGATAATGTACACAGCCAGATCGCAGGCTCTCTTGTCGATAGTGTCGGCCATAATATTCCCTCCCTGGTGTGTGGTACCAAGAAAAATCTATGGCAGTTATTTTTAGAATATGACACCTTGACAGTGGGGGTTATCCCTTGTAAAATGTATATAGATACAAAATGGAGGAATATATGCTGTTATTTCATAATGATTATAATGCAATGTGTCATCCTGCTGTGATGGAACATATGCGTAAATATCAAGCAATGCATTTTGACGGTTACGGCATGGATGAGTGCTGCAGCCGGGCTGCGGACAAGATTCGTGCATTATGCAACAACCCGGATTTAGCTGTGCATTTTCTTGTAGGCGGCACACAGACCAATTTGACTGTAATCGATGCGGCGCTTCGACCGCATCAGGCAGCGGTGGGTGCATGGTCTGCACATATCAATGTCCATGAGACCGGCGCTGTGGAAGCAACCGGACATAAGGTGATCGGTCTGCATTCAGAGGACGGCAAGATCACAGCCAAACAGGTAGAAGAACTGGTGTTGAACCACCGACAGGACGCCAGTTTTGAGCATATTGCTCAGCCTAAGCTGGTATACATTTCTAATTCTACCGAATTAGGTACAATCTACTCTCTGGAGGAGTTGGAAGCCATTAGTGCTGTCTGCAGAAAATACGGTTTGCTTCTGTTTGTAGACGGTGCGCGTTTGGGTTATGCTCTGGCTGCGCAGGATAATGATGTTACCTTAGCTGATCTTGCTCGCTTGTGCGATGTGTTTTACATTGGTGGCACGAAGGTAGGCGCTATGTTCGGTGAGGCAGTAGTGATCTCCAATCCTAGTGTTGCAGAGGATTTTCGTTACCTTATCAAGCAGCACGGCGCAATGCTGGCGAAGGGTTGGCTGTTAGGTTTGCAGTTTGATGCATTAATGACGGAAGATTTGTATTTCACAATTTCCAGACATGCAGATGCAATGGCAGACCGAATCCGCGCAACTCTGGCACAACTTGGTTACCGACTTTACGTGGAAGGTACCACAAATCAGATCTTTGCGGTTCTGCCGGACAATTTGCTGGAAAAGCTTTCTGAGGACTTTACTTTCAGCGAGCAGGCTCGCGTGGATGCGGATCACCGTGCAGTCCGTTTCTGTACCAGTTGGGCCACCAATGAGGCAGACGTGAATGCTCTTTGTGAGGCACTTGTTGCTTTATCAAATAATTAGGAGTGTGATGTTATGGCGCAGATGACGAAGCGCAATTGGCGGAAAATCATTATCGCTGCGGTGATCGCTATTGTTGTGTTTGCGTTGTTTTTTGCCAATGAACAACTCAATGCGTTTTATAGAGGAATCAGAAACGTATTGGCGCCTTTTGTTACCGGCGCAGTGATTGCCTTTGTGTTCAATGTCCCGGTGCGTGCTCTGGAGAGAAAACTGGGGTTTGTAAAGAATAAAGATTTGAAGCGTGCTATTTCAGTTACGGTTACAGCCGTGGTTGTGTTGGCGGTGGTTTCTGCAGTGTTTTATCTGCTGATCAACCAAATCGTTCGGGAACTGAATTTGTTGATGAAGAATAATACAATTAATATTCCCGAACTGAAGACTTGGGTGACAAAACTGGCTAATTTGGAAGAACTGACTCTGAGAGAAATCTTTAATACTGTTGTCAAGATGCTTGGTAATGGTCTGGAGTCTGCTCTTTCCGGTGCGTTTTCCGTGATTAGCAATGTTACAAAAGCCTTGTTTAATCTCCTTTTAGGTATCGTCTTTGCTATCTATTGTTTGTTCCAAAAGGAGACACTGGTTCGCCAGGGCAGGAAGCTGCTATATGCATTTTTAAGCGAAAGCCGTGCGGATTATATTGTTCGCATTGTTCGGTTGACGAATACAACCTTTACAGATTTTTTGACCGGTCAGTGTGTCGAGGTGTGTATACTCGGTACATTGTTTGCTATAACGATGCTGATTTTCCGTATGCCTTATGTTTTGTTGATCAGTACGGTTGTTGCTCTTACAGCGTTTATTCCCATCGTTGGCGCCTGGACTGGTTGCGCGTTTGGCTGCGTTTTGATGTTCCTGGACGGTGACCCCATTAAGGCACTTTTGTATGTTGTGCTTTCCATCGTTGTTCAGCAGTTTGAGAACAATGTTATTTACCCCAGAGTTGTGGGTAATTCCATCGGTCTTTCCGGTATGTGGGTGCTTGTGGCAGTGGCTATCGGCGGTGCGCTGTTTGGTGCGGCAGGTATGCTTTTGATGATCCCTATGGCGTCTGTCTTCCAGATCCTGATCCGTGAGGAAACCAATAAACGTTTGGTAGAGAAGAACATCCCGGAAGAGAAGCTTCTGAAGGCTGTTACAACTCCGCACAAGAGCAGATTGTTCAGAAGAAAGAAAAATGTTGATACAAATGAATAATGTAAAAGCCGGCTCAAATGAGCCGGCTTTTTTGTTGAAAATGAAATCGCCCTCCGATTTCGGAGGGCGATTTTTAATTAAGGAGATTAGTCCTTGTACATCTCAACCAGCTTGTTAAGGTGCTCCCAGCGCTCCTTAGCGGCAGCTTCGTTCTTAGCGAACAGTTCAGTTGCACGCTCGGGGAACTCACGGGTCAGACGTGCGTAGCGGGCCTCGTTCATCAGGAACTCCTGATAGCCATCCTTAGGAGCCTTGCTGTCCAGCTGGAACTTACCGGTCTCCTTGGAGGGATCGAAGCGGAACAGATTCCAGTAGCCGCAATCCACGGCCTTCTTCATCTCGCTCTGGCAGTTCATCATGCCGCCCTTGATGGAGTGCATCTCACAGGGAGCATAGCCGATGATCAGAGAAGGACCGTTGTAAGCCTCTGCCTCGCAGATAGCCTTGATAGTCTGAGCCTGGTTGGCGCCCATAGCGATCTGAGCAACGTAAACGTAGCCGTAGCTCATTGCGATCTCAGCCAGGGACTTCTTCTTGGTTTCCTTACCGGAAGCTGCGAACTGAGCAACCTGGCCGATGTTGGAAGCCTTGGAAGCCTGACCGCCGGTGTTGGAGTAAACTTCGGTATCGAAGACGAAGATGTT
>JAZNZH010000052.1:0-2808 GCA_045594845.1 Faecousia sp. | reverse complement strand
TGCCGTTTACGACATTGGCGATGGAACGATGGAGTGGCAGCTCCGGGCAGAAAGCTCTCTGTTTTATTACCGGTATGGCTCCTTTGAGACCAAGGCAGATGGAATGATCATGATCTGTGATGACGGGAAACGGAACGAGATCGCTAAGCAGATTATCCGTCAAACCATGTGGGCCAGGAAGGCACTTTTGAAGGACAGCTATGCCGAGACGGATAAGCCTGTTCGGTATTCCAGAGCGCCTATTAAGCTGCGGACGCAGTATGAGCACGTCTACCTGACCACTCCCAAGCTGCTAGCAGACAGTTTGGATATGATCTATGACGAAGATTACTACATCAGCACCGCCGTGGAAGGAGCTCTGCGGATGAATACGCCTAAGTTGGGAGATATCGAAGTCTATCCTAAGCGGTATTTCATCAATCCGGCTTTTGATATCCTAAAGCTGGTTTATTTCTTCTCCAAAGTAAAGGCGGATATCGATTCGGCTGCGAATGGGTATGCCTCTCCAATCGAGTACTATTTGTATGTCTGTCAAGAGGACCTGGAAGTTGTTAAGATGTACCCGGATGTATATGAAGCAAAGGGGGTAACTATCTGTGTATACCAATCTGCAGAGGACGCTACAGGTGATTAAAGAGAATCTGCCTGCGGACAAGCCAATCTCTTTTGAAATGCTGGAAACGGCATATGAACAGACCTTGTGGCTGCGTAGCCATATCCTTGGGGTTATGTACGATATGATGGATTTTGGTGTCGCATCCAAAAGATCCATTTCGGTACCATTCTCCCAGGCTGATACGAAGGCGTGTGTTTCCCTGGTAATTCCGGAGCCGTTACCGGGTTTGAAGGAGCTAACCGGTAAAGTGGAGGAACACTGGATCCAAATGATCCACGAAGCCATCGCCCAAAAATCAAAGACCGGCATCCCTTACTTTGAAAAGGCCCATGTGCATATCCGTATCACCGCACCCCGGGGAACATACAACAGCAAGGTATGGGACACTTCCAACCGGGCTATCAATGTGATCATCAATAACCTGAAGGGTATCTTTTTTGACGATGATGACTTCGAGCACATGTCCTGCAGCATAGAGGCCTGCTGGAGCAAAATCGGTATGACAGAAATAAGGATTTTTGACCACAGCGACCTTAAAAAGTGCGAATTTTTCCGCTA
Source organism: Faecousia sp. (assembly GCA_045594845.1). Classification (GTDB taxonomy): domain Bacteria; phylum Bacillota; class Clostridia; order Oscillospirales; family Oscillospiraceae; genus Faecousia. The sequence continues at coordinate 1,634 of JAZNZH010000052.1, read as the reverse complement.
AAAATCGTACCAACTATGGTGTCCTAAAAAGTATCATAGAGAAAATCTCCCAGGCTGGGAAAAAGTGTCGTGATTTGCACCAGACTGATTTTGTTGACAGCCATCGGCGCAGGCAAAAAATGCAAATTTAAAAGGGGTTCTGTGAGGACAATTTGCCTTAGCAAATGTCTTCACAGAACAGGCAAAGGGAGGGGCGTGATCGGACTTGCTTCCAATTCCAACCACGCCCCTCCCGCATCAGGCATATTACCAGCAAGAGTAGGAATGTTAACCTACTGTTGACCTATTTGCTATGGGGTTGCTGTGTTTTCTTTTGATCATAGTTTCTTTTATACAATTCAGGACTAAACAGACATACCAAATGCAACGTGAACCACCAAACAGCCAGACAGTCAGCATTTTGCAAGCCTTTATCAGAACGCAACCCATGGCCAATAATATCTCGCATACCAATGCCGTATGGACTAGTGTAGAAAACACGCATATTGAACAGTATTTCAGGATCGATACTCTCCTGCAGTTCTTCTAATTTTAGGATGCTATCGAGAGAAAGACATTCTTCAATGCCATTACAATCCGTTTTATAAACAACAGCGCCGCACAGTTCAGCCAAACAACGGATTGCATTCTCAACCTGCGGCATGAGCAGATGCATTGATGTGGCTAAATCCAGGTTGAAACCGGCAACCAAACCTTTCAAAAATGTATCTTTTCTATCGCTGGGGACAAAAGCGTTGTCTTCCACTAAGAAACGAAGCGTATTTTCTGTAAAGGTATATTTGCTGCGAGCCAAATGTAGGAATCGTGTGGTAAATGCACTTGCGGCGAAAGAATGTTCTTTTCCGGCCTCGTGTTCAGCTATTGCAATCTCATCTTCCGGGGAGGCATCAAGCAAGGACGGTACTATACAATTCAATCGTCCGTATTCATCCATAATTCTGGTTGAGAAGAGAGATGATAGCATAAAGTCAGAGTTGTGCAACTGAGAGATGTATTCATCTGCTATTTTCAGTTTATGAAGATATGTGAGCCGAACAAGCATTTGCTCAAATGAACTGTTCTCAATTATGTCGCGAATATGATTTACAGATTCTGTAATATCGTATTCGCCACTTGATGCAGATTTTAATGACTGAAGACGTAAATTTTTCAAAGGTTTTGCCTTTTTGGCCAAAAGCTGGCGCCGCTTTTTGGCTTCCTGCTTATCTTCTACTTTTGCCCATGCATTCATCGCCAGCTGGATATAGCGGAGAATTTGATGAACACTACGGGAATCTTTGCTGTCGAGAGCATCGGCTGCTTGTTCATATAGTTCTGCGATTTTGATACGCAAAGCAGGAATCTTGTCTTTGCATTTTGCCTTGCGATAGAAATCTGCCAGCGTTTCAGAAAAAGAGGCTGCTTTTTCGTGATCCGGCTTTTGTATAAGAATCTCAATAACCTGCTCAAGGGTTCCGATGACTTGGCCCTGATCAACAGAGCAGCCGAATATACCTTCCAGCAATCTTAAAATTAAATAACCGGAATCGGCATTTCTGATGACATAATCAAAGCAACTTTGGGCAAAACCGTGGAAATCAAAATCGGGGAACTTAACCTTAGCGTACATTCGACAAATGGATAGTGCAATACGA
>JAZNZH010000051.1:0-2086 GCA_045594845.1 Faecousia sp. | reverse complement strand
CCTGCATTACGCTATTCCCCTTTTGACTCTTTCTGCAGTTTTAGGGCACACTCTGTGTGTTTCCCAAGAAACTGTTCTGCGTAGTTCCGTGCGTTCGTGTTGCGTGTATAGACCACATGGAATGCATGAGGTTCTGTGATTCCGTCCAGGGTAAATGTACCGATGTCACTTTCATTGGTAACAACGGACTGGTACATAAAGCTGATACCGATTCCGCTGGCAACCAAGGCCTTGATGGAGACAAAGCTGCTGATGGATACTTCTCTGTAAAAGTCACTCAGTTCATATCCGGATGCATTCAGACGCTCTTCAAAGATGCGGCGCGTACCGGAGCCCTCTTCTCGGACAATAATTGTCTGGCTCAGCGAGTCCTCAATTGCAACCTGTTTTCCGCATAAGGGGCTGCTCTTTGCGCAGATCCCCACAAAGGGTTCCATCCGCAGCAAATAGGAATCGTATTTGGTTTTACTGAAAGTACCTTCAATAACCGCAAAGTCCAGTTGATTCTCGTCCAACATTTGCAGCAGATGCGTGGTGTTATCCACCACAAGGGAAATCTCGTGACTGGGATCACGGAGATAGTCTTTGATTGCATCGATCAGCACATAGTCGCCGATGGTCTTGGTTGCACCGATCCGTAACTTCAAGCGCTTCTTATCTGCAATAGCCAGCTGTAGTTCCTCAAATTGGTATTGATGAGAGATTGCGTACCTCTCCAGTAGCAGGCATTTTTCGGTTTTATGCAGGGTATGGCCATCGTAAGTAAAGAGTTTCGTCTGCAGCGATTGCTCCAAAGCTTGGATTTGCTTGGTTACCGCTGGCTGAGAAAGGTGAAGGCGCTCCGCCGCCAGTCGGTAATTCATCGTTTGGCAGAGTGTCAGAAATGTATGCAGTTTCGGATCCATATCGCCCCTCCGATAAATTTATGGAATTGACACATTCCGTATAATAACTTCATTTTATCACAGTTCCATGGTAAGATAAAGAAAAACTTCAAAGGAGTACCATTATGAATCTGAAAACAAAAGAACATCTACTGTTTCTGCTGGGCGTTGCCATCTGCTTTGCAGTAGCTGGACTGTCCGTGCTTTTAGAAAAACTGATTCCCGGAGAACTTCTGGGCGCATCCATCATCGCCTTGTTTATGGGTACGATCATCAACAGCTTTTTCCATCCGACTTGGATCAAGCCGGCGCTGAAGTTTACCTCCAAAAAAGTGCTGAAGGCAGCCATCATCCTTCTGGGCGCATCTCTGTCCGTCAGCACCATTCTGTCCGTTGGTAAGATGACATTCTTTGTGATGATCTTCACCTTTGCCATGTGCTTTGGCGGCGGCTATTTCATCCGCAAGCTGTTTGGCCTCAACTGGAAGCTGAGCAACCTGATCTCTGCCGGTACCGGCATCTGTGGTGGGTCTGCCGTAGCAGCCATTGCACCGGTCATTGACGCTGATGACAAAGACATTGCCTTTGCCATGTCCTCCACCTTCCTTTTCGATATGGTGATGATCGCGCTGTATCCCCTGATGGGCAAGGCATTGGGTATGTCCGACATTGCCTACGGCATTTGGGCAGGTACTTCCGTGAACGACACCGCCAGTGTGGTGGCTTCCGGCTATGCGTTTTCCGAAGCTGCCGGCGATTTCGCCACCATGGTCAAGCTGACCCGAACCATTGCCATCATTCCCACTGTGCTGGTATTTGCCTGGATCGGTGTTCGCATGAAAAAGAAAGAAATGCAAGCCACCGGGGATGGCAAGAAAGTGAACATGATGAAAATCATTCCATGGTTCATTGGCGGATTTCTGCTGCTCGCTATCGCAAACAGCATCGGTTTCATTCCTGCCGCTGTGTCCGGCGTCATGAAAACCGCCAGCAAATTCCTGATGGTCACCGCACTGGCTGCCATCGGCCTGAGCACCAGCATTACTGATTTCAAGAAAGCCGGACTGAAGCCTATGTTCTACGGCGTCACAATTGACACTCTGGTCACATTGACGGCACTGGTTGTCATATGGTGTATGGGATTGATGTAAACACCCAGGTTAGATTACGCACCTCCTTTTCTCGAGAGACAACGAACGAGG
>JAZNZH010000050.1:0-84720 GCA_045594845.1 Faecousia sp. | reverse complement strand
CACTCCATCAAAATACGCAATGGAGGTGGTGTAATTGCTGGTATCAATGCCGATCACACTCATTCCGCTTTGGTCTCCTCGTTAGGCTCTGCGGGGGTGTTCAGGCTACGGGCAAAGGCACCGAGAATGCCATTGACAAAGGAACCGGTATCGTTGCCGTCGTACTTCTTGGCGATGCGGACGGCTTCAGAAATCGCCACACCGGTGGGAACATCATCCACATACAGGATTTCAAAGATGGCCAGCTGCATGACACTCCGGGCCAGACGGGAAATACGGCTCACATCCCAGCCAATGGAAAACTTCTGGATCTGCTCATTCAGATCCTCCTCCCGGTTTGCGACACCGGAGACCACATTTTCGATATATGCGGTATGGGCGCGACTAGGCCACTCAGAATACACGTCATTTTCAGCGGAAAGCTGGCTGTAATATTCCTTGTTCAGGCGAACAGAAACCACATCCCGGGGCTCCTCACCGGTGAAATTGCGTCCGTAAATCAGATGAACTGCCAGTTCTCTGGCATTACCTCTCGTCATAAGTATCTTTCCTTATCAGCGGGAAATGCCGCAGACATTGACATTGACAATGCTGACCTTGATGCCGGTGGTGCCTTCCACTGCGGAAGTGATGGCCTGCTGAGCTGCGGTGGCAACGTCAATGACACTGTGGCCGAACTTAATCAGAACGTTGCAGTCGATGGCAACGGAATTGTCCTCGGAGATGGTAATCTTCATGCCCTTGCCCCAGTTCATGCCGATCAGGTCGGCAAACTCGGAAACAGGCTTCACTGCCAGAGAACCGATGCCTTCGATTTCTGCAACAGTTTCTTCAATAATTGCGGCAATTACATCTTCAGAAATCATCAGATTACCATTTTCCAGAACCTGCGTGATGTACTGCTTATACTCTGCCATAGGGATATCCTCCTAAATCTCGCCATGCGTATCGCATGACATAGTTTTTGTTATTGTACCACAAATCCAGAAAAATACAACAATTTTCTTTCTGTATCAAGGAAAAATCCCCCAAGGATTCTTGGGGGATCTACTTATTGCACATCTACAACATGTATGTCTGTCATTTCAAAGTCGGATTGTGACAGGACTACATCTGCGATCACAGCCACATCCTGCTGCTGCAAACCGCCTTCCGGTGATGCGACCGCCACGGAAATACCGTTCTCACCGATATATGCCACACAGTCGGCATACCCTTTTGCAATCACAAGACTTTCGATTTGTGCTTCCGTGAGTGCTGTCTGCACAATTGCCTCTAATTTTTCGTTCTGCTGTGAGGCTTCCATATCATCGTAGGACATTGCTTCCTGCAATAGTGATACAGCGCTGTCTCTTGCCTGTTGTCTGGATAATCGTACTGCAGCGAAATAATCGGTTGCAGTATTGTCTGCGGACACAAGGGTGTCATCTGCTAATTTGTCTGCATCCAGGGTATCAGTCAGGTTAACAGCAGCTTTATCTTCGCTGTAAACCCAATTTACATAGATTCCGGCGCAAACCACAACTAAAACTGCACCTGCTACCAAATTCTTCTTCCATATTTTCATAGACATATCCCCCAATCATTTCATTTTTAAAACACATATTTGATCAGCATTCAAGTTTGTTGAACGCATAACGGCCTGAGTGACCGCAAATTGCACATTTGGGTCATCTCCACCTGTACAAACAACAACTGCACCTCTATAGGTTGGTGATTTTTGTATTTTAATAAGACCGGATTGATTTCTGTCTGAACCGCTAATAATCACGGTTTCTATCTTAGTGTTATCACTGCTCTCATTTGAGGAATTATCAACATCTGATTGGAATACTGTTTCACCATTATCCTCAAGAGTCAACAGCAACTGCACATTGCCTACGCCTTTAATTTGACTCAAGACACTGATCAATTGAGATTGTGTCGTGTCTGACAACTTTGCATCTTGTTGCTGCTTTGTTTCGCTAACAACAGAATTTGTTTTCTTACCGCTGGGGATTAGCATTAGCGCAATCCCAATGATCAGCACAATCACCGCATAACGGTAGTTTTTAAGAAATCCGCGTATTTTTACTAATACAGGTTTTATTTCCATATTTGCTGCTCCTTTGGAATTCCCATCTCCTGCGATAATACCTCAGAAAGTTTCACTTTTGTATATGGCGGCACACCGCCGGTAATGGTAACTGCGCAGGGTGTGGGAGGGGGTTCCAGGCTCAGTACAACCTCAGCATCAATACTCACTCCCATCCCCTTTGCTTTCTCCACAATATATGTCCTGCATTGCTGCGTTATTACCTGGCGTAAGGCATTGTCTGAATAATTCTGACCTTCGTTGATTATGATGTTCATGTCATCAGTACTAAATTCGTTCAGTTCCAGCAAGGATGAAACAGAAATATTGCGCCAGGGCATAATTACAGTCAGTGTCATAAATATACAACATATTAAACGGATTAATCTGCCTACTGCATCTTTGTTTGTAAAGCGAACTGTTGCCAGAGTGCACAAAATACCGGCTACGATAATTCGCATCAAATACTGGCGCACTATCCTACCCCTTTCATAAAGCATACGGTGCTGATAAGCAACAGCAAACATTCAGTTCCAATCATTGCCAATACCAACCCCATTGCACCTGTAAAATCGTTTACCAGTTTATTTGTTCTGCTGCTGCCAATCACATCACATACTGAGCCGGTTGCTTTTAGTAGTAAATAATGGGTACCGATTTTGAGAAAAGGACTGATCCAAACTGCAAGAATAGCCAACAAACCATAGATGCCTGCGGCATTTTTTAAAACACCGGTGCTAACAATCACAGCCTCAGATGCGTCTGAAAGAATTCCGCCCACAACCGGAACGGAACCGGATATAGTGAGTTTTGCAGCCTTTAACGCAGTGGCATCCGTTGTACCGCTAACAACACCGGTAATCGTCATATATCCTGTGAAGATATATAATATGGTTTTTAAAACCCAATGAGAGGTTTTTTTGGCTGCTTCCCGCAAATTTCCAACAGTATCACCCTCAATTGACCTGCTGATAATACACAGACAGATATAGATGTAGAGCATCGGTAACAAAATCTTTGTGATAACAGTCGTCAATAAAGAGGAGAAGAACACAGTGCCGGTGTAAAGAACCGCCGAGGTCGTCGCACCACCCTGGGCTGCAACTGCAGCGGTCATTACCGGCAAAAGCGATTTGCCATATTGGCTTAATTCTGTAACTGTTTCCGTACCTAACTGTATTAGAGAATTAGTGCTGTTGAGTAATAGTACACTGATTGTGATGACGCCAACAAGTTCTGTTACAGAAGATATTGAATCATAAGTGCTGTTTACCACACAAACCAAAATAACAGCTGCAATTATGCTAAAACAAACACTGCAGGCTTGTTTTACATCCGGTTGAATAGTAGAAATTGCCGATGTGAACACGTACCATATGCCGTCAGCAAATGATTCTGTGTTTTCCGGCATATAGTACTCCCCTATTTCCGGAACCGGTGGTGCATCGAAATCCAATGCATGTGCCGGAATTGCTGTTACTAACGAGATTGCAATAAATAGTAATAGTTTTCTCATATGTTCCCTAAAATTGAATCGACAATATCGATCAGATTCTCCAGTAGCGGGATAGACAAGCGTAAAATCACTATACTGGCTGTGATTTGCAGTATTTTACCCAGGGCGGCATGTCCGGCATCGTTGCAAATCAGCACTGTGATTTGCGTCAAAAGGCCAATACCAACACATTTCAGTAATACTGCGCATAGTTCTGCGTTTAAATTGGCGCTTGACTGCAGCTTGTCCGCAAAATCAATGACAGGACCCAGCAATGCAAACGCGGCAACGCCTACCGTACAGCAAACTGCAACACTCAGTAACAGCGACAACTCCCGTCCCTGTTTTGCAAGGACTACACAAAAAATCACAGTCAGCAAAATGGAAATAACAATCTTAATAAATACACTCATCAGAGATGAAACAATGTCTTAACAAGGTCAAACAACTCGGCTACCTTCTGCGCCACAATCATAAGTACAACAACAAGGCCGGTAAGAGTTGTCATAGTGGCTTGCTCTTCCCTGCCGGATCGTGTCAGAACCTGGTTTAATATAGAAACAATAATGCCAATTGCAGCAATTTTAAAAATTAAATCAATATCCATAACTAAACAAACAAAATTGCCATAGCTGCGCCGGCACAAAGTCCAAGGGTTTGATAGCTTCGAATGCGAACATCTTTGTCTTTGCAGTGACTTTCTAACTGCCGCTGAATTTCAGCTTTCAATGTATTGAGGCTGTCAATTTGCCCATCAAGATCGAATTTACCCAGATTACTGCCCAATATCTCTATAAGTTTGCGGCTCTGGGTCGGTAAATCCTTTTGCTTATCCAAACAAACCTTGCAGCACAAAGCAACGTTCGGAGACAATTGTGCGTCCATTTCGTTTGCAAGATTTAGCAAAAAACGATATACAGCTCCGTTTTTTCTGCTCGCGGCTTGTCTGCACAATGTAGGAAGAGGTGTTAACCGATAATTTAGTTCCCAAATCATATAGGAAACTGTGTCCAAAAGTTGACGCATGCACTTCTCTTCATACCGATACACTGCAGCAATGCGGAAACCAACAGCACCACAGCCAATTATAACGCAAAAAGCACCTATAAATTTCAGCAGCATAGCTTCATCCTTTCAGCACTCCAGGAACGATCCGGGTGTAAGACAATCAACCAATGGAAAATATGTTTCTCGATAAGGGGTTTGTAGATTTCTCTGGAGATCAGATCTGATCTGCTTTCTGCGTGAGCGGTACATATAAGCCTTACGCCACACCAGCAAGCGTCCATCAGGGCACAGCAGTCCTCTTGAGACGTGATTTCGTCAACGGCGATCCACCGGGGCGTCATATTTTTTAAAAGCATCTGAAGCCCCTGTGGCTTTGAGCACCCGGATAGGATGTCTGTGCTGCTGCCACAGTCAAAACAAGGCCCGTTGGAAGAGAAAGGATAGATTTCTCGCCTTTCATCCACAACCGCTACACACCCAATATCTGTGTTGGATCGTTGGCGGATGATATCTCGCAATAGTGTTGTTTTTCCGGCTCCTGGTGGTCCGATGATCAGCATCGAATTATCCATTTTGTTAATACCATCGGCAATTCCCGGAAAATCACGGGCAACGCGAACAGAAATAGAGGTTGGATTAGCAATACCTGTTACACCAGTATCTTTCATTACCGCCTCACCGCAGATACCGATACGGTGACCTCCCGGTGCTGTGATGTAACCTCTTGCAATGGTCGTAGCAGCCCATGGGGAGTATTTACTGGCTACGTTAATGCAGTAGTTTAATTCGTGTGGGGTCGTCATACATTGTAAGCGATGACTACCGTTAGTGGTTACAATCTCAACCGGTGCGTTTAATCGCATTCTGATTTCCGTCAGTGTTTTCCTATATTGTTCTGCAGTTTGGCGCAGTGATACCGGAAGAATGTTGATATAGTCCTGCCATGCGCATGTCATTTGCATCACTCCTGTTAGAGCCTATGACTGTGCGGACAAGATATGCAACAAAAGAGCCGACAGCAAATGCCGTCGGCTCTTTTAAGTATAGATCAATTATTTTCTGCCAATTCGGATCAAGCGAACAATTACCGGGGAAAGAATCAGATTGATTCCTACTTCTACCAGGAAATTGATTCCTGCCAGTCCGAAAATCATATAATTGCCTGCGCTAGGATATCCGGCAGCTGCAGCCCATCCGGAGATGGTTTCCAGGAAAAAGAATTGACATCCCAGCAGGAAAACACCGGTATTCACAACAGGACAAACTACTGCAGAACACAGCACTGCAACCAGTCTGTTTTGCCGGTAAAACAGCTTGTAAACCAGACCGGCAATCAAACCGCAAAGCATACCCTTTGAAATAACTATAAAGACAGTAGCTACAGGATTGACAGCTAAAAACGGACCGGCATCACCGGATAGTAGAATGGTTAAAGCAAACGCAAGGCCCAGCCAAGCACCTGCCTTCCAGCTGTAAACTGCCGAACCTACTACGATAGGAATCAGCACCAAGGAGATAGAAAACACACCGAAGCGGATTCCGCCACCCAGGAACTGAAGCACGACTACAATCGCAGTAAACAGTCCGATACCTACGAGATTTTTTACTTTTTGATTATGCATAATATCCTCCTTGCTGTCGCTCCGGCCAACCCGGATGCGATGCGTTATATCTAAACGGAGCGAGTCCGTTTGGATTTGTTAATATGCGTCTTGCGTTTCTTCCTCAGTCAGATCGTCAAAATCCAACTGCGCCGGCTGACCGGCTTTCATAGCTTCCCACTGTTCCTTGGTGATCAAAATGTTACGGGGTTTACTGCCTTGGAACGGACCGACAATCCCCTTCTCTTCCATTTCGTCCACAATTCTGGCCGCTCTTGCGTAGCCCAGCTTCAGGCGCCGTTGTAAAATAGAAACAGATGCCTGTCCGGTCTCCATAAATACGTCCACTGCAGCCGGAAGCATTTCGTCACCGCCTAACTCAGATTCATTGGGTTCGGGGTCAGATGCGGTCGCAGGGGTCTTGGTACCGGTTTGAGAAGCCTTGCGTTCAATGTCCTCCATAACCTTTTGATCGTATTCGGCGGAAAAGTTCTCTTTAACAAAAGTTGCAACCGCCTCCACTTCGGGATCGCTGACAAAGCAACCCTGTACACGCTTAGGCTTGCCGTCGCCAATGGGAGCATAGAGCATGTCTCCCTTGCCTACCAGCTTCTCTGCACCCATGGTATCCAGAATAATACGGGATTCCATAGCAGATGCCACAGAAAATGCGATACGGGAAGGAATATTAGCTTTCATCAGGCCGGTAATCACGTCTGCGGAAGGACGCTGAGTTGCGATGATCAAATGGATGCCTGCAGCGCGTCCCATCTGTGCAATACGGCAGATGGACTCTTCCACCTCTTTGGCAGCAACCAACATCAGGTCGGCCAACTCATCGATGATCACCACGACCTTGGGCATCTTCTTGCCGTCAACTTCCTGGCTTTCGACGATGCTGTTGTAGGAGTCAATATCGCGGACACCGGCATCAGACATAGATTTATAGCGACGCATCATTTCTGTGACCGCCCACTGCAGAGAGCCTGCAGCCTTCTTGGGATCTGTAACAACAGGGATCAGAAGATGAGGAATGCCGTTATAAATACCCAATTCCACCATCTTGGGGTCCACCATGATCAGTTTAACATCCTCAGGACTTGCCTTGTAGAGAATGGAGATAATGATGGAATTCATGCATACCGATTTACCGGAACCTGTTGTACCGGCAATCAACATATGAGGCAGACGGGCAATGTTGCCAACGATGCAGTTACCGCCAATGTCCTTACCAACCGCAAAGCTTGCCTTAGACTTTGCCTTATTGAACTCGGCAGAATCAATAACTTCACGCAGAGAAACGGTATTAACTGCTCTGTTGGGAACTTCAATGCCCACAACGGAGATCTTACCGGGGATTGCGGCAATACGAACACCGGATGCGCCAAGGCTCAAGGCGATGTCATCGGCTGCAGTTGTTAATTTACTCAGGCGAACACCCTTTTCCAGTTCCACCTCGTAACGGGTAACACTGGGACCGCGGGTAACATTGATAATATGCGCCTCAATCTTAAAGCTTGCCAGGGTTTCATTGAGCCGGCGTGTGTTTTCACGCATTTCGGCTGTGGCGTCCCCGTTGCCGTTGTCTGCCTGCTTAAGCAAGGTAATGGGCGGGAAACAGTAAGCAGGCTTTTCTTCAGGGACAGGCTCTTCAACAGGCTGCTCTACCGCGGGCTCTTTCTTGGGACGACGAGCTTCCTTTTTTCTCACATCTACCTTTAAAGGCGGCATTTCTGCCGGCACCGGCTCAGGCGCGTGAACATCATCCATAAGGCTCTGCTCATCTACAACCTGGATCGGAGGCAGATCCTGCGCAGCTGCAACAGGAGTTTCCAGATCGGCATCGATCTGTTTGATCATATCGTCAGTATGCTGCTTGTTCTCCCGATACTCGGCAATATCATTTTCAGCTTCAGCTGCAGCTTTGAGCTTCTTCTCCTTGTGTTCAATAGTTTTCTGTGCAATGTGGTTAACAACCACAGAGGCAGGATCCGGATAAACTTTTTCTTCCTCTTCCCAATCGGCTTTGGGGCGGTTCTGGATTGCACGGATAATACTGGGAACAGTGATTTGCATACTGCCAAGCAATGTCAGTAATGCAGCAATAATCAAAATGATGTATGTAATCGCGACGTGGCAAAGCCAATGGAGCAATTTAGTAATCAGTCCGCAGATAATACCGCCGGAAGCACCGGTAATACCGCTTTTGTAAAGATTAACAAGGGAATAGTTGTTAAATCCTGTGGCATGAATGTTCCAAAGATGGGAAATACAGCCAACACATGTTACAAAGGCGGCCAGACAAACTGTTCGCATAATTACAGGTCGCTTTCCGCTGCCTGCATGAATCAAAAAAGCATATAATACAGCAGGGATAGATGCGTAGAAACCGGCTCTTCCAATCAAACCCTGCATAAAATTGCAGACCCAGGATACAAAAGCACCGCCGTCCTTATCTTTTAAAAGGACGAAAACCACCTGAAAAATGAAGATTGCGGCTAGCACGACGGAAGATATCACTCTGGGGGGGATAGACTGTTCGTTAGCGACAGGTGCTGCTTTCTTATTCTCAGCAGTTTTCTTATTTGCTGTATTCGGCTTTTTCGACGAACGGGACGCAATCCGCTCGGCATGGGATTTCTGTGTCTTTTTAGCCATAAGAACCTCCTTAAGAAATAAGATACAGTACTACACAAAACAGTGCGGCACCCCAACAGTAGTAAGAGAAAACAAGGAAACCGGTATTGACAGATAAAGCTTTTAACACACGAACTGCCAAATAACCGCCGACAAAAGCGGTAATACCGGAGATTAGACAATATAGGAACAAAAGAAATGACGTTATTCCAAAACCAACAGAAAAAATAGCTATAAGATCAAATACGCACATTAAAATTAGCGTGGGTATAGTAAGTAATAAGACCCAGTCAGTTGCTTGTTCGCGATCCGCACCACGGAGAACGCAGAAGCTTAACTGTGCGCCAGTTCGGGAAATGCCGGGTAGAATGGATAAGGCACCACTTAGTCCCATTATAAGCGCCTCAAGAGCACTGAAATGACCGGCATTTCTGTTGCCGTGTGAGGCATGCTCCTGCAGGAAAATAATAATTCCGTTTAAGGCCAAAAAAAGTGATACATACAGAAGCTTGGTCTCCAGGTGTTTTGTTGTGAACCACAGAGCTTGTCCTAAAAGTACGGGGATAACTGCTGCCTTTATTAATCTTCGATCGTAAAAAGCTGCGGATCTATATGTACGCCCTCTTTTGGAGAGGGTTCTGCTTTCTCGGCGGATTTTGGAAACAGACTGTCTGCACGCATACAAAACAGCGACTAATAAACCAATGTGAATCATCAGATCGCTAAATGGTACGCTGCTCTGCATTCCAAAGAGCTTTAGCAGTATGCTTTTGTGGGCTCGGGATGAAATGGGCAAAATCTGTGCGCAACCGGATATAAATCCATAAATAATGCTCTTAATAAAAGTAAACATTGCCCATCTCCCCTTTCATACAAATATACTAATTTATTCTATCATAGAAATTTGAAAATTTCCAGCATAATTATGATTTTCCTTTATTCTTTTGTCGGTCTATCATTCTGTGCAGAGCGGTCAGCGCATCGTTCAGCCCGCCCAATTTATCAATCAGTCCAGAATTCACAGCTTCTTTACCGTAAAGGATTGTGCCAACATCAGTTGCCATCTCCCCTGTTGCCATCATATAGTCTTCAAACTGCTCCCTGGAAATATGCGAGTTTGCAGTAACAAAGTCTGCAATTTGCTCTTGGATTCGTTGGAAATACCGAAATGTTTGCGGCGCACCTACTACAAGACCGGTCATTCTTACAGGGTGTACTGTCATACTTGCGGTAGGTGTAATAAAGGATTTTTTGGTGCAAACAGCCAAAGGAATACCGATGGAGTGGCCGCCACCGAGCACAAGTGAAACTGTTGGTTTTTTCATACCTGCAATCATTTCGGCAATTGCAAGACCTGCCTCAATATCACCGCCGACTGTATTTAACAACAGCAATAAGCCCTCAATTTCATCACTTTCTTCAATACCTGCCAAAAGCGGCAGAATATGCTCATACTTTGTTGTTTTTGCAGTTTCCGGCAGTACCTGATGGCCTTCAATCTGGCCGATAATTGTAAGAGTATAGATCGTTCCTTTGCTGTTTTGTGTCAAATCACTGCCCAATTCAATAAGCTGCTCCCGATTTTCCTGCTGGATTTTGGGATCGTTGTTCATATTCATACCCATTCCTCCGTTCGTTGTTAGAATACCCAGTTTCATTGTAATAATTCTATTGAAAAATACAGTTAAATGTCGTACAATAGTCAAAAACGAAATCGGAGGATAATATTTATGAGTTACGAATATACAACAAAAGGTACTTGTTCCCGTCAAATTCTCTTTGATATTGAAGACGGAAAGCTCCACAATGTGCAGTACATCGGCGGCTGCAACGGCAACCTGCAGGGTATTGCAGCATTAGTAGAAGGAATGGATGTGGATGAGGTAATTGCCCGTCTTGAGGGTATTCACTGTGGCGCGAAGCCTACCTCCTGCCCCGATCAGCTGGCAACCGCTTTAAAGAATATCAACAAGAAGTCAAAGAAAACGAAAGCTTAATTTCAAATTGAGGCAGCGAAGAAATTATGAAACGCAGAATATTTTCGTTATTGCTGGTGTTGTTCATTTTAACTAACCTGGTAGCTTGTGGCGCTAAGAAAGAGCAGAAACAAGAATACAAAACGATTAGTGAACTTATGCTCGCCGTTAATGATGCAAACAAAATTTCAATATCCTTAGAAGAAAAATTCTCATTCGACAAGAAAATCGACGGACATCACTGGAATATGCAGGGCGGCGATACAGACGGTAAGTATGGCTATTATGCAATGAATGACGGTGAATCCAATGGCGAATCTCTCACACGCATTTATAAAATCGATTTCTCAACCTGGGAGATCGTTTCAATTAGCGAGCCGATACCTTGCGGACATGCAAATGATGTTACCTATGTGGCAGATACCAATGAGTTGGTTGTTACCTGGTGCGAAACCCCCATTGAAAATGCCACAATTATCAATGCAGAAACACTGGAATATGTTTCCACAGTCTCTTTCCCTTATCAACATGCCGTGATGGACTATTCTCCTGAGCGCAAGCAATATGTTATGGGCGGTATTGGAAAGAAGGATTATACGGTTTGCGATGAAAATTGGGAGTTTGTTTCAGCAATACCGCAAAATAAGCTGAATTTTGCAATGCAGAGCTTGGAGTGCGATGACAAACTGGTCTATAATATCCAGTCTCCCAATTCCGGTGGCGATGAAGGATATCTGTTTGTTTATACCTGGGAAGGCGAATTTCTGCACTTGATCACCTTTGATATGGAGTATGAATCCGAGAACATCTGTATTTATGGAAATAAAATGATTTTGGCTGTGAATGATCATCACGACCAGAAACAGATTCGTTTCTATGAAATGACATTCTCCATAAATGAATAATTAAATCCCCCGAATCTTTGATTCGGGGGATTTTTTATGAATCACAAACGGATAAAATGTACTTAAGCAGCTCTTCCCTGCCGGTTCCCTTCTCTGCAGAGAAAGGAATCACAGGACATTCCTCCGGCAAATCCAGATCCTCACGGATCCGCTGCATATTAGGAATCAGCTCGCTCTTTTTGAGCTTATCAAGCTTATTTGCTACCACCACGAAAGGACAGCCGGTGCCTAAGAACCAGTTGGCCATCGTGATGTCATTATTGGTTGGCGCATGCCGGGCATCCACGATCATAATTCCTAGATCGATACGATCGGCGGCAAAGTAGTCCTCCATGAGCTTGCTCCAACGGTTTTTCTCCGCCTGAGACACCTTTGCAAAACCGTATCCAGGTAGGTCCACAAAATAACACTTATTATCGACAGTGAAATAGTTTACATGGATTGTTTTCCCCGGCTTTTCGCCCACTCTCGCAAAATTCTTGCGTTGCAGAAGACGGTTAATCACAGAGGATTTTCCCACATTGGACTTGCCGGCAAAAGCAATTTCCGGAAGCCGGTTTCCCGGGAAATCCTTAGGAGAGGCTGCGGAGATCAAAAAATCAACTTTTTGAAGATTCATCTTAGCCTCCTTACTGCTGAATAGTAGTGTTTTTTGTTTTAGTCTTTAGCTTTTCAGGGATATTTTGCAGAATTTTGGGATCTAATTCCTTTTTGTGATTCAGAGCAGTGTTCAGCACTGTCTCAATCCGATCTGCGCTGACAAAGTTCAGAGCCTTACGAACTGTGGGATCAATTTGCTCAAGATCCTTAATATTCTCAGCAGGAATGATCACTGTACTAACTCCGTAACGCAGTGCCGCCATAGTTTTCTCCTTCAATCCGCCAATAGGAAGCACACGGCCGCGAATAGATATCTCACCGGTCATAGCCACATCTCTGCGGACTGTAGCGCCAGTCAGTGCAGAAACAATCGCAGTACAAACGGTAATACCGGCAGAAGGTCCGTCTTTAGGTACAGCTCCTTCCGGGAAATGAACATGAATATCCTTGGTCTTATAGAAGTCAGGCGCAATTTCCAATTCGTTGACGTTGGCGCGAATATAACTCATAGCAGCATGGGCAGACTCCTTCATTACATCGCCCAGGTTGCCGGTAAGCTCCAGTTTGCCGGTGCCGTCCATTACATTGACTTCCACTTCCAAAACCTCGCCGCCTACTGAGGTCCACGCAAGGCCGGTAACAAGACCAACCTGATCGCAACCAGGGATGCGGTCCGGCAGGAACTTACGCACACCAAGGAATTCTTCCAGGTTTTTACCGGTTATCTGAATCTTCTTCAGCTCGGGTTGAGAAACCAAACGCATATCCGCTTTACGGCAGAGTTCCGCAATAGCTCGCTCAAGGTTGCGGACACCAGATTCACGGGTATAGCAACGGATCATTTCTCGAATCGCATCTTCACTGACCGACAACTGACGCTTGTTTAGATTATGCTTTTTCAGCTGTTTTGGAAGCAGATGGTTCTTGGCGATCATCAGCTTTTCTTCGTCTGTATAAGAATTGAGTTCTATGACCTCCATTCTATCCATCAGGGGTCTGGGAATGGTATCCAGGGTGTTGGCAGTGGTGATGAACATCACATTACTAAGATCATAAGGGATCTCCAAATAATGGTCCCGGTAGGTCTTGTTCTGTTCACCGTCAAGTACTTCTAACAGCGCAGCTGCAGGATCGCCTCTATGATCATAACCCATTTTATCGATCTCGTCCAGCAGTAACACAGGATTGGAACTGCCAGCTTGGGTCAATGCTGTTAAAATTCTGCCGGGCATGGCACCAACATAGGTCTTGCGATGACCGCGGATTTCTGCTTCATCCCGCACGCCACCCAGAGAAATACGGGCCATTTTCCGGTTCAGACTCCGTGCAACGGAGTAAGCAATAGATGTTTTTCCGACACCCGGAGGGCCAACAAGACAAATGATCTGAGGCGGCATCTGAGGTGCACGCTGACGAACAGCAATGGTTTCCAGAATTCTTTCCTTCACTTTGTAAAGGCCGTAGTGGTCCTTATCCAGGATCTTTCTGGCAACTTCAACATCTACACGCTCCTTTGTAAACTTGCCCCAGGGCAGCTCCAACAGGGTGTCGAGATAGTTGCGAAGCACAGATGCTTCAACTGAGCCAAACGGCTGCTTTTTGAGCCGATTTAGGTCGCGGAGGACTTTATCCTGAGAATCCTTTTCCAGGCTCAGCGCTATGATTTTTTGCTCATATTGGGCAAATTCGGCGTGGTCGTCCCCCTCCCCCAGTTCCTCGCGGATGGCTTTCATTTGTTCCCGCAAATAGTAATCCCGCTGGGCCTGGTCCATATTGCTTCTGGTTCTTTCCTGGATTTCAGACTCAATGCGGAGCATTTCAATCTCCTGCTGTAAAAGCCGGAGAGTCATTTCCAGACGCTTGGTAGGATTGAGCTGTGCTAGCAATTTTACTTTATCCGCATAGTCAAAACCGGAGTTTTGCGCAACAGTATCTGCAATCTCGCCGCTGCTTTCGCTGGTCATAAGTCGTAGCTGCACACCTTGTGCGGGTCTTTCCACCAAATCCATATAACCTGCATACAGCGCAGCAGCCTCCCTGCGCATAGCTCTGTTTCGCAGACCGTCATTTTCCGTTTTTTCTTCCAGCACAGCCACATTGGCGCTCAAATAGGGCTCACTGTGCAGTGTTTCGGTAATTTTAGCGCGGCACAGACCGTCAACCAGAACACGAATATTATCATTCTGAGATTTCAGAATTTGTTTTACCTTTGCGACTGTGCCTACGGAACACAGATCGGAAAAGCCGGGGTCGTCCACCAAAATGCTCTTTTGCGGGATCAACAACAACAGCTGATCCTTTTTCATTGCCTTTTCCAAGGCGAGCGCGGATTTTACTCGGCCGATATCAAAGTGAACAGTTTGTTCCGGGAAAATGGTAATGCCCCGCAGCGCAAGTACCGGCAGGACGCCGGATTGGAATTGTTCACGCATAAGAAAACCTCCTTCCTGAGGGTAAGCAACAGGGGGCAGATCAACTACCCCCTGTGGAATTATTGCGAATTATTGAGAGTTAAGGGTTTGCGCGGCTTGTTGGCATCGCGGATGATCTTTGGATCTTTACCCTCAAGACATTCCGGCGTAATTACCACCTTCTTGATAGACAGATCGGAAGGGATCAGGAACATGATCTTTGTCATAATGCCTTCCAGAACCGCACGAAGTCCGCGGGCACCGATCTGTCTCTCAACAGCCTTGTTTGCAATTGCCTCCAACGCCTTAGGTTGGAACTCCAGTTCAACGCCATCCATATTAAACAGAGAAATGTACTGCTTGGTAAGAGCGTTCTTGGGCTCCTTCAAAATACGGACAAGATCCTCTACCTTCAGATCGTTGATGCTGGTAATTACCGGCATACGACCAACAAGTTCGGGAATAATACCGAATTTCAGAAGATCCTGGGGCTGCACCTGCGCCAGAAGTTTGCCAACATCTCTGCGATTTTTGCTGGTTACAGGTGCATCAAAGCCGATTGCAGACTTGTCGGTACGCTTCTCGATAATCTTATCCAGACCGTCAAAGGCACCACCACAGATGAACAGGATATTGGTGGTATCAATAGGGATCAGTTCCTGCTGAGGATGCTTTCTGCCGCCCTGAGGAGGTACGGTAGCAACGGTACCTTCCAGGATCTTCAAAAGCGCCTGCTGGACACCTTCGCCGGATACGTCGCGGGTAATGGAGGTGTTTTCGCTCTTTCGCGCGATCTTATCCATCTCATCGATGTAGATAATGCCTCGCTCAGCTCGCTCCACATCAAAATCGGCAGATTGTAAAAGACGCAGGAGAATGTTCTCCACATCATCACCAACATAACCGGCTTCGGTTAAAGTAGTGGCATCTGCAATGGCAAAAGGTACATCCAGGATGCGGGCAAGGGTCTGGGCAAAAAGCGTTTTGCCGCAACCGGTGGGACCGATCAAGAGGATATTGCTCTTCTGCAGCTCTACATCGCTGTCTGCCGCCAGGAAAATGCGTTTATAGTGATTGTACACAGCCACGGAAAGGGCCATTTTGGCGTCTTCCTGGCCGATAATGTACTGATCCATATACGCCTTGATTTCCATAGGCGTAGGCAGATGATCCGGTGCGTTATCCCTTTGATCACTCTCTCGCAGCAGATCACAGCAAGCCTGCACACAATCACTGCAGATGTAAACGTCCGGTCCGGCGATCAGCTTTGCCTGACTTTCTCTTTTACCACAGAAGGAACAACAAATCAGCTGCTCATCATTTTTGGACATGGACGCTCCCGCCTTTCAAATAAAATCAGTGATGCTCCAAAACACGGTCGATCAGACCGAACTCCAAAGCTTCCTGAGAGGTCATAAAGTTATCCCGCTCGCAAGCCTCAGTAACCACATCAAGATCCTTACCGGTATTGTCAGCAAGAATTCGATTCATACGGTCTTTGATATTCTCCAGACGCTTCAGGTGGATCGCCATATCGGTGATCTGACCCTGGGTGCCTGCAGAGGGCTGATGGATCATAATTTCGGAGTTGGGCAGCGCCATACGCTTACCCTTAGTGCCTGCTGCCAGCAGGAATGCTCCCATAGAGGCAGCCATACCGACACAAATAGTGGCCACATCGCATTTGATGTAACGCATTGTGTCATAAATAGCCATACCGGCAGTGACACTTCCGCCGGGGCTGTTAATGTAGAACTGAATATCCTTATCAGGATCCTGAGCCTCTAAATACAGAAGTTGGGCTACAATCAGGCTTGCGGTAGTATCATTGACTTCCTCAGAGAGGAAAATAATACGGTCATTCAGCAGTCGGGAGAAAATATCATAACTACGTTCTCCCCTGCTGGTCTGTTCTACAACATAAGGTACTAAACTCATGGTCGTGTCTCCTTTCAGGGTTTGAAACATTCTAACCACAAAATTGGAAGATTATTCCTTAACTTCTTCCTTCTTGGGGGCAACAGCAACTGCGCTGTCAACAATCACCTTCACAGCCTTACGGGTCTCGATGCTGGACTTGATTTCAGCTTCAGGAACCATCTCCTTGACCTTGTCAACTTCCATCTCGTACTGTTTGGCAATGGACTCGTACTCAGCAGTGATATCCTCGTCGGACACGGTGATGCCCTCAACCTCGATGATCTTAGCCAGAGTCACATTTGCCTTGGCCTGCTTCTCAGCAGCGGGGCGGAAGGCATTGCGCATGGTGTTCAGATCGCCACCCATCATCTTGGCATATGCATCCATGGAGTAACCGCTCATCTGCAGCTGGTAAGCGAAGCGCTCCATCTGGTTGTCCAGCTCCATCTCAATCAGACCGTTGGGCATATCGACGGTTGCGTTCTCTGCAGCCTTATCGACGCAAGCCTGCTCGAAAGTAGCATTGACCTGCTTTTCCAGATTCTCAGCAGCCTTAGTGCGGATGTCAGCCTTCAGCTCCTCCAGAGTATCGAACTCGGAGACATCCTTTGCAAAATCATCGTCCTGTGCAGGAACGTTGGTAACGGAAACCTTGTTGACTTTTACGTGGAACACAACAGCCTTACCAGCCAGGTCAGCCTTGTAGTCCTCGGGGAAAGTAATATCGATGTCCTTCTCCTCGCCGGCAGCCATACCGACGATCTGCTCCTCGAAACCGGGAACAAAGGAACCGGAACCCAGCTTCAGATCAAAGCCTTCGCCCTTACCGCCGTCGAATGCAACGCCGTTGTCGAAGCCCTCGAAATCGATGTTAGCGGTATCACCCATTTCTGCAGCGCGCTCCACAGTTTCGGTGGATGCAACATTCTGAGCCATGCGATCCAGCTCAGCCTGCACCTGCAGATCGGTAATCTCGATCTCAGCCTTCTCAACCTCCAGGCCCTTATAGTCACCCAGAGTCACCTCGGGGTAAACGTCGGTAGTCAGAGTGATGGTAACGATGTTGTCATCACTGATCTGCATATCAGTCAGGTTGGGTCGGCCAACAGCCTTCACATCCTGGCCGATAACGGCAAAGTCATAAACCTGGGGGAAGATTTCTTCCAGACCATCTTCAAAGAAAACATGAGCGCCGTACATGGACTCGATCAGCTTTCTGGGAGCCTTGCCTTTACGGAAGCCGGGAATAGCAATATTCTTGCGAGCCTTCAGGTATGCCTTGTTGACGCCGGACTCCATCAGCTCCTTGTCAATCTCCACAACGATAGTGGTCTGATTGCCGTTTCTTTCAATGCTGTTTACTTTCATTTCTATGTCCTCCAATTTTCGGCGGTGTGAGCCGCATTTTTACAAAATTTGTATCCGAAATATTCTATCAAAAATAGCTTGAAATGTCTATACTTTTTTGAAATATTTTATAAAATTACAGGGATTGGTTCGAAGTCCAGTTTGTCGGCTGATACCAGACGGTATTCTATGCCATCCCACAGGCCTTCCATTGCAAGTCCATGGCTTGCGCCGTGAAGGTGTCCGTAATAGCATTGACGGACGTGATAAGCGGTAAAAAGATCCAGGATTTCTTTGCATTCGTATCCTTTATACTTGGGCGGATAGTGCAAAAATACGATTTTGGGCATATCTCCCGCAGACCTCAGTGATGCTTCCAGACGCATCAGTTCACGACGAAATACCTTTTCGTTCTGCTGATCGGTATTGTCTTCCTCGTGGAACCAGCCCCGGGTACCGCAAATTGCAACCCCGTTGTATTCAAAATGGTTGTTATGAAGGATCTCCATATTGGAAAAGCCGTTGTCCTGACAAAATTTATAGAATTTTGCCGCAGTGCTCCACCAATAATCATGGTTTCCTTTCAAAATGATCTTGCGTCCGGGTATGGAATTGATCCAGGCGAAATCCGCTTTGGCCTCTTCTAAACTCAGCGCCCAGGAAAGATCGCCTAACAGTACGGTTGTGTCTGTATCCTGAATCTTTTCTATGCCGTTGCGTAGTTTTTCCAAATACCCTACCCATTTGCCACCGAAAACATCCATGGGTTTGGATGCGCCCAGACAAAGGTGCAAATCACCGATTGCATACAGTGCCATATATAAGCTCCTAAATTACAGGTTAGCAGGTCTTACCCCGGAAAGCAGCAGTGTCAATCTGCTCTCCCCTCCCTTGGAGCGGTAGTCCTGCAGACCACCAAATGCAGCTGCTGCGTCACAGCTTAGAATATAACCGTTAGTTCGTTCTGTACTTAAAATGACATTATCAGCCCGGTCTGTGCCAACTACAACCGCATCCAGGCGTTCAGTCAGGAGATTGAGCAATTCTTCATCAATGAGATACATCTCGCCTTTAGCATAGGCTGCAAGATATTCCTGCGCTGCTTCAAATCCATAAGTATCAAAGAGGATCCGTTCAACAAGTCTTGGAAGATCGTGATTAAAACGCTTTACAGATGTGGTGTTCAACCGACCGTATCGAACAAAATCCCAAACAGGACTCAATTCCTTGCAAGTCAGCAGAATCCGTCCCACAGGCAGACCCAGATTTCTTGCGTACCAAGCTGCTGCAATCATACTGTATTCATTTTCATCAATGGAGAGATCGAACACTTCTGCATCCGCCATTAAGGTGTGCACGCCAAACAAAACCGCAACATCGATTGCAATTTTTGCCCAATCAGAAGGGCTATCGGACGTGCTGTACAGTCTGCTGTACAAAGTGTTTCTGGTGCTTTCGTATGTGCCCTCGTGGTTGTGCCAAAGCTCAGCAACGATTGCTTTGTGGCCGACTGGCTCAACTTTCACAGGCATTTTTCCTACGCAGAAATCCACATCCCAGCCGGTCAATTGCTGAGAAAAGAACAGATTAAGGATTTTTGCAACAGCATCACCAAAGGTTAATGCTTTGATTTGTGTCAGTTCATCATCAGTAAAAGGTACTACGTGAAAAGGAACATACAAACCTCCATCGGGGGTATTGTCGTTATGCATAGCGCGAAATGCAGTAAAGGAATCTGTTTTATTTCTCGTACTTAAATACAGCACTTTCTAATCACTCCTATTGCATTATTCCAGAAAATATCCTGGAGAGTCTCTTTGTTTAAGCCTCGCTTCAAAAGCTGTTCCGCCAAAGCAGAGTAGTCCTGAATACCCGTAAAGCCTTCAGGAAGAGTGTCGCAACCATCCAGATCACCGCCCAAAGCAATATGCTTACCGGTGGGATCTAAGTCCATAAAGTGGAAAATATGGTCACAAACCGTATCCAGTGTAGCATTTTCTCCCAAAAAATCCGTATAAAGATTGATGCCACAAACGCCATCTGTCTTACAGATCTGCAGGAACATATCGTCGGTCAGATTTCTGCCGTGACCGCAAACGGAACGGCTGTTGGAGTGGGAAGCGATCACAGGCTTTTGCGTGATATTCATAATATCATAGAAGCCCTCATCACTAATGTGGCTGGTATCAATTAACATACCCAAACTTTGCGCCTGCTCAACATATTCCCTGCCTCGGTCAGTCAGGCCGCCACCGGTCACATTGGAACCAGTCAAGGGGTTCTTCTCGTTCCATCCCAAAGTGGAAATTCGGAAACCGATTTTATACAGATCCTCCAAAAGGGCCGGATCAAAATCAATACCCGCAGGCCCTTCGATAGTCAAAATTGCAGACATTTTCCCGTCAGAAAGGTTTTTTTGCACATCGTCTGCGGAATATGCCTGGCGGATATAATCGTGGCATACTGCCAGCTCCCGCATAATCGCGTCCAGTTCTTTCTCGAAGACAACTACAGGAGAAACACCGTACCATTTCTCCATATCCGGTGTGGTAAAGCAGGCAAAGCACTGCGCATAGCCGCCCAGTTTAGCGGCTCTGGTCAGGTCGATCTGCAAATCATTATGAAAGAGATTTGCGTCACCCTGCAGATCTTTACCCAAAAGCGCCAAAGCTGTGTCACAATGCAGGTCAAATACAGGAAAACTCATTGAAAAGCATCCTCCAAATGGTTGATTTGCGGTTTCTTAGTTTGCTCTCCTTGCGGAGCATATATCTCGATTACGTCAAAACGCGGCTGCAATTCTGTTTGGTTTTCAGAAAGATAGAATGAAGCAGTAGTTCGGATTCTGTTTTGTTTTCCAAAATCCACGAACTCTGCAGCCCGGGCAAACTTATCGTTTTTACGGAGTTTTACCTCAACAAAAACAATATATTCCTTATTGCATACGATCAGATCAATCTCGCCAAAACGGCATCGGTACTGACTGGCAAGTATTCGATATCGCTTCTTTTGCAGATATTGGGCAGCCAGAGTCTCTCCCCAGGCGCCCACCAAATTATTCCGTCCCATAAAATTTCTTCAAAAACGTCAGCCTATGGATAGGACAATGCCCATGGGTGCGAAGACTCTCATAGTGGGCTTTTGTGCCATATCCCTTGTGGATTTCAAATCCGTACTCAGGATACTCCCTGGCTATATCCAACATATAGTCATCACGTGTAACCTTTGCTAAAACAGAAGCTGCAGCAATGCTGGCACTGAGACTGTCACCATGGACCACAGTTTTCACCGGCAGACCGAAATCTTTGCTGCGATTGCCGTCAATCAGTGCAAAATTAGGTTTCACAGGCAATTGTGCAATAGCCCTTTCCATAGCAAGATATGTAGCCTGCAGAATGTTGATCTCATCGATCTCCTTATGATCTGCAAATGCAATGCTATAAGCAATCGCTGTCTCTTTGATAATGGGATAAAGCTCCCTCCTGCGTTTGTCGGACAGGCGCTTACTGTCGTCCAGACCGGGAATATCTGTATTGGGGGGTAAAATTACAGCAGCAGCGCAAACCGGGCCAGCAAGAGGTCCTCTGCCCGCTTCGTCGATACCGCAGACCATGGTGTAACCCTGTTCCCAGACGCTCTGTTCAATTTGCCACATGTTTTCCTGGCTCATTGCATCTCCTCCGGCATTTCCAGTGTGAAATGCCCTAACTTGCCACTACGGTATTCATCCAACAACACTTTTGCCATGCGCTCCGTGTTAATCTCACCCCGGGCAAGCAAATACCCTCTCTTACGGCCGGCTTCTTCCAGAAGCTCATAACCGGGGGTATTCTCAGGCATTTCGACCTTATAGCGCTGGCGGACGGTATCAGGATAGTATTTCCAGAGTAATTCCATCAGTCGGTATGCCAGTTCTTCTGTATCAATAATATTCTCTTTTACCGCTCCGGTATATGCCAGCATCATACCTACATCAGGGTCTTCAAACTTGGGCCACAGAATGCCGGGAGTATCCAGCAAAAGCAAGGAATTATCCACAGTCACCCATTGTTTACCGCGGGTAACACCGGGTCTGTTTTCTGCCTTAGCACCTTTTCTGC
Source organism: Faecousia sp. (assembly GCA_045594845.1). Classification (GTDB taxonomy): domain Bacteria; phylum Bacillota; class Clostridia; order Oscillospirales; family Oscillospiraceae; genus Faecousia. The sequence goes on along the minus strand of JAZNZH010000050.1, from coordinate 62,646 downwards.
CGGAAATCTGGTTAATAAGAGTTGATTTTCCCACATTGGGAATGCCAACAATCATAATACGCAAAGGTTTATTCATACCCTTAGCGGCATTACGCGCAATCTTATCTTTTAACACAGACCGAACAGCAGGCTGAAAATCGCTAACACCTTTCCGGGATTTACAATCTGTTGCAACAGCTGCCATGCCCTTGCTGCGGAAATACGTAAGCCAGGCCTTGGTTGCAGCAGGATCGGCAAGGTCCATACGGTTCATAATAATGATACGGGGTTTTGCGCCACAAATAGCATCGATATCCGGGTTTCTGCTAGAAATAGGTATCCGGGCATCCACGATCTCACAAACCGCATCCACCTGCTTTAGATCCGCTTCGATCTGACGGCGGGTCTTGGTCATATGTCCTGGATACCACTGAATATTCATCTTTTCGTTATTCATCAGTTCAGCACTCCGATGCGTCCTAATTCTCTTTTGCGTTCAGCATCCTGACCGGGCAAGATCAGGAAAATAGCTTTTCCTAATATCTGCCTTTCGTCAATCAAACCGATCTGCAGGCTGCGGCTGTCGAGAGATTCCTCGCGATTGTCACCCATAACAAATACATGCCCTGCATCCACCGTTAAAGGAAAATTCTTTCCTTCGCTGTTAATGGTACATCCTTTAATGTATGCAGATTCATCCAGCAAAACGCCATCCACATATACAGCGCCGGTGGTAAAATCAATAGCTACTGTCTGGCCTTCGGTAGCAATAATTCGCTTGATGATAGGTTCTCCGTCACGGAATGATTCCTTACTGGCTACAATAATATCTCCCTGCTTGGGATTGTGGTAAAACACACGGCTTACCAGCAACAGCATATCGCCGTGCTCCAGTGTGTCATTCATAGAAGGACCAGATACAACAATAATCCGAAAAAACAGGAAGAATAGCAGCATAATTGCCACCATAACCGCAGTAAAATCACGCATGTATCCTAAAAAAACATTTTCATTGTTTTCCTGTGTATCAACTTCAGTCGTTTCCTGTTCCTTTTCTTCAAAATCCATTTTACCACCTCCGGGCATATTAACTCACAAATACTATTATATACGATTTTGGGCAATAAAAAAAGAGGGTTTCCCCTCTTTTTTTATTGAATTTTGTGTTAGACCTTCTCCTTGACCTTGGCTGCCTTACCGAAGCGCTCACGCAGGTAGTACAGCTTTGCACGGCGAACCTTGCCCTTACGGACAGTCTCAACCATAGCAACGTTGGGAGAATGCACAGGGAAAACCTTCTCGCAGCCTACGCCGTAGCTGATACGACGAACGGTGATGGTCTCACCGATACCGCCGTGCTTACGGGCGATAATGGTGCCTTCAAACACCTGAATACGCTCACGAGAGCCTTCCTTGATCCGCACGTGTACACGAACAGTATCGCCGACCTTCATTTCGGGCAGCTCGGGCTTCATGTACTGGCTGGAAAGAGCCTTTACCAAATCCATATCTTCGTCCTCCTTAATATTAGGCGTTCGTGCTTAGGTTGCTCCGGTGATATGGTTCCCGGCCTCGCAGAGGACTCACCTTGATTTCAGACTACGGTATAATAGCATAGCTGTTTTGAAAAATCAAGTATATTTTTTACTTTTTTAAGAAAAAATGCGGTATTTTTCCTAAATTTAATTCAAATATAGATGATTAATAAGCCAACAAGCATGCCAATGATGGCAGAAAACGCCGGAAGCTTGCTATGATACATCAAAATAGCCTGGGGTAAGATCTCACCAAATACCACATAAAGCATTGCGCCGCTGGCAAAACCAAGGCTCAACGTCAGGCCGATTGCACCAATTTCGCCAATTGCATAGCCCAAAAGCGCACCCAGCATAGTAGGTACACCGGACAGAGCGGTAATCAGGATTGCTTTCGTTCTGTTCATACCGCCACTGATAAGCGGAACCGAAACTGCCATACCTTCCGGTATATTATGCAAACCAATCAAAATAGCAAGTACCAATGCTGCGCTACCCATCACGCCGTCGTTACTTGCATAGGACGCGCCGATGGTCATTCCTTCAGGCACATTATGCAGCGCAATGGCGCTGGCCATCACGATGCCGGCAATAAACAAAGCGAATTTACTGTCCTTCTTTGCATAGTGCTGATTCAGGTGATCGCTGTGGATCAGCTCGTCCAGGTCATCATGGGTTTTGGGATGGTTTTCGTCGATATGAGGGATTTCCGGATTTGTTCTTCTGTCGATCAAATGATTGAGCAAGTATATCACAGCAACACCAAGCGCGACAGCAGCAATTACGATCCAGATGTTTGCCGAAACCTCGATTGCTTCTGTAACCAGATCAAAACAAACCACACTCAGCATCACACCGCCGGCAAAACTCAAAAGCAGACTGACTGTGCGGTTGGAATCCTTTTGGAGAACTGCGCCAACCAGGCCACCTAAACCAGTGCCAACCACGCCTGCAATAAATGTAGTTAAAATTAAAACGCCAATAACGCCCATACGGTCTCCTCTTCTCTGTCTTTGGAGTTCTAAACACCTTATTTACGGGAGTTATCATAGCACAACTATCTACTTGTTTCAACATTACAACAGAAAAATATTGTCCAATTTCAATCTGTATGAATAACAAGAGGCCGCTGGTTCGATGTGTCCTATAAAAAAACAAAACCAAGATAACAAAAGTTACCTTGGTTTTATTGGTCCGAGTGACTGGATTCGAACCAGTGGCAAAGCAAGCTTTGCCAAGCGGCAGATTGAAATAACAAGAGGCCGCTGGTTCTATTAACTGCAAAAATAAAAACCGAAACGGAAAAATCCATTTCGGTTTCTATGGTCCGAGTGACTGGATTCGAACCAGCGGCCTCTTGAACCCCATTCAAGCGCGATACCAAACTTCGCCACACCCGGATATATGCTTGCAACTCGGTTGCCAAAGTATACTAACACACTGCGACAGAAATTGCAAGCATTATTTTAACTTTTTTTAAAAATTATTCGCCAGCTTCAGATTTGATCACTTTACCCATGTTCCAAAGCATAGCAACCTGGCGCTCGGCATTGGCTTTTTCAGTCTCATTGGAATACTCCACATATACGGTGTGGGCGCTGCAATCACAGCATTCAACCTGCACATTCCAACCGCCTTCGTGAACGATGTAACCGCTGCCACGGCAGATCGGGCACTCTTCCAGATTAAAATTAGGGTTTACTTCCATATTGATCTCCTTACCTGAATTCATTCATATCGCCATCCAAAACCCGGATACGGCGGCATTTTGCAAAGTCCGGAGCGATCTCCGGAAGATACAGTTTCACAGCTGCAGCCAGCTGCATAGGGTTCAGCGTGGGGTTTTGGCAGCAGCCTATAACCTCAATCTGCACTTCTTGCTCCCCTGCTGCTCTTACAGTTAACTGTCGGATCATTGGAATCAGATCCTGATCCTGTAATCCGCTTTTTGTCTTCTTGGACACGATCAATTCATTTCTTTGGAACAACTCTGCAATCAGTGCAACTGCATCCTCCGGAATATTATTATCATATTCCAAAGTGACGATGCTGTGCAGGTACACAAGTTCTCGGAGTTTTCTGCCATCTGAATAAACCTTTTTAATTTGAATGCCGTCGGTCAAAGCTGCATTTAAACGGTTGCAGATATCCTCCTCGGTTACCCGCTCCCCTTCCAGCGCAAAATCCAGAAGTTCACATTCACTTTCGATACCTACAGAAAGCGGTAGTGCAATCGATACAGAGGGTCTGGGGTTATATCCCTGTGAATGGGTTAAATGTAAATCAGCCCGTCGGAATGCTCGTTGAAACAGTCTCATCAAATCCAAATGTGAGATCCAAACAGCATTGCCCTTCTTCTCAAAAATCATTCTATACATCACAGCCAACCTCCTTCAGGAGTCCGTTTGCACCGCAACCGGCGCAACCATGTCTGCAGTCCGGTGTTATCAGCCCACGATAGGCCTGTCTGCGTTCACAGAGCAAGAACTTTTTGGTAACACCTACATCGATAGTGTCCCAAGGGAGAATTTCGTCCTCACCGTAGCCGCGTACAGTATAGAAATCGGGATCGATTCCGCACTCCTGGAATGCCTCGAGCCAAGTGTCGTAGTTGAAATACTCGTCCCATCCGTCCAACCGGGCACCCTTGCGCATTGCGGTCTCCATCACCTTACCCACTCTGCGGTCACCGCGGGCAAATACTGCTTCAAGGCGACTTAGATCCGGTGCGTGGTAATTATACTCGATGGACTTAGAATAAAAATGACTCTTGAGGAGTTTTGCTCTACGCATATACTCCTGAGGTGTGATCTGCTGCTCCCATTGGAAAGGCGTATGGGGCTTGGGCACAAAGTAGGCCGTGGCAACATGGACACGCAGTCCCCTTTTTTTGTTGCAGGCTGTTTCTTTCCAGGTCTGAATGATCTTATAGACCAGTTCGGCAATACCCAAAACATCTTCATCGGTTTCTGTGGGCAAGCCCAGCATAAAGTATAGTTTTACATTATTCCAGCCGCCGGAGAACGCATTGGCGCAGGTTGTCAAAATTTCTTCTTCACGAAGATTCTTGTTGATCACATCACGCAATCTCTGGGTGCCGGCTTCCGGCGCAAATGTCAGGCCGCTTTTACGTAGTGTCTGCAGCTTTTGCATCAGCTCCCGGGAAAAGTTGTCTGCACGCAGTGACGGAACAGAAAGATTGATCTTACCGTCCTGACAGTAAGGAATCATTTTATCTGTCAGTTCCCTTAACTCACGGTAGTCTGAGGTAGATAAACTGGACAGCGTTATCTCATTACAACCGGAGTCCTCCAAGATAGCCCTGGCCTGTTCAAAAAGCACGCCGGCGCTCTTTTTGCGCACAGGTCTGCAGGAAAAACCAGCCTGACAGAACCGACAACCGCGAATACAACCACGAAACAGCTCCAAATTTGCCCGATCGTGCACAATCTCAGTAGAGGGTACGATCATTTTGGTGGGATAATAGGAACTGTCAAGATCCTCAACAATCCGCTTTGTAACTGTTTTGGGCGCACCATCTGTAGGAATAATTGCTTTTAATGTGCCATCATCGTTATATGTGTGCTCATAAAAAGAAGGGACATAGATACCGGGGATTTTAGCAACCTCACAAAGGAAGCTTTCTTTCTCCCAGTTCTCAGCCTTTGCACGGTCATATAAACTAAGAATCTCAGGGGTGATCTCCTCACCTTCTCCAAGAGCAAAAAAGTCTATATAGTCAGCCAGAGGCTCAGGGTTGAATGCACAAACACCGCCGGCAAACACGATATTCTTCAAACCCTTGCGATCCTTGGCGTGCAAGGGTATCTGAGCAAGATCCAGCATATTAAGAATGTTTGTGTAGCTCATTTCATAGCCGATGGTAAAGGCAATCATATCAAAATCCTTAACAGGATCCTGGCTCTCCAATGCCCACAACGGCAAATTGTGCTTACGCATAGCCTCTTCCATATCTGCCCAGGGCGCAAATACACGCTCACACCATACGCTATCCATCTCATTCATAACGCCGTAAAGAATCCGCATACCCACATTGGACATACCGATCTCATATGTGTCAGGGAAACAAAAAGCAACACGCAGGCGTACATCCCGGAGGTCTTTCTTTATTTCGTTATATTCACCGCCAGTATAGCGGGCAGGCTTTTGCACAGTTGTATAAAGCCGTTGTAATAAATCGGTCATAAGACTACCTCTTAACAAATGGTAGTGTTATTGTACTCGCAAATACGACTGTTTGCAAGGCTTTCTTTGTTTAAAATAATAGATTAGCGGTATTAGCAGCAGCAATCCAATATGCAAATGCAAAGCAATATACAATGCGCATACAAACAAACCGGCATAAGAAATTCTTTCAACCCAAAGTAAGATTATTACACCGAATTTTTCAGGAAAGACTTTTGATATAATGCACCGTAGGACGCGGCCGCCGTCAGATGGATAGATGGGAATCATATTAAACAGTATTTGCATCAAAGCAAAAAAGCCAAACATTGGGAATCTGCGTATGTACAGAACAGCCAAGAGGCTTCCAAGCGGTCCTGATATAGCGCAAATACATTCGTGGCGTCTGTGCTGTATATCCGTCTCTATCACTGCGCCAGTTGCACTCAGGTATATCCCATTCAATTTATAACCGCACAAATATATCGCCATACAATGACTAAGTTCATGTACTAACACCGCAAATAACCAGCCAAAGAACCATCGGATCGGCAACAGCAACAAAAACAAAGTAATAAATATGAACCATGACGGATCCACATAAAATCTGATTTTCTTAATTTTGCAAGCCACCGTTGATCACCTCGCGGCAAAATGTACTGACAGCTTCCCCGAGACCTTCTCCGGCCTGCAGTTCATCCACCATTTTGATAATTGCCCTCTCCGTGATCTCCGGATTACCCGGGAGCACAAGCCTGCGAAACGCAGGAATATGCACCAAAGCCACCGCAATCACCGTAACTACGATAAGACCCAGTAATGTTTTCTTATTAGGCTTACCTCTTCTTTTTTTGTGAGGATATTTCTTAGTAACGCCGGCGGCATATTGAATCGCATAACCCATAATATCACCTCTTGGGAGCATATGAGTCCTTTAGCACAAACATTCACCGCCAAATCAACTGTCAGGACTTGACAATACCCGGTCAATTCACTATAATGGTCAACGCTAACGGGGTGTGGCGAAGTTTGGTATCGCGCTTGGTTCGGGTCCAAGAGGCCTCGGGTTCAAATCCCGACACTCCGACCAAAAAAACAGGAACAAGCAAATGCTTGCTCCTGTTTTTTTATTTCAGATTTTGAACCCGAGGCCTCTTGTTGCCATCCCCGAGCGATTTTAAGCGAAGCGAAGAGCGAGTGGGGGCATCCGCCGCAAGCAATGCTTGCATTGCTTCGGGTTAAAATCCCGACACTCCGACCAAAGAATCTGCCTATGTAGACTCCGTTCTTTTTTTATAATTCTTATTTGCCAGCAATTGACTGCAAAAAACTTTTCTGTTATAATTATGTCGATTTTAGAAAGGAAGTGTTACTATGGCAAAAACTGTTAAGGATATTATGAAGCTCATCCGTGAGCAGGACATCCAAATGGTCGACTTTAAGATGGTGGACATCAACGGCCAATACCGCCATGTTACCATCCCCGCAAAGAATTTTAACGAAGACACTATGAAGAACGGCATCGGTTTCGATGCATCCAACTATGGCTACGCCGTAGTGGAAAAGAGCGACATGGTCTTCATCCCCGATCCCGACACCGCTGTTATTGATCCCTTCTGTGATATCCCCACCCTGTCTATGACCGGCAATGCTATGATCATTGACAATCCCGAGAACCGTCCTCTGGCACAGTATCCCCGCAATATCATACGTGCTGCAGTGCAGTATATGCGTGATCTGGACATTGCAGACACTATGAACATCCTGCCTGAGTTTGAGTTCTATCTGTTCGATGATGTAACCTGGGGCATTACCGGCGATCATATCAGCGCTACTGTTGATGCTAAGCAGTCCTACTGGAACTCCGATGTGGAAGGCAAGGGTGTTATCGTTCCCAAGCAGAAAAACTATCACATCGCAAAGCCCTTTGATATTTCTTACGAGTGCCGCAGTGAGATGTGCATGCTGATGGAAGAAATGGGCATTAAAATCAACTATCATCATCCTGAAGTTGCTGCATCCGGTCAGTTTGAGATTGAACCTCAGCTGGATGAGGTGGTTCATATGGCCGATGCAACTATGATGATCAAATATATCATTCACAATACCGCGCTGAAGTATGGCAAGTCTGCTACCTTTATGCCCAAGCCTATTTACGGTGAAGCAGGTTCCGGTATGCACGTGCATATGCTGCTGCTCAAAGACGGTCAGCCCGTATTCTCTGACGACAACGGCTACTCTCACCTGAGCAAAGAAGCCCACTACTTTATGGGCGGTCTGCTGAAGCACATTGCTTCTCTGTGCGCCATCACCAACCCCAGCACCAACTCCTTTAAGCGTCTGGTGCCCGGTTTTGAGGCGCCTGTCACTATCGGCTATGCAACCTCCAACCGCAGCGCTGTCATTCGCATTCCTGCATACGCAAAGTCCCCCAACCTGCGCCGTTTTGAGCTGCGTAACCCTGATGCCACCTGCAACCCCTATTTCTGCTATGCTGCTATCCTTATGGCCGGCCTGGACGGTATCAAGAATAAGATCGATCCTCACGAAAACGGTTGGGGTCCCTTCGATATGAACCTGTACAACCTTCCTGAGGAAGAAAAGGCAAAGCTCAAGGGTCTGCCCACCTCTCTGGATGCAGCACTGGATGCACTGGAAGCCGATCATGACTATCTGACTGCCGGCGGTGTCTTCCCCGAAGAGCTGTTGAAAAACTTCATCAAGGCAAAGCGTCTTGAGTGCAGCGAACTGTCCAAGATCCCTCACCCTGCTGAGTTCGATAAATACTACAATCTGTAACAATAAAACGGAGACTGTGTATGCAGTCTCCGTTTTTTCGGCATACTGACAGTATGGAGTTGATTTTATGTGTACTGCAGTAGCTATGACTACTAAGCACCACTACTTTGGGCGTAATCTGGATCTTGAGTATCATTATAACGAAGAGGTGGTAATTACACCGCGCAACGTGCCTTTTCATTTCCGCTGCGGACTGGAATTTAATAATCATTATGCAATGATTGGAATGGCAACTGTTGCAGATGGTCAGGCCCTCTACTATGAAGCCACAAACGAACGCGGTCTTAGTATGGCTGGTTTGAATTTCCCGGGAAATGCCGTATATCACCCAGCAAAACCGGACAAGGACAATATTACCCCCTTTGAGTTGATCCCCTGGGTGCTGGGCCAATGCGCATCAATACAAGAAGCAAGTAAACTCTTAGACCGAATTAATATTTGGAATAAACCCTTCTCGGCGGAACATCCCACGACACCTCTGCATTGGATGATCAGCGATCGATCCGGTAATGCGGTAGTTGAGCCGATGGAAGACAGTATAAAAGTATATTGTAATCCAATAGGAGTCCTCACCAACAATCCGCCATTTCCCTATCATCTTGATCATATTTGCGAATATTTAAATGTCACCTGTGAAATCCCAAAGAATCGATTCGCATCAGCTTTGAAAATGCACCCCTTCAGCAACGGAATGGGCGGCATTGGACTGCCTGGTGATCTGTCTTCTTCCTCACGTTTTGTGCGTGCCGCTTTTGTTTTGAACAATTCAGTGTGTGATAATGGCGAATCGGAAAGTGTTAGTCAGTTCTTTCATATTTTAGATTCCGTTGCCCAACAACGAGGCTGCGCCAGGGTAAACGACGCTTTTGAAATCACCTATTATTCTTCGTGTTGCAATGCTGATAAAGGAATTTACTACTATAAAACCTACGAAAACAGTCAAATCACCGCTGTGAGTCTGCATAATGCAGACCTCAACACAGACACCATAATTAGATTTCCGTTGATTCTTGACCAGCAGTTCAAGTATATAAACTAAAAACCGTCTGTGTTATCCCACAGACGGTTTCAAACTTTCAGTAATAACGATTGCAAATAGTCATAAACATGGTCAAATTCCATATCTAATACGACAGACAGCTCCTCATACACCAGGCGTTCTGCATCCCGGAGGAAATTTTCATCACACATATGAAATTTTTTGCCGGCATTCAACAGTTCCTCCCTTTTATGACGCAAAACAAAAACGGCAGAAATCAATCGACTGGAGCATGTATTACAAAGAACCTCCCGGTAGGTCTGTTTGCGTTGGTTCTCATCATCAATCCAGCAAAACATATCTGAATTTATAGATTCTTTGATCTGATCTTCAGTGATTAATATGCGAAGTTTTGCCAACGCATTTGGGTTCTGGGTAGGAATGTAGAAAAAGCTTCCTGGCTGGCGTATAGGTTCCAAAACAAAATACTCAACAGTTTTTACATCGATTTTACGGGTTTCAATACCAACGATCTTGCACACACCGTGAATGCCATAGGCCACCAACTGTCCGACAAAAAACATATACACTCCCCCCTTTCCCGTTGCCCTGCAACAACTTTCTTTATTTATTGTAACATAAACATTCCAAAATTTCACATAGTAATATTGCTGAATTTTTCTGTTTAAATTCATTCAATATATAAAAAACAGCCCCAGTCTATTGACCGGAGCCGTCTTTTATCAACAAATCACACGAACACGGAATGCACCTTCCATATTACGCAGATTATCGATGACTTTTTGAGAAGGAACAGAATCAAGGTCCAGCATGGTATATGCATATTCTCCCTTGCTTCGGTTCACCATATCGGAAATGTTGATACCTTCCTGTGCGATTGCAGAGGTGTACTGGGTCAGCGTGTTGGGAATATTGCGGTGCAGAATTGTAATTCTTGCAGCCTTGGTGCACACACCCATATCACAGGCCGGGAAATTCACGGAATTCTTAATGTTGCCGTTTTCCAAATAATCCATCACCTGACGAACAGCCATCATGGCGCAGTTATCCTCGGACTCCTCGGTGGAAGCACCCAGATGAGGAATTGCAACGACTCCCTCCATATTGGCAGTTCTATCGTTGGGGAAGTCAGTAATATAACGCTTGACTTTACCGGACTTGAGGGCTGCTTCCATAGCATCATCATCCACCAAAAGATCACGGGCAAAGTTCAGGATAATAACACCATCCTTCATCTTGGAGATTGCTTCTTCATTAATCATCTTTTTTGTGCTGTCCATAAGGGGCACATGAAGAGAAATAATATCACAATTTGCATAGATATCATCGCGGGTATTTACGCGCACGATATTGCTATCCAAATGCCAGGCCGCATCAATGGAAATATAGGGGTCACAGCCGTAAACATCCATACCCAATTTCCGGGCTGCATTAGCCAAAGGACCGCCAATTGCGCCTAATCCAATAACACCGAGACGCTTACCTGCAATCTCATGACCTGCGAACTGAGACTTGCCCTTTTCTACCTTCTTGCCGATATCGGTCTCATTTTTAATAGACTGTACCCAATTGATACCGCCGATCACATCGCGACTGCCTAACAGCATGCCACAAATAGATAGCTCCACAACACCGTTGGCGTTTGCGCCGGGGGTATTGAATACTACAATGCCGTTTTCTGCACAGCGATCCAGAGGGATGTTATTTACACCAGCACCGGCACGTGCAACAGCCAGCAGATTTTCGCTAAATTCCATTTCATGCATTGCAGCGCTGCGCACAAGAATTGCTTGTGCGTCATCGGAGCTATCGGTAACTTGATATTTGTCTGTCCAAAGAGCGGTGCCCTTTGTGGAGATTTTATTGAGATAATTTACTTTAAACATAGCTGTTTCCTCTTAACCGTGATTCTTCTCAAATTCATCCATAAACGCAACCAGTTTCTCTACGCCCTCAATAGGCATAGCGTTATAGATGCTGGCGCGCATACCGCCAACAGAGCGGTGGCCCTTAAGATTCATAAATCCTGCTGCTGTTGCCTCTTTAACAAACAGAGCATCCATCTCCTCATTGCCGGTAACAAATGGAACATTCATCAGGGAACGGTCTTCTTTCACAACAGTGCCCTTGAAGAGCTTGCTGCGGTCCAGGAAATCATAAAGAATTGCTGCCTTCTTTTCGTTGTGGGCCTTCATAGCCTCCAGACCGCCCATTTTTTTGATCCACTTAAAGACCTTACCGCAGATATAAATGCCGTATGCAGGGGGCGTATTGTACATAGAACCATTATCTGCATGGGTCTTATAGCGCAGCATAGTGGGAACCTGCTCGCACAGATCATCGCGAATCAGATCCTCACGGATAATCGCAATTACAACGCCGGCAGGACCAATATTCTTCTGTACACCGCCATAGATCATACCGTACTTGGTTACATCCACAGGCTCAGAAAGGAAGCAGGAAGACACATCAGAGACCAGAAGTTTACCCTTGGTGTTGGGCAGATTCCAGAATTTGGTACCGTAGATGGTGTTGTTCTCACAAATGTAAACATAGTCCGCATCGTCAGAAATAGGCAGATCGGAACAGTCGGGAATGTAAGAGAAGGTCTTATCTGCGGAAGATGCAACAGCATTTGCCTTACCGTACTTCTTCGCCTCTTCGTATGCCTTCTTTGCCCACTGACCGGTAACGATGTAGTCCGCAACACCGTTCTTCATCAGGTTCATAGGAATCATTGCAAACTGCTGGGAAGCACCGCCCTGCAGGAACAAGACCTTGTAGTTGTCAGGAATGTTCATCAGTTCACGGAGGTCTGCCTCTGCCTCATCAATGATTGCCTGATAGGTCTTGGAGCGGTGGCTCATTTCCATAACGGACATACCGGTGCCTTTATAGTCCAGCATTTCTGCTGCAGCTTCCATAAGTACCTCTTCCGGCAGCACAGCAGGGCCGGCAGAAAAATTATAAGTTCTTTTCATTCTCTGTTCCTCCAAGATTTATGAATTTATTCATCAGTCGGTAACCGTAGGGTTCATAGATTCCCGCGGCTGCGGCTTCATGTTCACTATATTTAGAAATAGATTTTCTTTGCCGGGTACTGTCGTACAAAAGATACGGAACCGGCTGTGCGGTATGCGTGCGAATCCGGATAGGCGTAGGATGATCCGGCAACAGCAAAAGGCGGAAATCCTCGCCGGAGACCTCCATGGCCTCCACAATAGGCTTTAACACTCTGCTGTCAATATATTCAATAGATTTGATTTTGTTCTGGATGCTGCCGCTGTGTCCCATCTCGTCAGGTGCTTCCACATGCACATAAACCAAATCAACGCCTTCATCTAAGACGGCGCGCACAGCAGCGGTAGCCTTGCCTTCATAATTTGTATGAAGGCCTCCGTTCGCGCCAGGGACATTTATCACACGCATTCCGGCACCCACTGCAATACCCTTAAGCAGATCCACTGCAGAAATCATTGCACCATCAAGACCGGTTCTTTCCTTAAAATTCTCAAGAGTTGGCTTCGTGCCAGCGCCCCAGAACCACAGAGAATTTGCCTTATTCTTCCCTTGTGCCGCTCTCTCAATATTCAAAGGATGATTATTCAGAATATCAAAACTCTTCTTCATCATCCCAAGAAACGCCTCATTTTTCGGAAGATAATCGGAAATTCTGCAACACAAATGATCATGGGGCGGCTCCAGGTCTAAAAGTGTGCCGTTGTTCCACACCATGACTTCCCGATAGCTGGTACCGGTATAGAAAGAGAATTCCTCGTTATTAAAGGCTTCGCGGACAGAAGCCATCAAGATATCAGCATCCTCGGTTGAAATCTCACCGGAACTGTGATCCAAAATGGTCTTATCCTCGTACTCTTCATTTTCTGAAAGCGTAACAATATTGCACCGATACACAACATCGGTAGGCATCATCTTAACGCCAACACTCAGCGCCTCAAGAGAAGATCGACCTGAATAGTTCCTGATAGGATCATAACCCAAGACAGAGAGGTTGGCCACATCACTGCCGGGCTTCATTGTATCCGGAACGTTCTTAACAAGACCCAACTCAGACATCCCTGCAAGCGTATCCATCATTGGAGTAAATGCTGCTTCCAACGGTGTTTTTCCCGATAACGCCTCTAAAGGCTCATCAGCCATACCATCTGCTAAAACAAGAATATACTTCATTAATGGACACCCCCTCTCGCGTCTTTGTGGCGCGTACAAATGTGTTTTTTATTCTATCACTTTTGAATCCAAATTACAACAAGGTTTTTAAAGATTATACAATATATCAAAAACAAGAGCTAATTTTGAAAATTTTTGTTGAAAACAGCAAATGACGAAAATATCCCCGCCGAAACACAGTTCGGCGAGGGAAAAATCACACTATTTCAACTTTATAGTGACGCATCCAACAGTCGATCTGAAGTATATACGCGATTGTCTGCGGCGTCTTCATCAGCTGACCATACCAAGGCCAATCTTTGTCCTCTGACAGGATCTTTTTAAGAGCATTTATATTCATTATGCTGCGCAAAGGCGAGGATAGGTCCCGAATAATAACATCAAGTTTCTGTCGAACAGCTGCAAGGTAGCCAGGATCGTATGTCTTGGGATATGGGCTCTTCTTTCTCCAGAGTACATCATCAGGCAATAATCCCTGAACAGCGTGGCGCAATAAGCCTTTTTCACGACCCTGGTAGTCCTTCATTTCCCACGGTACGCCATACATATATTCAGCAATTCGGTAATCGCAAAAAGGCACACGAACCTCAAGCCCCGACCACATACTCATTCTGTCTTTTCTGTCAAGCAACGTCTGCATAAACCAGGTCTGATTCAACACCAACATCTCTTTCATTCGTTTTTCAAGGGGTGATGTGTCCGGTAAAACATCTGCATCACGCACAGTTTCCAAATATAAATCATTGACATAGTCGTTTGCATTCCTTGCAATATTTTCGTGCAGCAAAGACATGCGATCAGTTGTATTCTGCGCCCAAGGAAACCCCTGTAAAGCGCGAACATCCGGATCCCGATACCAGGGATATCCACCAAAAATCTCGTCTGCGCACTCCCCTGACAGCGCTACTTTCACATCCTTTCGAATCTCTTTACAGAATGCAAGCAGTGAAAAATCCACATCAGCCATTCCAGGTAGGTCTCTTGCTATGGTTGCATCTTCCAGACATTCTGTTAAATCATCAACGGTCAGAACAGTTGTTTTATGAACACTGCCGATGTATTCTTTCATTATGTTGATATAGTCCCCATCTGCATTTGGCTGAAATTTTCCTGGTGTAAAAAATCTGTCGTTAAAACGATAGTCCACAGAGAAAGTTTTTAATCGACTCCCCTGCTCCTTTAACTGAGCGGCACACACAGCGCTGATCAGGCTGGAATCCAGTCCGCCTGACAAAAATGTTCCCAGCGGCACATCCGAAACCATCTGCCGTTTTATGGAGTCTGTCACAAGGAATCTTACTTTTTCTGTAGTTGTTTCAAAATCATCCGTATGTTCCCTATCCATCAACTTCCAATACCGCTGAATTGTCATTTTCCCGTTATGTACCAAAGCGTAATGACCCGGTTTTAATTCAAATATATCCTTGAATACGCCACTGCCCGGCTTTCTACCTGGACCAAGACAAAGAATTTGTAGGATTCCTTCAGCATCAATAACGTGAGGTACCAAGGGATTGGCAAGGATTGTTTTCAGTTCGGATGCAAATATAATAACGCCGTTTTTCTGCGTGTAGAACAGTGGCTTGACACCAATCCTGTCTCTTGCAAGGAATAAGCGTCGTGCATTATGTTCCCAAACAGCAAATCCGAAGATGCCATTCAGTCGCTCAAGAGAAAGCTCCTTCCACATGATGTAGGCTCTCAGTACAACCTCAGTATCGCATTTTCCATCAAAAGATTGCCCTAGGTTGGTCAATTCCTCTCGCAGTTCCGACGCATTATACAACTCACCGTTATATACAATTGTGTAGGTTTCGCCACCATAATTTACAGTCATAGGCTGTTTTCCGCCCTCAGGTTCAATAATACTCAGCCGACAGTGCATAAGACATACGTCATTATTCCTGAAATGACCCCTTTGATCCGGACCGCGCCTTTGCATGGTTGCCAGCATCATTTCCATTACATCCGTTGATAACGGCTTACCTATAACGCCTGCTATACCGCACATATTCGTCCCCCTCCCTTTCTGTATCAATAATATGCAGTTGAGTTGTAATATTCCACAGTATAAAAGCCGCAAATTATGAACATACTTTCATTGGTGATGAATTATGAAATACAGTAAGGATGTTTTGGATTCTGTTATCAAAACAACACAAATGGGTCAAATTGGTATTCGAAGTGTTTTGAACACTCCAACGGATACACAAATGCAATCCGCCCTGCGCTCACAACTCAAGGAATATGATACCATTGAGAAAGAAGCGTTGGCCATTGCTACCAACCGAGGGTGGGAGCTTAAAAACCTTGACCCTTCCATTAAGCTGATGACCAATATGATGACGCGAATGCGTTTATCCTATGGCAATGCCACCTCAAAAGCTGCCGCAATGATGGTGACCGGTAATACGCGAGGACTGGTCAAAAGTCTAAAGAACCTTCATCATTTCGAAGGTAACGACCAGAGAGTAACCGGATTAACACAGAAATTGATCGACTGCGAAGAAGAAAACATCAGACAAATGCAGAGATTTATTTGAAATCTCTGCATATTTCATTTATATGCGGCGTAAAATAGGCTGAATAAGAAGGGAGGAATTTTTATAGCATCAACAGGATACATACAGGTACGCGCATTCGTTAGTTCAGCACAGATTCCACTGAAAGATGTGGCTGTAAATATAACTGACGCTAATAAAAATGCAATTGCAATGCGACTGACAAACCGCGACGGACAATTTGACGTTCCTGTCCCCATCCCTACACCGGATATTTCAGCCGGTCAACAACCAAACACCGGTATATTTCCCTACACAGTTGTGAATCTGTCAGCAAGACTTGAAAATTACGAACAAATCGACATTGATAACCTACAGGTCTTTCCTGACACGCAAACCATTCAGGAATTAGAAATGATTCCCCTTTCCGAGTTTCCGAACGCCTGGAATAAAATTGAAATTTTTGACACATCCAAGCAAAATTTGTAGGTGATGTTATGGCTCCAGTATTACCTTATGTACCCCAGAATATCACTGTTCATCTTGGCGCGCCGTCGTCGGATGCACCTAATGTAACTGTTCCGTTTGCGGATTATGTGAAGAATGTTGCCTCAAGCGAAATCTACCCAACATGGGATGAAAGCGCGTTGCGAGCCAATATTCTGGCCATCGTTTCCTACGCTTTGAACAGAGTATACACGGAATTTTACCGTTCTCGAGGATACGATTTTGAAATCACCAATAACACCGCATATGACCAAGCGTTTGTCAACGGCAGAAGCTACTTTGAATCCGTTTCAAGATTAGTAGATGAACTTTTTAATGATTATTTAAGACGACCGGGTTTTGTAGAACCTTTGGCAGCAAAATTCTGTAACGGCACCACTGTAACCTGCGACGGACTCAGTCAATGGGGCAGTCAAAATTTAGCTCAACAGGGCCTGACCTCAGACCAAATTTTGCGGAGTTATTACGGTGATGTTGAAACTGTAGTTAATGCTCCAGTACGCGGAATTGTATCCTCCTACCCGGGAACACCTCTGCGTCGCGGCAGCACCGGACCGAATGTTGTAACGCTTCAAGTTGCGCTAAACCGCATATCACAGAATTATCCGGCTATTCCCAAAATACCAGCCGTTGACGGTATCTTTGGTCCGAGAACAGAAAGTTCAGTGACTGCATTCCAGCGCATTTTCGGATTGAGTGCTGACGGTATTGTCGGACCGGCAACCTGGTACCGAATAGTACGTCTCTATACCGCTGTAACAAGACTCTCTGAACTGCGAAGTCAGGGACAACAATATTATTCCATCAACTGGGCGCCACCCAATTCTCTCCAGTTAGGTGACTCCGGAGAAAAAGTTCAGCTGCTGCAATATATGCTGTCTGTTCTGTCAAACTATATTCCAACCATACCACCAATTACTGTTGATGGTATTTACGGACCTGCTACACGATCTGCTGTCCTGGCAGCACAGCGCAGATTTAATTTGCCTGAAACCGGAAATGTGGATAACATTACCTGGGATGAAATATATGACCAATACTCCGGTATCGAAAATACTACACTTCGCAGTGGAGAAACATTCCCCGGAGCGAACGCTTCCCGTACACAAACAAGGACTGTGGGGAATTTCAACAGGACATCAAACACACAAGCACGCACACCTCAACGAAACCACGCAAGAACAACAACACTAACACAATTCCCCGGTAAGAATATCAGCATCGGATCTCAGGATCCGGTACGACAGGAGGTGGTCAGATGAGACCTGGAGAATCCTTTGTAGAACAACCGGTTCGCAGTCTGCAAACTATGCTCCGCGTTATTGCCGAAGATGACCGGAGAATGCCAACAGTTGTGCCCGATGGGATCTATGGTCCATTGACAATGAATGCTGTTACAGCATTTCAACGCAGAGAAGGCATCCCGGTTACGGGGATAGTGGATGAAACCACATGGACACGGATTGTAGCAGCTTATGAACCTGCTCTGATCCGTGTTGGAAAAGCCGAGCCAATCGAGATAATAATGAATCCCGGTGAGGTATACCGTGCTGGCGACGCAAATCCCAATATTTATTTACTTCAGGCAATTCTAACGCAGTTATCCAATCAAAATACTCTGATTTCATATCCCGGCAACAGCGGTATTTTGGATGAAGAAACCAGCAAATCATTATCCGGATTTCAGGAGCTTGCCGGATTACCGATTACTGGTGAATTAGACAAAATTACATGGAAAAATCTTGTTAAACAATTTACTCTTAGCGTACATTCCGTTACCGGCAGACCGTATCCATAATTCTTAAACAATTTGTTAATCTTTAGAAAACACCTTGCATTTATTAAGCTAATTCGTATAATTATTTATTACAAAACAATTTACCGGGAGATATTACAAATGAAAAGTTGGAGAAAGCAGATTTTTACAGTCCCGAATTTGCTAAGCATATTCCGTCTATTACTGATTCCTGTTTACATTCTGATTTATCTGCACGCCCAACACACTGCAGACTACCTGCTGTCAGGAATGATTCTCGCTGTTTCCTGCCTTACAGATATGATTGACGGGAAAATAGCAAGAAAATTTAATATGATCACCACACTGGGTAAAATTCTGGATCCAATTGCTGACAAAGCTACACAACTGGCACTTCTTCTTTGCCTCGCTATCAAATATCCGGTCCTGCGGATCCTACTGGCATTATTTACGATCAAAGAAAGCTTCATGCTGATTGCAGGCTGGATTGCATTCTCTAAAGGCAAAATGCTGAAAAGTGCTCTTTTAAGCGGCAAGATCAGTACAACCGTGCTGTTTATAAGCTTGATTGTATTGGTAACTTTTCCCGGATTGAATGCGTCCATTCGGCACTTGATTACTGCTATAGATGCCGTAGTGATGCTCATTGCGCTTGCAGATTATGCAACCACATATATTGCAAAGCACGACCGTTTTCAAGAAGTAAATATTCCTTTCAAAAATGAATAAAAACTGCCGGCTTTCCGAGGAAAGCCGGCAGTTTTGTATGTAATTCGTTTAGAAGATGCCCTGCTCCATCATCGCAGTGGCAACCTTCTTGAAGCCAGCCAGGTTCGCACCGGCAACCAGGTTATAACCCAGACCGTACTCCTCAGCTGCCTCAACAGAAGCATTGTAAATATTCTGCATAATGCGCTTAAGCTGGTTATCTACCTCTTCAGCAGTCCAGACAAGGCGCTCGCTGTTCTGGCTCATTTCCAAAGCGGAAACTGCCACACCACCGGCATTCACTGCCTTTGAAGGTGCAACGATCATACCAGGCTGCTGCATCAGGAAATACAAAGCATCATTGGTAGTAGGCATATTGGCAACCTCGATGTAGTACTTAACACCGTTAGCCACAATGCGTTTTGCCTGCTCCATATTGACGTCGTTCTGCATAGCAGAGGGCATAATCACGTCAGCCTTCACACCCCAGGGCTTTTCACCGGGGAAGAACTGTACACCGAACTTATCGGCGTAGTCCTGTACTCGGTTTCTACCGGATGCGCGCATCTTCAGAAGGTAATCCACTTTCTCCTCACTGGAGGAAACGCCTTCAGGGTCATAGATATAGCCGTCAGGACCGGACAGAGTAACCACCTTCGCGCCCAGGTGCAGAGCCTTCTTACAGATACCCCAAGTAACGTTGCCAAAACCGGCACAGGCAATGGTCTTACCCTTAACGTCCTCACCCTCGTGTTTCAGCACTTCCTGCAGGTAGTACATCGCACCGTAACCGGTAGCTTCAGGACGGGTCAGGCTGCCACCGTAGGAAAAGCCCTTACCGGTGAGTACGCCGTTTTCCCAAACACCCTTCAGTCGACGGTACTGACCAAACAGGTAGCCAATCTCACGGCCACCAACACCCATATCGCCTGCAGGTACATCGATGTCCGGGCCGATATAACGGTACAGCGCATCCATAAAGCTCTGGCAAAAACGCATAATCTCAGCATCACTCTTGCCGGCAGGATCAAAATCGGAACCGCCCTTACCGCCACCAATGGGCAGGCCAGTCAGTGCATTCTTAAAGGTCTGTTCGAAGCCCAGGAACTTAATCACACCGGAATAAACGTTGGGCTGGAAACGCAGGCCGCCCTTGTAGGGGCCGATGGCGCCATTAAACTGGCAGCGGTAGCCAATGTTGGTGTGAGTCTGACCGTTGTCATCCACCCAAACCACACGGAAAGTGAACATGCGCTCAGGCTCCACCATACGGTTCAGCAGGTCCGCCTTCTCGTACTCAGGATGCTTATCCACCATAGGTGCAATAGAGCTGAGAACCTCTTCAACAGTCTGGACAAATTCAGGCTCGTTGCCGTGTTTTCTCTTAACGTTTTCAATTACACTTTCAACATACTTGTTCATAAAAACAACTCCTTAAGGATCAGGGTAATACGCGCTCAGTCATACGTGTGCGGAAACCGTCCATTGCACGAACAAAGCCCTCTGCATACTTGCAGCCTGCCTGCATACCGCGGAACTCAGACATAATACGGATGGTGTCGAAGAAGCGCTCTTGATCATCTCGCAGAGATGCGTAGTTATCGGACATCCAAGCCTTCTGGCTTTCCATGCAATCCAGCATCTTCATCTTGGTTTCGAAGAAATCGGTGATATCAACATAGTCGGTGGGCTGGAAGTTCATACCGCAAACGGGCTCAAACATCCAGATAGAAGGGATCACATCGTAGGGCTCTTCCTCAGTCTTCAGGTGAGCGATGGGGATCATAACAGCAATATCGTTAACGATCTTGCTGGTGAGCATATGGTCGGGGTTATAGTCGTGCAGGCTGTGAGTAAAGATCACATCAGCCTTGCAGTGACGGACCAGGTTGATAAATGCAAGACGAACTTCCTTAGTCTCATAAAACATCTCATCATCGTAGTCCAGGCAAATATACTCAGCACCGATCAATGCTGCAGAATTTGCTGCCTCCTGCTTGCGGATACGGGCAATTTCCTCCATAGTATGATGGGCAGAGCCGATATTGCCGTTGGTTGCGGTAGCAATGTAGACCTTATGACCCAGGGATGCGTACTTTGCCAGAGTACCGGCACACATGGTTTCGACGTCATCAGGATGGGCGCCAATAGCAAGAATATTCATAATAGCTGTCCTTTCTGTCAGTAAATTTGGGCATTTGTTGCCCGAAATGTTTAAAGAAAAACATCCCAAGCAATATTATGCAACTTACACATATTAGAGTACATCATTTTCCTGTTTTTTTCAATCCTCATATTACACATTTTTCTTGTAATTTAACACAATAAATATAGTGAAATTTTGGTGATGTTTTCCTGCAAAAATATTGAATATAAGATAGTGGTATGGTAGAATATAATGGATTATAAAGATGTGGAGGTTCCATATGGATTACAACAAGCTTCAGAACGGAAGTGACATTCGCGGAATTGCCCTGGAAGGCATCGATAACCAGCATATTAACCTGACAGAAACCGTATGCAAGGACATCGGCCGTGGCTTTGCTCTGTGGCTCTGCAAAAAGACTGGCAAAAAGGCACTTCGTGTTGCTGTTGGCCGGGACTCCAGACTTTCCGGTCCCGCGCTGTGCCAGTGGATTTGTGAAGCAATGATAGCGCAGGGTCTGGAGGTAACCGATTTCGGTATAGCCAGCACTCCTGCGATGTTTATGAGCACCGTTACCGACGGTTATCGGTTCGACGGCTCTGTAATGATCACCGCAAGTCACCTGCCCTTTAACAGGAACGGCTTTAAGTTCTTTACCGAAAACGGCGGTTTGGAATCTGCAGATATCAAGAAGATTCTTACCTATGCAGCCGGCACTGAAACCACCGGTCTCCCCGCGGGCAGTCTTGTAAACGGTGAGTTTATGGATACCTACGGTAAGATCCTGGCCGACAAGATCCGTGCTGCTACAGGTGAAGAGAAGCCCCTGGATGGCTTTAAAATCGTAGTAGACGCAGGTAACGGCGCAGGCGGTTTCTATGTTGACAAGGTCCTGAAGCCTTTGGGTGCTAACACCGAAGGCAGTCGCTATCTGGATCCCGACGGCAGCTTCCCCAACCACATCCCCAACCCCGAAGATAAAGAAGCTATGGCCAGCATTACTGCCGCTGTTAAGGAAACCGGTGCGGATCTCGGTATTATCTTCGACACCGATGTTGACCGTGCAGGCGCAGTTCTGTCTGACGGCAGTGAACTGAACCGAAACAGAATCATCGCTATGCTCTCCGCCATCCTGTTGCGTGACCATCCCGGTACTACTATCGTCACCGACTCTATCACCTCCACCGGTCTAGCAGATTTCATTACAAAGCTGGGCGGCGTGCATCACCGCTTTAAGCGCGGATACCGTAATGTCATTAACGAATCTGTCCGTCTCAACAATCAGGGTCAGGACAGCCAGCTGGCAATCGAGACATCCGGTCACGGTGCTTTCAAGGAAAACTATTTTCTGGATGACGGCGCATACATCGTCACTAAGTTGCTGATCGAACTGGCAAAAGGCAAAAAGGCCGGCTATACACTTGAGTCCATGATTGCTGATCTTGCAGAACCGGCAGAAAGTGTTGAATTCCGTATGAACATTCAGCTGGATGAGTTTAAACCCTACGGTCAGCAGGTCATTGACGAACTGACTGAGTATGCTAAATCTCAGGTCGGTTGGTCCCTGGCACCCAGCAATTATGAAGGTGTGCGGGTCAATCTGGATAAGGAACACGGCGATGGCTGGTTCCTGCTCCGACTTTCACTCCACGATCCCCTGCTGCCGTTGAACATCGAAAGCAACATTCCCGGCGGCACCAAAATGATTGCTACTGAACTTTCCGAGTTTATTAAACAGTACGATAAACTCAATGCTGACAAGCTGTTTACATACACGCAAAACTGATAAGGCAGGTACATATTATGGCATATCAATACCCTACCGAAGAAGAGGTCCTGCGCGGAATTCCGGTACCTGATGTGGATGAGGATCTGATTTTTATTCGTCACCAGCATGTTGGAGGCACCGTCTACCGCTATATTGAACAGCAACGCTCCTTTCGTGACTACAATACATACATAAAAAAGCTGGAAGATGCCGGATTTGTTAAGATTGGTGGAGTGGACAAACCTGAGGGTCGTTCCGTGATTACCGCCACTTACCAGAAAGGCGATCGCCTTGTTGGCACGAATTATAATTTTTACTGGCGTCGCATCAATCTGACTTTCCAGATTTGCAAAGAACTGCCCTACACCGGACCGGAGCTATATTCTCGCATTCCCCCTCTGTCTGAAGCAGATGTACCGGAGGATGTAGGTGACAACACATATATGCTGACAGCTCCAAACACAGATAAAAGTGTCTATGATGCATACCGCAAGACCCTTGAAGCCGATGGTTTCACTCTGTTTGCAGATAATGGCAACGGATTTGACGGCAATGTTTATAACGCTGCATATGTGAAAGATAACCTCTCCGTAAGTGTTACCCACCTGACCAGAACATCTACTACCTATGTATCTGCAGCGTTAGATCATCCATTCTCCGATAAGCTGATCTATAATCCCAACGAGGTTGCAGCAAATCCTGCTGATGCGAAAACTACGCTCCATATGCCCGAACTGTACATTTTCGGTGGTTCCTTTATTGTCCGACTGAAAAACGGTCATTTCCTCATCCAGGATGGTGGTTTGCCTGCAGAGACGCGGTATACTCTTGACTATCTCGAGGAGTTGGCAGGCGGTGAGAAACCCATTATCGACGGTTGGTTTATTACCCACCCACACCGTGATCACACCGGTGTTCTGCTCAATATGGCCTTTGAAGAAGGTCATGCTGACCGGATTTTTGTTGAGGGCATCTACTTTAATGAACCTTCCGGCCCGGTTGCAGATTTCGACTGTGGCTCCAGAGCCGACATTCAGGTCATACATGAAGTCAGCCACATTCTGAAGACTACAAAGGGTACTGACACCCCCATTTACCGTCCCCGAACCGGCGAACGCTATTACTTTAACGATGTTACCGCAGAGATCATCTTTGCCCAGGAACAGCTTCCCAAGGAATGCTACTCCGGCGACGTGAACGACAGTTCCACCTGGCTGATGCTGTTAATTGAAGGTCAAAAGGTTCTTTTGGGCGGTGACGGAGACACCGGCGGAATGGACTACATAATGAAAATCTATCCCGGTGAGTATCTGGATAGCGATGTGTTCTCTTCCCTGCACCACTGCCACAACACTACAGACAAATTCACCGACTACTTTAAGAAAAAGACCGTACTTGTTACCTGTAAGACACCCCCTGCAATGCACCCTGAAGAAAACGGACATTTGCGTGATGTCGCTGAGGAATGGTTCCTCTACGGAGAAGGTACTCGGATTCTGTCATTCCCCTATCGTGTTGGAGAATCTCAGGTTCTTCCTCATAACACCTGGAAATACCATCAGGACACCAAATAAAAGGAGACTTAATTATGAGCAAAAAAATGTGGGGCTACTTAATGCACCTGAGTGACAATATGTGGGGCGATCCTGGCAGCCGTCTGCTGGAACCCTGCTATCATCCCGTTTTGACTACTGATCAGGATGTGTGGGATAACACCATCAACTTTCTGCCTTCCCAGGGCATCAACTTCGTACTGATCGATGTTGGCGACGCTATGCAGTACGACCGCCATCCGGAGATCTCTGTGGAAGGTGCCTGGAGCAAGGATAAGCTAAAGGCCGAGCTGGACCGGATGCGTTCCATGGGTCTGACCCCCTACCCCAAATTGAACTTCTCCGCCGGTCACGACGCATGGTTGGGCGTCTATTCCAGAATGCTCTCCACTCCCACCTACTATCAGGTTTGTAAGGACTGCATTGAGGAGGTCGCTGAAGTATTCGGTACTCCCGAATATTTCCACCTGGGTCTTGAGGAAGAGGACGCCACCAACCAAGGTGCGCTGTCTATGATCATCGTCCGCCAGATGGAGTTGCTGTGGCACGACATCTTTAAGCTTTTCAGCTTTGTGGAAGGCGCAGGCTGCACTCCCTGGATCTGGTCCGGTCTTGCCTGGAACGAAAAGGATCTGCCTATCTTCCTGGAGCGTATGCCCAGAGATGTTCTGCAGTCCAACTACTGGTACAACCGTCTAAAGAAACTGCCCAACGGCAAATACCAGCACCACGCCATTAACGTTTACGGTATTCTTGACGAAGCCGGTTTTAGGCAGATTCCCACTGTCTCCTTCTTTGAGGGTTACAGCCTGAATGCAGAGCAGACCCTCACTATGGGCAAGAACGATCTGACTGACAGCCTGCTGCTGGGTTATATGACTGCACCCTGGAGAAACCCCAGACCCAACAACCGTTATTCCTTGCTGGATGATGCATATCGCTTCGGTCTTGCTAAGAAGAAGATTTATCCCGAAGAGTGTGAATAAGAGGTACTTACAATGAAAGACAAAATGTGGGGATATCTTATGCATCTCGGCGATAACATGTGGGGCGATCCTGGCAGTAGAATTCGCTATGAACCCGCGTATTATCCCGAACTCCAGGTAGATGATTCCGTTTGGAGAGATACTATCGATTTTCTCCCGAGTCAGGGTTTCAATATGGTTCTGATTGATATTGGTGACGGCATCCAATATGATTCTCACCCTGAAATTTCCGTAAAAGGTGCTTGGAGTAAAGATAAGCTCAAGGCGGAATTAGACCGGATGCGTGCTATGGGCCTGACCCCCTATCCCAAACTGAATTTCTCCGCCGGTCACGATGCCTGGCTGGGTGTTTATTCCAGAATGCTCTCCACTCCGAAATACTACGAAGTCTGCCGTGATCTAATTTTGGAGGTCTCCGAGCTGTTCGACACACCTGAATATTTTCACTTGGGTCTCGATGAAGAAGACCCTGTCAATCAGGGTGGTCTGTCTATGATCATTGTTCGCCAGATGGAACTGTACTGGCATGATGTTTATAAGCTTTTTGACTATTGTGAAGAAGCCGGAACAACACCTTGGGTATGGTCCACTTACTCCTGGGCCGACGGTCATTTAGAAGAGTATCTGCGCAGAATGCCTAAGGATGTTCTTCAGTCTAATGGCTGGTACAACCGGTTCAAGAAGTTGCCTGACGGTACCTATTCTGCCAAACAGGTCAACATTTATAAAACCTTGGATGAAGCCGGCTACAAGCAGGTTATGACCGGTTCCCTGTACGAAAATTACAGCGCAAACTACTATGAAACAATGTTGATGGCAAAAGAAGAGCTAAGCGACAATGTAATTGGTATTATGGCTGCGCCCTGGTTTAATCCCAGAACCAAGGCTCGTTACAATCTTCTGAACGATGCTTATCGATTCGGTTTTGCAAAAAAGGAAGTTTTTCCTGAATACTGTGAGTGAGGTAATACATAATGGCTAAAAAAATGTGGGCATATTTGATGCACCTGAGTGACAATATGTGGGGCGATCCCTGGTCCCGTATTCGTTGGGCAAAGTATTTTCCCGAACTGGCTACCGACGACGAGGTTTGGAAGAACACCATTGACTTCCTGCCTGCTCAGGGTATCAATACTGTTCTAATCGATGTAGGCGATGCCATTGAATATGAGCGTCATCCCGAAATCTCCGTTAAGGGCGCCTGGAGCAAGGATAAACTGAAGAAAGAGTTGGACCGTATGCGTGCTATGGGTCTGACTCCCCTTCCCAAACTGAACTTCTCCGCCGGACACGACGCATGGCTGGGTGATTATTCCAGAATGCTGTCTACTCCTGTCTACTATCAGGTCTGCAAGGACTGCATTGAAGAGGTTGCTGAACTGTTCGACCGTCCCGAGTATTTCCACATCGGTTTAGATGAGGAAAATGCTGAAATGCAGGGCGGTCAGGGTTACATCTGCATCCGCCAGATGGAACTGTACTGGCACGATGTATACAAGCTTCTTGACTTCGTGGAATCTGCCGGTTGTACTCCCTGGGTATGGCCCGGTCTGACCTGGAACCCCAAAGAAATCGACAACTACCTAAAGCGTATGCCAAAGTCTGTTCTCCAGTCCAACTGGTGGTATAACCGCTTCAAGAAGATGCCCGACGGCAAGTATTTTGCAGAACCCTGCAATATTTACCGGATTCTGGATGAGCACGGCTTTAAGCAGGTGCCTTGCGTATCTACATGTGAAGGTTACGGCATGAGTGCATACGAGACTATGGAAATGTTCAAGAATGAGATCGACGACAACAACATTGTCGGTTTTATGACCGCACCCTGGCACAATCCCCGTTCTTCCGAGGAATATATCCTGAAGTACGATGCGCTGAAGTTTGGCCTTGCTAAGAAGGAATGGTATCCTGAGGACTGATATGGAGTAATCATTATGAACAATAAATATTGGGGTTATCTGATTCACCTCAGTGACAATATGTGGGGCGATCCCTGGTCCCGCATACGTTGGGCTCACTACTTTCCTGAGTTGTCCCTTGACGAAGATGTGTGGAAAAACACAATTGACTTTCTTCCCTCCCAGGGCATCAATATGGTGCTGATCGATGTGGGTGATGCCATTGAGTATGAACGCCACCCTGAGATCTCTGTAAAAGGCGCCTGGAGCAAGGATAAACTGAAAAAGGAACTGGATCGCATCCGCTCCTTAGGTATGACTCCCCTACCCAAGCTGAACTTCTCCGCAGGCCACGACGCCTGGCTGGGTGATTTTTCCAGAATGCTCTCCACACCCCCCTATTACCAAGCCTGTAAGGACTGCATCGAGGAAGTTGCCGAATTGTTTGACTATCCCGAATACTTCCACCTTGGTTTGGACGAAGAAGACACCGTCAATCAAGGCGGTCAAGGTATGATGGTAGTGCGCCAGATGGAACTGTACTGGCACGATGTTTATAAACTTCTGGATGATTGCGAAGCCACCGGCTGCACTCCCTGGGTATGGTCCACCTACTCTTGGGCCCCGGGTCATTTGGAGGAATTTATCCGCAGAATGCCTAAATCCGTACTGCAATCCAACGGCTGGTACAACCGTTTCAAGAAATTGCCGGATGGGAAATACTCCGCTATTCAGTGTGATATTTATAAGCATCTTGATGAAGCCGGTTACAAGCAGATCCTGACCAGCTCCTGTATTGAAGGTTACTCTATGAGTTCCTATGAAACCATGGAAATGGCAAAAAACGAAATGAATGACGACAACATTCTCGGCTTTATGACCGCGCCCTGGCGTAATTGCCGTTTCGGCGATCGCTATGCTTTGATGGATGATGCGTTCCGTTTTGGCCTTGCCAAGAAAGAATGGTATCCCGAAGGTTAATAAAAAACCGCAGACACAAGTGTGTCTGCGGTTTCGTTATGTAGTGATCAGATGGTAACGCCAGCCATATCCAGGATAGTGGGAACATTCTTCTCCGCGCCGATAGCCATAACATGGACACCGTCACAGAGCTTTTCGTCCTTAATCTTTGCGATCATTTCAGCAGCCATTTCCATACCCAGCTTTGCGGGCAGGCCCTTGACGCCCTTTGCCTTGCCTTCAGCCGCTGCGGCTTCCAGACGCTCGATCATCGCCTGGGGAACAGCAATACCAGGAACATTCTCATTCATGTACTTAGCGCCGCCAGCACCCTTCAGAGGGATGATACCAGCCATGATATGAGTCTTGATGCCAGCCTTGTCAACTTCCTCCAGGAAGCGCTTGAGCACGTCCAGATCAAAGATACCCTGGGTCTGAATGTACATTGCACCGGCCTCCACCTTCTGGCGGAGCTTGTTGATCTGCAGATACATAGGATCGTACAGAGGAGTCACAGCTGCGCCCTTATAGAACTTGGGTGCGCCACCGGCGATCTCATTGCCTCCGCAATCCAGTCCGGTCTCTTCCATCTTGGAAAGCATCTTCAGGATGCCAACAGAGTCCAGATCGTAAACAGGCTTAGAGTCCTTACAATCACCGACAACAGGATGATCGCCGGTCAGAGCCAGCATAGTATCGATACCGAAGCCGGCTGCAGCCAGAGCGTCGCCCATCAGTGCCATACGGTTGCGGTCACGGCCGGTCATCTGCAGGATGGGATCAATACCAGCCTGCTTCAGCTTAATGCACAGACCCAGGCCGGTAGCCTTCAGGCAGGCAGACTGCATGTCAGTAACATTAACGGAGTGGACCTTGCCACGGAGAAGCTCAGCGGCTTCCATCTGCTCAGCAAAGTCATAACCCTTGGGGGGTGCCATCTCGGCAGTCACACCAAACTTGCCGGATTCCAGTGCGTCTCTTAAATTGCTCATTATTTCTTCCCCCTTAAGCTGATAGTTCTGGGATAAGCGAAGGCGCCGTAACCCTTGTCTTCGCGGGTCTTGGACAGTTTATCCAGCTGGTTAGTAGCATTCAGGCGCTCATAGATCTTGATCCAGGCGCAGGGATTCTCGGGGTTAACCTCGCACTTGCCATTCTTCTGGCCGCCGCAGGGGCCGTTTACCAGGCTCTTAGCGCACTGGGTAATGGGGCAAATAGCACCGGTCTGGCCCAGAACACACTCGCCGCAGAAACGGCATGCTTCTTCCCAAACACCAAACTTAACAGCTTCGCCTAAGTACATAGTGTTGTTGGAGGGGTACACGGGTGCATTGCCGGCATTTTTCGCCACACACTGTACACCGTCGCCACAGGACATGCAGATCACGCAATCGGGATTTGCAGCCACGAGGGGCTTCATCTTGGCCTTAACGCCAAGGTTCATGCAGCAGTAGTCGGCGATGGTAGTAGCCACAACCTTCTTACCTGCAGCCTCCAGCACCTTGGTCAGCTCAGCGATCTGAGGCTCACCGCCGGTCTGACAGGCAGTTGCACAGCTGCCACAGCCAATGATTGCAACGGTCTTAGCGTCGCCAACCATAGCCATTACTTCTTCGACAGGCTTCTTCTGAGTAATAATCATGGAAATGATCTCCTTCCGTAAAATTGCAGATCCTCAAACCGGACCGCATTAAAAGACAATTTTATTATAGCATCTCTTTTCGGAAAATCAACCACATTCCGCCAAAAAGATTTCTCTTTTGCACATTGATTTCCGCGTCATGCGTTGATATACTCAGGTAAAGGAGCTGAAACCTATGGAAAAGAAACCGATAATTACAGACAGGCTGGTTTTACGAGCTTTCTCCGAAGGCGATCGCGAGGATCTGCTTTCCATATTGATGGACGAATCTGTAAAGCAAACATATATGATCCCGGACTTCCCCACCGTCGCAGATGCTGAACCACTTCTTCAAAAACTTATCACGCTTTCTCAGGACACAAATCGTTATGTTTTCGGCATCAGCTTCAACCGAAGAATCATTGGGTTTATGAATGATGTTGAAATTAAGGACGGTAAAATTGAGATTGGGTATGTGGTACATCCTGCATATCAAAATAAGGGCTTTGCTACAGAGGCGCTGAAGGTATTAATCGAGCATTTGCACAGCAACGGATTTCATAGTGTTGTTGCGGGTTTCTTCCAGGAAAACACCGCAAGCCGCCGTGTAATGGAGAAAGCCGGTATGCATCGAATAGATTATGAGGACGACATTGAATACCGCGGAAAAATCCACCACTGTATTTATTATGAGAGTATCCGCTAAATAATCATATTAAGAGCTAAAAACTTTTATAAAAGCGCAATTTAATGCTTGACAAATAACCCTAAATGCGATAATATACTTAGGCTGACTGCAGCACTTATGGAGAAGTCGCGTAGCTGGCCGAGCGCGCACGATTGGAAATCGTGTATACCCCAAAAGGGTATCGAGGGTTCAAATCCCTCCTTCTCCGCCATCAAAAACCGGATGCTTTTGCATCCGGTTTTTTGTTGTATTTCATTATTTTATATGCTAAAATGATACCAGTACTGGAGGTGTCTTCCTTGATTCACGATATACACTGTCACACCTACTACTCTTTTTGTGGACACGACGCCCCCGAAGCTGTTGTGGAAGCCGCCATCAAAGGCGGTATAGAAACCTTAGGTATTTGCGATCATAACTACGGAATAGCAGTTCAGCGCTCTGTAACGGTCTATCCGGATACAGAGCGTCGTGCCAAAGACTACCAGCGATCATTAGTTGCTTATCTCGACCATATGCGACTGATCGCAAACCGGTACAATGATCAAATCCGTGTTCTTTGCGGCATTGAAGTCGCAACCCTAAACCGGCCGAATTGGGATCTGCCCGATGGCGTTGACCTGTCCGGATTTGATTACTGTTTAATTGAGAGTATTGACACAGAAGATACTCTTGCAGGAGATTTATTTACATTCGCTAAGCGCTGCAATACAAAAATCGCAGGTGTTGCTCATACTGATTTATTTGCATATCTTATGAGAACAGAGCAGGATCCCATGACCTTTTTCTCAAAAATGGCCGAAAGCAACATTTTCTGGGAAATGAATGTAAATTTTGATTCAACGCACCATTACCGCCAACACCAGTATGTACTTGACTTCTTCAACACACCGGAACAACAGGAAATTATACGAAAAAGCGGTGTGAAATTATCCATTGGTTTTGACGGACACAAGATAGAAGATTACCGACCGGATATTGTTCATCAGTACTGTCAGAAATTGATTGATCTAAATCTACCTTTTGCTTTTTGCGAGGACTAAAATGAACATTCAAGAAAAACTGAATCTAAATAAGGATGGCCTGATGGAGCACGGGCCTGTCAACATTGTAATTCTGGGTGACAGTGTATCCCACGGAGCAATAATCGATAACCTGGACTATGAAAGCGTCTACTGGAATCGGCTGAAGAAGATGCTGAATCAATACCGCGATTATGTTCCTGTGAATATGATTTGTGCATCCATCGGTGGTACTACGGCAAAAGATGCCCTTCCCCGTTTGGAGACGCAAGTCCTGAACCACAATCCGGATCTTGTAATCGTCTGTTTTGGTCTTAACGATGTAAATCACCCGTTAGAGGATTACATTACATCCCTTCAAACTATTTTTGAAAAGTGCAAACGGGTTACTGATGTTATTTTTCTGACCCCGAATATGCTGAACACATATGTTGCAGACAGCACGCAGGAAACACATCGCAATTATGCACATATTACTGCGCAATATCAGAACAACGGCCGGATGGATCAGTATATCACTGAAGCTGTACAATTGGCAAAAGAAATGGGTGTTACAGTTTGCGACTGCTACAAGCAATGGAAAAAGCTTTCTCAAATAACAGACACAACACTCCTATTGGCAAATCGGATCAATCATCCTCTGCCGGAAATGCATCAACTTTTCGCAGAGGAACTGTATAAGACAATCGTGCAAAATACCGAAGCAACTGTTATAACTGACAGCACACTATACAGCGGAAAGTAAAAGAGGATGCCCAAGGCATCCTCTTTTTTAGCGGAATAATTGTAATCTTGCTTCTTTCAATTTATCGCGGATCGACAACAGATCTCTAAATGTTTCCGGACGCTTTGTCGGGTCTCTAAGCAAAGCTGAAGGATGATAGATTGCTGTCAGCCAAATACCGTTGACGCAATACCATTGTCCGTGCAAATCACTGATACGGAAATCCGGATCCATCAGGCGTTTTGCGGCAACTGCTCCCAAGCAAACAATCACGCGGGGACGAAGAAGCTTGATCTGGTTATCCAGATAGTCAATACAGGCAACCTGCTCCTCCGGTTTCGGGTCCCGATTTCTTGGTGGACGGCATTTCACAATGTTGGCAATATAACATTTTGATCTGTCCAGATCAATGAT
The DNA here is from genome assembly GCA_045594845.1 of Faecousia sp. Taxonomy (GTDB): domain Bacteria; phylum Bacillota; class Clostridia; order Oscillospirales; family Oscillospiraceae; genus Faecousia. Next base: position 29,705 of record JAZNZH010000050.1, on the reverse strand, counting down.
CCGGAGCATATCATCCAGCAGCATCCCCGCAGGACCGACAAAAGGTTCACCCCTTAAATCCTCCTGCTCACCGGGACCTTCTCCGACAAACAGGATATCTGCTTCCTCAGAACCGACGCCAAACACAACATTTGTTCTTGTTTCGCACAAGGTACACTTAGAGCAATCACTGCACGCCTTTTTCAATTCATCCCAATCTAGCATCAGCGACTCCTTCTGTGACCGCGTCTACGGCGACGCCTCTGTTTCATAACACGGATCGTATGCACCCATCGCACACACAGCAGTGCGCCAAAGGCGGCAACCAATACGACGGCAGTAATCAAAATAACCTTACCAACTGTAATTGCCTTCTTCGATTTCTGTTCAATCTTCGGACCATCATCACTTACATCTGACATTGCATACAAATCGCATGCGCCCACACAAATGTTGCCGTTCCACAAAGAGACAGAACCGACAACCTGCCCCTTTTTAATCGGTGCAGTTAGCTGGTTATAACCGTCACTGTACTGGAAACGGATATCATTTAAGCCCATTTCTACGGGAAGAACCGTTGAAATATCACTGCTGACGCCCAGCACTACATCGTTTGCTGCGCCCTGAACCTTACACTGCTCCAGTGACTGATCCTTATACATTAGCTGCACCGGTCTATAACCATCAAATCCATAATTTAGCAACAAGGTTGTTTCAGGGAAGCCACTGATGCTTTTTCCCTTGTATCCGTCCTCAATGTATTCTCCATCAACACCGGAAATCAAGCACAGCAGTTTCATATCTCCGTCTTGCGCAATAGAAGCAATGCATCGCTCACCCATAGCTGTCGTACCGGTGCGGCTACCAATCACACGCTCGTCATTGTAGATCTGTCCCTCACTTCTGCTGATCAGATAGTTACCGGTGGAAAGATCTCTATTTCCGGTTTTATTTGTTTCGGGAACAACATATTCCGCAGCACCGAAGAACTGCATAAACAGCTCGTTTTCGCTGGCATGCGTCAGAATCTTTATAACATCCCGGGCAGTAGTAACCTGGTCTGAATGATGAAGACCGTGGACATTTACAAACTTTGTAGAGGTACAGCCCAACTCCTGGGCATATCTGTTCATCTCTTCTACAAATTTCTCCTGGTTGCCACCGGCAATATGATCAGCAAGCACCGCTGCTGCATCGTTGGCGGAGTACACCATCATACAATACAGCAGATCTTCTACTGTCAGCACCTCATCTGCCTTCAGGTCAACAGAGACAGCATTGGAATCCACTGTGTCCAAAACACTCTGTCGAACCGTAACTGCGTCCGAAAGACTCCCCTTTTCCACAACAACCAACGCTGTCATAATTTTAACCAGACTGGCAGGATAGATCGGCGCATCCGGATTCCAGGCATACATTAAAGTATCGCTGTTTAACTCATATAACATTGCAGTTGTGCAGTTATTAATCAGTTGCTCATCACCCAGGATGCTCCATCTGGCATCAGCGGAATGGCATCCCTGCTCAATTGCAATCTCCTGCGAACCTTCTGTTGCGCTCACAGGTATGACCAACATAATGCACAGCAAGACACCTGCAAGGATCCTGCGTAACACAGCTTTTTCCATCATCAGTAACCTCTATATCCAATGTTGTGCTTGTATGCACAGTGATAATCGTGTATAATGTTGACATTATAACAGTAAAATTAAAATCCGTCAATTGGGAGGTGTGTAAAGTGAGGAAAGGTCCGCAGATAATTCTTACAATCACCTTGTCTTTTGTATTTTTAATAACCGGCATCTTCGTGGGAAGGTATACTATCAGCGGTACCCTGACTGTAGAAACCACTAAGCAAAGCGCAAACACAACCACCGATGCGACAGAGGATAACGGTCTGAAAAATGGTAAAATAAACATCAACAAAGCCGGAATTGAAGAATTATCTCTTTTACCGGGAATCGGCGAAACACTGGCAATACGCATCGTTGCCTACCGAAATACAAACGGCAATTTCGAAAGCATCGAAGACATTATGAATGTCAGCGGTATCGGCGAAGGTACGATGTCGCAAATCGAAAAATACATTACTGTAGATGAAGAGTAAGAGGTGCATTATGAAGCTGGTCAGCTGGAATGTAAACGGAATTAGAGCCTGTCTGCAAAAAGGCTTTATGGATTTTTTCAATCAGGATAACTGGGACTTTTTCTGTCTACAGGAGACCAAATTGCAACCGGGTCAGCTGGAGCTTGATCTACCCGGATATCATCAGTATTGGAATTATGCCGTTAAAAAAGGATATTCAGGCACGGCGATCTTCGCTAAGAATGCACCGTTAAATCATACTTACGGCATCGGTGTGCCGGAACTGGATGACGAAGGGCGTGTCATCACGCTGGAGTACCCGAAGTTTTTCTTGGTAACCTGCTACACCCCTAATGCGCAGCGGGAATTGGCACGATTGGAACATCGCCTCAAATGGGAAAATGCATTTACACAGTACCTTACGGAATTGAGATCCAGGAAGAATGTTATTCTCTGCGGCGACCTGAATGTGGCGCATAATGAGATAGACCTTAAGAACCCCGGCAGCAACAGAGGCAATGCTGGTTTTTCCGATCAGGAGCGAGCCTGTTTCTCAAGACTTTTAGAAAAAGGCTTTGTCGACACATTCCGATATTTGTATCCTGACACAACCGGTGCGTATACTTGGTGGAGTTATATGTACAACGCCCGTGCCAACAATGCAGGCTGGCGCATTGACTACTTTGTTGTCTCATAAGCACTCTCTGACAGTATTAAAGAAGCTAATATTTATCCCGAAGTCTTCGGCTCGGATCACTGTCCCATCGGTCTTACTCTTGAAATATAATACAGGGTTTTCCGTCCCGTACCTGATACTTTCCTTTCCTCAGTTGCATAAAGTTAGGAAAGGGTTTCTCTTCATTCACATCAACAAAAAGAGAAGTGAGTTCTGTCGGAACCGCTACAAACGCCAATCGTCCCTCCCCCATGGATTTTGTTGCTATTTTTGTTTGAAATCCAAATGAACCCTCATAGGGCACACAGATACCAAGATCCATTTGTCGGTCGCCGCAAAATGCATAAATTCTGTATTGTCTTTTATCCGGAAAACTGCACCTGCAAATGATCTCATTGTAAAGACCCATGCGACGCACTTCTGCTTTACCAACTACCCTGTTTTGCAATTTCACATCAAACACAAGCAATCCCTCCAAGGCATTTTATGGCCCCGGAGGGATTGCTATTCTTCATGTATAACGATTCATATCCAAACCGAAACTAACGGCAATTGCCTGATTGACCTGGTTCATATGGGCATCGTCCAGGCGCCCCATATGCTCCCGCAGGCGTTTTTTATCAATGGTGCGGATCTGCTCCAACAAAATTACAGAATCCTTGCTCAGGCCCACACTGCCGCCTGCAATGTTAATATGGGTTGGCAATCTCGCTTTTCCCGTTTGGCTTGTGATCGCCGCAGCAATCACCGTTGGAGAATGTCTGTTCCCTGTGTCATTCTGTACGATCAACACAGGTCTTGTGCCTCCCTGCTCGCTGCCCACCACCGGTGACAGATCTGCATAGAAGATATCTCCCCTTCTGACAGTATCATCCATCTGTTTCACACTCCGTGAGAGTACTTACCGACACGACCGGCTGCCGTATCAATGATCATAGTTTCCCACGTCACACGTCAAATTATACCGTCCTGCCGGTGATTCATCCTATGCAAAATACGACAGATTGTTACAGAAACTCAAAGTTATTTACATCTATACTCAGACATCTGCGTTCTTTATACAAAATCTCGCAGCGAATCGGCTGTCCCTGCCCATTTGTCCAAACATCCAACTGTAATGCATCGTCTGAAAAGCTGTCATTGAGCGATATTCTATTGCCGTCATCTGTCTCTCCACAAGAAGTAATATATCCGCTTTTTAGTGCATTCATCATCACCCATGGAGAACTTACCGGAGAAATATAACCGTCTGCAAGAGTATCAAACGCCAGCACCTTATCATCAAATATCAGAGCTCCCTTTTCTCCGGACACATTTCCGGTTACCCCGGAAATTGTTTCCGGTTCCATTACCTCAAATTGCATTTGACCTGTTTTGTCAGTGGTACATTGCATCTTGAAAGTATAGATCATTTCTCCATAATCTGCCGTGATCACTGCATCAAATCTACAGCCTTTTGCGTTTTGTAATTTATGCCTTAACTCCAATGCTGGTTCCAAAACATCTTTGTTGTTTGCACATCCGCAAAGCATCACAATTATCAGCACACATATTAAGACTCGCTTCATAGAGCACCCCTCTTCAGAAAAATCTTGATATAATGTATTATCGAACTGTAAAAATATGAAAAAAGCCTTGCAATTAGCTATGGAATGTGCTAAAATCACAGCAATATTGACAGGCTGTGAATGGGTTGTCTTGTGTTTATTCGACGGTTGCAGAGAAAGCGGGATGGTGCGATCCGCTTACGTCCAAACACCGGGCCTTCCCCCAGGAGCCGCGATCTGAACTGACAGTAGGATTTGCCGGGTGATTCCGTTAAAGATCTAATGTGTGTCAGCACATAAAGCTGCGCCTTACGGCGAATTGCGGGTGGTACCGCGGAGGAAGGTCCTTCGTCCCGATATTTGGGATGATGGGCTGTTTTTTTATACTTTTCTCATTGAAAGGAGTTTACAATATGAAGGCACAATTAGAAAATATCAAACAGGAGGCCATGGCACTTTTAGAAGCTGCCAAGACACCCGCTGATCTTGACGAACTCCGGGTTCGATTCCTTGGAAAGAAAGGTGAACTGACCGCTGTTCTGAAGCAGATGGGCAAACTCAGCGCTGAGGAGCGCCCTGTAATGGGTCAACTGGCCAACTCCGTCAGAGGTGAGATTGAAGAGAAATTAGAAGTGTGTAAGTCTAAGATCGGCGCAGCTGTTCTTGAGGCAAAACTGACAGAGGAAGCTCTGGATGTGACTATCCCCGGTGATGCAGTGACTCTGGGCCACGAGCATCCTATGAACCAGGTTCTTCAGCAGATCAAGGATATTTTCGTTGGAATGGGCTATCAGATCGTGGACGGCCCCGAGGTTGAACTTGCCAGCTACAATTTCACCCGTCTGAACATTGAAGAGGGACATCCCTCCAGAGATCGAAGCGATACCTTCTATTTTACTGATGACGATTCTGTTCTTCTGCGAACTCAAACCAGCCCAATGCAGATCCGCTTTATGGAAAAGAATGAGCCTCCTTTCTGTATGCTGGCTCCCGGCCGTGTTTTCCGTAAAGACGAAGCTGACGCAACCCACTCCCCTATGTTCCATCAGATTGAAGGTCTGGTTGTGGACGAGCATATCACAATGGGTGACCTGAAGGGTGCTCTGGTTGCAATTATGAAGCAAATCTACGGAGAGGATTCTCAGATGCGTTTCCGTCCCCACCACTTCCCCTTCACCGAGCCCAGCTGTGAAATGGATATGCAGTGCCACAAATGCCACGGCACCGGTGAAGTTGACGGCCAGGTGTGCTCCACCTGCCACGGTGAGGGTTGGATTGAACTGCTGGGCGCAGGTATGGTGCATCCCGAGGTGCTTCGCAACTGCGGTATCGATCCCGAAAAGTATTCCGGCTTTGCCTTCGGTATGGGCCTGGAGCGCATGGCCATGGGCCGTATGCGCATCAACGACCTGCGTCTGATTTTCGACAACGACGTACGGTTCCTGAATCAATTCTAAGGAGGTTGCCGCAATGAAACTGAACAGAAAATGGCTGCACGAGGAATTTGTGGATCTTTCCTCTGTGTCCGATAAGGAATATGTGGAAAAGCTGACCATCTTCGGCCAGAAAGTGGAAACCTACGAGCGGATGGACAGCGAAATCAAAAATGTAGTAGTCGGCAAGGTCGTTTCCATTATCCGCCACGAGAATTCTGACCATATGTGGGTCTGCCAGGTAGATGTAGGTCAGGAAGAACCCGTGCAAATCGTAACCGGCGCACAGAATGTCAAGCAGGGTGACCTGGTGCCTGCCGCATTGCACAACTCCTGGTTGCCCGGCGGCATTCACATCACCAAAGGTAAGCTCCGGGGCGAAAAGTCCAACGGTATGCTGTGCTCTTTTGATGAATTGGGTCTGACCCAGAACGATCTACCCGGAGCATATGCAGACGGCATTTGGATCCTGAACGATGAGGACTGCAAGCCCGGTGACGATATCAACAAGATCATCGGCAACGATGACACTGTTGTAGATTTTGAGATCACCAACAACCGACCCGATTGCTACTCCATTATTGGTCTGGCTCGGGAATCCGCTGCAGCTTTCGGGCTGAAAATGCACCATCACGAACCTGTGGTTAAGGGCAGCGATGCCGGTTCTATGTACGATATGCTGGATGTGGAAGTGCCCGCTGAAGAGCTGTGTAACCGCTACACCGCCAAAATGGTAAAGAATGTAAAGATCGCGCCTTCTCCCAAGTGGCTGCGTCAGCGCCTGCGCGCTAACGGCGTGCGCCCCATTAACAACATCGTAGATATCACAAACTATGTGATGCTGGAGTACGGCCAACCCATGCACGCATTCGATTATCGCTATGTTGGCTCCGGCAAAATCGTTGTCAGAGAAAGCCAGGAAGGTGAAGCTCTCACCACTCTGGATGGTATACAGAGAAACCTGAAGCCCGGTATGCTGGTAATTGCCGATGGCGACAAGCCCATTGGTCTTGCCGGTATTATGGGTGGCGAAAACTCTGAAATCGTGGATGACACCACAACTGTTGTCTTCGAATCTGCCAACTTTAACGGCACTTCCATTCGTCAGACCGCCCTTGCTCTGGGTATGCGTACCGACGCTTCCGGCAAGTTTGAAAAGAATATCGATCCTATGATGACCGTTCCTGCTGTGCAGCGTGCCTGTGAGCTTGTAGAGCTGCTGGAGTGCGGCGATGTGATGGACGGAATGATTGATATCATCAATTTTGTTCCTGCGCCTAAAACCGTCCCTCTGGAGTGTGATAAGATCAACGCTCTACTGGGTACTGATATCACCAAAGAACAGATGGTTAAATATCTCAACCTTCTGGAAATCCCCGTTGAAGGCGACGACATTCTTGTCCCCTCCTGGCGTCCTGATCTGAACCTGATGGCCGATATTGCGGAGGAAGTTGGCCGTTCTTACGGTTATAACGAAATTCCCACAACCGCATTCAAGACCTCCACTCAGGGTGGCTACACCCCCATGATGAAGTTTGAAATGAAAGCCGGTTCTGTCTGCCGCAGTATTGGTTACAGCGAGATCATCACCTACTCCTTTGTATCTCCTGCAATCTTTGATCAGATTCGTCTGCCTGCAGATTCTCCCCTGCGCAACGTGATCCGCATCCAGAACCCTTTGGGTGAGGACACCTCCGTTATGCGTACCACCGCTCTGGCATCTATGCTGGACATTCTCTCCCGTAACAATGCATATCATAACAAGAACGCAAAGCTTTATGAGCTTGCTAAGATCTACCTGCCTAAGGAGGGGGAACTTCTCCCCGAGGAACCCAAGATCCTCGTACTTGGCGCCTACGGTGAGGGTACTACCTTCTTCAGCCTGAAGGGTGACCTGGAAGCCATCTTCCGGAATCTGCGACTGCCCAAAGCGAAATACACCGCCGTGCAGGACAACCCCTCCTACCATCCTGGCCGCTGCGCCAAGGTAACGATCGGCGATGTTGAATTGGGCTATATCGGTCAGATTCATCCCCTGGCTGCAAAAAATTACGGTATGGACTGTGAAGTTTATTGCGCCGAGATCAATTTCACGGCCCTGGCGCAGCTCCAGCTGCCCGAAGCCACCTACGTTCCCCTGCCCAAGTACCCCTCTGTTACCCGTGACCTTGCTATAGTTTGTGATGAAGCTGTCACTGTCGCTCAGGTGGAAGCTGTGATTACTACCGCATCCGGCAAGCTCCTGCAAAATGTAAAACTGTTTGACATTTACAGAGGCATCGGTATCACCGAAGGTAAGAAGAGTATGGCCTTCTCTATGGAACTACGCGCAGACGACCGCACTCTGACCGATACTGATTCTGAGCAGGTAATGGAAAAAGTGCTGGCAGCACTGAAGGATAAGCTGAATGCTGTTATCCGCTAATTGTCATTATTTTCAAACAAATTGACAAAAAAGGCTTTACAGACCAAGAAAAGTGGGTTATAATAAGCCTAATATACGGAAGGAGGTCGTACCCATGACGGAAAATACCAGAAATACCATTAAGTTTACTGTCCCCTGTGATGACAAAGAGAATATGCGCCGTATTCTCCTGAGTGTGTTCGATGCCTTGAGTGAAAAAGGCTACAACCCCATCAACCAGATCGTTGGTTATCTTCTGACAGAAGATCCCACCTACATTACGAACTACAATAATGCACGTAATATGATCTGCAAGATCGATCGGGATGAGCTTCTGCAGGAACTGGTACAGTGCTACCTGTTCAAAAAGTAACGACACTACCCGGGAGGCTTTTGCCACCGCAAAAGCCTCCCACAATTTTTTCAGGAGGTACCTATGTCTGAAACATCCAATGTCCTGATGTACAAGGGTCATCCCCTTATGCGCAAGGATTCTCTGATCTACTACGGCTCCATGGCCGACAGTCACATCGTTATGCTCCAGATCCTGGAGACCAAGAAGGTTGGCGATGCAGATATCGCAACCCGCGTTTCCGTGCAGCTGCAACTCACAGATCCTAACGCAAAGAGCCGTGACCGCGTGGTCAAGAAGAGTGAAAAAGACGGTCTCTACACTGCCCTGGACTTTGGCTGTGTATGGTTGGAAAGAGCCTTGGCCGGCAAATAAAAGGAAACACCGACACCTTTTCCGGGTGTCGGTATTTTTTTATCCTTTCTACACACAATACACCAAAAGGATGGTGTATATGGAAAATCAAAAAGTCGGAAAACGCAGCTTTGCATTGAGTAATCCCCCCATAATCACCCATTGGGCAAGCATTGCCGGTAAGAAGGAATCCGAAGGCCCACTGAAGGAATATTTTGATGTCACCTATAACGATTCCTATTTCGGACAAAAAACCTGGGAACAGGCAGAAAAACAGCTACAAAAACTGACGCTGCAGAAACTGGTAGAGAAAACAGGTCTAAAATTAAGCGATCTTGAATTAGTTATCTCCGGTGATCTTTTAAACCAATGCATTGGGTCCTCATTTACCCTTCGTAATACGAATATTCCACATTTGGGATTATATGGTGCCTGTTCTACCATGGCCGAAAGCCTTCTGGTGGCATCTATGGCTGTAGGCGGCGGTTTTACACCACACGCAGTAGCAATGACCTCCTCTCATTTTGCATCCTCTGAACGCCAATACCGCTTTCCTCTCGGATACGGTGGGCAACGAACGCCTACCTCCCAATGGACAGTCACCGGTTGCGGTGCTGCTATGGTCAGCACAAAAGGCAAAGGACCGAAGATCACAGCTGCAACCATCGGTACTGTGACCGATCTTGGCATAAAAGACGCAAACAATATGGGTGCCGCAATGGCACCTGCTGCTCTTGATACAATAGCTGCACATTTCCGTGACTTTAACACCTCAGCAAATGACTACGATTTGATAGTTACCGGAGATTTGGGTCAATTAGGAAAAGATGCACTTTTGACTTTAGCCAACCGACAAGGCATCCCTTTAGGCGGTAAACTTACAGACTGCGGAACGCTTGTATTTGATTGCGTCAGACAGGATGTCCATTCCGGCGGCTCCGGTTGTGGCTGCAGTGCCGTCACATTATGCGGCTATCTGCTCGATAAATTGCGGACCGGCAAATTAAAGAAGATTCTATTCTGCGGAACCGGCGCATTACTGTCCCCCACATCTACCCAGCAGGGGCTCCCTATTCCTGGCATTTGTCATGCCGTTGTTATTGAAGGTAAATAATATGGATTATTTAAAAGCATTTTTGATCGGCGGTGTACTATGTCTGATCGGTCAAGTTCTTATTGATAAAACAAAACTGACGCCTGCAAGGATCCTTGTAAGTTATGTGGTGATCGGTGTAATTTTAGGAGGCATCGGCGTTTATCAGCGTTTGATAGATTTTGCCGGTGCTGGTGCTACCGTTCCCTTAACCGGTTTTGGCCATCTGTTAGCAAAAGGAGTTCGCAATGCTATTGATAAGAACGGATTTATCGGTATATTTACCGGAGGTCTTGAATCCTCCGCAGGCGGCATCACTGCAGCTATCGTTGCTGCGTTGATTGTTAGTTTGATTTTCAAAGCAAAGGATAAATCCTAAAAATTCGGTTACACTATCTTAGCGGAATACCGCTAATAAACATCGGAGGATCAAATCATGAACAACCAGAATAAGAATCAGAACCAGAACCAGAATCAGAATAGAAACCAGAATCAGAACCAGAATCAGAACCAGAATCAAAACCAGAATCAAAACCAGAATCAGAACCAGAACAGAAACGAGCGATAAAAAGATACCCCCTGAAGTCAGTACTTCAGGGGGTATCTTTATAGATTTACAGCCTGATCAATGGAGAAGAAATACAGTATCTTTTCTTTTACCGGCATTCTAAAGATCCGTTCCACAGCATTGGCATAGGCCTCCACCTGAGGTCTGTGTTCCTCAAGCTTCTGGGGTAGATCAGCAGGATCAAAACGGTCTGACTTAAAATCCACAACCGTAATGCCATCCGGTTCAACCATCAAACAGTCCACAACACCTTGCAGCAGCACCTTTTCCTTGGCATCGGTATTCTCTTGGGACAAATCCGTTAAGATGGAGAATTTAAATTCTCTGTGAACATTATCCGCACAAATAAGCCGCTGACCGATGGGTGAACAAACAAAATTAACGATCTTCATTGGGTTGATCATTTTTCTTTGTTCTCCGGTAATCAGCATCGCCTGTTCCATGCGATCAAGTTCTGCATCAAGCTTTTCCGGAGTATCACAGGCTTCATAGCAAATATACTGCATCACCCCATGATAGGCATTGCCGTATTCCTTTCCGGCAAATCCACCGGAAACAAAGGTAGGCTTGCGGTAATAACGTTCCGGCATAACACTCTGTGCCGATTGTGCCACCTCTATATCCTTCATACGCCCCTTTATTTGTGTCGCAGTCTGTTTGGAAGCGATCTTTGTATACGCATCATATGGATATACAAAAGAAAGTACATCCTTCAGTTCCTTTGCAACAGAAGATTTCCTGCTCTCAGCAGTTTCGCCGCTATGATAGGTTGTCAACACATCAGGGGGTGTTACCACTTTAATATCCCAAGGTTTATCGGAAACATTTGCGCAGCCGGGATTTCCTCCCAATGCAAACAAAGCGCCTGCTTCAGTACGCCGCAACGCCGCCTGCAGAACCCAGGTGCCGGGACAGCCTGGATATGCCGAAATCCAGGACTTATCATACAAAGAAAGTTTTGCAACAAGAGAGGCAATCTTTTTATCCAGGTACTTACTGGCATAAGTCATAATCAAGCGGTCTCTTGCCCGGGTCATTGCCACATATAGCACACGAAGGTCCTCAGAAACAGTCTCCGCCTTCAGCTTTCTTTCAACAGCTCTTCTAGATAGACTGGGATATCTAACCCGCCTGGTCTGATCGATACAATGCAATCCCAGACCTAAATCCCGGTCACACAAGACCTTTGATTCGTTAATGTTTTTGAAGCTGATATCTCTTTGCAGACAGGCACAGAACACCACGGGATACTCAAGACCCTTGGACTGATGGATCGTCATAACCTGCACCGCAGATGTAGGCTGAACCTGGGAGTCATCAGCCAACCCTTTTTCCTGCGCTGCATCCAAATGTTCAATAAACTGACGCAAATCCTTGCCACCGGTGGACTCATAAGCGGCAGCGACCTTCAGGAATTTCTGTATATGACCCATTCGCTCAAGTCCATCTGCCATTGCACCGTAAATGCTGTCAAACCGTGTCTTTTGCATAATAACATCCAGCAACTGACACACAGAATATATACGGGAGTCCCTGCGTAATCCGTCTAAAACCTCAAGAAAATTCTTAGATTTATCCGATGTATCCATCTGCAGCAGTTGATATACGGAGGCGTACTTATCCAATCCTCGCAGTCGAGCCATATCATCTGCAGTAAACCGGAACAGGCTGCTGCAAAGCACAGAAACCAGGGGTATATCCTGCATAGGATTGTTGATGGTTTTCAGCAGAGATGTAAGGACTGTAATCTGGGTGTGATGCAGAACATCCTCTGAATCAAATGTCACAAAAGGAATACCTGCATTCTCCAGCGCGCGCTTTAGGAATGGCCAACTTCTGCGTGCGCGCAGCAAAATTGCAATATCCTGCAATTCAACGGGACGAAGTTGATGGGTTTTCTTATCCCGAATCATATGCGTACCGTCAATCAGTTCCAGGATCCTGTTAGCGATCACAATACCTTCTTCGTAGTAAGTAACGTCCTCAGTTTGTACAGCAAGCAGCTCGACCTCCGGTTCGCCCAGGGACACGTGTTCAACACCCTCACGCAGCTGCTCGTCCGGTCCATAGTCCAGTCCGCCAACCTCTTGACTCATACTGAGCCGGAACACATCGTTTACGCAATCAATAATTTCACCTGAGGAACGGAAATTATCACTGAGCAGGATCCGTCTGCCATGGCCGGGTTTTGCTTCATCTGCGTTGTCGTAGTGATTGTATTTTTCAATAAAAATACCGGGTTCTGCCAGACGGAACTGATAGATTGCCTGCTTCACATCACCCACCATAAAGCAGTTGTTCTTCTCACTGGTCAGCGCAGAATAAATGGAATCCTGCACCTGGTTGGAGTCCTGATATTCGTCCACCATAACTTCCCGATAACGGCTTCCGATCTCGCGTGCCAAGGCAGTCGGATGGCTGCGGGACTTGCCCATCAACAAATCAAGGGCCTTATGCTCCAGGTCATTGAAATCCATAACACGCAGAGAACGCTTTAACTTGCTGTATTCCTCAGCAAATTCTCTGACCAACGCAATCAAACCACTGGCAGCAAGACCACCGGATACCAAATCCTTCAGCGTAGCAGCGTTATCCGCGTCAAAAACTGTCATATAGTCCTTGACACTCTTTGTGATGGTTTCTTTTGTAGCACCTATTTGTCCCCGGAGTTCTTCATCAACACAATCCTTATCGAACCGAAGGCTTTCGAATTTGATCACTCTGTGTTCATGTAACTCATCCCAGGTCTTAGCCTCTTGCAAAGATTTCAGCTGGGCAATCGCATGATCCAGAATTCCGGGAATCTTGCTCATACCGGCAGCTTTCAATGCTGCCTCCTTGCAGTTTTGGAACGTGTTGATATGCATATTCAATAGCTTTCTGAAATCAGAAAGCAAAAACTGTCCCCAGGGCGTCTCCAACGCATCTGTATAGTCGTTATTATTTACCGTATCCTGACACCAATCAAGCCACTTATCCGGATGCAGGTTGCACCTGGAGCTCTCGTAGATCTTCAGAACCACACTGGGAATATCCAAATCGTTTCGACCAAATCCCTGAGTCTCTACCAGCGCATGAAACGCCGGATCCGTACCGATGCGTTCATAAGCCCGCTCCAGAATCTGATCCAGGACCCGCTGTTGAAGCTCCGGAGTTTCACTGGGGTCTACCATTCGAAAATCCGGACTGATATCCAGAGTGTAGGTATACTGACGGAGCAAGTCATTACAAAAGGAGTCAACCGTGGAAATCTGCGCCATATGCAGTCGCTGCATCTGCTTTTGCAAATGCTGATTATCAGGATCAGCTGCAATAGCATCCGATAATTTCTCTGCAATCTTTACCCGCAGCTCTGCGGCCGCAGCCTTTGTAAATGTGATCACCAAAAAATCATCAATATTTGCAGGATCTGCAGGATCGATAATGTAGGATAACAGTCGTTCCGTCAACACTTTTGTTTTACCTGATCCGGCTGCCGCAGAGACAAGTAAATTGCCACCGCGATTTTTAACCGCAGCATCCTGCTGAGGTGTTAACTTCTCAGCCATTTTTACTCATCTCCCCTTCCAATCGTTCCCAGAAATCTTTGAACCTGATTTCCGCCAGATCTCTCGGCTGTGCATTTTCTCCCGGATGGCAGATTGAAGCAAACTTGCAGTAGACACAGGCATTCAGCCTCTCACCCCGATTATAGGGATTAGCGTCCACGCAACCGGAAGCAATATCATTGACAAGCCCTGCCATTATCTTCTTGATATAACCTTTCAGCATATCAAACTGCTGCGGTGTCACGATATCACCGTTAAGATTTCCTTCCTTATCAACTTTGATGCCGATTTTTTGCAAGTCTGCGCACATTGCTTCAAGAACCCCGTTATCCTTAAGCAGCAGTGAACTGCGCTGCCAATCATCACGGCGTTCTTTTTCTACCTTCTTGTCATCAGGGTAGGATTTTTGGTTCAGAACATTCATACGGGCAGGGAAATACAGCACGCCGGCAGGCTGTGCGTTCATACCAAGTACATCCTCGCCCATCTCCTCCAAGGCAAACATATACAACAGCATCTGTAATCCCATGCCGTTTTGAATATTACAGTAGTCCAGCACAATGTTTTTGCCGGACTTATAATCCACAACCCGGAAATAGTTGCGGCCATTCTCAGTCAGGGTATCCACCCGGTCAACCTTGCCGTTTAACGATGCCGGCATATCCGCATTTTCAATTGGAATTTCTGCAATTCCGCTGTTTTTGCCAAACTCCAACTCAAAGAATGTCGGGTCAAATTGGGACTGAGACATCTCCTGCCACAGTTCCTCCACGACAGCTAACAATTCATCAAGATTTCGTTGCAAAAGGTAATTCTGACGTACGGACTCGATCTGACTAAAATTCTCCTGAATATATCTGTCAGAATACACTCTGGCAATGTCCAGCGTGTCCTCCAGGGACACCTGCCGGAAACCGCCGCGAGCCATAACATCCTTGGCAGTATTCTCCAGAACGTCATGAACATAAGTGCCAAACTGAGCCGGATCAACACAATAAGGCTCCTGTTCCTTCACACGCAGACCGTATTTTAGGAAATACTGTAGTCGGCATTTTGCCTGGACCTCCACACTGGAGGGCGACAGACGCAGAGTCTCGCCGTACAGTTCCCGAATCTGCTCAGGCGCAATTTTTCCCAATTCATAATTCTTCGCATCCGTGAGGTCATGATACACATCTGTAAGGCCAAGATCATTGGCAGTCTCAGAGTCCTCCAATCGGGTCAGCAAAGCGCCGGCATCGGTCCTGTCACCAACATAGAGAGCCGGTGTATCAAGGATAGGCTTCTCGCCGTCGCAAAGCTGGGCCAGTCTGCGGAACACAAAGGAAGGCTGACCTGGGCCTGCAGAAATATATACTGTCTTTCTTGCTCCGCAAAAAACACCGTAAATATTATAGAACTCACCTTGCAGACTGCTTTCGGCACCTGACAGAACCGAAACACCCATAGCACGCAGTGCATTTCTCTCCAGATCAGAAAGGACGCCGGTCGCTCCGCAATACGCAGGGAAACTACCCTCATCCGCTCCGAGAACTAAAAGATGCTTTGCTTCATGGCACCGCATAGCATTGGTTGGACCGGCTACAACAGAATCCAATACAGGCGGGATAGTGCCAATATCATATTGGGTCAACAGCAGACGCAATAATCTTGCAAACGTCTCAGCATCCCATACAGTAGTGCCAAGCACATCGTGAAGCTGTTCCAGCGCAGCTATCAGAATTTCCCATAACTGATTAAAAATCTGCGCATTCCTGTGATCTTCATTACTGTCCGCAATATCAGCCAAACGCTGGAAGGTTTCAGAGAGTTGAATATCCTCTATGAATCGGTATAACGCATGAACCTGCTCAGAAAGATTCTTCGCATTTTGAAAAGCCTTTTGAAATATCAGCAGCGGTTTGATTGCCTTATCCCTTGCTTTATTAAGCCGGGCAATAAGTTCTTCATCTTTTTTGCGCCATTGCATACCGATGCCGTCAGGGTGCATTGTCCATTCCTGAGACCAAAGTGAGCCTTGAATATTCCAGCAATACGCATAGTTTTCAATCTCATCGCAGGCATCCGGTGAAAGCGGGCAAATAGAAGACTTTAGGTAGTTAAGAACTTGTCGGGTCTCAAAACCTCCCAAAGCAGCGTCCACAGCAGTAAGCAGCGCAATAATTACCGGACGCTCTAAGATATTCTCTGTTCCGGAAATATACAGAGGAATATTAAATCTACGAAACACACTTGTTAGGGTATTCTTGTATCCATTTATGTTAGGACACACAACACTGAAATCACGGTATCGGTCTCCCCGATTAATAATACTGCGAATATATTGTGCTGCTGCCACACATTCCTGGTATACAGAATTGGCATGATATACCGCAAGACATTCCTTAAATTGATCATCTGCCACTGTATCTCCACGGTACAATTTAGACCGAATCTCACTCAAGGAACAGCAATCATGATCTATATAACATATCTCAACAGGTACACCGTTTCCCTTCGCAAACCGCAATAACTGTGCTGCGGTATCTGCGGTTTTCTCGAAAGCCATATTGTCAGAATCAAACCTGTCGCAATTGATACTGACTGTTACATTGGGAGAATGCAGGATGATATGCTCTACGATCGCCATATGCTGTCTGGTAAAATCAGGGAATCCATCTATATAGAACACCCGATCCCGGGCATAAGTGCAATCCTCCATTTGTTCCAGTAACCAGTTCATTTTGTCGGCAGGATCCACTTTACTCTGCCGGCAGATACCGTCATAGGTATCCAAAATCAGAGCCAGCTCTTCTAACTTTTGCGCCAGTGTTCCTGTGGACATAGATGCCGCTTTTGCAAGATCTGCAGAGGTGATGCAGCATTGCTTAAATTCATCCACCGCAGATACAAGTTCAGTTAAAAACTCCGGTTTCGTTTCCAGAGATGCATATGCCTTTAAAACACTGTGAAGCTGCCGTGTTGTAGCGGCCATAGCCACTAAACGACCGCCGTTGTCAAGACAGGGTTCTGCACCCTTGCCGACGCAGTCACTGACAGCACGAATCATCCGGGTAAATGTAACCACTTCAGCATAAAGCGTAGCAGTATCCCCTGCTGCGGCACAAAGTCTGCGTTCCGCATCATGGCTGATCAACTCGGGAACGAGCAGTACCCGATTTCCTTTGCCGGATGCCACATCTGCTGCAAGCATTTCTATTACAACATCGCGGTTTTGAACCCAGTCACTTCCTAACAGCAACGTCAGCATACATTCACCTCAAATCCTAAGATAATAGCATAAAACCGTCTTATTAAGACGGTTTTATCTTACACAGGTTTTGCAATATAGATATTGGGATAGTTCTCCCGCAACATACTGCAAATTACAGCACAGCGCTCAAAATCAGGCACCATCGCAAATACAGCAGATCCGGAACCGGTCAACTGCTGACCAATTGCGCCGTAGGTATTAAAAATAGACTTAATGTAGTTGATCTCCAGGTGATTTTCCGTAACAACCGGATCAAATACATTATAGATGTTCTGGGCAACCTTCAGCAGGTCACCGGCTAAAATAGCAGATTCCATAGCAGGATGGTCCGGTCGCTTGCCGATGGTTCGCTCATCGAGTTTTCTGTAAAGCTCCGGTGTGGAGCAAGTAAAATCGGGTCTGCAGATTACAAAGCAACAATCGGGCATATCCGGCAACTTGCGCAGCCGTTCTCCTCTACCCTCAACCATCGCAGTGCCGCCAACAACGCAGAACGGTACATCGCTTCCTACCTGCGCACCGACTTCTGCCAGAGCAAAAATGGATAAAGGCTCCCCGTAGTAACGATTCAAAGCACGCAAAACCGCAGCAGCATCTGCGCTGCCACCACCCAGTCCGGATCCCATAGGAATTCTTTTGTTAATGCGGATTTCAATACCGTCTGTGGTTTTACCGGTAGCCGCAAAAAACGCTTCCGCTGCCTTCCATGCAAGGTTCCTGCTGTCTGTAGGTACACCCTCCATTGAGCAGCGTATAGTCCATGGACGGCCGGTGTCAATATCTATCTCAACATCGTCACGGATAGAGACTGTCTGCATAACACTCTTAAGATCGTGGTAACCGTCAGGACGCTTATCCAGCACATCCAATGTTAAATTAATCTTTGCAAATGCACCCTCGTATAAGGTCGTCATCTAATCTTTCTTCCTTCCAGATAATATCTCTTTTCGCAGGCATGGCCAAGAGAGAATGTCTTTCTGGGCAGTGCCTTGCCGGTCATAATGTGTGCAAACATCTCAGCGCGTTCGGGCTTCGGCAGTACAAAACCGATCTTGTTATCCCGGTCAGCTAACTCCCGAACAGTATCATCACCGTGAACATAATCAATTTCGCCGACATTTTCTTTCAGCCAGTTATCCAGGAACTTCTGTAATGTAGCAACCGTCATCTCTCCGTCAACAGACTTGAGTGTAAAGACACCCTTATGCTCACCGCTGAACCAAGGAATGGGAACACCGGCAGAATCGCTGATTGCACCCATATCATCCATCAACTTAGATACATCCACACCTGTGAGCAATCTGTGGATCGGCTCAAACATAATTGCACTGCTGTTGATATTTTCCAGTTCTACCAACGCATAGCGACAAGGATCACCATCTTTATAGTCGGCGCTGTCGCGGCGCTCCTCATAGCAACGTTTTGCAGTCACAAGAGAATGGTTGCCGTCAGAAACAGTATAGAAGCTATCTGCCTCATACGCCTCCAACGCAGCATCCAGTTTTGCGGCAACCTCGCCAGAAATCAGCCATCCGGTAATATGTCCGCCGTCCATCATAAGATCAAAGTCATAAAGCTTTACCAGAGAATTCTTGTTTGCTGCCACAGGCTCCACAATGGTACAATCTGGATCGTCACAAAACAAGATAATATGGCTGAACTCCACCGGTGCGTTACGGCGAATCTTAGCCCTGGGCGGAATCCGCTCAAGCACGGTCTCCTCCGTTGCACAGAGCTTTACGTTTTCACCGTAGAAATAATGATAATCTTCCAGATCCACCATGCCTACGATACCCTGACGGACAGATCCGTCCACTAAAGTTCTTTCAACGTAGATATAAGCATTGGGATACTCAGTAAAACTGTTATCAAGCAGGGACTGCTTCATATTCCGATTGATCGCCTCAATCGTTGCATCCGTGGCATTCGACAGCTCCGCCTCGGGCAGAATGTAATTCAGTGTAGACAGGCTCTTTCCAACAAAATTTCTAACTGCGTGCCAGTAACCCAAATCAGAGGTATGCTGATCGCAGGCGATTACAGACCATTTCTCCATTTCATCGGTTTTAGGAAGTAAAATATCCGCACCGGAAAAACAACGTTTCATATGAATTCCTCCTTGAAATTGTGCAATAATTATAACACAGCACACCTTGTATTGCAATCAATTTGCAAGTAATTTGCATATTTTTGATCACATCGGGTATGATAGCAACACGACTCAAAAAAGGAGGTAGCATTTATGGATACGCTGGCTTTGATTCTATCTATCATCGGATCCATCAACTGGGGACTGGTCGGTCTGTTTCAGTTTGACCTGGTTGCATGGATCTTCGGCGGGCAGGATGCGGTGGTCAGCCGCATTATATATGCCGTCATCGGCCTTGCAGGACTTTGGTGCATCAGCCTGCTCTTTCGCAAGAACCGCCCCAACGTGGATGGCGAATAACAAAAAACGGCAGCATCCAAAAGATGCTGCCGTTATCGTTTTTAACTGCTACGCACAGTACAGGTGGCTGTAATGCCGTTATATGTTGCAGTAATCTTAGCTACGCCGCCACCGTGACCGGTAACAACATTTCCGGAAATTGTGCAAACATTTTCATCGTCAACTGTCAATACCGCCTCAACCTCATTGCCGTTGGAATCCTTAACGACGAGGGTCTCGCTCTTGCCGTTACCAACAGTAAAGTCTTCCAGTTTGGTGTTCCAAAGGGTATAAATGAAGATTTCTTCACCGGAAGCAGTGTTTTCATTGTCACCGGAATTGTTATTATCTACATCATCTTCACCAACACCGTTGTTAACGTTATCCTCGCCGATGCCGGTGTTATTACCATCGTCTTCGCCGATACCAGTGTTTCCATTGTCTTCACCAATACCGGTGTTGTTGCCGTCGTCCTCGCCAATACCGTTGCCATTGTCTTCCTCATCTTCGAAATCAACAGTAATGGTACAGTATGCCTTCGCACCCTTATACTCACCGTATACCTTTGTTACACCTTCGCCAACAGCCTGTACGACACCGTCGGAAATGGTGGCAACTTTTTCATCATCTGTGGTCCAGGTGATATCGGCAGGGTCAATACCGCTGGTTTCCTTTATGTAGACGATGCAGGTTTCACCCTCAGACTTCAAGGTGTTAGTCTTGTAGATAAAACGAAGCTCAATAACACCAACTGTACTGTTAACCGTCACAGTCACTTCCTCACTGCCGCAGGTGATCTTAATCTGTGCAGTACCGGCGGTCAGAGCGGTAATCTTGCCGTTACCGTCAACAGTTGCAACATCAGGATTCAGAGATTCGAATTTAATCTTATCAGTCGTGTTGGTGGGAGTGGGGGTCGCCTTCAGCTGGTAGGTTGCGGATTCGTCATCCATAGAAATCTCAGACTTGTCCACATTCAGGGAAACGCAAGCAATGGATTCCTTAATATTGGATGCACCCTCATTTTCGGGTACAATGAAGTACCGGGCAGCAATATAGCCAACCACTACAATAACCGCTACCAAAAGTACAATTGCAGTAATAACCAGTCCTCTATTATCGCCGCCGTTTTGCTTTTCCTGACGCTGAGCGGCGGGCTTTTCAGCCTTCTTCTCGGTCTTGACTTTCTTTGGAGCACTCTTTGCAGCTACCTTGCCGCCGTTACGCTTACGAACGTTGCTCTTAGAAAATCTGCCGCCCTTGACATAAGTATAGCTGCTTGCAGCAGAAGTCTCCAAAACCTGCGGGTCAGCAGGTTTGGTGCTACCGCAAATAGGGCATTGTGTTTCGACATCGGAATATGTAGTTCCGCAAATGTCGCAAATGATCTTACTCATAATCATCCTCCTGTTCAATACATTTGACATACATCGATATGAATGTACATAGTATAGCATTTCTTGCAAAATAAAACAACCACAAAGATGTTGCTTTTTTGTAAAATTTATTTTATTATATATTGAGTAATCGTAAAAGAGGTGATAATTTTGTCGGAGTTGAAATTGATTTCACCAATGTTGGATAATTTTATGGTCGGTGATGCCATTAACGAGCGGGAAGGTCTGCGTACATACCCCGCAATGCGGCAGGACACCGAAGAAAAATATATAATTAAAGTAATCTCTATCCCCTCCAAGCCCGAAAAATTGGATGCACTTGTTCTGTCCGGTGCATATAAGGATCTTGCATCTGCTCTCAGCTATTATCGAGGCTTGGCTGATGAGATCGTATCCGAAACCGAAACCCTGAAACACCTTTCTGAACTGGAGGGCTTTCTTGCTTTTGAAGACTGCCAAATCGTAGAAAACGATGACGGAAAAGGTTATGATGTTTATTTGCTCAGTTCATACAACCGTAGTCTTGAACGCCATTTCCAATCTGCAGCGCTGACGCATCTTGCAGCTGCAAATCTGGGCCTTGATTTGTGTGCCGCTCTGACGGTCGCACGCCGTGCCGGCTATCTGTATGCCGACCTGCGTCCTGATAACATCTATATCACCAATGAAGGTGAGTATAAGATTGGCGACATCGGTTTTATTCGTTTGGACGGAATCAAATATGCTGCCATGCCCGATCGCTACCGCAGCCCCTATACTGCTCCGGAAGCTATTGATGCATACGCTGCTCCCAGCGAAACGATGGATGTGTATGCATTAGGTCTTATTCTTTATCAGATCTACAATAACAACCAGCTGCCCACGCCTGCAGAAAACGGTGATATACTGGCTGCTCCTCAATATGCAGATTATGAATTGAGCGAAATCATTCTCAAAGCTTGTGCTGCCACACCTGAGGATCGCTGGCCTACACCTGTGGAGATGGGTCGCGCCATTGTAAGCTATATGCAGCGCAACGGCATCAGTGATGATCCTATCATCCCAATCCCCACTGTTGATGAACCGGTTTCCCCGGATTCCTTTAAAACGGATACAAATACCGAGGCAGCTGTTGTTGAGGTTCTTAACACCACCGAGAACATCGCTACACCTGAAGAAACACAAACCGATTATGTGGAGGATGATTTTGGTAATCTATCCTTTTTGG
The DNA here is from genome assembly GCA_045594845.1 of Faecousia sp. Taxonomy (GTDB): domain Bacteria; phylum Bacillota; class Clostridia; order Oscillospirales; family Oscillospiraceae; genus Faecousia. The sequence goes on along the minus strand of JAZNZH010000050.1, from coordinate 7,380 downwards.
AGGATGCTTTCACCGATAACTCCCCGGAGGAAACCGTAGCTGATAATTATGATCAGTTATCCGGTGAGGTTACCGAAATACTGGAACAGGCTGATGATCTTGCAGCCCACGAAGTTCCGGATCCTGTTGTGGCACCGGAGGCGGTTGATGTCCCCATCCCGGTAATTGAAGACGAAGAAAACGTAAACCTGGAAGAAACACAGGCTGTATCGATTCCCGGTGATGTTCCCCAGGAGGTCATCGAAAATGCCGAGGAATCTGCCGATGCCTGTGAACCTCAGGATCCGCCTAAGCGCAAAAAACGCAAATGGCTGCGTAATTCCATTATTATTCTTGCTGTTCTGGCAGTTTTGGCAATTTGCGCATATTTCTTTATTGGATATTATTTCGTACCCATCGACGACCTGCGCATTGAGGGCCACGAGGATAAACTGATTGTTTATGTGGATACGCAAATCGATGAGTCCCTTTTGGAAGTAGAGTGCTCTTTCCCTGAAGGAACGCCTATTACCGCCAATGTAAAGGACGGCAAGGCTGTGTTTACCGGCCTGACACACAATACCGGCTACTCCATCAAAGTCCGCGCAAAAGGCTTCCATAGGCTCACCGGCGAGTCCTCAACCGCATACTCCACCCCTGTACAGACAAGCCTTCTACATTTTAGCGCCACCACCGGTATGACTGACGGCAGTGTTGTACTGACCTTCTCTGTGTCCGGTCCCGAATCCGAGGAATGGACCATCACCTACTGGGCACAGGATGAGCCTGAGAACTCCGTAACATTCCCTAATCACACCATCACATTGGATGGTCTTACCGTCGGAAAGCAATACACCTTCCGTTTGCATGCCGAGGATGATCTGTATCTTGCCGGTGACTGGGAGATCCAGGCAACTGCAAGCAAGCTTATTTACGCCCAGGATATTACCATCACAGAATTCACTGAGGGCACCCTGTCTGCAGTATGGTCTGCTCCCGAAGAATCACTGGTTGGAAGTTGGACAGTTCGTTGCTATAACGATCAGGGATACAGCAGTACCGCCGTTGTGGAAGAACCGTCCGTTACTTTCTCTGATGTAAAGGCAGACAGCACCTACAACATTGAGATCGTAGCACCGGGAATGACTGACAGCGCCAGAGCGTATGCCTACCCCAATTCTATCAACATCAAGGATTTCACTGCTACCCCCCAATCCGACGGCACCTTGTTTGTTAACTGGTCTGCTGATCGCGAATTACCTGAGGGTTCCTGGATCACATATTCCATCGACGGCTATAACGTATCTCAGCAGTTTGAGATAACTGATAATTCCGTTGTTATTCCAAACTATGTTCCTGGCGCGAAGCACGTATTCACCATTTCCTCTCCTGACGGTGATCACTTTGTGGGAGCACCCCTTGTTTTCACTGCTGACGATGCAGAGTCCTTCACCAGTAACTACTACAACTATGTTGTAAATGCAGAGCATATGGATTTCATGATGTGCCGCACCCCCAGCAGCAAAAACTGGAATGTGTATTACCTATATGAGGAAGACTACACCAGTGAATTCTCCGTTGGTGAAAAAGCCTCGTTTCTTGTACACTTGAACGCAACGCCCGGTTATTCTGAGGATGTTATCAACATTCTGTATGTGATCCGAAATGCAGACGGCGCTATTGTGGATATCGCCACAGACAGCTCGATCTGGTTTTTCTTGTGGCAGTACAATTATGGCACCTTCGACATTCCCGCACTTCCTCAAGATCCCGGCAATTATACTATCGATGTGTTCTTCAACGGCGCATCTGTTGCAAGTCAGGACTTCAGCGTAAATTAACAAAGAAACCGGCAGTTTACACTGTCGGTTTCTTTTTCTATTTGCTACAATTATATTGCCGAAATATGTAATCCATGATATATTAGATGAAAGTTTAGACTGGAGGTGACCATAGTTGAATGTAGTAGATATTACCGCAACAAGAAATTATCAGGTTATTATAGGAAGCAATCTTCTACGCAATGCTGCAACCCATATTCAACAGGTGCTTTCACCGTCCAAAGCACTTATCGTCACTGACAGCAATGTCGCTCCTCTGTATGCGCAACAATTGGCTGATAGCCTTAGTGCTGCTGCTATTAAAATCTCAGATTTTTGCATCCCGGCCGAAGAATGCAGTAAGTCTCTTGAGAATTTTGGTGACCTTCTGAATGTACTAGCAAAAGAACAATTCACCCGCACAGATGTGATAATTGCACTTGGTGGCGGTGTTGTAGGTGATCTGGCGGGCTTCTCAGCTGCCTGCTATATGCGAGGAATCCCCTATATCCAGATACCAACTACCCTTCTTGCAATGGTCGACTCTTCAGTCGGCGGAAAAACCGCCATCAATCTCCCCGACGGCAAAAATCTTGCAGGAGCATTTCACCAACCAAGCCTGGTGCTTTGTGATGTTGATGTTTTAAACACACTGGATCAGGAGCATTTTCGGGATGGTTGCGCAGAAATCATAAAGTACGGTGTGCTTTTCGATGCGGAATTAGTGGACGTACTGCTAAGAGACGGTATAACATTTAACCGACAGGATGTTATAACTCAGTGTGTTAAATTCAAGCGTAATGTTGTCGCTGAGGATGAATTTGACAACAACACACGCCAGCTGCTAAGTTTAGGACATACTGTTGGTCACGCCATTGAAAATTTAAGTGACTACCGAATTTCCCATGGAAATGCAATTGCAATTGGAATGTGTATCGTGACTCGCGCATCAGCATCTCATGGTCTTTGTAGTGCGGTCACAAAATCTTTAGTTGAAGAGACAATCTCGAATCTTGGTCTCCCGACAAAATCTGACTATAGCATTCAGGATATCGTCCGTATCATTGCCTACGACAAAAAACGCACCGGAGACACAATCAACCTGATTTTACCCGAAAAAATTGGGCACTGTATCGCTTTTCCTATAAAAACAAATCAGTTAGAGACCTTCTTGAAAGCAGGAATGTAAGTATGGATATTACCATCCATCCCGGTAAATTAAAAGGCCGCTACCGCGCAACACCGTCGAAATCCCACGCTCAACGAGTGCTGATCTGTGCCGCATTTGCTGATAAACCCACGAAAATCCTATGTAATAAAATCAGCGAGGATATTGCGGCAACTGTTGAATGTCTGCGCGCCCTTGGCGCGAAGATCAAACAATTCAAATATGGCTACCGTGTTTACCCTATTCGCACACCCCCACTATCCGCCGCCCTAAACTGTGGCGAAAGCGGTGCGACACTCCGTTTCCTTTTACCGATTGTCGGCGCTTTGGGTGTAGACACCACATTTAAGATGTCCGGACGTCTCTCTCAGCGTCCTCTCTCCCCACTTTGTGAAGAGATGGAACGTATGGGCTGTACGATCAATCGTCCGACACAGGACTCTCTGCGGTGTATTGGCAAGCTTCGACCCGGCAGCTACGCCATTACAGGTAATGTTTCCAGCCAATTTATCTCCGGTCTTATGATGGCATTTCCCATAATTAACGGCAATTGTCACCTGGATATTCTTGGTGATGTTCATTCCGCGCCCTATATTGATCTTACTAAATCGGTCCTTCATGCTTTTGAAGCAGATAGCAATAACAGCTCAGTCTCCTACCGTTCACCCGGCATTATAGCTGTTGAAGGCGACTGGAGTAATGCTGCATTCTTCCTATCTGCAAAAAAATTGGGTAATAACATTATCGTTTCCGGTCTGGAGGAAGCTTCTGTTCAGGGCGATCGCGCAGTATCAAAATATTTGCTCAGTCTTAAAGACGGTTCCCCTGAAATCTCTGCAGCTGATACGCCCGATCTTATTCCTATTCTGGCCGTTTGCGCAGCACACTTTAACGGTGCAACATTCACAGACATCCAGCGGCTACGCTTTAAGGAATCTGACCGGGTCGAAAGTACGTTGCATATGCTTACATCCCTTGGTGCGGACTGTTGTGTTACAGATAACATGCTGATTGTTCAATCGGCTAAATTTCATAAATGTACCATTGATCCTGCTAACGATCATCGAATCGCAATGGCTGCCGCAATTGCAGCAACTGTCACTGCAGGTGATGTCCGAATACTGAATGCGGACTGTGTTAATAAATCCTACCCTACCTTCTGGGAGGATTTTGCTCGATTAGGAGGTAAATATGAGTAATTTATCCGGACAAGTCTTGAAACTGAATATTTTCGGTGAGTCTCACGGTCCGGAAATCGGTATGTCTTTGGAAGGAATCCCTGCCGGACTACCTACAGATATGGAGAAATTGCAGAAATTTCTTGACCGAAGAGCTCCCGGTCGAAATGATTATTCTTCTCCCCGCAAGGAACCAGATGTTCCTGAATTTCAATCAGGTATTTCTGACAAGCGCACATCCGGTGCCACCATCCGTGCGATTATCCGTAATACAAATGTCAGATCTTCTGATTACGAGGAGCTAATGGACTGCCCCCGTCCTGGCCATGCAGACTACACCGCCCGTATAAAATACGGTGAAAACTACGACTTTTTCGGTGGCGGCCAGTTCTCAGGCCGTATGACGGCTCCCCTGTGTATTGCCGGCGGCCTGTGTATGCAGTGGTTGGAACTACAAGGTATTCGTGTTGCTGCACATATTGTCACCATCGCCGGTATCGCAGATGAACCGGTATATCTTGATTGGACAAATCCGGATCTAAACACTATCTGCAGTGATTTTCCTGTTCTCAATCCTGCAGCAGGCAGGAAAATGCAAGAAGCTATTGCCGCAGCAAAGGCTGATGGTGACAGCGTAGGTGGTACAATAGAATGTATCATTACCGGGATCCCGGCCGGTCTTGGTGGCCCTATGTTCGACGGTATGGAAAGCAGAATTTCCCAAATCATTTTCGGCATTCCGGCAATTAAGGGTATAAACTTTGGTAGCGGATTTTCCGGAAGCTACCTCCGCGGCAGTCAAAATAACGACCCCTTTGTCCTCCGCGACGGTAAAATTCAAACTGAGCGAAACTATGCAGGTGGCATTTTAGGTGGTATCACCAACGGAATGCCGCTGGTATTCGAAGTTGCTGTCAAGCCCACACCTTCCATCCGAACACCTCAAAAAACCGTTTCTTTAAGCCGAATGGAAGAAGTCGAACTGGTTGTAAAAGGCCGTCACGACCCTTGTATCGTCCCCAGAGCCGTACCTGTAATAGAAGCTGCCACTGCCATTGCAGTTATGGATGCGCTTTTAGCCAACAAATAGGAGAAAACAATGGATCTACAAGAACTTCGTCAACAGATAAATAACATCGACGACAATCTGATTTCGCTGTTTACTAAGCGTATGGAACTTGCTGCCCAAATTGCCAGGTATAAAAAGCTAAACAATCTGCCTATCTATGTACCCGACCGTGAGGATGAGATTCTGCAAAAAGTCGCAGAAAAAGCCGGTATAGAGATGGCTGACTACGCCAAAAACCTGTATGTCCATCTCTTTGAACTCAGTCGCGACTATCAAAGCAAATGGATTGAGAAGAGGTGATTGTATGCGTTGCGGGTTATTGGGTGCTAAGTTAACGCATAGCTACTCCCCTTTCATCCACAGTCAGTTAGGTAACTATTCCTATGACCTGTTTGAGAAAACTCCTGAAAATTTAAAAGAGTTTCTTGAATACGGTGACTTTTCCTGTCTAAATGTTACAGCTCCCTATAAAAAATCCGTTATCCCCTATTGTCACAAAATGACACCAATTGCCGCCAGACTGGGTTCTGTAAACACGATCATCCGACAACCTGACGGCACACTCCTCGGCCACAATACGGATTATTACGGATTTTCCTCTATGTTGCAACGTTCAGGGCTGTCCGTTAAGGGCAAAAAAGTGCTTGTCTTAGGCAGCGGTGGCGCCTCTGTAACAGTTGTTAATGTATTAAAAAAAGCCGGAGCTAAAGTAACTGTCGTATCCAGAACCGGTGAAAACAACTACGATAACCTATCACTTCACAAAGATACTGCTGTAATCGTCAACACAACACCGGTGGGTATGTACCCAAACAACGGTTTTGCACCCCTCTCTCTCGAATATTTTCCTGTGCTGGAAGGCGTTTTGGACCTCATCTACAATCCTGCAAAAACAGCACTACTGATGGATGCCGAAAAACGCAACATTGTTGCAAAAAACGGTCTTTGGATGCTTGTTGCACAAGCGGTAGAGAGTGCAAAATGGTTCACAGGCAAACAACATTCCGATGATACAATCTTAAATATTTATCACTTGCTTTACGAAAAAATGCAAAATATTGTTCTGATTGGTATGCCCGGTAGCGGCAAAACGGCAGTTGGTAAGCGTTTGGCTGCAATATTGGGTCGGGAATTTGTTGATTGCGACGCATGGATTGAATCAAAAACCGGACAGTCTGTTTCCGCGATTATTGAGCAGTTTGGTGAGGAAGAGTTTCGAAGAATTGAGAACAGAGCGTTACAGGAACTGGGTGCAAAATCTGGCATTGTCCTCGCCACAGGTGGTGGTTGTGTAACAAAACCAGAGAATTATTTTACACTACATCAAAACGGAACAATCTATTATCTCATTCGTGATATCAGTAAACTTCCTACGGACGGACGTCCGTTGTCACAAAACGTTTCACTTGTAGATTTGTACCACATACGCAAACCGCTGTATGAATCTTTTGCGGATCATACGATTGACAACAACAAAACTGTTGAAGATACCGTTCAAATGATAATCAATTTGGAGGGATAATATGAAAATCCTCGTTCTTAACGGACCTAATATTAATATGTTAGGTATCCGGGAACCATCTATTTACAGAAATCAGTCATTTAAAGACCTGCTGTCCTTACTGCGTCGCTGTGAGGATGAATACGGGATCACCGTGGAACAATATCAATCCAACCACGAAGGCGACTTAGTCGACAAAATCCAAGATGCCTATAGAAAATATGATGGTATTGTGATCAATCCCGCAGCATATACCCACACCTCCATTGCTATTTTAGATGCCCTAAAAGCCGTCGAAATTCCTGCTGTAGAGGTACATATATCTGAGTTATCTAACAGAGAATCCTTCCGTAAAATTTCCTACCCCGGTATGTACTGCGAAAAAACAATTACCGGACAAGGCATTGACGGCTACAGACAAGCAATTATATATCTTTTTGAGAAATATCGTTAATATAAAAGCCCCAACCGAAAGGTTGAGGCTTTATGTTCGCGTTATCTATTTTCCCAGGGAAGCGATGGGAGCGCTGCCAGCGGCAGAATAAGCGACCTGAGCGCGTGGCCGCGGTCGACAGATGAGGAAGGCGCCTTGGCGCCAACGAAGATGTCGGGTACCGCAACAGGGACGTCGCCCGCCAAGTATGCCATCCCAAAGGGATGGCCTC
>JAZNZH010000049.1:0-95081 GCA_045594845.1 Faecousia sp. | reverse complement strand
ATCAGCTTTTCGGCACGGGCAGCTTCCAGTGCCAGGTTCACATCGCCGCGAACAGCAAACATGGTATCCCACTTTGCCATAGCGTCCTGACCCAGGGCGTACTGGGCGTAGGGCTTTGCCATTTCGTTCAGCAGCACGTTGCGGGCATCGTCTTCAGCACGATGAGGCATGGCCAGCCAAATCTCATCGCAAGTGAAGGCCAGGATGGGAGCAAACAGCTTGGTCATGGCATCCAGAATCAGGAACAGAGCAGTCTGAGCGCCGCGGCGGGAAACAGAATCCTTGCCGTCGCAATACAGGCGGTCCTTAATGATATCCAGATAACGGGCAGACAGGGTGACCACGCAGAAGTCGTTGACAGCATGGGTGATCACATGGAACTCATAGTTCTTGTAAGCCTCTTCTGCCTTTTCCATCAGGGCATTCAGGTTGGTCAGTGCCCACTTATCCAGCTCCTGCAGCTCAGCGGGAGCCACCATATCGGTGTTGGGATCGAAGTCCACCAGATTGTCCAGGCAGTACTTGGCGGTGTTGCGGAACTTCAGATAGTTCTGGGCGATCTGCTTGAAGATCTCCATGGAGCAGCGGACGTCTGCATGGTAGTCGGAAGAAGCAGCCCACAGACGAACGATGTCTGCACCGAAATCCTTGATGAGGTCGGCGGGATCGACACCGTTGCCCAGAGACTTGTGCATGGCGCGGCCCTGACCGTCACAACCCAGCCGTGGGTCAGAACCTGCTTAAAGGGAGCGCCCTGATCCAGTGCACCTACAGAGGTCAGCAGCGAAGACTGGAACCAACCGCGGTACTGGTCAGCACCCTCCAGATACACATCCGCAGGCCACAGCTCCGGTGTCCGGTGCATGAGGGAGGCATAGTGGGTAGAACCGGAGTCGAACCAGCAGTCCAGGGTATCGGTCTCCTTGTCGAAGGTCTTGCCGCCGCAGTGGGGGCAGGTAAAGCCATCGGGGATTAGCTCCATCGCTTCCTTTTCGAACCAAACATTGGAGCCAAACTCATCGAAGAGCTTAGAGATCTTTTCAATGGATTCGGGGGTAGAAACAGGCTTGCCGCAGTCCTTGCAGTAGAACACAGGGATGGGCAGACCCCAACGGCGCTGACGGCTGATACACCAGTCGGCACGCTCGCGGATCATGCTGACCATCCGGTCCTCGCCCCAGGCGGGGAACCACTGAACATCCTCAATGGCCTTCACAGCCTGATCCTTAAAGGATTCCACAGAGCAGAACCACTGGGGAGTAGCACGGAAGATGGTAGGCTTCTTGCAGCGGTCATGGTGGGGATAGGAGTGAACGATCTCCTCAGAAGCGAACAGCATACCGCTTTGCTTCATATCCTCCAGAATGATAGGATTGGACTCCTCGGTCTTCAGACCGGCGTACTTACCGGCATATTCGGTATGACGGCCGCGGTCATCCACAGGCACCACCAGCTCGATACCGTAGCGCATACAAGTCTGATAGTCGTCAGCGCCGAAACCGGGAGCGGTATGCACCAGACCAGAACCGGAATCCATAGTAACATACTCTGCGGTCATCAGCAGAGAGGTCTTATCCAGGAAGGGATGCTGTGCCAGCATCTTCTCGAAGAACTGACCGGGATGGGTAGCCAGCACCTCATAGTTCTCAAAGCCGCCGGCCTTCATGGTCTTTTCCACCAGCGCCTCGGCCATGATGTAAATTTCGCCATTTTCCGCCTTTACCAGGGCATAGCTGTCCCGGGGATGGGCGCTGATGCCCATATTGCCGGGCAGTGTCCAGATGGTAGTGGTCCAGATCACAAAGAAGATCTTGCTCAGGTCGAAGCCGGAGAGCTTACCCAGATCGTCCTTCAAGGGGAACTTGACAAACACGGTGGTACAGGGATCGTCCTTGTACTCAATATCCGCTTCCGCCACAGCGGTGGAGCAGTAGGGGCACCAGCTGACAGGCTTCAGGCCCTTGTAGATAAAGCCCTTATCGAACATCCGGCCAAAGACCTTGACCTCCTGTGCCTCGAAGTGCTTATCCATGGTACGGTAGGGATGCTCCCAATCGCCCACAACGCCCAAACGCTTAAAACCGCCCATCTGCTTCTGGATAAAGTCCTCAGCAAAAGCTTCGCAGGCAGTACGGAACTCAGGAACGGTCATATCCTTGTTCAGTTTCTTCTTGGAAGTCTCGATGGCGCGCTCGATGGGCAGGCCGTGGTTATCCCAGCCGGGGACATAGGGGGTATAGAAACCCATCATAGCACGGCTGCGGACGATAAAGTCCTTCAGGGTCTTATTCAGGGCGTGACCCATGTGGATATAGCCGTTGGAGAAGGGAGGGCCATCGTGGAGTACGAAGGGGGGCAGATCCTTATTCTTTTCCAGCATTGCGTTATACAGGTCAGTCTCCTGCCAACGCTCCAGCATACCCGGCTCCCGGGCAGGCAGGCCGGCCTTCATCGGAAAGTCGGTCTTGGGGGTGATAATGGTGTTTTTGTATTCCATCGGAATGTAACCTCCATATAATAGTCAAAAATAAAAACGCCTTTGCCTCTTTTGCAAGAGACAAAGGCGTAATATACCTCTGCGGTACCACTCTTGTTCCGGAAAATCCGGCACTCGATCGCGCTGTATCGGGCGTACCCGGCGCAATCTACCACCCGTGGGGCTTCGGTGCGCTGCTCCGAGGGGATACCCGGCGGTTCTGCCTGCTGCCTCACACCAACCGGCAGCTCTCTGAAAAGCAAAGGTCCGTCAGACCTGTCCTCATCTGTGCATCAATATTTGTTTATCGCTGGGAACCAGCCTGGTAATTGGGGCCAAACTGGAGATTGTCGAACTTATTGCCGGTGACGGAGTTGGGATGCAGGGGCTCGATATCTGCGGTAGGCTCCTCAGCAGTTCCCACCAGCGCCTTCAGGCTGGCAGAAATCTCATCTGCCACATCGTCTTCCCGCTCCTTCAGGTTCTCCTCTGCCCGATCATAGTCATAAGCTACAGCAGGCATCTCCGCAGGAATGTTGGCCTGCTGGATCCGCTCCAACGCCTTAACACAGGATGCCACCTGATTCTTCAGCTCCTCCAGGCGCTTATAAGCCACCTGACGGGCTTCCTGTACCCGGGCTTCCTCCGCGGCGATCAGCGCATCGGCATTCTTTGCCTTCTCTGCGGCAGCGGCGCCGGCTTCCTGAAGCATTTGTGTGCACTTGGCTTCCGCATCCTTGACCATATCATCACAGGTCTTCTGGGTCTCGGTCAAAGCATCCTTCATACTTGCTTCATTGGCGCGGTACTCTTTCAGCTTGGTGACCAGCACTTTCATCTTGCTCTTAAGGAGCGCATTCTCCTTAAACAGGGTGATGTAGTCCTCAGTCAAGGGTTCCAAAAAAGCATCCACAGCCTGCATATCGTAACCACCGAAGGTGGCACGGCTGAATGCTACTTTTTCAATATCTTGGGGTGTCAGCATAACTTGCTTCCTCTTTCTTCAGGGGTTAATCAGAACTGGCTGTCGGCCTGCAGGTTCTCCAGATCGCCCACAACGTCCATATTGTGGGGGCAGAACAGATAAGTAGCCTGGGCAACCTTCTTCACGCTGCCGTCCAGGGCATAAACACTGCCGGACAGGAAGTCCACCACGCGGCGGATCAGAGCCTTGTCCACATTCTCCATATTCAGGATCACAGCCTTCTTCTTGCGCAGCTCATCGGCAGCCTTAGCGGCATCGTCAAAGCTCTTGGCATGGAACAGCACCACTTCCTGCTTACCGGAGTTCATATTCAGCACCTGGCCACTGAAACCTGCATTGGCAGGACGGGCAGCAGGAGCAGCCTCAGTAGCAGCGGGCTCAAAGGGAGAAGGACGGCGGCCGCCGCGGGCGCGGGGTTCTTCCTCTTCGTAACCTTCTTCTACTTCGTCATCGTAATCTTCGCTGTAATCATCCTCATCGGAATAGGGCTTTGCAAACTTCTTCACATTGTCCCAAAAGCTCATGTATATATCCTCCTAAAATATGTTTTCTCTTTATTGATAATTCCTGGGTCCAAAAATAGCGGTGCCGACCCGGATCATTGTGCTTCCGCAGGCAATGGCCTCCCGGTAGTCGTCCGACATACCCATGGACATAATATCTACCCATACATTATCGTATTTTTTTGTCGTTATGTCAACAGAAAGGTTGCACATTTCTTGAAAAAATTTGCAAGAATCTGCACTATTTTGGCAAATTGGGGGGATTGCCATCAATCCGCGGACCCGAATGTGGGAAAAATTACCCATTTTTTCCAAAACACCCGTCAGTTCCTCCGCAAAAAATCCGGACTTGCTCTCCTCCCGGCCGATATTTACCTCCAGCAGGATATCTTGACAGATGCCCTGCTTGGCAGCCTCTTTTTCGATGGCTTCCAGCAATCGCACAGAGCCTACGCTCTGGATCAGATCCACCTTGCCAACCACCTGCTTGACCTTATTGGTCTGCAAATGGCCGATAAAATGCACCGGCGCACCTTCGTAGGCATTCTCGCCTTGTTTTTGCACCAGCTCCTGCACCCGGTTTTCACCGCAGCAATCCACACCGGCGGCAATGGCCTGACGCACCGCGTCGCTGTCGTTCATTTTGGTAGCGGCGCACAGGAGGATCTCATCCGGATTCCGGCCTGCGGCAATGGCAGCCGCTTTCATTTCTTCTTTAATGCGGGCAACATTTTCCGCGATAGACATACAGATCATCTCTTTCTTTACATTTTCCGCGCAAAAGGGCGACGAAGCATTGCTCCGTCGCCCTTTTGTTATGCCGTTGCAGCGGCTTTCAGCGGTCGAATGGGGGCCAGTGTGGAAATGGCGTGCTTGTAGATCATCTGCTGTTTTCCGTCGGTTACCAGCACCACTACAAAGGCGTCAAATCCGGTTATGATCCCCCGGAGCTGGAAGCCATTCATAAGAAACAGCGTTACCGGCACTTTCTCCCGGCAGGTCTCCTGCAAAATCGCTTCCTGAAGATTGGTTTGCTCTGACATATGTATTCCTTCTTTCTTTTGGGATACATAAATCTTAGCACGATTCACTTGTCAAAATCGGTTATAATTTGTCGGGCACTTTCCAGTATTTGGCGATTCTTTTCCCCGGTTTTCCTCACCAACATATGCCTTTCGGGGTTGCGACGGAACCAGGTCAGCTGCCGCTTTGCGTAATTCCGGGAGGCCTGTCGGACTCTGTCCGCCGCCTCTTGCATCGTACATTCTCCTGCCAGCGCCGATACGAATTCCTTGTAGCCGATGGCCTGCATTGCCGTACATTTTTCCGGCACACCCTCTGCCAGCAGATTCCGGATCTCCTGCTCCAGACCCATTTCCAGCATTTTGGTCACACGGCCGTCGATCCGGTCATAGAGGGTCTTGCGGTCTTCATCGGTGATACAGAACCACAACGCCTGATATTTGGGCGGCACATTTTGGGTCATCCGGTTGTGCTCCGTGATGGTGCGGCCGGTCTCATAATAGACCTCCAGCGCCCGGATGATCCGCTTGCGGTCCTTCAGATGCAGCCGGGCTGCCGCCTCCGGATCAATGGTATGCAGCAAACTAAGCATCGCTTCCATGCCTTCCGCGTCCGCCTGGTTTTCCAGTTTTTCACGCATTCCCGTGGAAGGAAACGGCGCAAAGTCATTACCCCGGATCAGCGCGTCCATGTACAGACCGGTGCCACCGGCAATGATAGCGGTTTTGCCCCTTGCCAGAATGTCATCCACAACAGGCGTCGCCATTTTGCAGTAACGGCTGACAGAGAAATCCTCCCAGGGCTCTGCCACATCCAGCATATGGTGGGTGATCCCCTGTTTTTCTTCCTCCGTGGGCTTAGCAGTACCGATATCCATGCGTTTATATACCTGCATAGAATCGCAGGATACCACTTCGCCGTTATATAACTTTGCCAGCTCCACCGCCAAGGCGGTCTTACCGGAGGCGGTTGGCCCCGCAATGCAGATAATCTTACTCATAGAACTCCTTTAGCTGCGCTTAAATTGCTTTTCCAGCTGTTTCTTGGAAAGGCTGATGCAGATAGGTCTGCCGTGGGGGCAGTGCTTCAGGTCTTCCCGGCTCATCACCTGCTTTGCCAGTACCATCAGCTCCTGTGCATCGGTGCGCCAGCCGGCCTTGATAGCAGCCTTGCAGGCCACAGTATGCAGCAGGGTATCCCGCACCTGGCTCCGCTCTTCCCGCCGGCCGTTCTGCAGATCGGATGCGATGTTCTCCAGGGTATCTCTTGCATCCTCCGGAGACAGATCCATGGGGATTCGGCGCATCAGCACTGTGCCCTCGCCGAATTCTTCGATCTCAAAGCCCAGCTCCTGCAAAAGCGCCGTGTTTTCCAGCAGGATCGCAGCGCTGTCCGGGGTCATGGGGCAATCAATAGGTGCCAGCAGCATTTGGGAAGATATCTCCTCCTGCTGGGACTTTAACTTTTCAAACAGGATCCGCTCGTGGGCAGCGTGTTTGTCGATAAGAAACGCATTCTCTCCCTGCTCCACCAGGATATAGCTGTTATACAGCTCGCCTACCATACGCCAGGGGATCTCCTGGAATGCCGGGATCTCCTTTTGCTCCGGGATCCCCGGAGGTTGGGGCTTGGGTGCTTCCGGCAAACGGATGGTCTGCTGGGCATTTTGCACCGCGGTACGCTCCACCACAGCTGCAGCGGCAGCCGCCGCCAAAGGACTGGGCTTGGGTGCCTGGGTAACCGCAGCAGAGAAAGTCTTATACTCCTCCGGGGTCATGGTCCGGAAAAAATTCTCTTTCTTGGGTGCAGAACGGCTCTCCGTCACAGGCGCGGCCTGTACCCGGGGTTGTGTAAACTGCACCTGGGGGCGGTCAGGCGTCTTATTCAATGCGCCTAACACGCCGTAATGCACGCAGTCAAAAACTGCCTTTTCGTTGAGGAATTTCACCTCGGTCTTAGCCGGGTGAACATTTACATCCACCGCGCCGGCAGGCACCCGGATATGCAGCACGCAAGCCGGAAACTTACCCACCATGATCTGGTTGCGGTAGGCCTCCTCCAGCGCCGCCATCAAAAGACGGGAGCGCACCGGACGGTCGTTGACAAAAAAGGTCTGCATATTCCGGCTGGGCCGGGCATCAGAGGGCTTGGAAACAAATCCGCTGACACTGAGGTTTTCCCAGGCACTCTCCACTTTTACAGTCTGTCCCCACTGGCGGCCGAAGACACAGTACACCGTATCCTCCAATTTGCCGCTGCCGGTGGTGGAAAGCACTTCCTTGCCGTCCCGGATAAAGCGGATCGCCACCTCCGGGTGAGCCAGCGCCTGCAGTTGTACCGCGGCAGAGACTTTACCTCCCTCCACGGTATCGGATTTCATAAATTTCATACGGGCCGGAGTGTTATAAAACAGATCCCGGACGATAATGGTAGTACCATTGGGGCAGCCTGCCTCGCTCTCTTCCACGATCTGTCCCGCTTCCAGCGTAAGACTGGTGCCGGACAGGCTGTCGGCAGTCTTGGTCAGCAGGTCGATACGGCGGACAGAGGCAATGGCTGCCAAAGCTTCACCCCGGAAGCCCATAGTGCCGATGGCTGCCAAGTCCTCCGCTGTGCGCAGCTTGGAGGTAGCATGCCGCAAAAAGGCCGTGCGGGCATCCTCCGGTGCCATACCGCAGCCGTTATCCGTTACCCGCAGGAACGTCATACCGCCCTGACGGATCTCCACCGTTACCTGGGTAGCACCGGCGTCCACCGCATTCTCCAGCAATTCCTTTGCTACGGATGCTGGGCGCTCCACCACCTCACCTGCAGCGATCAGGTTCGCCACATGGGGGGATAATTGCATAATTTTCGGCATCAGATCACCTCGTTTGCACCATGCCCAAAAGGTTAATTGTCATATGCATCAGAATCGGAGCCCAGATGGTGTCTGCCTCCTCATAAGCCCAGGCCAGCATCAAGCCTGCTGGCAGATACTGCAAAACACACAGCGCCAGCTGCTGCCATTCGTACTTGCCAATGTAGCCGACCACATGGATCAGAGCAAATACCACCACAGAGACGGTATAGCCCAACCACTTTTTCTTGGCATACAGCCGACCGAACAGCAGACCCCGATACAAAGTCTCCTCCACCACCGGCACCAGCACTACCACGCAAAAGGTCATCAGCCCATAGCTCTGGGCGGCCATCTGGTCGATACTGGTGTCGTTGACATTGTAGAACTCTGGCATCAACCGGAAGATCAGTCCGCTGACTAAGATGTTGCTGACATAGTAGACGCAAAAGGCCAGAAACGCGCTTTTCAGCGTCCGCCACAGGTTCTTGGCAGCTACCGCCAATCCGTTCCACAAAAATCTGTGGAAGATGGCTACGATCACCGCAAAATTCAGGCAGAACAGCACGATATTCAGTTGGGTGTTGCCCAAGGGCTTAGGCAGCAGGCTGTTGCACAGCATCACCAGTTCCGGCAGCACCAGCAGCTGGAAACCGAAATAGAACCAGCCGGCATACCGCTCCCGGGTATTCATAGATTGTCTCATAATTAAAGCATCTTCTTCAGTTTATAAAGTTCGTTCATGGCTTCGATGGGGGTCAGAGTCTCCACACTGATGCCCTCCAGCGCCCGGCAGATCTCCTGCTGGCGGATGTCCACCATGCTGATCTGATCCTCCGGTTCTTCGGCTCTTACCACCGCTTGCCGGGGCTCCCGGGTCTCCAGCTCCTCCAGGATCTGTCTTGCCCGTGTGATCACGCCGCCCGGCAGACCTGCCAGCTTTGCCACCTCGATACCGAAACTGTCGTCGGTGGCGCCGGGGATGATCTTGCGCAGGAAGATCATCTTGTCTCCCCGCTTCTTCACGGCAATGTTGTAGTTCTTTACATTGGGCAGTTCGTTCTCGATCACGCTGAGTTCGTGATAATGGGTAGCAAACAGCGTCTTCGCTCCCAAATGCTTGGGGCTGGCGGCATATTCCAGCACCGCCCGGGCGATGGCCATACCGTCATAGGTGGATGTACCTCTGCCGATCTCATCCAGGATCAGCAAGCTCCGGGAAGTAGCATACTTCAGAATAGATGCCACCTCGCTCATCTCCACCATAAAGGTGGACTGACCGGAAGCCAGGTCGTCACTGGCGCCGATACGGGTGAACACTCGATCCACCAGGCCGATCTTCGCCTCTCGCGCCGGCACAAAAGAGCCCATCTGCGCCATCAGCACGATCAGTGCCACCTGGCGCATATAAGTAGACTTGCCGGCCATATTGGGACCGGTGATGATAGACACCTGATTATCCTGCTCGCCCAAGTGGGTGTCGTTAGGCACGAACAGGCTGTCCTTAAGCATCTGTTCCACCACAGGATGGCGGCCGTCGATGATCTCGATCTCGTTGCCAAGGGTGATCTCCGGTCTGCAATACCCCCGCTGCACCGCAACGGTGGCCAAAGAACACAGGCAGTCCGCTGCTGCAACCGCTGCCGCAGAGGTCTGCACCCGGGCAGCCTGCTGGGCCAAATGCTCCCGGAGTCGGGTGAAGATCTGATATTCCAGAGCCGTCAGCCGCTCCTTAGCAGTGAGCACCTGCTCCTCCAGCTCCTTCAGTTCCTGGGTGATGTAACGCTCGCAATTTGCCAGGGTCTGCTTGCGGATATAGTGGTCAGGCACCTGATCCTGGAAGGATTTCGATACCTCGATATAATAACCGAACACCCGATTATAGCTGACCTTCAGGGTGCGGATGCCGGTCTTTTCCTTTTCCGCAGCCTCGATGGCCAAAATGGTGTTGGAGCCGCCCCGCATAATGTCACGCAGGCGGTCTGCCTCTGCATCTGCGCCGGGACGGATGATGCCGCCCTCTCGGACTGTAAGGGGAGGATCTTCCGCAATGGTATTTTCGATCAGATCCGCGCAGTCGGTCAGGGGATCGATCTCCTGCCGCAGGGTTTGGAGCAAGGACGCATCCAGTTCCTCCATCTGCTGCGCGATCCGGGGTAGCGCCCGGAGGCCTCTTGCAAGACCCAAAAGATCACGGCAGTTCACTGTACCGGTAACCACCCGGGTCATTACGCGCTCCAGGTCAGTCACATCCTTCAGCGCTTCGGTCAATTCACCACGAACCCGGGTCTTTTCCGTCAGTTCCTCCACTGCACTGTGGCGGCGGCCGATCTGAGCAGGATCCAAAAGGGGCTTTTCCAGCCAGCTGCGGAGCATCCGGCTGCCCATTGCGGTGTGGGTCTTATCCAGCACCCACAGGAGAGTGCCCTTCTTTTCCTTGCTGCGCAGAGTCTCTGTCAGTTCCAGATTCCGGCGGGCATCCATATCCAGCTCCATAAACCGACCGGTGGTGTAATACTGCAGGGTACGGATATGGGCAAGGTCATTTTTCTGCAAGGTCAGCAGGGTCAAAAGCAGTGTGCCTGCAGCCAAAACCGCCTCCGGCAAGCCGGTAAGGCCCAGCTGAGAAAGGCTGGCATTGAAATGGGATTCCAAAGTAGCCTCTGCCTGCTCCGGGTTGAATTTCTCATTCTGCTCCTCGCTGACACAGCAGTCAAGGCGCAAAAACAGTGCTTCGTTGATCAGAGGATCCCGGCAGGTCTCGCCACCCCGGATCACTTCACTGGGAGCAAAGCGACCCAATTCTGAGGCTGCCGCCTGGGCATTTGCGGACACAGTGGTGAAGAATGCGCCGGTGGACACATCACAGAAAGCCAGGCCGTACCGCTCCTTGGAGCCGTAAAGGCAGGCGATGTAGTTATTCTTGCTCTCATCCAGCATACAGCTTTCTGTCACCGTGCCGGGGGTCACGATCCGGGTGATCTCCCGCTCCACGATACCCTTAGCCTGGGAGGGATCTTCCATCTGCTCGCAGATCGCCACCTTATAGCCTTTTTGCACCAGTCGGGCAATGTAGGCATCCACACTGTGGTAAGGCACGCCGCACATGGGCGTCTGCTCTTCCTTGGGCTTGGCCCGGTCACGGGTGGTGAGGGTCAGGTCCAGTTCCTTTGCCGCCAGCCGGGCATCCTCGTCGAACATCTCATAAAAGTCGCCCAGGCGGAAAAACAGGATGCAATCCTGATTGCGTTCCTTAATGGTGTAGTACTGCCGCTGCATAGGGGTCAGTTCTTTTTCTTTCGCCATACGATCATTCCTTTTCTGCCATCTCACCGGTCAGACTCCAGGTGGTAGCGCCGGTGATGGTTACGGGGATAAAACTGCCGATCAGCGCCGGGTCACCGGGCAGGCGTACCAGCCGGCCGCCCTGGGTGCGGGCAGTAAGCATTTCTTTGTCCGTGCCGTCCACCAGGCAGCGGAAGGTCTTACCCACATAGTCTCTGTGGATCTCCTCGCTGATGGTGTTTTGGGTGGCACACAGCCGATCAAATCGGCGGTTCTTGTCTTCTTTCGGGGTGGGATCCTCCATCGATGCCGCCGGTGTTCCCTTTCGGGGAGAGAAAATAAAGGTGAAGAGAGCGTCGTACCGCACCTCTTCAATGAGAGAAAGCGTCTCCTCAAAGTCTTCCTCCGTCTCCCCGGGGAAGCCCACGATCACATCGGAAGTCAATACCAAATCGGGCATAACCGACTTTGCATAACGCACCTTTTCCAGATAGGTCTCCCGGTCGTAGTGCCGATTCATAGCCTTGAGCACCCGGGACGAACCGGACTGAAAAGGCAGGTGGAGCTGCTTTGCGATCTTGGGCTGCGCCGCCATAGTATCAAACAGCTTTTTGGACGCATCTCTGGGGTGGCTGGTCATAAAGCGAACGAGAAATTCTCCGGGAATCTCACAGATCTGCGCCAGCAGATCCGCAAAATCCAAGACCTCTGCCAAGTCTTTGCCGTAGGAGTTCACATTCTGACCCAGGAGCGTAATTTCCTTGCAGCCGTTTTCGATTAAAGACCGGCATTCTGCCAGAATATCGTCGGCCTTGCGGCTCCGCTCCCGACCCCGGACATAAGGCACGATACAGTAGGTGCAGAAATTATTGCAGCCGTACATAATGGACACCCAGGCCTTGAGCGTATGTTCCCGATGCTGAGGCAGGCCCTCGCAAATAGAACCGGCTTCGTCGGCGGTATAGAACTGCCGCTTTTTCTGCGTCAGCACCCGGTACAGAATCTCCGGGAACTGCCACAAATGATGGGTGGAGAACACACCGTCCACATGGGGATAACTGTTGCGCAGCCGCTGCACTACGTGCTCCTGGCCCGCCATACAGCCGCACAGAAAAATCTTCTGCCCTGGATGACGCCGCTTGGTATGGGTCAAAGCGCCCAGATTGCCGAACACACGCTGCTCTGCATGCTCCCGGATAGCGCAGGTATTCATCACCACCACATCCGCGCCCTCGGCGGTGTCGGTGATAGCATAGCCGCTCTCCTGCAAAACGCCCCGGATCCGTTCAGAATCCGCCTCGTTCTGCTGGCAGCCGTAGGTCTCTACATAGGCTTTCGGCGTGGTACCGCGGCCGTACCACAGCAGTTTTATTTCGTTGCAGTAGTCCAGCTGTTTTTTCAGCTGATCCTGGGTAATTACTGTGGTTTTGGTATCCATAGCCGTCTCCTTCAAAAAACACTTTTACAATTTATTATAGTATCATTTTTTCTGTTTTTTTGCAAGTGTCTCACGGGGATTTTTGCGAATTTATAAACAGTTTGGAATGTTTCTTGCATTTATTAAAAAATTATGATAGACTCAAAAATCATCGGCCCTTTCCCAGGGCAGGAAAAGAGGATTTTATGAACTGCAAGTTTTGTAATGAACCGCTGGAAGAAGGCGTAACCGTCTGCCCCAACTGTCAGGCAGAGCAGCCCCAGTTGGAAGAAGATATCACCCTTTGCCCCGACTGTCCTCAGGAGGAGTTTCCGGTGGAAGAAGCCGTTTCCACCGCCCCGGCAAAGCCCAAGCTTTGGAAGCTGATCCTGGCAGTCGTTGGCTGCCTGGTGTTGCTGGGTGTGCTGACCGTATCCGTTCTGGAGGGTATGGGCATTGACGCTACCGGCAAGATCGCCGGCATCTTCCAAAAAGAGGAAGCCCCCGGGAAAGAGGACGCTCCTAAGGAAGAAGATCTTTCCGGTGACAGCGATGTAGTCGTGGCCACCATCGGTGACAGGGAGCTGACCAACGGTGAGCTGCAGGTCTACTACTGGACCCATGTGTTTGATTATATCAACTACTACTATTATTCCGATCTGGGCTTTGATATGGAAAAACCCCTTGACGAACAGATCAAGGATGAGAAAACCCAGGAGACCTGGCACGATTATTTCCTGGATATGGCCCTGAACAGCTGGCATCGCTACGAAGCAATGGCCATGATCGCCCAGGAATCCGGCCACACCCTCTCCAAGGAGACCCAGGACTACCTGGACAACCTGGAGACCTACCTGACAGAAACCGCCACCCAGAGCGGCTTTGAGGACGCAGACGCAATGATTGCCGACCGATTCGGCCCCGGCTGTGCTCTCCGGCACTACGCCGAATTTATGGAAAACTACTGCATCGGCCTGGACTTCTTCGATTTGATTGCCGCTGACGTAGCCCCCACCGACGAAGAGATCGACGCATATTACGCAGAGAACGAAAAAGAGATGAAAGAGGCCGGCGCATCCAAGGAAGACGGCAATGTTGCCAGCGTGCGCCACATTCTGATCAGCCCCAAAGGCGAAAAAGACGCCACCACCTTCACCGACGCCCAGTGGGCAGCCGCCCTGGCAAGCGCAGAAGCGCTACTGGAGCAATGGAAGGCCGGTGACGCCACAGAAGAAAGCTTTACTGAACTGGCAATTGCCCACTCCGAAGATCCCGGTGTTGCGGAGAACAGCGGTTTGTATGCAGGCATTTCCAAAACCGCCAACTATGTGGAGCCCTTTAAGGCCTGGGCCATTGACCCTGCCCGCACCAAGGGTGACACCGATATTGTAAAGACCGACTATGGCTACCACATCATGTACTATATCAGCGGCGAACCTATGTGGAAGAGTACCTGTTACGAGGCTATCATCACCCAGCGGATCAGCGCCAAGATCGATACCGTTACAAAAGAAAACCCCATGACCTCCGACGCGGACAAAGTGGTTCTGGGCGACGCCCTGGCTAACAAGACTGTAAATTAACAAAAAAGAGCTGAAGGAAATTTCCTTCAGCTCTTTTCTTTATTGTTCGGTAAAGTTCTCGAAGATGGAATTTTCACCCGCCGGGCGGATCTCAACGCCCTGCATGCAGTCTGCAAACTGCTTACCGGTCATGGTGTCGTGCTCCAGAAGGAACGCCACCACCTGACGCATCTTCTCACTGTTTTCCGTAAGGATCCGGGTGCAGTGGTCATAGGCCTTGTCGATCAGGCTTTTCACCTCATCGTCAATAGTGCCTGCCACCTTCTCGGAGTAGCTCTTGGTCTTTTCAAAATCTCTGCCGATAAAGATCTCATCGTCACTGTAATAAGATACAGTGCCCAGGCTATCGCACATACCAAACCGGGCCACCATATCCCGGGCCAGCTTGGATGCCCGATCGATATCATTGGATGCGCCGGTGGAGATATCCTGCAGGAACAGCGCTTCTGCCACGCGGCCGCCCAAAAGACCTACGATCTGCTCGTACATCTCGTTGCGGGTAATGTGGTCGCTGTCCTCCTGGGGCATACTCCAGGTCAGACCCAGTGCCTGACCTCTGGGAATAATGGAGATCTGGTGAACCGGATCATGGGTAGGCAGATAGTACATCGCCACAGCGTGACCGGCTTCGTGCACAGCTGTCAGTCGGCGGTCCTTTTCCAGTCGGGTACGGCTCTTCTTCTCCGGGCCTGCCATCACCTTCATCACAGCCTCGTTCAGGTCGTGCATGTTCAGGGCAGGACGGTTTTCCCGGGCAGCCAGAATAGCCGCCTCGTTCATCAGGTTGGAAAGGTCCGCGCCGGTGAAGCCTGAGGTTGCCAACGCCACAGTATGCAGATCTACCGAATCATCCAGCCGCTTACCCTTGGCGTGGACTTTCAAAATAGCCTCACGGCCCTTGGTGTCGGGCTTGCCCACATAAACCTGGCGGTCAAAACGGCCGGGTCGCAGCAGGGCGGGATCCAAAATATCGGGGCGGTTTGTTGCTGCCATCACGATAACACCCTCGGTTTTGCCGAAGCCATCCATCTCTACAAGCAGCTGATTCAGTGTCTGCTCACGCTCATCGTGACCGCCGCCCATACCGGAACCGCGCTTACGGCCCACTGCGTCGATCTCATCGATGAAGATGATGGCGGGAGAAACTTTCTTCGCCTGCTGGAACAGGTCACGGACACGGCTGGCGCCCACACCCACATACATTTCCATAAAATCAGAGCCGGAAATGGAGAGGAACTGTACCTCCGCCTCACCGGCCACAGCCCTTGCAAGCAGGGTCTTACCGGTACCCGGAGGACCGGAAAGCAGAATGCCGTGAGGGATCTGGGCACCGATCTTTGTGAACTTATCCGGGTTCTTCAGGAAGTCCACTACCTCCTGCAGCTCTGCCTTTTCCTCGTCCAGGCCGGCTACATCGTCAAAGGTGACCTTCTTGCCGTCGGGCAGACCGTTGATGGTGCGGGCCTTGCCGAAATTCTCCATAGGATTGCGGCTGCCTGCACGGCCCACCAGCAAAACCCACAGCAGCAAAAGCGCCAGTCCCGCAAGAATGATGGGGAAAATAAAATCGTAGGGAGACAGACCTTTCTTTGCAATAAAGTCATAGCTCTCCACTTTGCATTCCTTGCCCTGGGCCTCCATCACTTTCAGCGCCTGGTCCTGAAATGCCGCCGGGTCACCCAGGGTGACTACCAGGGCATCCTTGCCATTATAGGGTGTATTCAGTTCCAGATAGAGGACATCCTCCTCCAGCACAAATTTCTGTACAGAGCCCTCCTCCAACAGCGCCAGTACCTGGGAGTGGTTCAGTCTGTCCTTGGGCTTATCAAACAGACCCAGCATCCAGGACAGCGAGACCGCAAGGATCAGGATATACAGGATCAGGGCAATCGGTTTACGTTTTTTCAACTTGGGGTTCTCCTTACTTTTGATAGGTTTCCGGCTTCAGCACGCCCACATAGGGCAGGTTACGGTAATGCTCATTATAGTCGAGGCCGTAGCCCACAACGAACTCGTTGGGGATCACAAAGCCGGTATAATCGGGTTTGACAGTGACGCCGGGACGACGGCGCTCCGGCTTATCCAGCAGCGTGCAGATCTTCAGAGATGCCGGTTTCTTGCTCAGCAGATGCCGATAAGTAAATTCCAGAGAATTGCCGGTATCAAAGATATCCTCCAGGATCACCACATGGCGTCCCTCCAGATCGGCAGACACATCCTTGACCAGCTTCATTTCGGAAGAATTAGTGCCGGAGTAGGAAGAGATCCACATAAAGTCGATCTGGCAAGGAAAATCCATTTCCTTCATCATATCCGCAAAGAACACCACAACGCCTTTCAGAACACCCACAAAAACCGGGTCCTTACCGGCATATTCGCTCTTGATCTGTGTGGCCAGTTCCTTGACCTTATTCCGCAATTGCTCTTCACTCAGCAAGACATACGCAATATTATTTTCCATATTCTTTACCTCTCTCTACGGAGTTTTTCAATGTGGATCTGTATACCGGGAGAAAGCCGATCCCGATTCACGCCGATGCCGGACACTGCCACCACGCCGGCATCATCTGCCAGCACAGGGATCCGGGGCCGTTGGATTCGTGGGATCTTCCGGTCAATAAACAATTTTTTGAGACTTTTTGTACCGCCGGAAAGACGGATACTGTCTCCCTCCTGCCGGGTCCGCACCCAAAGTGCGCCTTGGGGGCAAACCGTAAAGGTGTCCTGTCCATCTACCACAGCATCGGCAAGTGTACAGCTGATTCTAATATTCCATTGGGGCAGTTCCGCAACGCCGGGATACAGGATCTGTACTGCATCCGGCGAATCCGTATTGACCGCTTTTTCCAGCCGGTCATAGCTGCGACAAACCGTTACCCCACCGGGAAACTGCGCCCGAGCGGAGGGGTTCTGGGAAAACACCAATTCCTCCGCCAAAGCAGTGTGGTGTCTTTCCGGTTCTTTTACGCCGCAGTCCTGCAAAAAGGTCCGCAAATACCGCCGCCGCAAAGCCGCGGGCATCTGCCGCAAAGTATTTACATCCGGTAGCGTTTCCTCCACGGATAACGCCTCTGCGTCAAACCGCAGTTCCATTGCCATACAGGAAAGATTCTCCGCCAGTCGGGGGTTTTCCTCCTTGAGGATGGGCATCACCCGATGCCGCAGACGGTTGCGGAGAAAATCGTCGGTTTCGTTGGAGCTGTCCTCCACCCAGGTAATGTGCTCTTCCTGCAAAAAGGCCAGCACCTCCTGCCGGGTGACGGTAAGCATAGGCCGGATCACATTGCCCCGCACCGGAGCGATGGCGCCCAGACCCTGCAGGCCGGTACCCCGCACCAGGTGCATCAGTACCGTTTCCGCGTTGTCGTCAGCGGTATGGGCTGTGGCCACTTTTCCGGGCAGGTTTTCCAAAAAGGCATATCGGGCATCTCTGGCAGCAGCCTCCAGTCCCTTGGGGCCGGCCATCACCTGCGCCGTTCCCTCCACATAGGGAATATCGTGGAAAGCGCAGAAATCACGGCAGAATTGCGCATCCCGGTCCGATTCCGCGCCCCGAAGCTGATGATTGAAATGGGCCGCCCGCAAATCGATATGCAATTTGTCTCTCAGCAGGTAAAGCGCCCACAAAAGAGACATGGAGTCTGCACCGCCGGACACCGCGCAAAACACAGTATCCCCCGGCGTCAACATCTCATAACGACCGATCAGGCGGTGGACCTTATTCAACATGCTTCCACTCCCGATCAGCAAACGTCTGATATTGGGGGATCCATTGGAGCTTTACCGTACCGGTCTCGCCGTGACGGTTCTTCTGCACGATACACTCGGCAATGCCCTTATCCTCAGAATCCTCATGGTAATAATCATCACGGTACAGGAACATAACCTCGTCGGCGTCCTGCTCGATAGCTCCGGATTCGCGGAGGTCACTGAGCATAGGCCGCTTGTCGGGTCGGCCCTCCGGACCACGGGACAGCTGACTGAGGCACACTACGGGAACATTCAGCTCTTTCGCCATAATCTTCAGACTGCGGGAGATCTCACTGACCACGTTCACACGGCTGTCGCCGCCCTTGCCGTAGCCGGAGCCGTTCATCAGCTGCAGGTAGTCCACCACCACCAGGCCGAGATTTTCGATCCGGCGGCACTTGGCGTTCATTTCCGCCACGGTGATAGAGGGGTTGTCATCCACGCGGATATCGGTCTCACTCAGAGAAACCGCCGCCATAGACAGCCGGCTCCACTCGTCGGCGGAAAGCTGACCGGTAGCGATCTGCTTGCCGTCCACGCAGCCTTCCATAGCCAAAAGGCGCATTGCCAGCTGCTCCCGGGACATTTCCAGCGAAAACACCGCTACGGTGTGCTTATATTTCTTTGCCACATTCAGGGCAAGGTTCAACGCAAAGGCAGTCTTACCCATAGCAGGACGGGCAGCCACCAGCACCAGGTCGGACTTATTCAGACCGTTGATCTGCCGGTCCAGATCCACCATGCCGGTGGAGAGGCCGGGGATACCGGAGCCGGATTCACTGAGCTCACGGAGCCGGTCAAAGACCTTGTGCATGGTCACGCCGATATGCTCCAGAGAGTCGCCCCTCTCGCCCTTACGCAGAGCGTAGATCTTCTTTTCCGCGCTTTCCAGGATCTCCGCAGGCGTACCCACCTGTTCGTAGACCATCTGGGAAATGTCACTGGAGGCGTCACCCAAACCGCGGAGCATGGCCTTATCCCGGACAATGTTGGCATAACGCACCACATTGGCGGCGGTGGGAGTGATCTCCATCAGCTGACGGATGTAGTCTCTGGAATTGTCGTGGAACACACCCAGCTCCCGCATCTTTTCCAGTACTGTGACCGGGTCGATACTCTGGGAGAAATTAAACATTGTGTATACGGTCTCGTAGATCTCCCGGTTCTGCTTCTGGTAGAAATCCTCCGGACGCAAAATGCCGATGACCTCATCCACGCAGCGACTGTCAATGAGGATCGCGCCTAAGACCGCCTGCTCAGCCTCCAGGGAATGGGGCTGCTGCCGGGTCAACAATTCTTCTTCCATAACGGTATATCCTTTCGGGTTCGTATTAGCCCTCGATAATCTTTACAGTCAGAGGTGCAGTGATCTCATAGCCCAGCTTGCACTGCACAGTGTAAGTGCCCACATTCTTAATAGGATCGGAGATCACGATCTTTCGCTTATCCAGAGCAATGCCGGTCTTTGCTTTCAGGGCATCTGCGATTTCCTGGTTGGTAACAGAGCCGAACAGCTTACCGCTGCCGCCGCCCTTGGCGGTGACTTCCAGGATCATATCCCGCAGGCGCTTGGAGACCTCCATAGCCTCGGCGCGCTCCTTGGCAGCCTTCTCTGCGGCAGCCTTATCGTTCATTCGCATCGTATTGATATTATCGGCAGTAGCCTCCTGGGCCAATTTCCGGGGCAGCATATAGTTTCTTGCGTAACCGTCGGAAACCTCGATCATCTGGCCCTTTTTGCCCTTGCCTTTTACATCCTGCAACAAAATAACTTTCATGGTATTACTCCTTAACTTTCATAGAATCGGTCGATGGATTCCACCAGACGGTCCAGCGCCTGGGAAACCGTGCAATTGGGAAGCTGCGCGCCGGCTGTGGCGGTATTGCCGCCGCCGCCCAAGGGCTCCAGGATCATCTGCACGTTGGCATCACCGATGGAACGGGCGGAAATGATCACCCGGTCACCGTCGGGATACAGCACAAAGGAAGCGGTGATACCGGAGATATTCAGCATCTCATCTGCCGCCTGGGCCGCCAGGGCCCGGGTAGTGGGGGTCTTCAGTGCAGCCACCGCCAATTCATCCCGGTAGAGACGAACAGCCTTGAGAATCTGATACTTGCTCATGGTATCCTGGTAATCGTTCTGGAACAGCTTCTTTACATCCACTGTGTCTGCGCCCAGCTGACGCAGGTAAGCGGCGGCCTCAAAGGTACGCTCGCCGGTGCGGACATTGAAGCTCTTGGTATCCAGGAAGATACCTGCCATCAGGCTCTTTGCCTCGATGGGCAACACATCCTTCTTCTCCAGGGCATACTGGAGAATCTCCGTTACCAGTTCGGAAGCGGAAGATGCATAAGGCTCGTGGAGGTTGACCACCACGGTCTTGATGTAATCCGCTGCCCGGCGGTGATGGTCCACCACACAAACCTTGGGAATGGCCTCCAGCAGAGGTCTGCACTCCACCTGGTCCGGCCGGTTGGTATCCACCACGATCAGGGTGCTGCGGGTATCGCAAAGCAGCAGCGCATCCTGACCGGAGATAAAGGCATCCTTATACTCAGGCACCTGCCGGATCTCCTCGATGAGCCGGCTGGCCACATTGTTTTCTTCATCCAGCACGATGTAGGCATCCTTGCCCTTTTTGCGGCAAAGGCTGCGCACACCCACAGCAGCGCCAACGGAGTCCAGGTCCGCATTTCTGTGACCCATGATAAACACCTTGCTGCTGCCGCCGATCAGCTCCATCATGGAGTTGGCGGTGACTCTGGAACGAACCTTACTGCGATGGTCCGCCTCTTTGGTGCGGCCGCCGTAGAACTCAAAATTCACCCGGTCCTTGACCACAGCCTGGTCGCCGCCGCGGCTCAGAGCCATTTCGATGGACAGGGCTGCAAATTCATAGCTTTCCTCAAAGGTATCACCATCCACGCCCAAACCGAAGGAGATGGATGCCGCCAGACCGGAGGGGTTGGTGATCTCGTGAATGTCCTCCAGCAGAGAGAATTTATCCTCCTCCGCCCGCTTCAGATCCCGCTTTTCAAATACCAGCAAAAACCGGTTCTTTTCCAGCCGCCGCAGCAGACCGTGATACCCCTCCGTCCAGGAGGTGATGGCATCGTTGATCTTGGCGTTCATAGCGGAGATCGCGCCTTCGGACAGATTTTTGGTCAGTTCCTCATAGTTATCCACCAAAATGATGGATACCACAGGACGGGAACGGATATACTCATCCCGAATCTGATACATTTCCGTCAGATCGGTCAGATACAAAATTCCCAGATGGGTCTGCCGGGCATCCTCCACCGGGAGCGCAGAACCGTAGATGCGGTAACGCCGTCCATCCAGGGACACATCGTGGGGATACTCGTGCTTGCCGGAAAGCAACCAATCGGTGGAAAAACCGGGCAGCACCTCCGAGATGTTGAACTCCCGCATGGCGTCCTGGAAACCGACCCTATGGATAAAATTCTGGTTGGCATAAACGATGCCGCCGTCTGCGATCCGGATCACCAGCATAGGGAAGGGATCTCCCGGCTGACCGATATCCGGCTGATGCTCCACATTGCGCCGAAGGAAATTCTCGATCTGCTTTCTGCGCTTTTTACGGCTCACCAAATAAAACACCAAAACCAGCGCCGCAACGGCAAATTCACCTGCTGCCAGCAGATACTGCCGCAGCACCACAGCCACAGCCGCGAACCCGAACAAAAACACAAAAAATACGCCTGCGCCGGGGTTCAATAAGCGGCTTATCCGTTTCCTCACAAAACACGCCTCCTTACGAAAGGATATACTTTCCCATAATTATACTCCATTATAACAAATCCTCACTCCCGGTGCAAGAATCTTTTCACTATTTTTCCAAAAAACCGGGGTGATTTTGTCGGCTTTTTAGGAAAGTTTTTTGTATACAAGGGGATGAAAATATGCTATAATACTCAAAGACAGCGCGGGGGCAAGGGTTGTGCACCCCGGCAAACCGGTACTTAACAACAAAAAGCAGGCGTTTTTTTCGTGCTTTTCGGCTATACAGAGTCGAAAAAGCCGTAAAAGCGGTTGCCTGCTTTTTCATGCGTTTTATTTCGAAAGGAGTTTTTATACATTGGCTGAGAAACTGAAAATCATTCCCCTTGGCGGTCTGGATGAGATCGGCAAGAACATCACTGTTTTGGAATACGGCAAGGATATGATCGTGGTGGACTGCGGCGTCGGCTTCCCGGACGAAGATATGTACGGCGTAGATCTGGTGATCCCCGACTTTTCCTACCTGGTGCAGAATGCAAAGAAGCTGCGGGGTATGTTCATTACCCACGGTCACGAAGACCACATCGGCTCTATCCCCTACTGTATGCAGCAAGTGGTCTGCCCCATTCACGGCACTGCTATGACCTGCGGTCTGATCCGGCTGAAGCTGGAAGAACACCGGCTGGAAGACGCTGTAAAGCTGATCACCCACAAGCCCGGCGACGTGGTCAAGGCCGGCTGCTTCTCCGTGGAATTTATCCACGTGAACCACTCCATCAGCGATGCAGTAGCGCTGGCCATCCACACCCCTGTAGGCACTGTGGTAATGACCGGCGACTTTAAGATCGACCCCACCGCAAAGGACGGTATGACCGATCTGACCCGGTTCGGTCAGCTGGGCAACGAAGGCGTCCTTGCCCTGCTATGCGACTCCACCAACGTGGAACGCCCCGGCTACACCCCCAGCGAAAATGTGGTTGCTGAGGGTCTGGACCGGCAGTTCAAGAACTGCGACCAGCGGATCATCGTCACCACTTTTGCCTCCAATATGCACCGGATCCAGGCGGTTCTGAACACTGCCAACCGCTACGGCCGCAAAGTGGCTGTATCCGGCAGAAGTATGGAAAATATGCTGAAAGTTGCCCAGGAACTGGGCTATATCAAAGTGCCTGCCGGTCTGATCGTAGACCTGGCAGCCACCAAGAGTCTGCCAAAAAACAAGGTGGTCATCGTCTCCACCGGCTCTCAGGGTGAGAATATGTCCGCCCTGTACCGAATGGCATTTTCCACCCATAAACAGATCGAGATCTCCACTGGCGACCGAATCATTATTTCCGCCTCCGCCATTCCCGGCAACGAAAAGGCCGTGTCCAAGATCATCAACGAGCTGTACCGCAAGGGCGCAGAAGTAGTCTATGAAAAAGGCGAAGGGCTCCACGTCTCCGGACACGCCTGCCAGGAGGAGCTGAAGATCATTCATGCCCTCACCAAGCCCCGGTTCTTTATCCCCGTTCACGGCGAACAGCGTCACCTGCAGATTCACGGCAAACTGGCGGTGCTGATGGGCTGCTCCCCCAAGAATGTCCGTATCGGCGAGATCGGCGATATATTCGAGTTCACCTCCAAAAATTGCAAGATCAACGGCTCTGTGCCTGCCGGCAAGGTCTTTGTGGACGGCACCGGCGTGGGCGATGTGGGCAGTGTGGTGCTCCGGGACCGAAAGCACCTGGCCCAGGACGGCATGATCGTGGTGTTTGTGAACATTTCCAGCATGGACGGATCCGTAGTCACCGGCCCGGATATCATTACCCGCGGCTTTGTGTATGTGAAAGAATCCGAAGAGCTGATGGAGGAAATGCGTTTGGTGGCGCTGGAGGCCATTGAGCGCTGCGGCAAACGCCGTGTCCGGGATTTTGCTATGCTGAAGACCGCCATCAAGCACGACCTTTCCGGTTATTTGTTCAAGACCACCAAGCGCAACCCCATGATCCTGCCCGTGATCGCAGAAGTATAAATATGCGGGGAGGGCATCGGCCCTCCCCGCTTTCTTAGAGAGATATTGATTATGAACGTTTATTTCGCCCCTATGGAGGGCATTACCGACTGCATTTACCGCCGGGTACATCACAAACATTTCCCCGGTATAGACCGGTACTACACCCCTTTTCTCTCCCCCACTGTGCACCGCAGTCTCACTCCCAAAGAGCAGCGGGAGCTGGAAAAGCCGGACTTTCCCTTAGTCCCCCAGCTGCTGACCAAAGTCCCGGAGGATTTTCTGTGGATGGCGCAGCAGTGCGCAAACCTAGGCTATGAGGAAGTAAATCTGAATGTGGGCTGCCCCTCCGGCACTGTCACCGCCAAAGGGAAGGGTTCCGGTATGCTCCGGGAGCCGGAGCATTTGGATTCGTTTTTGGAATGTGTGTTTGCAAGTACCCCTGTGCCGGTTTCCGTAAAGACCCGGATCGGCTTTGAAAGCCCGGAAGAATTTTCTGAAATTCTGGAGATCTTCAACCGCTACCCCATCCGGGAGCTGATCATCCACCCCCGGGTCCGCAAAGCATTTTACAGCGGGGCTGTGGATATGGATGTTTTCCGCTACGCCGTAGCCAACAGCAAAAGCCCCCTGTGCTTTAACGGTAATCTCTGCTCCAAAAAGCAAATTGAAGCCTTCAGCAAGGCATTCCCCACAGTGAGTGCGGTGATGCTGGGCCGGGGTCTCATTGCCGACCCGGGTATGCTGACAGACGGCGGCACTCAGCGGGAAACATTGGCCGCATTTTTAGCCGAACTCCTGCAGGAATATGTGGAAAATTTCGGCGGCCCACGGAATGCAATGTTCCGGATGAAAGAGCAATGGCATATGCTTTTGTGCAAATTTGAAAACAGCGAAAAACTTGGAAAAAGGCTGCGAAAAACCACAGATATTGGAGAATTCCGCGCCATTACATCAGAAATTCTTCACACACTCCCCCTGCGGGAAACCATCATCCCAGACTGGCAATAAAAGAAAAGCACCGGAAGAAACTCCGGTGCTTTTTTATTATGCCAGGTAGATAGCCTTGCAGGCCAGCATGGTCTCGTAGCAGTCCAGCTTGCTGACCAGTTCCAGAGGTGCGTGCATGCTCAGCACAGGCACACCTGCGTCCACAGTGACGATGTTCCGGTTGGCCATGTAAGCTGCCACAGTGCCGCCACCGCCCTGGTCAACTTTACCCAGGGTTGCGATCTGCCAGATAACACCGGCATCGTCGAAGGTCTTGCGGATGTGGCACATTGCCTCAGCGGAGGCATCGCTTGCGCCGCCCTTACCCCGGGAACCGGTGTACTTGCATATGGAAACACCGTAGTTCAGCTGAGAATTGTTGCGGCGGTCCACAGTCTCGGGGAAGTTGGGATCGAAGGCGTTGGAAACGTCAGCGGACAGGCAGAAGGAGTTGGCAAAGCAGTCCTCCAGCTTGACACCCTGGGCGTCGCACATTGCGCCCATGAAATGCTCAAAGTAAGCGCTCTGCATACCGGAAACGCCCACAGAGCCGATTTCTTCCTTGTCAGCCAGGATACAGACAGCGGTCTTGTTGGGAGTGTCGATGGTGAACAGGGCTTCCAGCTCTGCGTAGGAGCAGACCCGGTCGTCGTGGCCGTAGGCGCTGATCAGGCTGCGGTCCAGACCCACCTCACGGCACTTGCCCGCAGGCACCACATTCAGCTCAGCAGACAGGAAGTCAGGCTCGGTAATACCGTACTTCTCGTTCAGCAGCTTCATAATATTCAGCTTCACCAGGTCGCTGCCCTCGCCCTCGATGGGCTCAGTACCCATGATCACATTCAACTGCTCACCGGCAATGACCTGGGCAGCAGTCTTCTGCATCTGGTCGCTTGCCAGATGGATCAGCAGATCAGACACCATCAGCACGGGATCACCGGCGTCCTCGCCGATGTTCACCTGCACAGTCGTGCCATCCTTGCGGCAGACAACGCCGTGGAGTGCCAGCTCCACAGTGGGCCACTGGTACTTCTTGATACCACCATAGTAATGGGTCTTCAGGTATGCGATCTCGCCGTCCTCGTAGAGGGGATTGGGCTTAATGTCCATACGGGGAGAATCCACGTGAGCAGCGCAAATATTGGCGCCCTTTGCCAGGGATTCCTTACCCACCACAGCCAGAGCAATGGCCTTGCCCCGGTTGTTGTAGTAGATCTTATCGCCGGGCTTTGCGTCCATTCCGGGGGTAAAGGGCTTAAAGCCGTTTTTCTCGGCCTCAGCAACTGCCCAGGCGGTAGCTTCCCGCTCGGTCTTGCAGGCATCCATAAATGCCATATAACGCTTGCAGTAAGCGTTCATTTCTTCCTTCTGCTCCGCAGTGATGCGGGTATAGCCGTTTTTCTTTTCGGCCAGCAGCTCTTTGCGCAGTTCTTCAGTGGTCATATTCATTCTCCTTTACGGTTTTTATTTCATTATAATCTGACGGCGTAAAAAAGCAAGGCATTTTTCCCGAAAAGCTTCTTCCGTTTTGTCATTGTGCAGCTGATAGTCACACAGGGATGCGTAGGTCTTGGGCTGTTTTTGGGCAAAGATGCGCTTCTTTGCGTACGCAAAAGAAACGCCGTCCCGCTGACAGACCCTCTCGATCTGCATTTTGATAGGGGCGATCACCGCCACAGTGGTGTCACACAGTTCGTTCAGTCCGCTTTCAAAAAGGCCGATGGCATCGATCGCCACCAGATCGGGGGCATTTTGGAGCCGCTGCAGTACTTCTGATTTTACCGCGCTGTGGGTGATCTTATTCAGCTCCTGCAGCGCCACCTCATCGGAAAACACAAGATTTCCCAATGCTTTTCTGTCAAGTTCGCCCTCTTTTACCGTGCCGGGAAACCGGGCTTCTATGGCGTCCAGCAGGTCTTTATCGGTTTTCAGTAATTCGTGATAAATGGCATCGCAGTCCAGCGCCAGACCGCCGATCTCTTCCACCACTTTCAAAAAGGTGGTCTTGCCGCTGCCGGTGCCGCCGGTGATTCCAATGATCATACGCCCACCTCCGGGTCAATGATACGAAATGCCGCTGCCTTTTTCAGTCGGTTCTGCACCGCGTAGGCCACACCGCCACCCTCCGGGCAACGGGCATAGACCGTCCTCACATTGGGGTCATCCAGGATCCGCAGCGCTTCAAACAGACCGGCAGACAGGGTGTTCACATTTCCCTCTTCGCCGTAGGCCAGGGGGGCGCAATCGGCATACAACGCCAGTTCCTCCCGGAAACACAGCACCCGGTCACCGGGCTGCCATACCTTATGAATATACTCCGCCGCCTGTTCCCGACTGCCGGACACGATCAGCACCTGGCATTGGGGGGCATAATGACGGTATTTCATACCGGGGGCTTTCACCACAGCATCGTGATCGATCTGGGCGGTAACGGCTTTATCCACCGTGATCTCTCCCAGAACCTCAGTCAGCTGCTCGGGGGTAATGCCGCCGGGGCGCAAAAGCCGGGGAGGATTTTCCGTCAAATCGATAATGGTGGACTCCACGCCCACACGGCAGGGGCCGCC
The DNA here is from genome assembly GCA_045594845.1 of Faecousia sp. Taxonomy (GTDB): domain Bacteria; phylum Bacillota; class Clostridia; order Oscillospirales; family Oscillospiraceae; genus Faecousia. Next base: position 67,925 of record JAZNZH010000049.1, on the reverse strand, counting down.
GTCCACGATCAGCGGAATTTTTCCGTTATGATCATCAAAAACATGCTGGGCAGAAGTTGTGGAGGGTTTGCCGGAAATATTGGCCGAAGGCGCCGCCACAGGCAGGCCTGCTTTGCGGATAATGTTCCGGGTGATCTCGCAGTCCGGGCATCGTACCGCCACCGTAGGCAGACCTGCCGTGGTACATTTGGGCACGATCTCCTTTGCAGGCAGCACCATGGTCAGCGGACCGGGCCAAAAGCTCTCCGCTAAACGCCAGGCGCTTTCCGGAATTTCCTTACAGAACAGCTCCATCTGCTCCGGGTCGGCAATATGGAGGATCAGAGGATTATCCTGGGGCCGTCCTTTGACATGGAAAATCTTTGCCACCGCTTCCGGATCCAGGCCGTTGGCGCCCAGGCCGTAAACCGTCTCGGTAGGCAGCGCCACCAGATCGCCCGCTTTTATGAAATTTGCAGCAACTTGGGCAACTTTTGCCTCATTGGCTTTCAAAATCAACGTTTCCATAGTATCTCTCCAAGCAATCGACACTTTTATTTAAGGATACATTGTCAGCCGACAATTGTCAATTGCTCATTATAAAAAAGAGGCAGTCCGCAGACTGCCTCTTTTCAATTACACGATGGGCTGGTTGGCTGCCTCGATGATCTTAACGAACTTCTCGGGAACCAGGGAAGCGCCGCCGATCAGGCCGCCGTCGATGTCGGGCTGAGCCAGCAGCTCGTAGGCGTTCTTCTCGTTCATGCTGCCGCCGTACAGGATGGAGGTAGCACGGGCGGTCTTGGAGGTGTACAGCTTGCGGACCACAGAACGGATCATTTCGCAAACCTCCTCAGCCTGCTCGGGGGTAGCGGTCAGGCCGGTGCCGATGGCCCAGATGGGCTCATAGGCGATGATCACCTTGCGAACCTTCTCTTCGGGAATGTTCTGCAGACCCAGCTTGATCTGCATGGTGATGTGCTCAGCGGTGATGCCGCTCTCGCGCTGTGCCAGGGTCTCGCCACAGCACAGGATGGGGATCAGACCTGCTTCCAGAGCAGCCTGGACCTTGGCGTTGACCATTGCGTCGGTCTCGCCCATCTCACGGCGCTCGGAGTGGCCGATGATTACGTACTTACAGCCGGCGTCCACCAGCATATTGGCAGCGATCTCACCGGTGTATGCGCCGGATGCAGCTGCATGGCAGTTCTCTGCACCGATACCCACGCGGGTCTCACGCATAGCGCGGTAAGCAGCGGGAATGCACACTGCGGGAACGCACAGAGCGATATCACACCAGCGGCCCTTGGGCAGGATGGCCTTGAACTGGGTCATAAATTCCTTGGTCTCGCTGGGGGTCTTGTTCATCTTCCAGTTACCGGCGATGACAGTCTTGCGGTACTTTCTGTTCATAACTATTATCTCCTTACTATATACGCATCGCAAATACGATGTTGTTTACAAAATTGGGGCAGAGCGGAGGTTTTCCTCCGCTCTGCGGTGAAAGGTTTTCTTTAATTATTTGTCTTCCAGGCAAGCGATACCGGGCAGCTCCAGGCCTTCCAGGAACTCCAGGGAAGCGCCGCCGCCGGTGGAAATGTGGGTGATCTGAGAAGCAAAGCCCAGCTGCTCGCAAGCTGCAGCGCTGTCGCCGCCGCCAACGATGGTCACAGCGTCGCTGTCGGCCAGAGCCTGAGCAACTGCGATGGTACCCTTAGCCAGCACAGGGTTCTCGAACACGCCCATGGGGCCGTTCCAAACCACGGTCTTGGCAGCCTTGGCAGCTGCGGCAAACTCAGCAGCAGCCTTGGGACCGATATCCAGACCCATCTTGTCAGCAGGAATTGCGGTGCAATCCACATATTCAACAGGGATCTCAGCATCGATGGGAGAGGGGAAGGAATCTGCAACAGCAGTGTCCACAGGCAGCAGGAGCTTTACGCCCTTAGCCTCAGCCTTTGCCATCATTTCCTTGCAGTACTCCAGCTTCTCGTTGTCCACCAGGGACTTACCAACGGTCAGACCCTGTGCAGCCAGGAAGGTGTAAGCCATACCGCCGCCGATGATCAGGGTGTCAACCTTTTCCAGCAGGTTGTTGATAACGTTCAGCTTGTCGGAAACCTTAGCGCCGCCCAGGATGGCAACGAAGGGACGCTCGGGATTGGCCAGAGCCTTACCCATAATGGAAACTTCCTTCTGCACCAGGTAACCGGAAACAGCAGGCAGGTAGTCTGCTACGCCGGCGGTGGAGGAGTGAGCGCGGTGTGCGGTGCCGAAAGCATCGTTAACAAAGATATCAGCCAGGTCAGCCAGAGCCTTGGAAAGCTCGGGATCGTTCTTGGTCTCACCCTTGATATAACGGGTGTTCTCCAGCAGCATGACGTCGCCATCCTTCAGAGCAGCAGCCTTTGTCTTTGCATCCTCGCCTGCCACATCGTTGGCCATAACCACTTCTTTACCCAGCAGCTCGCTGAGGCGGTCAGCCACGATCTTCAGGCTCAGCTCGGGCTTCCACTCACCCTTGGGCTTACCCATATGGGAGCAGAGAATGACCTTAGCGCCCTTATTGACCAGGTACTCGATGGTGGGCATTGCGGCAACGATACGCTTGTCGGAAGTGATCTTGCCTTCCTTGGTGGGAACGTTGAAGTCGCAGCGGCACAGAACGCGCTTGCCGGCTACCTCAATATCCTCAATGGATTTCTTGTTGTAGTTCATTGTGGTTCCTCCCTGATTAAATTTTCATTATCATTTCATTTTGCCGTAGTCCTGCAGGCCGGGAAAGTCCAGCTGCCGCAGAGCTTCAAAAACGGTGATGGCCACCGCATTGGACAAATTCAGGCTTCTGGCCTCCTGCCGCATTGGCAGCCGGATGCATGCATCCCGGTGGGCCTGCAGAAAATCCTCCGGCAGACCCTTGGTCTCCTTGCCGAAGAACAGGTAGCACTCGTCCTGAAACTTTGCTTCGGTGTAGCTTCTGGGAGCCTTTGTGGAAAGACACCACATCTGCTGCACCTGATTTTTCTCGAAGAAGTCTTTCAGGTTATCGTATTCATAAACCTGCACCAGATGCCAATAGTCCAGGCCAGCGCGTTTGACTGCCTTTTCCGACACATCAAACCCCAGCGGATGGATCAGATGCAGCCGGGCGCCGGTAGCCGCGCAGGTCCGGGCAATATTGCCGCAATTCTGAGGAATCTCCGGCTCAACCAGTACAATGTTCAGCAATACGTTCACCTCTGTTTCCTCAAAAAGTCCACAGTGCACCTATTGTATGCGAAAAATGCCCTAAAATCAATACTTTTTTCTTGAAAAAAAGCAACTTTTCATAGATTTGCCATAAAAACTAAATTTTTTGCAAAATTTTTATGTATTTCTACAAATTTACACAAAAAGGGAGCCTTTTTTCCATCGGAAAAAAGGCTCCAAACTCTCGCTTTTCTATAAAAATCATCTGCGGGACCAAGCACTGCGGGAAAATAATACCAGAATCGGGAAGATCTCCAGACGGCCTGCCAGCATATCCACCGCAAGGATAGCCTTTGAAAGAGTGCTGTATGCGGAATAATTCGTCATCGGACCTACCGCATCCATACCGGGACCAATATTGTTGAAGCAAGCCAGCACCGCGGAAATATTGGTCTCCACGGAGAACTTATCCAGCGACACCACTAAAAAGCTGACCACCACAATGATCACATAGGCTGCCAGATAGGCATTGGTATTGGTGATCACCTGCTCATCCACAGCACCGCCGTTATTGCGGACCACCTGAACTTTTTTAGGATTCAGGGTCTGGCGGATATTCCGACGCAGGCTCTTAAAGATCAGCAGCACACGGGCCACCTTGATGCCGCCGCCGGTAGAACCGGCGCAGGCACCGATCACCATCAGCGTCAGCAAAATACCCTTGGAAAACGCAGGCCACAGGTTAAAGTCCACCGTGGAAAAGCCGGTGGTCGTCATAATGGAAGAGACCTGGAATGCAGAGTGCATTATCGTCTCTCCTACGGTATCGTACAGCGCGCTGCTTTTATTGTAGATATTGATACCGATCAGCGCTGTGGCCACTGCGGCAATCAGAACATACAATCGCAGCTCTTCATCCTTCACCACAGATTTAAACTGGCGCAAAAGCAAAAGATAATAGCAGCTGAAGTTCACGCCGAACAGTAACATAAAGGCCGTAGTGACATTGATCACATAAGGCGAGCAGGATGCAAGGGAATCATTATAGACGCCGAAACCGCCGGTACCCGCCGTGCCAAAAGCAATACACACCGCATCCAGCACAGGCAATCTGCCTGCCAGCAGGAAAATAATGTTAAGGACCGTCATCGCGATATAGATCAGGTAAAGAATCATCGCAGTCTGCCGCATTTTCGGCACCAGCTTGCCCACATCGGGACCGGGGCTTTCCGCCCGCAGAAGATGCATCGTAAAGCCGCCGCCCTTACCGCTGGGAGACACTGCCAGCAAAAACACCAGCACGCCCATACCGCCTACCCAGTGGCTGAAACTACGCCAATACAGCAGGCCCTTCGGCAAGCCTTCCACGTCCGACAAAATAGATGCGCCGGTGGTTGTAAAACCGGAAACGATCTCAAAAAACGCATCGATAAACTTGGGAATCGCACCGGAAAGCACAAAAGGCAAGCAACCCACCAAGGAAAGCGCAATCCATCCGAAACCCACGCTCAAAAAGCCTTCCTGGATACCGAACAGGCGCCCCGACTTGCCGCAAAACAAATACAGCAGGCCACCGGCTGCCAACGCTACCGCCATAGTCTCCAAAAAGGCTATCACCGCAGCGTACTCCCCATATCCCAGGCTGATACAAAGCGCCGGAATCAGGAATACTGCCTCAATCAGCAGTATCTGGGCGATAAACCGCCCCATCATCTTATAATTCATACAGCTTCCTCAGGCAAAAATGTCATTGATCTGTTGCAGTGCGCCCTGAGCGCTGGTAACCACCACGATGGTATCCCCGGGCTGGAAAAAAGAGTCACCGCCGGGAATCTGGGTGTCTGTACCCCGGGTGATGTTCACGATCAGTACATTGGGTCGCAGCTTCATCTGCTTCAGAGGGACGCCGCAGTTACGAGTCTTCTCATCCACCAAAAATTCCACCGCTTCAGCCTGACCGTCGGCAATGGAATGGATCGACACTGCCGCACCGGTTTGGTTTTGCATAGCCCGGACATACCGGACAATAATATTGCAGCACAGCTCCGTGGGACAAATGGTACTGCCTAAGGCAATATGGTCTGCAATGGAACCGTTTTCGGAACGGCCGATTTTGGTGATCACCTGAGGCACGCCCTGACTGGCCGCATACAGTGATATGATCATATTGCTTTCGTCCATACCTGTCAGACTTACCAGCGCATCATAGTCCTGTACTCCCTGCTCTTCCAAAAATGCATAATCACTGCAATCGCCGCAAATCACCTGACTCTGAGATAAAGTCTCTGCCAGATCCCGGCAGCGTTTGGGGTCTTTTTCCAGAATCTTTACGCCGATTTTGCTGCTCTCCAGCATATCTGCCAAATAATAGCTGACACGGCCGCCGCCGCACAGGAGGACTTTTCGGACTTTACGGGTAATCACACCCAGGTTCTTCAGCATCAGTTCCAAATCGGAGGTGGGTGCGGTCACGAAGATCCGGTCACCCTCCTGCAGTACAAAATTGCCGCTGGGAGCCACTGCAGAGCCGGCCCGAAGAACCGCGCACACCAGCACCCGGCACTTCACCACATCACTCATCTGGCTCAGCGCCACATTGCACAGCTTACTGCGGCTGTCAATGCGAAGTTCCACGATCTCCGCTCTGCCCTTGGCAAAGGTGTCTCGGCGCAAGAAACCCGGATACCGCAAAAGGCGCTGAATCTCTGTTGCTGCCCGATGCTCAGGATTTACCGTCAAAGACAGCGGGAAGGTCTCCCGCATAGTCATGACCTGCTGGGTGTATTCCGGGGTGCGGATACGGGCAATGGTATGTAAATTGGGATTGATACCGTGAGCTGTCATGCAACAAAGCAGATTCACCTCATCGGCGCTGGCTGTGGCGATCAAAAGATCTGCCTCCTTGACGCCACCCCGGAGCAGAATCTCTCTGGAGGCGCAGTTTCCGGATACCCCAATGGCATCCAACTGCTCCACTGCTGCTCTCAGTACGCTCTGATCCCGGTCGATCAAAGTCAGGCTGTGTCCCTCTGCCGCCAATTTTTGCGCCAGAGACAGACCAACCTTGCCACCACCTGCAATAATAATATTCACCCAGATCCCTCCCGGAGCAAAAATTTATACCATTATAACAGGGATTTTTCTGTTTTTCAAGTACCGGGATGGGTTGACAAGGTCTTTTGGGGAGTATAGAATAACTGTATCTGTGCACTAAAGGAGGGAAAACCATGGACGCTGGCAGTAGTGGCAATATACCGGGCCGAAGTAGTATGCAGCGCCTGTGGTGGCGCTGACCTTTTCCCGGTGTTTTGCCTTCATAAAAAATGAAGGAGGAACGCCTATGGCAGAACGATTTGAAATCGTAGAAAAAGCATTGCTTACCATGCTGGAGGATAAAAAATATGCCACCCTGCGTGACATCCTCCAAACTATGAACCCTGCGGATATTGCCGCAGTCTTTACCTCTCTGGAGGAGGAACGCATTCCCCTCCTGTTCCGCCTGCTTCCCAAGGAGCTGGCGGCAGAGACCTTTGTGGAAATGGAACCCGACCAGCAGGAGCTGCTGATTCGGGGCTTTTCCGATAATGAGCTGAAAGAAATTGTGGATGAACTGTATGTGGACGATGCCGCAGACCTTGTAGAGGAAATGCCGGCCAATGTGGTCAAGCGTATCCTGAAGCAGGCAGATCCCGAAATGCGCAAGTCCATCAACCAGATCCTCCGCTATCCCGAAAATTCCGCCGGCTCCATTATGACCACGGAATACGTCTCTCTGCGACCCCAAATGACCGTGGAAGAGGCCATCCTGCGGATTCGCCGTCAGGGCGTGGACAAGGAGACCATCTACACCTGCTATGTCACCGAAGGTCGAAAGCTTTTAGGCCTTGTGACCGTGAAGGATCTGCTTCTGGCAGAAGACGACGATACCCCGGTAGAAGATATTATGTTAACCAATCTGATCTCCGTCACCACCCACACCGACCAGGAAGAAGTGGCCCGGATGTTCAGTAAATACGACTTTTTGGCCCTGCCCGTTGTGGATAACGAAAACCGTATGGTGGGTATCGTTACCTTCGACGACGCCATGGACGTTATGCAGGAAGAGGCCACCGAGGATATCGAAATGATGGGTGGTATGCTTCCCTCTGAGAAGACCTATCTCAAGAGCAGTGTGTGGGAGCTTTTTAAGAACCGTATCCCCTGGTTGCTGCTTCTGATGGTATCCGCCACCTTTACCGGTATGATCATCAACGGCTTTGAAAAGGCCCTGGCTGCCCAGGCAGTGCTGATCGCCTTTATCCCCATGCTGATGGGTACCGGCGGTAACTCCGGCTCTCAGTCCTCCGTTACGGTGATCCGCAGTCTGAGTTTGGGAGAGCTGGAATTTTCCGACCTGCTGCGGGTTTTGTGGAAGGAGATCCGCACCTCCGTGATCTGCGGCATTGTGCTGGCAGTGGTGTGCTTTGTGAAGATTCAGCTGATCGACGTGCTTTTGCTGGGCAATCACGACATCACCCTGGCGGTGAATTTGGTGGTATGTCTGGCGCTGGCAGTCACGGTGCTGGTGGCAAAGGTCATCGGCGGCATTCTGCCCCTGCTGGCAAAGGCAGTGAAGCTGGACCCGGCTGTGATGGCCAGTCCCTTTATTACCTCCATCGTGGACGCCCTGTCCCTTTTGGTGTATTTCCTGTTTGCACAGCTGATTTTGAAGATATAAAAAAGAACCTGCACCTCTGTGCAGGTTCTTTTCTTTTTAGTTGATTGCCGGTCTTGCCGCATCCAGCACCAGCTCCGGGTCAAACATACCCGCAAACCACTGGGCGTGGCTCTTGAGATTACCGGCTGTGACCAGGATCCGGCCCTGGCGGAAATAGTCTTTATACCCGCCGGCCCAGGCCTTGCCGTTATCGCAGAAGCCTATAAAATAGCGGAAGCCCGCCTCATAAAGGGTATTGAATTTCTCACCCTTATAGGCACCGGCACCACCGATATCTGCGCCCTGGGCAAACACGAAGGTGTCCACCTTGCCGATGATGGGTTCCACTTCCTCGGCCCACTTTTTCAGATCATTCTGCACGCCGCCCAACTCCAAATAGCTGTAGTCCTCGTTGCCGTAGCTGTAGCAAGCCAGCGTGTAGCCGGTCTCTTTCAGCGCGTCAGCTACCTTTTTAGCCGCTTCTTTATCTGCACCGGTATTGGTGCGGTAGCCGAACAGGCCATCCTTGCCGGTGAGGGCAATGGTGGCTCTTGCGCCCTTATAGGAAAAACCGGGGTGGGTGGCAATGAACTTTTCCAGGATCGGCACCACATCGTAATCGCCCCGCACCAGTTTCCCGTCCTTGGTCATCAGTTCGTTGACGAAAACGCCGTCCTCATCCACCATGAGCTTGGCCGCAAAGCCGGCGCCCTCGGCATCGGGCTGGCCGTCCCCGTTGGGGTCTACCAAGTATGCATTATAGTTAGCGTTAGTCTCGGTGAGCATCAAAGGCTTCTTGCCCTCGGGCAGCTTCAACTCCTTGGGAATATACGTCAAAGTTCCATCCTCGGCAGTCTTTGTCTCCACGATATCGTGGCGGTCCACCAGTACATAGCCGCTTTCATACATCTGCTGCAGGAGCTTGCCGAACTCCTCCACAGTAAGGAAATTCTTATTGATAGAGCCGCCGTAGACCGGATAGTTAAAGGCTCTGCCGGTATCCGCGATCAGCATCTGGAAGGAAAGATTGACCACCTTACCGGGGTCGTTCCAAACCACCATGGTATCCATAGCATTGCGGCAATCGGTCAGCCGTGTACCCACTGCGGTATAGACCTTAGGATCACCCCCGAACGCCTCCAGCACCGCAAGCGCTTTCTCATAATCCAGCTGGGCCATCAGCGCGTCTGCTTCCGCCGCCACCTGGTGCTGCTCTTTATCCCACAGCTCATGCTGGGCTTTTTCCGCAGCCTCTTTTCTTGCAAGCCGCTTATTGGCCTTGCCCCGCTCCACCGCCAGGCAGATAGAGCCGATGATAAACACCAGAATCAGGATTACCGCCACTGCCGCAATGATCAGGGGAAGGCGGTCCTGCTTAAAGGCCTCCATCGGAGTGCGTTTTCTCATTTTTCTTCTGGGTTGCTCCATTTTGAACACCCTTTCTCTGTTTTTTTACTCTTTAATTATACCCATTCCTTATCAAAAAAGCAAGTTGCAATCATTTTGAAATTAAGCTATAATGGATATACTATGCATAAGGAGAAAAACTATGGAAAAGATCACCAGCTTTACCATTGATCACATTCTGCTCCGGCCGGGTCTTTACGTCTCCCGTCAGGACAAGGTTGGTAGCCAAACCGTTACCACCTTCGATCTGCGGATCACAGACCCCAACGCAGAGCCGGTTATGAATACGGCCGAGATCCACACTATGGAACATCTGGCCGCTACTTATCTGCGCAACGATCCGGTGTGGAAGGATAAAGTTCTCTACTTCGGTCCTATGGGCTGCCGCACCGGTTTTTACCTGCTGCTTGCAGGTGACCTCACCAGTCGGGATGTGCTCCCTCTGGTGCTGGAGACCTTCCGTTTCATCCGGGATTTCCGAGGGGATGTCCCCGGCGCCAGCGCCAAAGACTGCGGCAATTACCTGGATATGAACCTGCCTATGGCAAATTATTGGGGCGACCGATATGTCCGTCTGTTAGAAACAGCCGGTGATGACAGATTTGTCTATCCCGCATAAGGAGGACCTATGAAAAAATTAGGTATCATCGGCGCTATGAGCGTCGAAGTGGAACATTTAAAATCACAATTACAGGGCATTTCCCATAAAACTATGGCTGGGATGGATTTTTACGAAGGCATTCTGGAAGGTATGCCTGTGGTGATCGTAGTGTGCGGCGTAGGCAAAGTCAATGCCGCGCTGTGCGCCCAGGCTTTGTGTGACTGTTTCTGTGTCACGCACATTGTCAACACCGGTATTGCCGGCTCTCTGTGTGCGGAACTGGACATCGGTGACTTCGTCATCAGCCGGGATGCTATGTATCACGACTTTACCTGTCAGGGTCTGAACCCTGCCTACAAGGTGGGTCAGATCCCGGATATGCCGGTGCATTCCTTCCCCGCCGACGAGACGCTGCAGGCCCTGGCTATGCAGGCAGCCGAGGTTGTACATCCCGGTCACAGCCGGGTTGGTCGGATAGCCAGCGGCGACCAGTTTGTCAGTGACCCCGCCTTGAAGGATTCCATCATTGCCAATACCGGCGCGCTGTGCACAGAAATGGAGGGCGCCGCCATTGCCCACGCCGCCTGGAAGAACGGCATTCCCTTTGTGGTGATCCGTGCCATCTCCGACAAAGCCGACGGCTCTGCCCATATGGACTACCCCACCTTTGAAGCTCTGGCCGCAAAACGCAGCGCTGCAGTCACCACCGGTCTTGCCAGGTTATTGTGTGCTCTGTAAGGTCCGCCTTTTTTATTGACATAGATATCAATTGCTGATATACTCTCCCGAGGAATTGACGGAGGAACATACATGGGTTTATGGGAACTGATTGTGCTGGCGGTAGGTGTCAGCATGGATGCCTTTGCGGTGTCCGTATGTAAAGGCCTTGCCATGCCAAAAGCCAAATTGCGCCACGGCCTTGTGTGTGGCGCCTGGTTCGGCGGTTTTCAGGCGCTGATGCCCCTCATCGGCTTTTTCCTGGGCAGCCTGTTTGCCGGAGTCATTGAAGCATTTGACCATTTCGTTGCTTTTGGTCTTTTGCTCATCATTGGTATTAACACTTTGAAAGAAGCACTGAAGTCCGGTTGCTGCGACTGTGAAGATCACACCGATGACCTTGCCTTTAAGACGATGTTCGTAATGGCAATTGCCACCAGCATCGACGCATTGGCGGTAGGCATCAGCCTGGCAATGCAGCTGGAGCAAAACCAGATCTTCCTGGCCGTACTGCTGATCGGCGTTACCACCTTTATGTTCTGCACCGCAGGTGTAAAGCTGGGCAACCTCTTCGGCTGCAAATTCGAAAAACCCGCCCAAATCGCAGGCGGCACCATTCTGATCCTCCTGGGTCTGAAGATCCTGGTGGAGGGTGTGCTTGAAACCATGGGTGTAATGGTGCTCTGATATGGATATGCTAAGAAAGCGCAATCTCCGTCTGTGCATTGCTGCCCTGACGGTGAATTTGGTGTTCATTTGGGGCAATTCCCTGCTGCCCGGCCACATTTCCGCGGCCATCAGCCACTTTGTCCGGGACGTTCTTGCCTTTTTGTTTCCCGGCGACGGCGCCGATGGTATGCCCACCGGAGACGGAATCCTGCGCAAGATCGCCCATGTCCTGGAATTTTGCTCTCTGGGCTTTTTGCTTAGTCTGCTGCTGAAGCTGCTGCAAAAGCCCTATCTCTTCTCTCTGCCCATAGGTATTTTGGTTGGCACTGTTGATGAATGCATCCAGCTGATCGTACCCAACCGGGGCCCCCACATCCGTGATGTAGGCATCGACACCTTAGGAATTATTGCCGGTATCGGCATTTTCACCCTTGTGCTTACCCTGCGCAAGGATAAACACAAAAATTTGGAGGAAAACAAACAATGAAAAAACTGATTGCTGTCTTTATGCTGCTGGTGATGGTAGTAGGCCTGTGCGCCGCTTGCTCCGGCAAGGACACCCCCGCTCCCACTGAGCCCCCGAAGGAAGTCTCCTACACCCCCATCTCCATCCTGGCCGGCGCTGTAGCCCAGTATAAGAAGGACGATGTGGTATTTAACGCTTCCCTGGATATGGTGGTGGATATGAAGGAAAACCGCGATTTCCTGCAGACCATTCTCTATGTTCCTCAGGATCAGATGGCGAACATCACCGGTGCTGCAACTATGATGCATATGAATCAGAACTCCTTCACCGGCGCTGCCCTGGAAATGAAGGATGGCACCGACATCGCTGCTTTCACCAAGACCATGCGTGACACCATCATGACCACCCAGTGGTTCTGCGGCTTCCCCGAGAAACTCCTGATCGCCACCGTGGGTGACAATCATGTTGTTATCGCTTACGGTCTGGACAACGAGGAGGCTCCCCTGATCTCCACCTTCCAGAAGCATCTTCTGGACGCTCACGGCGAGGACGCTGTGAAAATCAGCTACCAGGAAAAGTTCTGACCAATTTGCCCCATACGCCACCTTCCCTGTGAAGGTGGCGTTTTTTTGTGTTCTTTTTTGTTTTCGACAGATTTTTCCGCTTTTCTTGTCTATAATCACAAGAAAACACAGTGGTTTTTATGCATCTTTTTGCCGAAAAAACTTGCCTTTCTTTTTATATTATAGTATAATGCTATAAGTATTAATATACCATTTTGCGGTCTTGCGGCCGCTGAACCTAAAAAGGAGCGATTATTATGGACTCTCGTTTTCCCGAAAAGATGAACATCCCCTTCTCCCCTCCCGACATCTCCGAGCTGGAGGTGCAGGAGGTCGCCGAAGCGCTGCGCTCCGGCTGGATCACCACCGGTCCCCGGACCAAGCAGCTGGAACGCAACATTGCCCAGTATGTGGGTGTGAACAAGTGTGTATGTCTGAACTCTCAGACCGCCTGCGCAGAAATGGCGCTGCGGGTATTGGGTATCGGCCCCGGCGATGAGGTCATCGTTCCCGCCTATACATACACCGCTTCCGCCTCCGTAGTGGAGCATGTGGGCGCAAAGCTGGTGCTGATCGACAGTCAGAAGGATTCTCTGGAAATGGACTATGATGCCGTAGAGGCCGCCATCAACGAGAACACCAAGGCCATCATCGCCGTAGACCTGGCAGGTATCCCCTGTGACTACAGCAAACTCTTCCCGATGGTATTGCGCAAAAGTAAGCTCTTCCGCCCCAATTCCGGTCTTCAGAAAGCACTGGGCCGTATTGCCATCCTGGCAGACACCGCCCACGCCTTCGGTGCCCAGCGAGAGGGCGTGATGGCCGGCGCCATTGCCGACTTTTCCTCTTTCTCCTTCCACGCGGTGAAGAACCTGACCACCGCAGAGGGCGGCGCATTGACCTGGAACACCATTATGGGCATCGACGACGAAGCCATTTATAAGCGTCTCCAGCTTCTGAGTCTCCACGGTCAGAGCAAGGACGCCTTGGCAAAGACCCAGCTGGGCGCCTGGGAATATGACGTTATCGGCACCTGGTATAAGTGCAACATGACCGATATCACCGCTGCCATCGGCCTGAAGCAGCTGGAGCGCTATCCCGAAATGCTCCGCCGGAGAAAAGAGATCATCGGCAAGTACGATGCTGCTCTGAAGCCTCTGGGTGTCAAGGTGCTTGCGCACTACACTGAAGATTATCAATCCTCCGGTCACCTGTACCTGACCCGCGTTCCCGGCATCACAGCCCAGCAGCGTAACGAGATCATCACCAAGATGGCAGAGCAGGGTGTTGCCTGCAACGTCCATTATAAGCCCCTGCCTATGCACACCGCATACAAGAACCTGGGCTTCGACATTAAGGACTATCCCAACGCCTATGCCCATTTCGAAAACGAGATCACCCTGCCCCTGCACACCAACCTGACCGATGAGCAGGTGGACTACGTGATCGGCAACTATGTGGAGATCCTGAAGGAATACCTGTAAGGAGCAAAGGATATGTACAACAAATTTTTTAAACGGGTTATTGATATCCTGGTCAGCGTGATCGCACTGCCTTTCCTGCTGCCGGTGTTCATCATCTTCGCCCCCATCATCTACTTTACCGACAAAGGCCCCATCTTCTACAACGCCCAGCGGGTAGGCAAAGACGGCAAGCTTTTCAAGATGTACAAGTTCCGCAGTATGTATGTCAATGCCCCGGACATCCGTCTGGCAGACGGCTCTACATACAACGGTGAGGACGACCCCCGGGTCACCCCCATCGGCAGATTTATCCGCAAGACCAGCATCGATGAACTGCCCCAAATCCTGAACATCTTGGTGGGCGATATGAGTCTCATCGGCCCCCGGCCCGATCCCCCCGATTGGCTGGACCGCTACCCCGAGGACATCAAGGTCTTCCTGACTGTCCGCCCCGGCATCACCGGCTACAGCCAGGCCTATTTCCGCAACAGTGCCGACGGCGAAGAGAAGATGCAGCACGATGCCTATTATGCCACCCACTGCACCTTCTGGATGGACGTAAAAATTTTCTTCAAGACCATCGCCACCGTGCTGATGGCTGAGAACACCTACAAAGACACCGAAAACGAATCCCAGGCCACCGAAGAGGCCGCGCAACTGAAAAAATAATCCCAAAAGGAGGGTGACCGTATGCCTGCAATCCGGGAATTCGGCAGTGAGTTCGATTGGAACGCCAATGCGCCGTTCCTGCAGTCCGGCAGCTGCCAACTGCAACTGGATACCGCAAATAAGTTCCGCAGTGGCAGAGATGCCATGAAAGCCGTGGCCGTATCTGTAAAGAACCGTTATCGGCGGGTGCTGTTACCTACCCTTTGCTGCGAATCTATGGTCTCCCCCTTTACCATGCAGGGTATGGAGCCGGTATTCTACAAAATGCATCCCGACTACCGGGCAGACGCCCTGGATGTAAAGCAAAAGCTCACTGAGGACAGCATTTTGGTCTACGGCTCTTATTTCGGCATTCAGCCTTTTGACGAAGAAACCCTTTCTTTCCTGCATCGGCTGTTCCCCCACGCGCTGTTTATGGAGGATCGGACCCAGGATATCCTGAGCCCCCGCCAGGGCGGGTTTGTCCCCGATGTAACCGTTGCCAGTATCCGCAAATGGATTCCCATTCCCGACGGCGGTCTGCTGTGGGGCAAGGTCTGCGTGGAAGCCAAAACAGATAACACCTTTGCCAATCTCCGCAAGGAAGCCATGGTAGCAAAAAGCGCCTACCTGGAAAACGGCGACCAAGCGCTGAAGGACCGATTCCGCCATATGTTGGGCGAGGCTTCCGAATGTTTAGACGAAAGCAACGAACCCTACGCCATTACCGACCAATCTGCACAGCTGCTGCGCGACCTGGACTTTGCCGCCATTTATGCCCGTCGGCAGGAAAATGCAAAAGCCCTGCTTCGCGCCCTGACCCCCGATCCCGCAGTTCTGCGGCTGATCACCCAGACTCCGGAAATCAGCACTCTGTACTTCCCCATTTTAGTGAAAGATCAGAGTGCCGTGCAAGGTAAGCTTGCCCAGATCGGCATCTACTGCCCTGTGATCTGGCCTGTCCCTCAGGAGGCACTGGGTATCTGTGAGGTAGCGGAATTCACCGCAGAGCATATGCTGGGTGTTCCCTGTGACCAGCGGTACACCCCGGAAGATATGGCCTATATCGGCCGCGAAATTATGAGGATCGTTTATGAGTAAGAAAATTATGATTTTGGGCGCCAGTATTCTGCAGCTGCCTGCCATTGAGAAAGCTAAAGAACTGGGCTATCGCGTGGTCGCTGTAGATATGAATCCGGATGCCATCGGTTTCGGAGTGCCCGGTATTGAGACCGAGGTGATCAGCACCATTGACATTCCCAAGGTGCTGGAAGCCGCCCGGAAGCACCGCATCGACGGTGTGATGACCCTGGCCAGTGATATGCCTATGCGTACCGTGGCTGTGATTGCCCGGGAGCTGGGTCTTGTTGGCGTGTCCGAGGACACCGCCCTGAAGGCCACCGACAAAGCTGTGATGCGTCAATGCCTGCAGGAAGCGGGTGTGCCCGTTCCTGCTTTCTATAAAGTGACAAACGAAGAAGAATATGCCCGCGCCGCCGCCTCTTTCCGGGTTCCCTTTGTGGTAAAACCCGCAGACAACTCCGGCAGTCGGGGTATCGTTCTTGTAGATGATCCCACAGACAGCGAAGCTGTCACCAGCGCATACGCATACAGCCGCCAGCACAGCCGCAACGGCAATGTGGTGGTGGAGGAATATATGAAAGGCCCGGAGGTCAGCGTAGAGACCCTGAGCGCAAACGGTGTTTGCCATGTGATTCAGATTACCGACAAGCTTACCACCGGCGCACCCCACTTTGTGGAAATGGGTCACTCCCAACCCACTCAGCTGTCCCCCGAAACTGCGGAGAAAATCCGTCAGGTGGTGATCGCTGCCAACCGGGCAGTTGGCATTGAAAACGGCCCCTCTCATACCGAGGTGATCGTCACCGCCGAAGGCCCTAAGATCGTGGAGATCGGCGCCCGTCTGGGCGGTGACTGCATTACCACCCACCTGGTGCCCCTGTCCACCGGTGTGAATATGGTGGAATGTTGTATCCGCATCGCTTTGGGCGAGACCCCGGATCTGACCCAGAAATTCCGAAAGGGCAGCGCCATCCGCTACTTCCAGCAGATCCCCGGCAAGGTGGTTTCCATCTCCGGCATCGAAGCCGCTGAAGCGATGGAGGGTATCCGGCAGGTCAGCATCGTCCACGGCGTAGGTGAAACCGTAGGCGAGATCAACAGCAGCGCCGCCCGTATGGGCTTTGTAGTGGGTCAGTCTACCGGCGCAAAGGAAGCCGTCGCCCTGTGTGAAGAAGCCATCGACGCCATTAAAATCGTAATCGAGTGAGGAACATACTGTGAAAATCGTCATTGCAACACCAATTCTATATGCCCCCAACAGTCCCTTTAATCACCTGATGCAGGACATTCTGCAGGGTCTGCTGGACGCGGGCCATGAGATCACCCGGATCGTTGCCACCGACGATCTGCAGGACACCTCTTATAAAATGGGGATCGAGGGCATTACCTACATCCCTGTTCTGCGTAAAACCGCAGAACACGGCAATATCATTAAGCGCTACATTTCCGACACCCTGACCAACATAAAGATGGCCCGCCTCGTGAAAAAAAGCGGCGCAGACACCCTCTTTGAGGATGTGTCCTACTCCTCCTGCTGGAGCATCTGGGCGGCAAAGCGCAAGAAAATGCGGATCGTTTCCATGTTCCAGGATGTCTGGCCGGACAATGCGGTGCAAAGCGGCCTGATCGGTCAGGATTCCCTGATCTACAAATTTTTCGACTTTTGGCAGAAGCCGGTGTACAAGCACTCTCACCGGTTCATCTGCATTTCCGACGATATGAAGGCCTTTGTGGCCAGTAAGGGCGCTGCCCCCGAGAATATCTCCGTGATCTACAACTGGGGCTACACCGACGACACAGTGAATATCCCCTGGGACGAAAACCCCTTTGTAAAAAAGTACGATCTGTCTCCGGATATTTTCTATCCCATTTATGCCGGCAATATCGGCAGAATGCAGAATGTGGAATTGATTCTGAACGCAGCCGGTCTTCTGAAGGACCGGGCTGACATTCAGTTCCTGGTGATCGGTGAAGGCGCGCGACTGGATGCCATCCGGGAAATGGCAAAGGATATGGCCCTTTCCAACATGATCTTCCTGCCCTTCCAGCCCTCGGAGCTGGCCACCGCAGTATACAGCGCTGCCGGTGCCAACCTGATCCCCCTGGTGCCCGACGGTGTCAAGACCGCCCTGCCCAGCAAGACCGGCGTATGCCTTTCCTGCGGTCAGCCCATCGTGTTCTGCTTTGGCAAGGACTGCAATTTCTCTAAAATTGCCCAGGAGTATCAGGCAGGCCTATGCGTCAGCGCCCAGGACCCCGGAGAGCTGGCTGCCGCCATTGAAACTTTGGCGCAAAATCCCCACCCCGAAAAGCGGTACGAGCTGTTCCTGGACCGCTTTGTGAAAGCCACCAACGTAAAAGCCTATGTAGGAGCGATTACTCAATGAAAGTTCTGTTCATCAACACCGTCTGCGGAAAAGGCAGTACCGGCCGGATAGCAAGCCAGATTGGCGCTGCTGTGGAAAGTTCCGGTGGATCTTATATGGTCGCCTACGGCAGAGGTGTTGACGGCGACCCCGGTCACAGCTATCGGATCGGCGGCAAACTTCATACTTACACCCACGCCCTTTTGTCCCGTATTACGGACAAGACCGGCTTTTACTCCAAAGCCGCAACGAAAAAATTGGTGCAGTTTATCCGGGAATACGCCCCGGATGTGATCCACCTTCACAATCTCCACGGCTATTACCTGAACATCGAGATTCTTTTCGACTATCTGAAACACGAATATACCGGCAAAGTAGTCTGGACCCTCCACGACTGCTGGGCCTTTACCGGACACTGTGTCCACTATACCTGCGCCGGCTGTGACCGCTGGAAAACCGGCTGCCACACCTGCCCGGAGAAAAAGGTCTACCCCGCTTCTATCCTGGCAGACCGCTCCCAAAAGAACTACGAAGACAAAAAGCGGATCTTCACCGGCGTCCCCAATATGACCATCGTCACCGTTTCCCATTGGCTGAAAAGCCAGGCAGAGCAATCCTTCCTGGGCTGCTATCCGGTGCAGTGTGTCTATAACGGCATCGACTACACCCGCTTCCGCCCCATCCCCGGCAACGACCGGGAACGGCTGGGTATTGGCGATCACAAAATGATCCTCTCCGTTTCCGACGGCTGGAACGACCGCAAAGGCTATCACCGCCTGTTGGCGTTGGCCCAGAATGCGCCGGAGGACTGGCGCTTTGTGATCGTAGGGCTGGATAAAGAACAGATCCCTGCTCTGCCCGCCAACTGCATCGGTATGGAGCGCACCTGGGATCAGGAAGAACTGATCCGACTGTACACCGCCGCCGATGTGTTCTATAACCCCTCCATTGAGGAGACCTTCGGCCTGGTCACTGCCGAGGCTTTGGCCTGCGGCACCCCTGCGGTGGTCATGAACTCCACCGCTTGTCCCGAGCCCCTGCGGGGCTGCGGCATCGTCCTGCAGACTCACAAGACCGAGGAAGCGCTGGACGCCATCAGCACCCTGCTTTCTCAGCAAAAGCCCGCTCCCCGGCAGGACTTCCCCTGCGATGCTATGACTGCAGGTTACCTATCGATTTTTAACGCATAAGAGGAGATTCCTATGCTTCAAAGACAAGAAAAAACCTTTGGTGAAAAAATATACCCCTGGATCCTGGCAATGCTGCCGGTGCTGAGCCAGTACCCGGTGGGCCCTCTGGATCTGGACGCGGTAGCTATGATCCTCTTTTTCCTCTGCGCTGCATTCTTTCACCGCCGTATCCGCATTTCCCCTATCAGTCAAATCGTACTGGTGCTGATTATTTATATGTCTGCTATCACTGCGATCAATCTGGCCTTTGGCCAAAAATTCTCCCCCTCTTCTGACATCATCGTTCGCTTCGGCCGGTATGCATTGTACCTTCTGGTAGTGTTTTTCCTGGGCAACGAATCTATCAGCTACGATACGCTGCTCAAGGCCTACCGTGTGGTTGCCTACGCCGCTACTATCTATATTATCATCCAAACAATTTTCTTCTACGGTGCCGGAATCACCCTGCCCAGTAAACTCGGCGGCAGTGCTAAATCCAACGCCGTAGAAGTGGGCAGATTGCGTTCCTTCTACTCTGAACCGGCGGTTATGAGCTACTCTCTGGTTCCCTTTATCACCTGCAGCCTTTTCGGCAAACAGGCTGAAGATTCTAAACGCAACAATTTTGACGCACTCTTTGTTTCTGCCGGCATTATTCTTTCCACCTCCGGCCAGGGCATCCTTACCATTTCTGCGCTGTGGGCCGTTTGGCTGATTATGCAGATCCGTTCCGGTGGCTTTAAAACCAAAAACCTTTTGATGCTGCTGGGTATTGCCATTGTGGCTCTGATCTTGTACGAAGTGGGCATTTTGGAGTTTGCGCTGGGCCGCACCAGTGACACCAGTGAGGGCAGCGCCACTGATGCCCGTATGTCCGGCTACGAATCCATCCTCCTTCTGTCTCCCCTGCAGCGGATTTTCGGCGCAGGTTTCGGCAACTATGTGGTGGAAAACACCTTCGGTCTGGACATTGTCTATCAGTTCGTCAACTATTCCTCTCTGGCAGAGTTCCTTTTCACCCTTGGTGCAGTAGGCACCCTGCTTTGGATCATTTTCTTTATCAGTCTGTTCCGCAAAACTTCTTTCTGCGGCAAAATGCTCCTGGTTGCTATGGCAGCGCTCTCTATGGGCGGCTGTCCTTTGACCGGCATTCAATTCCCCCTGTGGCTCACACTGATCTGCATCCAACTGCCGGACGGACAGTTTTCCCGTCCTAAAGCATTGACTTTTCCGGAAAACAAAAAGGAGGCTTCCCTTTGAGTAAGAAATCCACCCCGTCTATCTCCGGCTCCATGGTATGGAATTTGCTGGAACGTTTGGGCGCCCAAGGCACACAGCTGCTGGTATCCATTATTCTGGCCCGACTTCTAATGCCGGAAGCTTACGGCATTCTTGCCCTGATCACCGTATTTATCAATCTGGCTACCGTAGTGGTAGAGACCGGTTTCGGTTCGTCCATCATCCAGAAAAAGGACATCACCCCCGAGCAGATCAATATTGTCTTTACCCTGAATATTGCTGTAGCAACTTTGCTTTGCGGCATTCTGTGGCTGGCAGCCCCCCTGATTGCCTCTTTCTATTCCAACTTTGACCGCGTCCTTTTGATCTGGGTGATCCGGATCTACGCCCTGATCCTCCCCATCGGCAGCATCACCAGTATCCAGAGCGCTGTGATCTACCGGAATATGGAATTCAAGAAATTTTTCCTGGTAAACTTGATCTCCATTATTCTTTCCAGCGTTATCGGCATTACTATGGCCTATATGAACTGCGGTGTATGGGCACTGATCGCCCAAAACCTGTCCGCCAAGGCCATTTTGCTTGTGTGTCAGCTTTTTGTTGTTAAATGGAAGCCCCGACTGGATTTCCATTTCCGTCAATCCGGCTCTATGTTCCGTTTTGGCTCCAACATTTTGCTGAACCGTCTTTTAAGCATGATGTATCACCAGATCAGTTCTCTGGTCATCGGCAAGGCTTACACCCCTGACGCCCTTGCGTATTACACGAAAGGCAATACCTTCCCCTCTATCATCGCCACCAATACGGACTACGCTTTGCAAAAAGTAATGTTCTCCGCCTACGCCAAGCATCAGGATAACCTGGCAAAAGTCCGGGAGCTGATGCGCAAGACTATTCGCCTGAGTACCTTTGTGCTTTCCCCCCTGATGTTCGGTATGCTGTCCTGCTCCGAGAATTTCATCCGGGTGATCCTTACAGATAAATGGCTGCCGGCGCAAATCTATATGCAGATCTTCTGCATTTCCTTCTTCTTGCAGCCCATCGGCACCACCGCCGCCCAGGCGCTCAATGGCATTGGCCGCAGCGACCTGACCCTGAAGATCGGTTTGATCACCAAGCTCTCCGGCATCGGCCTTGTGCTGATTGCAACACCCCTGGGTGTCACCTACATTGCCCTTGCGGTTTTGATGACCTCTACCGTTTCCTCCGTCACTCATCTTCTTGTTAACAGAAAAATCTTCGATTACCGCATCCGCCGACAACTGATGGATCTGGCAGAGAACATCCTGCCTTCCGTCACTATGGCGCTGGTTTGTTTCGCCGTGGGCTATTTCTGCCGCAGCTTTGCCCCCATCGCCGCTTTGGCTCTCCAGGTGCTGGCCGGTACGGCCTGGTATCTGTGCTGGGCTGTTATCTTCCGTAACGACAACCTGAAATATCTGATACAGAAGCTGAAATCTCTGAAAAAATAATTGAGAAGGAGTCTGCTATGAAACCTTATCTTGTAGATGTGCCTGTGGCCATTCAGGCCTTCGTGCGTCCCCAAATGCTGGCAAAGCAGTGGGCAGTGATTAAGGAGGCCCGCCCCAGCATCCTCTTTGTCCGTTCCGACGGTCCCCGGGAAACCGTACCTACCGATGCCGAACTGATCCGGCAGAGCCGTGCCATCACCGAAGATATCGACTGGGAATGTACCGTTTACCGGCTGTACGAAGAGAAAAACATCGGCATGTATGCAATGATGAAAAAGTGTCCCCAATTTATCTGGGAGAAGGTGGACCGCTGTATCTTTCTGGAGGATGACCTGCTCCCCTCTGTAAGCTTTTTCCGTTTTTGCGCGGAGCTTCTGGAAAAGTACAAAGACGATCTGCGAATTGAAAAGATCACCGGTGTCAACTTCTGCGGCCAATGGCCGGATACCCCTGACGACTATTTCTTCGCCAGAGTCCCCACCTCCTCCGGCACAGGTATGTGGCGGCGCAGCTACGAAAGCCGGGATTTGGAGCTTACCTACGGCAAAAGCCCCTATGTAATGGCCCATATTCAGCGCGATGTTCCCTGGCACCTGAAAGAGCAATTCGTTTCCTTTGCAAAGAACGGAACTTATGCCAATCACACCCCCGGCGGTGAGTTCTTCACGCGCCATGCGCAATACTTACAAAACAGACTTATTATTGTACCCAAGCGCAATATGATTACCCATATTGGCGTAGGCGCCGGCTCCACCCACACCGGAAAGAGCCTGGCTTCTCTCCCCAAAGCACTGCAAAAGCAATACGGCTTACAAACCTATGAGCTTACCTTCCCCCTGAGCCATCCCGCTTTTGTGTTCCCGGACACCAAATTCGAAAGAACTCGGGAAAAGCAACTGGGCGTTGCCAGCCGCTGGCAAAGCTTCTGGCGCAGCGTAGAGCGGACCTTCCGTTTGCTCTTTACAGGCGAAGCAGGCAAGTTGCTGCAAGGCATCAAGAAACGGCTTTCCAGACATATTGAGAGGTAACCGAAATGAAAAACTTATCCGGCAAGAAACTGTTGGTTCTGGGCGGTGTATACCAGCACTGTAAACTGGTGGAAGCCGCGCACGATTTGGGTGTCACCGTAATTGTGGATGACTACCTGCCCCCCGAACAAGCCCCTGCCAAGCAGATGGCCGACGGCTACGGTATGCACAATATCTCCGATATTGAAGGCATCGTGGAAATGTGCCGTCAGGAAGGCGTTGACGGCGCAATTGCCACTTCCCTGGATGCCTGCCAGCTTCCCTACCAGAAGGTCTGCCAGGCGCTGAATTTCCCCTGTTTTGGTACTGCGCAGCAATACAAGATCCTGACAGACAAAACCGAATTTAAAAAATACTGCCGCAAAAGCGGCGTGGATACCATCCCCGAATACCCGCCGGAGCTTTTCAACGATGAAAAGACCTGCCTGGATAATGTAGAATTTCCTGTTTTCATTAAGCCCTGCGACAGCCGCGGCTCCCGCGGTCAAAGCATCTGTCACACTTACGCCGAGGCCGTAGAGGGCATAGCCTTTGCTCGCAGCGAAAGCGCCAGCGGACAGATCGTTATTGAAAAGTATATGGGGCAAAACAATGACTTCTCCATGACCATCATTGTTATTAACGGCAAGGCCTACCCCTTCCGTACCGTTGACCGCATTTTGGGCAAATACGAAGACGGTCTGGATAAATTGGCCGTAGGCGCAGCTATGCCCTCGGTATTCACCGACCTGTATATGAAAAATGTGCACCATAAGGTAGAAAACTTCATCCGGGAAGTGGGTCTTGTAAACGCCCCCGTATTTATGCAGGGCTTTGTGGACGGCGACACCGTCCGGTTCTATGACCCCGGCCTGCGTTTCCCCGGCGGTGAATATGAGAGAATGTTCAAGTTTGCCACCGGCAAAAACCTGTTCTATCCCCTGATCGAATACGCCCTCACCGGTGAGGTTTCTGAAGATTCCGTTACTCTGCAGCAGGAGGATATCTACCTGCACGGCAAGACTGCCGCCCAGGTGCTGCCTACTCTCCGTGCCGGACGCATCGGTTGCATTGAAGGTCTCGAGGAGATCCGCAAGCACCCGGATGTAGTAGGTGTCTTCCCCCGATTCACCCTGGGTGACGAAATCAAAGAGACTCACAATGTGAACCAGCGTTTCTGTGAAATCGACATTGTCAGCGAAAGCAACGAAAAGATCGCCCAGGTGATCCGATGGGTATACGATACCTTGAAAATCACAGACGAAGCGGGCAACGATATGATCGTTTCCCGCTATGACCCCAACCTGTTCTTAAACAGAAATATTTAAAAGGAGAATAATCTTATGCCTATTGAATTTTTGTATTTGATAATGGTGTTTGCCATTGCCATCATCGGCTTTTCTTTCCTGAAACGGCCGCTGTATGAGTGTATGCTGGCTGCCTTCCTGATATTGGTGGTAGTCACCGGCAATATCAACAACCTCTGGCAGTACATCTGGGATGCCATCACGGAACCCACATTGTATGTCATCATTGTATTTGTCATCTCTGCATCGCTTTTGTCTAAGACCAGAGTGATTGACGATTGTATTGCAATGATCATTTCCTTCTTTGGCAGACTTCCCGGCGGCGCAGGCTTTGTTGCTATCATCGGCAGCGCCTATATGGGCAGTCTGTCCGGCTCCGGCCCGGGCAACGTGGCCACCACCGGCGTGTTTACCATCCCTGCAATGATCAAGGGCGGTTTTCCCCCTCACCTGGCAGCAAACGTAGAGGCTCACGCTAGTACTATGGGCAATATGATCCCCCCTGCCGGTATGATCGCCATTGCCTTTGCCGCGCTGGATACGCTGTACCCCAACACATACACCATTTCCCAGTTCTGGACCGTACTGTGGAGCATTGCTCTGTGGTTTGTCTTGCAGCGGATCGTCACTATGATGCTGATGTGCCGCCACTATAAGGTAAAACCTATGGCTAAGGAAGATCTGCCTGACTTCTGGCAGACCGTCAAGCGGGGCTGGCGCGCACTTTTCCTGCCTGTCATTGTCTTCCTGCCCTTCCTGCTGACCAATCAGTTCAGCGATTTCTTCACCCGTCAACTGGGCGAAGCCGGCAGCAAAGCATTCTCCAACAGTATTCTGCTGTTCCTGCCCTCTCTGATCGTGGTTGCCGCCCTCTTCCTGTCCGACAAGGAGTCCCGGAAGAAAATGACCATGCCCAATATGCACGGCTACATTCAAAAGGGTATGAAGAGCGTTGTTCCCACCTCTGCGCTGGTACTGTTTGCATACTGCCTGAGCAATGTGTTCGTGGATATTAAGCTGGAGCTGGCTCTGGGTGAGCTGA
Source organism: Faecousia sp. (assembly GCA_045594845.1). Classification (GTDB taxonomy): domain Bacteria; phylum Bacillota; class Clostridia; order Oscillospirales; family Oscillospiraceae; genus Faecousia. The sequence goes on along the minus strand of JAZNZH010000049.1, from coordinate 42,842 downwards.
TCAACAAGCTGAACCTGCCTCTTTTGGCACTTGTTCTGATTCTGCCTCTGTTCACCGCTCTTCTGGGCTGCTTGATTCCCGGTTCTACCCAGGTCAAGATCTTCGGCGGTGTGATCATTTCCATTTTGGCCGCAGCCGGCGGCAATCCTATGATCGCCGCAGCAATGCTCCCCTGTATCTGCGGTGCTATGCACGGCGTCACGCCTCCTTACTGTACCTGCGTTTACATTGCAATGGGTATTGCCGATGCAGAACTGAAGCCTACATTAAAAAACAATATGGTGTGGATAACTGTCCACTACATACTGTCTATCCTTACCCTGATGGGCTGGGTGCCCCTTATGGGTCTTTGATCATTAGGAGGTGTAACTTATGCGTGAAAAGATTTATAATGTAATTCACAAAATTTACGGTATTTTAATGACCATTTCCTTTTTTGCCGGCATCCTGCCCCTGATCCCCTTTGTTGTCGCCCTGTGCATCGGCGGCGAAACCGGCAACAACATTGCGGTATTCCTTTATGAAGATTATTATAAATGGGTTATTTTAGGTGCCTCTGTCTCTGTTATCGTCGGTCTGATCGGTCAGTATGTTTCCGGAGAGGAAAGTCTGTCCATCAAATCCGTAGGCAAGAAGCGCGAAAAGAAGGAAGGCTAATTTATGTCAAAAACAATATTAGTAACCCAATCCTCTATGCCATCCTTTGAGGAGTACTGCGAGGAAATTCGAGATCTTTGGGACACCAAATGGCTCACCAATATGGGCGTAAAGCACCAAGCTTTACAGGCTCAGCTGGAAGCATTTCTCCAAGTGCCTCACGTTACCCTTTACACCAACGGTCATCTAGCCTTGGAGAACGTCATTGCCGCTTTGGATCTACCCAAAGGCGGTGAGGTGATCACCACTCCTTTCACCTTTGTTTCCACCACCCATGCCATCGTCCGCAACGGTCTTGTTCCCGTGTTCTGCGACATCAACGATGTGGATTACACTCTGGATGTGGATAAGCTGGAAAGCCTGATCACCGAAAAAACCGTGGCCATCGTGCCGGTGCATGTCTATGGCAACCTGTGCAATACAGAAGCCATTGCAGCCATTGCAAAAAAGCATAATCTGAAAGTGATCTACGATGCCGCCCACGCCTTCGGTGTCCGGAAGAACGGCGTCAGCGCTGCTAATTTTGGTGATGCTTCCATGTTCAGCTTCCACGCCACCAAAGTGTATAACACCGTGGAGGGCGGCGCCGTTTGCTTCCATGACGATGCTATGGTACAGGTTCTCAACGACCTGAAGAATTTTGGTATTCGCGGTCAGGAGAGCATCGCCTACATTGGCGGCAACGCCAAAATGAGCGAATTCCAGGCCGCTATGGGTCTTTGCAACCTGCGGCACGTCAGCCAAGAGATTGCAAAGCGCAAAGCCGTGGTGGAACGCTACCGCAAGCATCTTTCCGGTGTTCCCGGCATCCGACTCTGCCCCGAACAGGACGGTGTGGAATCCAACTACGCCTACTTCCCCGTGGTGTTCGACGGCTATAAACTGACCCGGGATGAAATCTTTGAAAATCTCAAAGCCGAAAACATCCTGGCCAGAAAGTATTTCTACCCCCTGACCAACCATATTGAGTGCTATGCCGACTACCCCACCGCCGGCGCAGAAAAAACACCCACCGCTGCCCACATTGCAAGCCGGGTGCTGACCCTGCCCTTGTATGCGGATCTTCCCCTGGAAGAAGTCGACCGCATCTGTGACATTATCCTGAAATAACTCAATTTCCCGGAGAGTGAAACTATGAAAACTGCCATTATGACCCTTGCGCTGTCAGACAACTACGGCGCCGCTCTGCAGACCTGTGGCCTCGCCCACGCCATTAAGACTTTGGGCCACGAAGCCACAGTATACCGCTACCAGAACTACGCCCGGATGACCTACGGATTGTCTGCGGCCGGTCTTCTGAAATATAAGGCATTCCGTATGGTCAAGACTATCCTGACCCAGAATCAGCGCAAAAAGCGCTTCGATGCTTTCCGGGAAAGTTACATTCCTCTAACCGCTAAATACTACGGCAATAACGACGCGCTGCGAGCTGACCCGGGTGATTATGATGTGTACATCTCCGGCAGCGACCAGATCTGGAACCCTAAGCTGTTCATCTTTGACTACAGCTATTTCCTGGATTTTGTTTCTGCGGGAAAGAAAAAAATCTCCTTTGCCTCCAGCTTCGGTAAAGCCGACTTTGAGGAATCCTATAAAGAAAAATGCGGAAAACTCCTCAGCGAGTTTTCCCACATCTCCGTTCGTGAGAAAAGCGGCGAAGCCATCGTAGCAGACCTGTGCGGCAAAAAAGCCGCCACCTGCGTGGATCCCACCCTGCTGCTGGATAAGCAGACCTGGGCGCCCATGATGGAAAATGCCTCTGAAAAGGCAAAGGCCTTCAACGGCATCCTGTGCTACTTTATGCCCGGTGACAAGTTGGTTACCGATGCCATTGAGTCCATTGCCCAACAGCTCCACAAAAAAACCGGTCTGCCCATTATGCGCCTGGGCATCAAGGAACACAAGGTGTTCTCCTATCCTGCCGGTGAGACCGACATCAAGGCCGGTCCTGCAGAGTTCCTGCGTTATTTTGCCGGCGCTGAGTATGTGGTCACCAATTCCTTCCACGGCACCGCTTTCAGCGTCAACTTCGGCAAGGAATGCTACATTCCCATCAACGACACTCTGCCCCCGGAGAAAGCCCTCCACGAGCGCATTACCTCCCTGCTGAACCAGGTAGGAGCTACCGAACTGATGCTGCCTGCCAGCAACCCCACCGTCCCCGAAGACCGCAAGATCGACTGGGACAACGTACAAAGCAACCTTTCCCGACTGCGTCAGGACTCTATGGAGTATCTGAAGAACGCGCTGGAAGAACCGCGGTAAAAACTCCTTCCCGATTGACTTTCATTTCACTTAAGGAGAATTGCAATGAATACTCCCAACCTTCCCCGTTCCGGGCAACCGGTTTCCAACCAGGACCTGAAGCAAAGCATTCTCGGCATTATGGACGAGATCCACAGCTTCTGCCAGGAACACAATATTCAATACTTTTTGATGCAAGGCACTCTGCTGGGTTCTGTACGGCATCAGGGCTTCATTCCCTGGGATGACGATCTGGACATCGGTATGTTCCGGGCAGATTACGAGAAATTCTGCCGTCTGTTCCACAGTGATAAGCATTACGAACTGCGATGCACCCAGCGAAATCCAGATTACTACCTGCCCTTCGGCAAAGTGATCGACACCCGGATCTCCCTGCGGGAACAGGTGTTCAAAGCGCCTCCCATCGGCGCTTATGTGGATGTATTCATCCTGGACCACGTAGAAAAAGGTTCTCCGGAACTAACCGGTTATTACCGCAGAAATTTGAAAACCACTCTGGAAGACCTGAAATATATGGAAACCCGAAAGGGCCGCTCCCTTTGGAAGAACGCCCTCATTCTGGCCGGCCGGCTTTTATGCCCCCGCTCCCTGCACCGGATTGCAATGGACCGGGACGCCAGAGCAGTCAGCGTTTCCTCCCCGGAACCCACCGGCTGGGTCTCTAACCTCCACAGCCCCTGGGGCGACCGCGAGGTAGTTCCCTATTCCTGCTTTGCACAGGTCAAGGAGTATCCCTTTGAAGGTAGAACTTATTTCGGTCCCGCCGATTACGATACCTATCTGAGCACCCTCTACGGCGACTATATGACGCCGCCTCCTCCGGAAAAACAAGTCACCCACCACAGCTTCGATGCTATCTGGAAATAAACATAAAGGAAGGAATCTGTTATGTCTCTTTTTGAAAACAAAACTCTGATGATCACCGGCGGTACCGGCAGCTTCGGTAACGCAGTCCTGAACCGTTTCCTGCAGACCGATATCGGCGAGATCCGCATTTTCTCCCGTGACGAGAAGAAGCAGGACGATATGCGTCACGAATTTCAGGCTAAGATGCCCGAAGTTGCTGAGAAGATCAAGTTCTATATCGGCGATGTCCGTGACCTGGCTTCCGTGAAGAACGCTATGCACGGTGTGGACTACATCTTCCATGCCGCTGCCCTGAAGCAGGTCCCCTCCTGCGAGTTCTTCCCCATTGAGGCTGTGAAGACCAATGTGCTGGGCACCGAGAATGTGCTCACCGCCGCCATTGACGCCGGCGTAAAGAACATCGTGTGCCTGTCTACCGACAAGGCCGCTTACCCCGTCAACGCCATGGGTACTTCCAAGGCTATGATGGAGAAGGTTATTGTGGCAAAGAGCCGCACCGTGTCTCCCGAAAAGACCAAGATCTGCTGCACCCGTTATGGCAATGTGATGTGCAGCCGCGGTTCTGTGATTCCTCTTTGGATTGAGCAGATCAAGGCCGGCAATCCCATCACCATCACCGAGCCCTCCATGACCCGATTCATTATGAGCCTGGATGAGGCTGTGGATCTGGTGCTGTTTGCCTTTGAAAACGGCGCTTCCGGCGATATCCTGGTGCAAAAAGCACCTGCCTGCACCATCGAGGTGCTGGCGCAGGCCGTCACCGGTCTGTTTGCCCCCGGCCACGAGATCAAGGTCATCGGCATCCGCCACGGCGAGAAGATGTACGAAACTCTGCTGACCAACGAAGAGTGCGCAGGTGCCATCGATATGGGCGATTTCTACCGTGTCCCCTGTGACAAGCGCGGCCTGAACTACGACAAGTTCTTCAAAGAAGGCAACATCGAGCGCAACCCCCTCACCGAGTTCAATTCCAGCAACACCGAGCTGCTGAATGTGGAGCAGGTCAAAGAAAAGCTGCTCAGCCTGCAGTACATCCGGGACGAGCTGGCCGCCTGGGAGAAATAATATGAATATTTTAGTAACCGGTGCAAAAGGTTTTGTAGGCCGTAATCTGGTGGAGAATTTGAAGACCATCCGGGACGGCAAAAACCGCACCCGTAACCTCACCGTTGAGGAAATTTTCGAATACGACATCGACACCGATCCTGCCCTCCTGCCCCAGTTTTGCGAAAAGGCAGATTTCGTATTTAATCTGGCGGGTGTAAACCGTCCCCAGAACCAGGAAGAATTTATGCAGGGCAATTTCGGCTTTGCCTCCACCCTGCTGGACACACTGAAAGCCTGCGGCAACACCTGCCCGGTAATGATCTCCTCTTCCATTCAGGCTACCTGCATCGGCCGCTATGACAGCGACTACGGCCGGAGCAAAAAGGCCGGTGAAGAGCTGATGTTCACCTATGGTGAAGAAACCGGCGCCAAGGTGCTGGTATACCGCTTCCCCAACCTGTTCGGCAAGTGGTGCCGCCCCAACTACAACAGCGCCGTGGCCACCTTCTGCAACAACATTGCAAACGACCTGCCCATTCAGGTCAATGACCCCAGCGTCTGCCTGGAATTGTTGTACATCGACGACCTGGTAGACGAGATGCTGGACGCCCTGGAGGGCCGTGAGCACCGCTGTGAATTCGACGGTATCGATACTGTCCTGCAGGATAACGGCCGCTACTGTGCCGCTCCTGTGAGCCACAAAGCAACCTTGGGTGAGATCGTGGATCTGCTCCACGCATTCCGGGATCAGCCTGCTACTTTGCTGATGCCCCAGATCCCCAACGGCAGTTTTGCAAAGAAGCTTTACAGCACTTACCTTTCCTACCTGCCTAAGGAAAAAGCCATCTTCGACCTGAAGATGAACTGCGACGACCGGGGCAGCTTTACGGAACTGCTGAAAACCGAAAATTGCGGTCAGTTCTCTGTGAACATCTCAAAACCCGGCATTACCAAGGGTCAGCACTGGCACAACACCAAATGGGAATTCTTCATTGTGGTGGCAGGCCGCGCCCTGATCCAGCAGCGTAAGATCGGCACAGAGGAAGTGCTGAACTTTGAGGTCTCCGGCGACAAGATCCAGGCGATCCATATGCTCCCCGGCTACACCCACAACATTATCAACCTTTCCGAAACAGAAAATCTGGTGACAGTGATGTGGGCCAATGAAAGTTTTGACCCCGCAAAACCGGATACCTTCTTTGAGATCGTAGAGTAACGAGGTGAACCCCTTGACCCAGGAACAGAGCGTACTCCTGGCCGTGCTGCGGCACGCCATATCCCCCGATATGCCCCTGCCGGACACCGACTGCGACTGGAAAAAGGTATGCAAGGAGGCGGGCCAGCAGGCTGTCAGCCTGATCTTTTATGATGCGGTTGCGCCGCTCCTGCCTCAGATGCCCCCGGAGGTACAGCAGAAGATCCGGAGCATCGGTATGCAGGTGGTAATGTTTAATATCAACGCCGGCAATACCCAGGCACGACTGACCGCTGTGCTGACAGAGCGGAATATCCCCCACCTGATTTTAAAGGGCGAGGCCTCTGCCTCCTATTATCCCAAGCCCCAGCTGCGGGCGTTAGGCGATGTGGATTTCTGGGTACAACCGGAAGATTTTGAATCCCTGCACACCCTGTTCCAAACTCTGGGCTACCGCTTTGATAAGGGACAGCACGATCACCACATCACCTACTACACCCCCGGCGGTGTACTGGAAATGCACCGGGATCTTCCCGGTATGCCTGAGGGAAAACCCGCTGAGGTCTTGTCAGCGTACCTGAAAGATATTCCCCGGCGCACCCAGCCCACAGACATTGGCAGCGGCACATTTGCCGCCCCCGACCCGGCGCTCCATGGACTGATCCTGCTGCTCCATTCCCAGCACCATCTTTTGGGCGAGGGTTTGGGTCTGCGGCACCTGATGGATTGGTGTTGTTATGTAAACCAAACCGGTGACGAGTCTTTCTGGGAACAGGATCTCCTGCCCCTGCTGAAAAGGATTGGTCTTTACCGCTTTGCCGCGGTGCTTACCGGTGTCTGCAAAGAAGCCTTCGGCACCCCCGTTCCCCATTGGGCAACGGCAGACCCGGCTCTTTGCCGGGCGCTTTTGGAGGACATCCTCTCCGGTGGTAATTTCGGTCAGAAGGACACCACCCGGCAGGCAAGCGGCCTGATGATCTCCAAAGAGAGTAAACTCACCACTCTTTTCAAAACATTCCACGCATCCGTCAAGGCCCACTACCCCATCTGCGAAAAATGCGGCCTTTTGTATATCGTATTTTATCCTGTCCGGGGACTTGGCTATCTGTGGAAGATCCTCACCGGAAAGCGGGAATCCATTATAAAAGCAATCCCCCAAGCCAACACGCGCCGTACCCTGTACGGACAACTAAATATATTTGAGGTGGAAGAAAATGGCTGAATTTAAGAACAACGGTAAACTCAAACTCCTGATCATTGTGGGCACCCGCCCGGAGATCATTCGCCTGGCTGCGGTGATCACCAAGTGCCGGCAGTATTTTGACACCATTCTGGCCCACACCGGTCAGAACTACGACTACAACCTGAACGGCGTGTTCTTCCACGACCTGGAACTGGCTGACCCCGAGGTCTACCTGAACGCCGTGGGCAGGGACCTGGGCGAGACTATGGGCAACATCATCGCAAAGAGCTATCAGCTGATGGTGGAGCTGCAGCCCGATGCCGTGCTGGTGCTGGGTGATACCAACTCCTGCCTGAGTGTCATCGGCGCAAAGCGCCTGCATATTCCCATCTTCCATATGGAAGCCGGCAACCGTTGCAAGGACGAGTGCCTGCCTGAGGAGACCAACCGCCGGATCGTGGACATCATCTCCGATGTGAACCTGTGCTACTCCGAGCACGCCCGCCGGTATCTTGCCGACTGCGGTCTTCCCAAGGAGCGCACCTATGTCACCGGCTCTCCCATGGCCGAGGTGCTCCATAATAATCTTGCTAAGATCGAAGCCTCCGATATCCACGCCCGCCTGGGTCTGGAAAAGGGCAAGTACATTCTGCTGTCTGCCCACCGGGAGGAGAATATCGACACCGAAAAGAACTTCACCAGCCTGTTCACCGCTATCAACAAGATGGCCGAAAAGTACGATATGCCCATCCTCTACTCCTGCCATCCCAGAAGCCGCAACCGCCTGGAAAGCTCCGGCTTCGTGCTGGATAAGCGGGTGATCCGCCATGAGCCTCTGGGCTTCCACGATTACAACTGCTTGCAGATGAACGCCTTTGCGGTGGTGTCCGACAGCGGCACCCTGCCGGAGGAGAGCAGCTTCTTCACCTCTATCGGTAAGAGCTTCCCTGCCGTGTGTATCCGCACCTCCACCGAGCGTCCCGAGTCTCTGGACAAGGCCGGTTTCGTGCTGGCAGGCATCGACGAGCACAGCCTGCTCCAGGCAGTAGACACCGCTGTGACCATGGTACAAAACGGTGACAACGGCATTCCCGTCCCCGACTATGTGGAAGAGAATGTCTCCACCAAGGTGGTAAAGCTGATCCAGTCCTACACCGGCGTGGTCAACAAAATGGTTTGGAGAAAGTTCTAACAAACATAAAATAGCAGCCGACCCTCTGGTCGGCGGCTGTTTTTCATTTATGATTGCTGGAGAACACATCCGCAACTTCGCTGATGGTGATATAGGCATAGGGGTCGATCTCGTGCACCGTTTCTTTCAGGCGTACGATCTGATAACGATTCACCACGAAATAGACCATAGATTTTTCTTTGTTGGAGTAGCCGCCTTTTGCGTCCAGATAGGTCACACCGCTGCCAAAAAGCTCGCTAAGCTTGCCACAAATTTCCTGGGGGTGCTCCGTAATGATAATGGCGCATTTTGCTCTGTCCAGGCCGTCTACAATAAAGTCGATGGTCTTCAGTGCCGCGGCATAGGTCACAATGGAATAAAGGGGCAAGATCCAGCTGTTAAGCGCAATACCGCACACAATATACAGCAGCACATTATATACCATTACAAAAGTGCCCACGGTGATGCCAAGGCGCTTGGCAAAGATCACTGCCATAACCTCGATGCCGTCCATAGCGCCGCCATAGCGGATGGCCAAACCGCTGCCGATACCGGAGATCACTCCGCCAAACAACGCGCAAAGCAGCAGATCTGTGCCCGCCAGGGGTGATGCGATACTCACATCGATAGGCAGTACATCGGTAATCAGCCAGGCGCATACGGAATAAATGCAAACGGAGTAGATCGCATATATTGTAAACACCCAGCCCTGCTTTTTCAGTCCGAACAAAAACAGCGGGATATTGAGTACCAGCAGGAAAATGGATAGAGTTAATGTTTGCGGCGTTAACTGATCCAGGAGCATAGATGTACCGGAAATACCGCTGTCGTACAGATTCACCGGCATCAAAAAAACAGTAATGCCAAAAGCATTGATCATGCCCGCAACCGTCAGCATTAAGATATTTGCAACTCGTAATTTTCCTCGTAACATCATTTTCCTCCAAGTACGCTGCAGAATCGTTTCTTAAAAACTGTTTTTTTCATTATAGCCTACCGACGGATGAAAAGCAAGCAAAACGGCATTGTTCCACTGCGGGCTTTCTCTGGTTTCGTTTCCAGTTTTTGCGTCTTTTGCCGAAAAGAAACAAGTGTTTTTCTCCTTGTGGCGGTTAAAATACCCTTGCGGAAAGAAAAGTGCTTTCTTCGGAAAGTGCTCCCTTTCCGAGAAAGCGAAAGGAGAGAGATTACTATGAAGAACAACAACCAGATCAATGTGCCCCAGGCTCGCGAAGCTATGGACAAGTTCAAGATGCAGGCTGCTCAGGAAGTTGGCGTGAACCTGACCAATGGTTACAACGGTCACCTGACCTCCCGTGAAGCAGGCTCCGTCGGCGGCCAGATGGTCAAAAAGATGATCGAGGCTTACGAGCAGGGTATGCAGTAATCCTTTGCTGCGGAGCAATCGCTCCGCAGTACATATTTTCGGCTGTTTTTCCCTTTATAATCGTTTGACAGACATTTTTCTGTATGATACACTTATTGGGATAAGAAATATCCCAATAAGTGAGGAAATCATTATGAAAGAAGTCTTTATCAGCTACAGCACCGTGGACTCCGCGGCAGCGGAAACCGTGCGGGATGTGCTGGAAACCAATGGTCTTTCCTGCTGGATGGCTCCCCGGGACATTCCCGGCGGCTCCAACTACACCAAGGAGATCCCCAATGCCATTCGCGGCTGCTCTGTTTTCGTACTTATTCTTTCTCACAACGCCCAAAATTCTCACTGGGTGCTGAAAGAGCTGGATTCCGCCGTCAATGCCGGCAAGGTGATCCTGCCCTTTATGCTGGAGGATTGCGACCTGAACGACGAGTTCAACTTCCTGCTCACCGGTGCGCAGCGCTATTCCGCCTACCAGAAGAAGGCTGAAGCACTGGAAACTCTGATCCGCCGGATCCGGGGTATTCTGGACGCTCCCGATGCCCCTGTGGAGCTGACCGCCCGTCCCAAAGTAGCGGTAAGTCTCAATGTCTCTGAGCCTGCCTGTCCCAGCTGCGGCAGCGCGGACTATAAGCACATGCCCAGCCGCACCAAGCGCCATGGCTCCGAGATCGCCACTATGCTGCTGATCCCCGGCTTTGCCGTTGTTTTCTTCTTTCTGGCCCTGATCATCTGCACCTTTGCCCTGCCCTACGATTCCTTCAACTATCTGGGCTGGGTTCTGTTTGGCGCGGTGGTCTTAGGCGGTTTCCTTGGCGATCTGCTCTCCCGGAACATTGTCCGCCGCAGCCGTCTGCGTAAGCGTCTGCAAAGCACCTGCTACCGCTGCAACCGCTGCCGCAAGGTCTTCCTCCACGAGCTTCCCCTGGACAACGCATAATACATACAAAAAGCCCCGAAGGCATTTGCCTTCGGGGTCTTTTTTATACAGCAATAAAGGTGTTGATCAGCTGGGATGCCAGTACCACCAGCACCAAGGCGATGGGATAAGTGGAAGCATAAGCTGCAGCCACATCGTCTGTACCGGCAACACCGATCAGAGTACCCAGCGCCGGGGTGGAAGTCATACCGCCGGTGATAGAGCCCAGGTTGTTCAGCAGAGGCAGCTTGCAAATCTTCTTTGCAAACAGGAAACCTACTACCATAGGAATCATGGTCATCACGATGCCGGCAGCAAAACCGTAAACCACGATCATCACGCCGTAGCTGGAATTAGCGATCTGTGCCACCAGCTCCACGCCGCCGTCTACGCCAGCGCCTACCAGGAACAGCATCAGGCCAAACTCCCGGAAGCTCTTAAGGGTGTTCTCATCCACCTTCAGGCTGATCTTGCCGATCCGGCCGAAATGCGCCAGAATCAAGCCCATCAGCAGAGGACCGCCGGTCATACCCAGAGAGAAGGAAGCCTTGCCACCCAGGGGAATCTTGACAGAACCCAGCAGAACGCCCAGTACAACAGTCAGGCCGAAGGCTGCAAAGCCAAACTCGTCCAGCTCCAGCAGCTTTCTTTCCTTCTTCTCAGCGGTCTCTTCCTTGGCAGGCACACCGATCAGGGTACGCTCATAGGCAATATCCGCCTTCATGATCCGGGGCATGATCTGCACAAACAGCACCACGCCAATGACGCCGAAGGGATAAGCCACTGCGTGACCCAAAGAAACCAGGCCCAGCTTGCTGGCGTCGATTGCTTCCACCGCGCCCTGCGCTGCGGAGAATGCGGGAGTGGAGGTCAGCGCACCGGACAGAATGCCGGTGGCATAAGCAGAACCGATACCGGGGATCATAGCAAATGCCACCGTTACCGCTGCGCCCATCACAATGATCAGCGCACCCATAGGAACGTAGGACTTTGCATTGATCTTCAGGTTCCGGAAGAACTTAGGGCCGGCAATCAGGCCGACGGAAGTCACAAACAGCACCAAGCCAATATTGGAAATGAACTTAAAGTTCGCCAGCTTGCCGCTGACAGCCTTGACCACTGCCTCATCAGCAGAGCTGCCCAGATAGAAGTTACGCAGAACGGGAACATTCTGCAGGCCAGGCAGAGTGCACAGGTAGCCGAACAGCAGCGCAAACAGGAACACGCCTGCGGTACCCAGGTTCAGGCCTTTGACCTTCACTGAACCGATAGCATAGCCAACAAAACAAATCACAAAAACACTGATGAACACCGCCGGAGTCTGGCCGATGCTAAGTATTTTCTCCAAAAACATTTTTATGTGCGCCTCCGATTATTCCTTGATGCGAGCGTAGTTAGGCAGCAGCAGAGGAGATTCCTGAGGATTGTCGATACCGGCAGCAGCCAGTTCCTTGCTGAAAGCGGCAACATGGTCCACATTCAGAGTGCCAACGGTAACGTTCTTTGCCTTGGCAGCAGCGCTCTTACCGGCGTTACGGCCGAAGACGATGATGTCCAGCAGGCTGTTGCCCATCAGACGGTTTCTGCCGTGAATGCCGCCAACGGCCTCACCGGCAACAAACAGGTTCTCGATATCGCTCATGCCGTCATCGGTGATCTTAATACCGCCGTTCTGGTAGTGCAGAGTGGGGTAGATCAGGATGGGCTCCTTGCGAATATCGATGCCGTACTTGCCGAACATACGCATCATAGCGGGAATGCGCTTTTCGATGGTGCCTTCGCCGCCCTTCAGCTCGATCATGGGGGTATCCAGCCACACAGCATCACCCTGAGGAGTCTTCACGCCGTTGCCACGGTCGGAGCACTCACGGATGATGGAAGCTGCGGAAACGTCACGGGTCTCCAGGGGGTTCATGAAAGCTTCACCCTTGGCGTTGATCAGCATTGCGCCCAGAGAACGGACCTTCTCGGTAACCAGTGCACCGAAGATCTGTGCGGGGAATGCAGCGCCGGTGGGGTGATACTGCAGAGTGTCGGGGTACAGCAGACGGGCGCCTGCGCGGTATGCCAGCACCAGGCCGTCAGCGGTAGCGCCGTAGTGGTTGGAGGTGGGGAAGCCCTGGTAATGCAGACGGCCTGCACCGCCGGTGGCGATAATGACGGTCTTTGCCTTAGCTACATACAGCTCGCCGTTTTCCATATTCATCAGCACGGCACCGGCACAGCAGCCCTTGTCGTCCTTAATGAGTTCCACAGCAGCGGTATAGTCCACTACGGGAATCTTGCGGTTGAGCACCTCGTCACGCAAGGTGCGCATAATCTCAGCGCCGGAGTAGTCCTTAGCAGCGTGCATACGCTTGCGGGAAGTGCCGCCGCCGTGGGTGGTGATCATAGTGCCGTCGGGAGCCTTGTCGAACTCCACGCCCAGCTCGTTAAGCCACAGAATGGCCTCGGGAGCCTCGGTAACCAGCTTATACAGCAGGTCCTTCTGGGCAGCAAAGTGGCCGCCGCCGAAAGCATCCAGGAAGTGCTGCGCAGGAGAGTCGTTGGGCTTGTCGGCAGCCTGAATGCCGCCCTCTGCCATCATAGTGTTGGCATCGCCCATACGGAGCTTGGTGGCAATCATGACCTTTGCGCCGGCCTCATGGGCCTCGATGGCAGCAGAAGTACCTGCACCGCCTGCGCCGATGATCAGCACATCCACATCATAGTCAGGCTTAGTAAGATCGGGCACATTGCGGCTCTCCAGCCGGGACTTGCCCTGCAGCAGACCTGCCAGCTCCACAGGCACTTTCTCGCCTGCGTTGGGGCCCATCTTCAGAACAGCGAACTGGTCCTGACGGTAGTCGGGGTGATAGGTTGCCAGGAGAGTTTCCTTCTCCTCGGCAGTCATACGGCGGGGATCCAGCTTCACGTTCTCAGCGCGGGCTGCTTCCACCAGGCGCATAGACTCAACAATGTTCTTATCCTGATACATAGTGTCCCCTCCTTACTTCTCGATTTCGCGGTTGTTGTACAGTTCCTTGATCTCTTCCAGGGGCTTATTCATAATGCTCTGGATGAGGTCTTCCAGGTCGCCGCGACGGATCTCCTCCACACGGTCGGCCAGATGGTCGCAGTGGGGAGCCAGATACTTGCCGTTCAGGCGGCGAGCCAGCATAGCCACCTGGGGATGGGAAATGCCGGCGGGGCAGCGGGAGGAGCAGATACCGCACATAACGCAGTCAAAGGACTCCTCAGCGCACTTTTCGTACTCGCCACGCTGTGCGTATGCGATGTACTGCATAACATTCAGGCTCTGGGGGCAGGTCTTGGTGCAAGCATTACAGCCCACGCAAGCATAGATCTCGGGGTACAGCTCCATCATGATGCGCTCAGTGGGCTTGACCTCTTCGATGTCGTAGCCTTCCTTGATCAGGGGGAAGAAAGGCAGGGTTGCGATGTACATATTGTCTTCTACCTTGGTGGAGCAAGCCAGACCGGCCTTCAGTTCCCGGTCACCTGCAATGCGGTAGATAGTGGCGCAAGCGCCGCAGAAGCCGTTACGGCAGCCGCAGCCCCGGACCAGCTTGTAGCCGGAGTATTCCATAGCCTCCATAATGGTCAGGCTTTCCGGAACCTCGTGCTTCTTTCCGAAAAGAAAAATCGTTACCATATTTTCCATATTCATTCTCCTTAATACTCGTCGGGCAGCTCATCCATCTGATCCAAACGGAACACGGGGCCGTCCTTGCAGACATACTTGTCGCCAATGTTGCAGCGACCGCACTTACCCAGGGCGCACTTCATCTTCAGCTCGAAGGTGGTGTAGACCTGATCCTTCTTAAAGCCCAGCTCCTGCAGACCGGCAAGAGTGAACTTGATCATAATGGGAGGTCCGCACATAACCACAGTCTTACTGGTGTCGAAGGCCAGCTCCTTAACATAGTTGGGAACAAAACCCACATGGCCGTCCCAGCCTTCCTGAGGTGCGTCGATGGTCAGGTGGACATTGATGCCGTCCTCCTTGCACCACTCGTCGATAATCTCCTGATAATCCACCAGATCGTCCTTGCTTCTTGCGCCGTAGACAATGTCCACAGAGCCGTAGCGGCTGCGGTAGTGGCGGACGTAGTTGATGACGGAGCGCAGAGGTGCCAAACCGATACCGCCTGCCACGAACAGCAGATCCTTACCGGCAAAGTCGGTGTCCACAGGGAAGCCGTTGCCGTAGGGACCACGGAGAGTGATCTGCTGGCCGGGCTCACAGGCGTGGAGGAACTGGGTCACGCAACCGCACTTCTTAATGGAAAACTCCATATATTCTTCGTTAGTGGGAGAAGAAGTAATGGAAAACAGTGCCTCACCCACACCGGGGATGGACAGCATAGCGCACTGTCCGGGGATATGGGTAAAGGGCTTCTTGCCCTCCGGGTCAACCACCCGGAAGGTCTTGACATCGGGAGTGTCGGACCGAATATCGGTGATCACGCCCAGAATGGGAAACAAAGGATCTCTCATCATACCCGGTCACCTCCAATGGTCTTGACTACTTTGACAATGTTTGCGTGGACAGGGCACTTCTGCAGGCAGCGGCCGCAGCCAACGCAACCGACGATGCCGTCGTTGTTGTTGGGGAAGTAAACCAGCTTGTGCATAAAGCGCTGACGGAATCTCTGTGCCTGGGTGTTACGGTTGTTGCCGTGAGCCATCATGGTAAAGTCAGAGTACATACAGCTGTCCCAGCAGCGGAAGCGCTGGATCTTGTCGCCGGTGTTGAAGTCCTTGATGTCGTAGCACTGGCAAGTGGGGCAGACAAAGGTGCAGGTGCCGCAGCCCAGGCAGCTCTCTGCCAGCTTTTCCCAATGCTCGTCACGGAAGTTCGTCATCAGGGAGCAGGAGTTGAAGCCCTTGAAGTCCAGCTTGCCGAAAGGCAGCTTCTCCGCAATGGCGGTGATATTCTTCTTGGTCTCCTCTACTGCTGCATCGTCAGCGCAATCCAGCTCCAGGCTACTGAGCAGTGCCTCGCCCTTTTCAGTGTTAGCGCGGAAGAAGTAGCTGTCTGCAGTCTTCCAGGCGGTAATGTCACCGGCGGGCTCTGCAGGGTTGATACCGAAAGCGGTACAGAAGCAGGTCTCTTCGGGGGCGTTACAAGCTAAGGTGATGATGGTGCCGTGCTGACGGCGGTTGGTGTAGAAGGTATCCTGGGGCTCTGCGTCCATGAAGACCCGATCCAGAATATCGAAGCTGCGGCAGTCACAGCCCCGGACGCCGAACACCACGAAGGGTGCGATTTCGTCACGGTCATCGATGATCTCGATGGACTGGCCGGCCACCTTAAACTTCAGCAGATTCTCCACCTGGGGGAAGAACAGATCCTTGGCGCTGCGGACGGTGTTCAGCCTCTCAGTCAGCTCCATACCGGTCTGGTAGGGCAGGAATCTTGCCTGACCCTTACCGTCCTCGGCGGGAATGTACAGCTTCTGATTTGCGCTGATCTTTTCCAGCAGGGTGTAAATATCAGTAATCTTTACAGTTTTCATGCCTTGCCACCCCTTTCGTAAACGATGGAGGGTTCGCAGTCATCCTTGGTGAAATTCATCAGAGGAGGACGGGTATCCATATCGCTGCCGGCCTGGTACTCGCCGTAAAGCTCGTTGATGTCCCGGATGAACTTCCGGTTCAGCAGGTGCAGAGGAATGTTCTGGGGACACACACGGGAGCACTCGCCACAGTCAGTGCAGCGGGCAGCCACGTGGAAGGCCCGGATGATATGGAAGTTGTTTTCTTCAAACTCGCTGGCAGCAGCCTTCTGGGCGATGCCGGACTTATCGTTGTCGAACACACACTTTTCGCAAGAGCAAGCGGGACAGACATTCCGGCAGGCGTTGCAGCGGATGCAGCGGGAAAGCTCCCCTCTCCAAAACGCGAAGCGCTCCTCGGCAGTCATAGCTTCCAGCTTTTCCACCATATCAAAGCGGCCGGACTCGGGATCCTCTTCACCGTTCTCGCCCAGCATTTCGTCGAACACAACAACCTTTTTGCTCTTGCAGTGGACGCAGCGCTCCAGCAGAGCGTCTGCCTTTGCGATGGTCTTGTCGCCGTACAAGGTGGTCAGCTTCAGGGTATCGCCCTCAGCTTCCACCGCGGTGACGCCCTTAATGCCCTTTTCCCGGATCTCATCCATAGAGCACATACCGTCGCAGGCGATACCTACAACATAAACCCGGTCTCTCCAGATCCGGTGCTCTTTTAAAAGCTGCTGGAAGGAGTAGGAGTCGCAGGGCTTCAGGAACACGGCGATCTTGCCGTCCTTGCGGGACTCTGCGATCAGGTACTTGGAAAGGTTGGCAGCGGAGAACACGCTGTACACGAATTCCTTTTCGATCTCCTCACGGCTCTTGAAAATGCCGGGAGTCAGGTCGTAGAAGAATTCGCCGGCCTTCCAGCCCAGCACGCGATCTACGGTGCCGTTTTCCAGCAATTCAATGGCTTTTGCCTTAATCATTTCGCGCATCGCAGATCCTCCAATCTCTTGTTCTTACCCAACTTTGTGACGGTGGCCACAAAGTCGTTCATAGTTGCGGCAAACTTTGCGCCTTCTGCGGCGGAGACCCACTCTACGCGCGTGCGCTCTTTCTCAATGCCCATATAGTCCAGCATAGAGAACAGCAGGGTCATACGGCGGCGGGCATAGTAGTTACCGGTGGTGTAGTGGCAGTCGCCGGGGTGGCAGCCGCACAGGATCACGCCGTCCGCACCTCTCTGGAAGGCCCGCAGAATGAACATAGGGTTCAGTCGGCAGGAGCAGGGAATGCGGATGATCTTAACGTTGGCAGGATAGTTCAGTCGGTTGGTACCGGACAGGTCAGCACCTGCGTAGGAGCACCAGTTGCAGCAGAACGCCACAATGGTGGGGGTAAAGGTTTCATTTACTTGCATATTGCATCAACCTCCGCCATAATTTGACTGTTGGAGAAGCCCTGCAGATCCATAGCACCGCTGGGACAAGCCACGGTACAAGCACCGCAGCCCTGGCACACTGCCGGGTTGACGGATGCCACGCGGCGGATCAGAGTGGTGCGGTTGGGACCGCGGAATTCCTTATCGGCATAGCTGATAGCGCCGTAGGGACAGACCTTCTCACAGTTGGAACAGCCGTTACACATCATCTCATCAGACTTGGCAACGCAGGGGTTGCAGGTCAGATGATCCTTCACCAGCAGGCCAATGACCTTGCTTGCAGCCGCGCCGGCCTGGGCAACGGTCTCGGGGATGTCCTTGGGACCCTGGCAAGCGCCGGAAAGGAACACACCTGCGGTGGGGCTTTCCACAGGCCGCAGCTTGGGGTGTGCCTCGGTGAAGAAGTCGTTGGTATCCATAGAAGCGGTGAGCATGGTAGCCAGAGGACGGGCCGTCTCATCGGGCTCGATGGCAGCAGCCAGCACCACCATATCTGCATCGATATGCATCTGCTGATTGCCCAGCAGGTCGGATGCCTGCACCTTCAGCTTGCCGTTCTCGGGAGTGACCTTACCTACCATACCCTTGACATAGTGGACATCGTAATCTTCCACAGCGCGGCGGTAGAACTCATCGAAGTTCTTGCCGGGGGTACGGACATCGATATAGAACACATAGACCTCGGTATCGGGGTACTTTTCACGGGTCAGCATTGCGTGCTTTGCAGTGTACATACAGCAGATCTTGGAGCAATAGGGCTTACCCTTCTCGCCGCCGTCGCAACGGGAACCGACACACTGCACAAACACGATGGTGTGGGGATGGGTTCCGTCGGAGGGACGCAGCAGTGTACCGCCGGTGGGGCCAGCTGCGTTCATCAGGCGCTCATACTCCAGAGAGGTGACCACGTCGGGGCTCTTGGAGTATGCAAACTCGTCGAACTTATCCATGGAAATGGGGTTGAAGCCGGTAGCCACCACGATAGCGCCGTACTGCTCTTCCACCAGGGAGTCGGTCTGCTTATAGTCGATCGCGCCGGCGGTACAGACCTTGGAGCAGACGCCACACTTGCCGGTCTTCAGCATAGTACAGTAGTCAGCATCAATGGTCGCCACCTTAGGCACAGCCTGTGCAAAGGGAATGTAGATCGCGCGACGGGTATCCAGGCCCAGGTTGAATTCATTGGGAACTTTCTTCTGGGGGCACTTCTCGGTACACAGGCCACAACCGGTACACTTGGTCTCATCCACGAAACGGGCCTTCTTGCGAATGGTCACATTGAAGTTGCCCACGAAGCCCTTGACGGAATCCACTTCTGCGTAGGAGAAGATACGGATCTTATCGTTCTGTGCCACATCCACCATCTTGGGGGTCAGGATACAGGCAGCGCAGTCCAGTGTGGGGAAGGTCTTATCGATCTGGGTCATCTTACCACCGATGGTGGGCTTCTTTTCCACAATGTCCACCTCGAAGCCGGCATCGGCAATGTCCAGAGCGGTCTGGATGCCTGCGATACCGCCGCCGATGACCAGAGCGCGCTTGACAACGGGGCTCTGACCTGCGGTCAGGGGAGCATTCAGATGGACCTTCGCAATGGCAGCGCGGCCAAGGACCACAGCCTTCTCAGTAGCGATTTCCTTGTCCTTATGTACCCAGGAGCACTGCTCACGGATGTTAGCGATCTCCACCATATAGGGGTTGATGCCGGCAGCCTCCGCGGTCTTGCGGAAGGTAGTCTCGTGCATTCTGGGGGAGCAGGAGCAAACCACGATGCCGGTAAGACGATGCTCACGGATTGCCTCCTGGATCATTTCCTGACCGGACTGGGAGCACATATACTGATAGTTGGTAGAAAATACAACACCGGGCTCCTTAGCCAGGGTATCGGAGACCTTCTGCACATCTACGGTAGCGGCAATGTTAGAGCCGCACCAACATACAAATACACCAATTCTTTGCAATTTGCTTCACCTCATTTCGCATACTTGCGCAGGGCGCTGGTAATCGCCTGCTGGGGCAGTTCCTCGTCCAGCAGACCGGGGATGGCATCGGGCTTTAGGTGGTTGTTCTCCTTCTGACGGATCACAGCCACACGCACTGCCTCGATCAACCGTGCAGGCTCTACGCTGCGGGGGCAGCGCTCCATACAGGCAAAGCAGCTCAGGCAGTTGTAGATGCCACGGGAATTTACCAGTTCCTCGATACGGCCGTTCATCACCATATCCACGAACTGATGGGGATGGAAGTCCATCTCGTTATAAGCGGGGCAGGTAGCAGAGCACTTGCCGCACTTCATGCATTTCTTGGGGTTGGAACCGGAGATCCGGACTACCTCTTGGGTCAGATTCTTTGTTTCCATAGTTCCTCCTTACTCAAGGCCCAGAGCCTCAGCCAGCAGTTCAGTGAAGTACTTCACAGGCAGAGGATTTTGCGCATTCTGTGCCAGGTTGTACAGGCACAAGGGGCAAGCGGTGATCAGCATTTCAGCGCCGGCGGTAGCGGCGTTGTCCACCACAGCGGTGGCGCGCTTTTCAGCCTGAGGCTTATTCTCCAGGGTCTGATAGCCGCCGCAGCACTCGTTACGCTGTGCGTAATACACAGGCTCTGCGCCGATGGCCCGAATGAAATCCTCCAAAATGGTGGGATTCTCCGGATCGTCCATCTGCATCTCCTTGCCGGGACGCAGCAGCATGCAGCCGTAGTATGCACCTACCTTGCGGCCGGTGAGCGGATTTTTCACCATTGCCTTCAGGTTATCAAAGCCGATACGGTCCCGGAGTACCTCTAAGTAGTGCAGCACGGTGGTCTCACCCTCGTAGGGGGTGTCCAGCTTCAGGTAGTTGTTCACCTTGAAGCGAATATCCTCGTTCTTCTGCAGATCGCCGTTGACACGCTTGATCACATGATGGCAAGCAGAGCACAGGGTGACCAGCTCCTGACCCTTTGCCTTGGCATTAGCCAGCGCGCGGGTGGAAGACAGTCTGGTTGCGATCTCATCGGTGGCGTTGGGATACACAGCACCGCAGCACTGCCACTCGGGCAGCTCTTCCAGAGTAAAGCCCAGCGCGGTTGCGCAGGCCCTGGCGCTCATGTCCAGCGCCTTACCCTTGGTCTTCAGGGTGCATCCGGGGTAATAACTAAATACCATCGGTTCACTACCTCCTTAAATCATCTGTTCCGGATGGAACACTTCATCAAATTTTTCCGCCGTCAGGAAGCCCAGCTTCACGCAAGCCTCCTTCAGGGAGATATTTTCCTTATATGCCAGTTTTGCGGTCTTGGCTGCGTTCTCGTAGCCGATGTAGGGGTTCAGGGCGGTGACCAGCATCAGGGAGTTATGCAGGTTGTGGTGCATCTTCTCCCGGTTGGCCTTAATGCCCACCACACAGTTATCATTAAAGGAGACCATACACTGTGCCAGCAGTCTTGCGGACTGGAGGAAATTGTATGCCAGCACCGGCATAAATACGTTCAGCTCGAAATTGCCCTGAGATGCCGCCAGACCCACAGCGGTATCGTTACCCATGACCTGCACGGCCACCATGGTAACTGCCTCGCACTGCGTGGGGTTCACCTTGCCGGGCATAATGGAAGAGCCGGGCTCATTCTCAGGAATGAATATCTCACCCAGACCGTCACGGGGACCGGAAGCCAGCCAGCGGACGTCATTGGCAATCTTCATCAGGTCAGCAGCCAGTGCCTTCAGGGCTCCGTGGGCAAACACCAGCTCATCCTTGGAGGTCAGAGCATGGAACTTATTGCCGGCAGTCACAAAGGGCTTGCCGGTAAGCTCAGCCACTGCCTTTGCCACCTGGGTATCGAAACCCTTGGGGGTGTTCAGGCCGGTGCCAACGGCAGTGCCGCCCAGTGCCAGTTCCCGGAGAGGCTTCAGTGCCAGCTCCATCAGCTCCACATCCCGCTCCAGGCTGCTGCGCCAACCGGAGATCTCCTGACTGAAGGAGATGGGAGTGGCATCCTGCAGGTGGGTACGGCCGGACTTAACGATGCCTTCATTTTCCTTTTCCAGACGGAGGAGGGTCTCAATCAGCTTCTTGGTTGCAGGAATCACCGCGTCCTCCATAGCTGTCACAGCGGCAATGTGCATTGCGGTGGGGAAGGTATCATTGGAGGACTGGGACATGTTGATGTCATCATTGGGGTGAAGCAGCTTCTCCCCTGCCAGTTCATTGCCGCGGTTTGCGATCACTTCGTTGGCATTCATATTAGACTGGGTGCCGGAGCCGGTCTGCCACACCACCAGAGGGAAGTGGTCATTCAGGCTGCCTGCGATCACCTCATCGCAAGCCTTGCAGATCACCTCGCACTTTTTATCGGTCATCTTCTCAGGCTTTAATGCGTGGTTGGCCATTGCCGCCGCCTTCTTCAGAATGCCGAAAGCCCGGGTGATCTCCCGGGGCATGGTCTCGATCCCCACGCCAATGCGGAAATTCTGACAACTCCTCTGGGTCTGGGCTGCCCAATACTTGTCGGCAGGCACCTGTAATTCACCCATAGAATCGTGCTCAATGCGATATTCCATAGCCTTACGTCCTTTCCGTCGAAAATATTTTCGACTTTCCGTCATTTTCACTCTTTGCAATAAATTATTATAGCATATCTACTGTCATTTTGTCGAGTGCTGCAACAGAAAAACCCTTGATTTTTGCCACTTTTTGGCACTTTGCCTCTGCTACAGCCGATAAAACCCCATAGTTATTTTTACTATACCATATCCGCAGTCAAAAGAAAAGGCTTTTCAGTAAATAATAATCGATAAATTTATCCCGAAATAAGTGTTTCTTCTGTGTAAATAACACAAAAAGCTGCGGAGCAGCCCTTACTCCGCAGCTTTCTATGAAATTACTGTTTTCTTGCCAGTGTATAATCGTCACCCTGACGGTAATAGGGGCATTGCCCCGACCGGGAGGTTGCGATGCGGTACACCTCATCCTCGTCCAGATCCATCATACAGTAGTACTCGTCATACTCTTCATCATAATCGAAATACCAGCAGGTATCGCACTGATTTTCCATATTACGCCTCCAGGGTCACAAACCGGAACTGACCGTTTTCGTACACCAGGCAGCTATGGCTGCCGTCCTTGGGAATGGATACGCTGCCGGGATTGAGGCAACGGATGCCATCCACCACCTGATCCGTTTTCACATGGGTATGGCCGAACAAAAACACCGTACCCGCAGGCAGCGCCGGCAGGTTTTCCGGATTCCACAGATGGCCGTGGGTCAGGTAGAAGGACTGCTCCCCCTCCACCGCGGCATAATCCGCCATACAAGGAAAAGGCAGCACCATCTGATCCACCTCTGCCTCGCAGTTGCCCCGGACGCAGAGGATCTTATCCATCCAATCTGAAAGCATAGGGATCACCTGCTTGGGGGCATAGTCCCGGGGCAGGTCGTTCCGGGGGCCATGGTACAGGATATCTCCCAGCAAAATCAGCTTATCCGGTTTTTCCTGTTCCAGTACCTCCATCAGCTTGCCGCACCAAAATGCAGAGCCGTGGATGTCGGAAGCGATCACAAATTTCATAACATTTCTCCTACATACCCCTCCACATCGAAAGGCTTTAAAAGCTCATCCTTTCGCAGATACAGGGGGTGGTGGGGATGTCCCTTTTTGCTGCATTTTCCTGCACAGTGCCAGGTGGCGCCGTAGGATTTTCCTATCTCGATCATATCTTTTACGCACAGGGGAAGATACTCCCGCTTTTCGATGATCGTGCCCCAGGCTGCCCAAATTGCCGGCTTTTCGGAGATGGACAGCACATAAGAAAAGGCCTCCATGTTCTCCTTATGGAGCAGGTAATTGCACTGCTTTTCCATCGTATCCGGGTCAGTGGCCCGCTGGGCGTAGACATTGAACATAATAAAGCTGTCAAAGCCGTTGTGATGGGCGATCCGCTCCACACTTTTGAGGGTATTGTCCAGGTCATCAGGCTTTGCAGTGGAGGGATTGATACCGATGCAGATCAGGGGATTCTTGCCCCGGGTGCCTAATATGTACCGGTACTCCGAATAGAAATTCGGTACATAGAGCCAATTATTCACATCGTACTCAGGATTCTCCACACCGGCTGCCTCCAGGGCCTGCCGAAACGGCACCAGCTCCAAAGTGTCGGTTGTCCCGCTGGGAATGTGCATATTTTCTCTCCTTATGCCCAGATCACAAGATCCACGGGAATATCAAATTCCTCGGTGGGCAGTTCCTCCACCACCTGGAAATCGTAGCAAAGCGCCACGGTGGGGTGGGCGGGCTCTTTCGTCAGGAAACGATCGTAAAAACCGCCGCCGTAACCGATACGCTTGCCGTCTTCCGTAAATGCCACGCCGGGCATCAGCACCAGGGCCGTAGGGTCATCTGCCACAGGGCCATCGTTCACCGGCTCAAAAATACCGGCATAGCCCTCGTCCAGATCCTCAAAATCATTGATGTAGATAAACCGCATTTCATCGCCGTACACTTTGGGCACTGCTACCTTTTTGCCGTCCTCCAGCGCCTGGAGGATCAGATCCTCGGTGCGGACCTCCTGATTGTAAGGCAGGTACGCATACAGAGCCTTTGCATCCCGGTACTGGGCGGTATGCTGAAATTGCCAGGTCAGGGATGCGCTGCGCCGGCGGATATCTTCCCCAGTCATTGCCTGCTTTTTCAGGCGGATTGCCTTGCGCAATTCTTTTTTATCCATTTTTCTCCTCCCGGTTCTTGCGGTACAGACGGAACCACAGGAACACCGCCAGCTGGCCGGGAATGCCCAGCAGGAACAGCTTCCATATATTCCAGCCTGCAAAGATCAGGAAAGATAAGTAAAGGCTGAGAACGCTGCCCCAAAGGATCAGGGAAATAATGGTCTGGTTTCTTCGAAAATCCCGCCAGGCAGACCGCAGGCTTAGCCGCACAACGCCGTCGGCAGGGATGGCGTAGATAAAAGCGATCCAGCCTTTTTCCACATTCAGCGCATCCAGCACCACAAAGCACAGCAGCGCCACCAACCAAACCAGCAGACCAGAAAGGTGCAGGATCACCCGCTTGTCTGCCTTGCGCTTAAAGGCCTTTTCTGCAGCGCGGCCAACCGCCCGCTCCATCACACCGGCTTCGTGTTCCGGCACAGCATCGGGATCCACCAAAAGGTCGTTCACCGTCACCTCAAACAGTTCCGCCAGCTGCACCAGAATGGTCACATCCGGCATAGACTCGCCCCGCTCCCACTTGGAAACGGCTTTATCGGAATAATTCAGCAACTCTGCCAGCTTTGCTTGGGTCCAGCGCCGCTGCTTACGGTAGGATGCGATATTGTTTCCTATTTGCAGTTTCAGTTTTTCGTCGTTCATTTTTGCCTCCTGAAACGGTTTCTTCTCCGGTTATTATAACAAAGTTTTCCTCCGAGTTCAAGCCGAAAAAGTCCGGGTCTGATCCCGGACTTTTCAGTCATTTGATAATATCACCCACGCCGTTCAGCACATACTTGGGACGGTAGGGATAAAGGTCGATATCCTCCCGGGAAGTCACACCGGAAAGCACCAGCACCGTGTCGATATTGGACTCGATACCGGCAATGATATCCGTGTCCATCCGGTCGCCCACAAAAGCGATCTGGGAGCCGTGGTAACCTAATTTTGTCAGGCCGTGTCGGACGATCAAGGGGTTGGGCTTACCCACAAAATAAGCCTTCTTACCGGTAGCGATCTCCACAGGAGCGATCAAGGCGCCGGTAGCGGGGATAATACCCTTCTCACTGGGGCCGGTGATATCCGGGTTGGTGCCGATCAGCTTTGCGCCCTTTCGCACCAGATCAATGGCCTTTTCCAGCTTTTCAAAGCTGTAAGTCCGGGTCTCGCCCATGACCACATAGTCTGGGTTCACATCGTTCATATAGATACCCTGGTCATAAAGGGCCTTGGTCAGGGCTGCCTCGCCGATCACATAGGCGGTGCAGCCGGGCTTCTGAGAACAGAGAAACTCCGCCGTAGCCATGGCGCTGGTATAGAAATGGTCGGGGGAAACATCCAGACCCATCCGGGCCAGCTTCATACTCAGCTCGTGGGGGGTGCGCTCAGAGCTGTTGGTAAGAAACACAAAACGCTTATCATTATCGATCATCCAGTTTACAAACTCCTGCACACCGGGCAGCACCCGGTTGCCGTGATAGATAACACCGTCCATATCGCAGATAAAGCCGATTTTATTTTTCAAAACTTCCATAAACACAACCTGCCTTCCTTATTTTTGGACCATAGTAGCATACTTGCCATTTTTCGTAAAGTTATAAGCTTACGGTATTTGTTAGTCTTCTTTATAAGCGCGCTTATACAGGAACAGGGCCACTGCCACCGCCGCCAAACCTGCCACCAATTTAGCAAGGAGCATCGGCAGAACATAGTCGCCGTCAATACTGTTAGTATAAGCCAAATGACCGCCCAAGGCAAAACCGGCAGGCACAAAAAATGCCGCATTGAGTACGATGCCCTTTTTATCCATCCGGTTCACCATTTCAATAGTAGGAGCGCAGCTGACAATCGTAGCCACAAAGCCTGCCGCTGCTGTCTCGTTCACTTTCAGGCGCTTGCCCAGTACGCCGATAGGCTTTTGCAGCAGCTTTGCCACCACGAACATAAACGGAAATGCGCCGGCCAGAGTCATGGCTGCCCGGAAGCACACATCTGCGCCCTCCCAGACAGAGCCCAACCGCTTGATAACCGTGACCTTGGTCAGATCCTGGAATATTGCCAGGATCAGGCCGGCGGTGATCAGCACCCGCATTGCCACACCCAAAACATTGAAAATCTTGATCATCAATTTTGGTGCTTTCAGCAGGCCGACCACCAAAACACCGGAAAACAGAAACAGCGGCAGCAGATTGTAAAGTAACATCCACAGCGGTATACCGGTTACAAGACCTGCCACAAAACAGCCCAGGGGGATGGTGATAATGCCGCAGAGCATACCGAAGAACATATCCTTGTGCCGGCTCTTTTCCACAATGCCCATGGCGTAAGGAATGGTAAAGGAAATGGTGCAGCCCATCATAGAGGAAGTGACCAGTGCGTGAAGCATACCCACCTTCTCGTCCCGCATAATCTCCCGAGCCAGAGGGTCGCCGCCCATATCGTTGGCAAACAGCGCGCCGGGAATAATAGAAGGATCCAACCGCAGCAGCTTATAAAAGCCATCGAAGCAAGGCTTCAAAATATCCGCCAGCAGGGGCGCCAGGCTGATCATACCCACCATAGAAAGCGCCATCGCTCCCAAAAGGTTAAAGCCTCTGTCAAACTCTGCGCCCAGTCCGAACTTGTTGCCCAGTATCCGATCCGCAGCGCCTAATATGGCAAAGACCAGCATAATAATCGATATCACACTCATATTCTCGAAAACAGTGGAAAAAAACTCCATATTCTTACAGCTCCGCAGGCACGAAGCCTTCCTCCGTCAGTACAAATTTCTCTTTAAAGCCGCATGCCTTCAACAGTTCTGCGCTTTCGGCAAAATGGCAGTCCAGGAACCGGCCATCATGGCAATCGGAAGTGATCACCGCACCGAAGCCCATCTCCCGGAACGCCTTTAACAAGGGTACGGCGGGATAGGGTGCAGTACGGTATCCTCTGCTGATTGCACCGGTATTGACCTCAAAGAAGGGGATCTTTCCCCGCAGTGCTTCCATTGCGCCCAGGGCATAGCCGATATATTCCCCGCACGCTGCGTCAAACAGGTACGGTGCTTTTTCCAGGTTCTTGGTGATAATATCAAAGTGGGCAATAATATGGAAATCACCTTTCTCCGGCAGTCTTGCCAATGTCTCATAGTAAGACTTTGCAAACGCCAGACCGTTGCCCCCGAAATAGCCGTTGATCAGATTCTCCACGCAAGCCGCATCAGAGTCAAAGCACTTCCAGCCATCCGCGGTAGGCACATAGTGGGCAGCGCCCAGCGTATAATCATACTCCGCCATAGGCTCATCACAGCAGAACTCATACTCAATGCCGAACCACACCTTCAGCTGATCTTTATACCGATCTTTCATCTGAGGGATCTGACGGTGATATTCGTCGATTCTCTCTCGGGTAGTAATACCGGATGTAGAATACTCATTAAAAGAGTGGCTGGAAAAACCAATGGAATCAAACCCTTTTTCCAAGGCATAGGCGATCATTTCCTCGGGGGTATCCCTGCCGTCACAGTAGGTGCAATGGGTATGTAAATTCTGCAAATATTTCATATACTTACCTCTTTTTTCGCATTTCGCAGACATTATACTATCCGAAACCTAAAAAAGCAACGATTAAACCCAGAAAAACGGCAAGAAAATCTTGCCGTTTTTTGTTCTTATTCCTCGTAGAGGCCGTAAGCCTCCAGAATGAACTTTGTCAGATTGTACTGCAGTTTCAGTGCCTGCTTTTTCAGTTCCAAAGAGGGGCGCTTCAGCCGGTCGCCCTCCACTTTCAGGCGGTTGAACTTAAAGAACCCATCCGTCTCCAGGGTGAAGTAACCCTTGTAATCAATATCGATCAGGCCGCGCATCAGGCTGTCGTAGTCCATAGAGCCACAGAATGGCGCAGTATGGAAATCCTTACGACCGTCATTATCATGGACATGGATAGCCAGCAGATTTTTACCCATCGTATTGATCTCTTTCTGATGGTCAATGCCGTCCATATGGGCGTGACCCACATCCCAGCAAGCGCCAAACAGGGGGTGACCCATAAAGTCCACAAATGCATTGAGATCCGCGCCGTAAATCGGGAAATAATTGCCGCCACCGGTGTGCTTCATCGTGGTGTTTTCAAAGAGGATGCGCACATCGTACTTCTCCATTGCCGGGATCAGCCCGCGCATAAAGGGCTCGTTCGCCTTATGATTACCTTCCTGACCGTCGGGATACTTAAAGTCTGTCCAGCAGCCGGAGTGGATGACCATATTCTTAATTCCCAGCATACCGCAGGCCTCGATGGAACGGATAGTAGCCTCCAGGCCCTCTTCCATACCCTCGCCCCGGAGCTCACAACAGGGTGCGTGCGCCTGCACAAAGGTAAAGCCCAGCTCGTCTGCAGCAGCCTTGGCAGCCAACACCCGGTCACGCCAGTGATCGTCCATCAGATAGCTGGGACTTTCGGGATTCAGCGCACCGTAGAAGCTGCAGTCAAGATACCGAAAGCCGGTGCCCTCATAGAATCGCACAGCTTCCTCAAAGGAATTGATATAACCAAACACTTCACCAATGGTAGTTGCAATTTTCATAGGAAGCCCTCCGTATGTTTTGATAGTTTCATCATACCGCAGTTTTGGGGAAATGGCAAGAAAAAAATAACCGGTACAACTGCGGGATTCGACTTTGCGTTTTATTAAAAATCTAGATGAGGGATTCGTTTGCATTTTCCTTTCCTGCAGGAAAGGAAAATAAATGTTCGGCTCGGTCCAGCCCTCGCCGGCGACGCTCGTCCGCGTCGCATTTAGATCTTTCGAATCCCTATCCCTGCAAAAGAAAAAGCCGAAGAGCATTTGCTCTTCGGCTTTTTCTGGCAGAGGATGAGGGATTCGAACCCCCGCAAACGGAGTCAGAGTCCGGTGTGCTACCGTTACACTAATCCTCTATTTGTTAGGCACGGATTTTATTATACGAATACTTTCGGAAAAGTCAAGCACTTTTTTCCATTTTTCTTCGCAAAATATGCCTTTATTGCTCCGGTGGGAAGGGCTTACCCTTGAGCACCACCTTGCGGATATAGCGGAAGGTCTCCTTTTCGCCTTTTTCCGCCAGCATCTTCAGCAGATACTCCAGCTCCTTGCGCAGCTGGGGATGCATCAGGTGCTTTTCCCGACTGCGGTCATAGTATTCCCAAGCAGAGGACGGATGATACGCCTTACCCTGATAAGTCATACAGGCCGCCCGGCGGTCCATCACCATCTCCACCAGGTATTTCCGGGGCATAGGTATGGACACATACTGCCGTGTGGCCATATCCATATCCGTCCAATACTCATAATGATGGCGGTTTCTGCCCTTATGGTGGATCCAGGACTCGCTGAAGCCGTGATCTTCACGCTCAGCGGCGTTGGGACTCCGGGTTCCCTGATAGTACTTTGCCCCCACAAAAAACTCTGTGGGCGAGTACTTGGAAAGGTCGTGGGTCAGGCCCTGCCAGATCAGTCCCACGCGAAAACACCCATCCATCACCAAAAAGCGGTGCTTTGTGATGGTCACAAAATGCTTCCACGCGTGCATGACCTTTCCCTCCTTTAGTCAAATAACTTTTGATATGCTGCCTTGGCAGCTTCCTGCTCGGCGCGCTTTTTGCTGCTGCCGGTACCGATGCCCATGGTTTTTCCATTGATCAGCACCGCCACCTCAAAACTCTTTGCGTGGTCGGGGCCGGACTGGCTCATCAGCTCATAGCGAATCTCCTGATCCTTTTTACGCTGGATCTCCTCCTGCAAGGCGGTCTTATAGTCACCGTTGCGAGGGCCCTTTTCCGGGTTTGCATCCAGCACAAAACGGTGCACGATGCTCACCGCCGCGTCCATACCGCCGTCCAAAAAGGCAGCTGCGATCACAGACTCCATAGCATCCGCCAGGATAGACGGCCGGTTTCTGCCGCCCCCCTGCTCTTCGCCGTTGCCCAACTGCAGATGCTGACCTAAGCCGATCTTCTCTGCTGCGCAGGCCAAAGCACCCTCGCACACCAGGTCCGCCCGCATCCGGGTCAGGTCACCCTCCAGACGATCGGGATACTGATGGTACAGCACCTCTGCCACCAACATATCCAGCACCGCATCACCCAAAAATTCCAGGCGCTCGTTGCTCTTCAGGCCATCGTGCCAGCGCTCGTTGGCATAAGAAGAGTGGGTCAGTGCCTGCTGCAGCAGGGTAATATTCCGGAATTGATAGCCGAGCACGGCTTCCAGATCCTTGATCATTGTTTACTCCTCGCTTACCAGCTTTTTCAGGCCCTGTTCCAGTTCTTCGGAAATATCGCCGTTGGCTGCCTCAGCCGCCTGCCGTACCGCATTGCGGAACGCAAGAGCATCAGAAGAGCCGTGGGCCTTTACGACGGGCTTTTTAATGCCCAAGAACAGGGTGCCACCGATCTCCCGGTAGTCCATCATCTTCTTAATGTTGTTCACACCGGACTTGCAGAACAGCGCGCCCAGCATAGTCAGGATATTCTTCTTGAACATACCCTTCATCAGGCTTGCCATGAAGGAGGCAGTGCCCTCGATGGATTTGAGCAGAATATTGCCGGAGAAACCGTCGGCAACCACCACATCGGCGCCGCCCAGAGGTACATCTCTTGCCTCAATGTTGCCGATAAAATTGATCAGGCCCTTATTATGGGCATCCTGCAGCAGCGCATACGCCTCTTTCTGCAGGGGAGTACCCTTGGAATCCTCAGTGCCGATGTTCAAAAGGCCCACAGTGGGGTTCTCAATACCCAGCTGCTTGCGGGCATACAGAGTACCCACCAGACCGAACTGGAGCAAGAACTCCGGGGTGCACTCAGCATTGGCACCGCAGTCCAGCAATACGGTCTTGCCGCCTTTTTTGTTGGGGATCAGAGGGCCCATTGCCGCGCGGCGGATGCCCTTGACCCGCTTGACCACCAGTGTTGCGCCGGTAAGCAGCGCGCCGGTGCTGCCGGCAGAAATAAAAGCATCGCCCTCACCGTCAGCCAGCATCTTCAGGCCAACGATCATAGAGGAATTCTTTCTGCTGCGGACCACCGCGGCAGGATCGTCGTGCATATCCACCACATCGTCAGCGTGGGCGATCTCCACACCCTCTGGCAGATCATCGTGACCCAGGGTCTTCAATGCCCCCAGGATCTCCTCACCGCGACCCACCAGAGTTACAGGAATATGAAAAAGCTTTGCCGCTTCCACAGCACCCTGTACCTTTGCCTTTTTTGCATTGTCGCCGCCCATTGCGTCCAGAATAATTCTCATAAAAACGCCTTCTTTCTATATGCCGCCGGCTACCATCTCATCGATGATGGCCAAGGATCGGTTGGCAATTGCCAGGTTCTTCTCTGCCTTTTTACGGATTCTCTGCTCCAGGGGAGCAATGATGCTGAAATTGATGTTCATCGGCTGGAAATTTTCAATGCGGCTGTCGCTGATGTACAAACCCAAAGCGCCGATGGCGGTCTCCTTGGGGAACTTGGGAACTTCCCTTCCCTGGACTCTGGCTGCCATAGATACTGCCGCCAAAAAACCGGAAGCCGCGCTTTCCACATAGCCCTCCACGCCGGTCATCTGCCCGGCAAAGGCTACCATGGGATCTCTCCGATCCGCATAAGTCTCGTCCAGTAATTTGGGAGACTGCAGGAAGGTATTCTGGTGCATTACGCCGTAGCGGACGAACTCCGCATTACGCAGCGCCGGGATCATGGTAAAGACCCGCTTTTGCTCACCGAACTTCAGGTGTGTCTGGAAACCTACCAGGTTATAGACGCTCTTTGCGGCATTATCCTGCCGCAGCTGTACCACCGCATAGGGCTCCTTGCCGGTGCTGGGGTCGGTAAGACCCACCGGCTTCAGCGGGCCATAGCGCAGGGTGTCCTGACCGCGGCGTGCCATAACCTCCACAGGCATACAGCCTTCAAAAACATTCTTGTCTTCAAAACCGTGGACCGGCGCTTCCTCCGCCGCCACCAGCTCCCGGATAAATGCCTCATACTGCTCCTTATTCATGGCGCAGTTTACATAATCCGGAGTTCCCCGGTCATACCGGGACTGCCACCAAGCCTGTTCCATATCCACCGACTCGGCCGTCACAAGAGGTGCTGCCGCATCGAAGAAGTGGAGGTAATCCTGCCCGAAATACTTGCCGATGGCGTCAGAAAGGGCATCGGAGGTCAGAGGGCCGGTAGCCACGATCACCGGGCCTTGAGGAACCTGCGTTACCTCACCGGGGATCACTTTGATATTGGGGTGATTCTTGATCTTCTCCGTCACCAGATCGGAAAAGCCCTGACGGTCCACGGCCAGACAGCCGCCGGCCTCCACCCGGGTCTCCTCGGCGCATTGGAGGATCAGACTGCCCATCCGCCGCAGTTCTTCCTTTAAAAGGCCCACTGCGTTTTCCAGACGGTCACCCCGCAGAGAATTGGAGCAAACCAGCTCGGCAAAGGTATCCGTATGATGGGCGGGACTCTTCTTTTCCGGCTTCATTTCATAAAGCTCCACAAGGATCCCCCGCTGGGCCAGCTGCCAGGCAGCTTCCGCACCGGCCAGACCGGCACCGATCACCTTTACCGTTTCCATGGTTTACGCCTCCCTCTTCTTTTTCTTAGTCTTTTTGGTTGTCTCTTTTTCCTGTTCGCCCTGAGCAGGCTTTTTGTAGTAACCCCGCTTATCCTCCGGCAGGAACTTCTCACAGGACTCGTTAATGCAGAAGGGCTTCATTCTGCCCCGACCTGCCTTCTTAAACAGCGTCTGTCCGCACACGGGGCAATCCTCCGCTGTGGGGACATCCCAGCTCATAAAGCCGCACTGTGCGCCCTTTTCGCAGGCATAATATGCATAGCCTCGCTTGCTCTTGCGCTTATAGATCGCGCTGCCGCACTTGGGGCAACGGCCGGGCATCTTCTCCACAATGGGCTTGGTGTTGGTACACTCAGGAAAACCCGGACAGGCAAGGAACTTGCCGAATCTGCCGATTTTCACCACCATATTCCGGCCGCAGACCTCGCAGATCTCATCGGTGACCTCGTCGGGCACCTTTACGCGGACGCCGTCCAAAGCCTTTTCTGCCTCCAGCATTTCCTGATGGAAGCCGTCATAGAAGTCTGCCAGAACCTCTTTCCATTTCCGCTGACCGGCTTCCACATCATCCAACTGCGTTTCCATATTGGCAGTGAATTCCACATCGATAATGTCGCGGAAACGGTCCATCATCAAGCCGGTGACCACCTCACCCAACGCGGTAGGCGCCAAACGGCGGTCGGATTTATTGACATACTCACGGTCCTGGATGGTGGAAACGATGGATGCATAGGTAGAGGGTCTGCCCACGCCCTTTTCTTCCATAGCCTTGACCAGGGTCGCTTCGGTATACCGGGCGGGGGGTTGGGTAAAGTGCTGCTGCTTATCCAAATTACGGCAAACCGCAGTTTCGCCCTCCTGCAGATCCGGCAGGGTATCGCCCACTGCCTCATCTTCCTCGTCTCTGCCTTCCTCGTACACCGCCAGGAAGCCGGCAAAGCGCACGCTCTGATGGGTGGAACGGAAGATATGCTTGTCGCACTGGGTGTCGATAGAAACGGTGTCATATACCGCATTTGCCATCTGGGAAGCCAGGAAACGGCTCCATATCAGCTTATAGAGCCGATACTGCTCCTTTGTCAGGCTGCCCTGAATAGATTCAGGATCCAGCTCCACATGAGTGGGACGGATGGCCTCATGGGCATCCTGTGCGCCGGACTTTACTTTAAAGGTATGATGCTTGCCGTAGTAATAGGCCTTGCCGTAACGTTCTTTAATAAAGGAAGCCGCTGCGTTCATCGCCTCATCAGAGATCCGCAGAGAGTCGGTACGCATATAGGTAATAAGACCCAAAGTGCCCAGATCTGCCACATCTACGCCTTCATACAGCTGCTGGGCAATGGCCATGGTGCGCTTAGGGGTCATATTCAGCTTCCGGGAAGCTTCCTGCTGCAGTGTAGAGGTGGTAAAGGGAGGTGCTGCGGTGCGCTTTTTATCCGCCCGCTTGACACTGACCACCTTAAAGTCCTTACCGGTGATATCTGCGATCACCTGCTGGACCTGAGTTTCGCTTTCCAGTTCTTTTTTCTTGCCGGGGCCGTAGTAACGGGCCTTGAAAGTACCGCCCTTTTCTGCACGGTCCAGAGTTGCCTCCAAAGTCCAGTACTCCTGGGGCACAAAGGCGCGGATCTCATTTTCCCGATCCACTACCAGACGGGTAGCCACAGACTGGACACGGCCTGCAGACAGACCGCGGCGCACCTTCTTCCACAACAAGGGAGACAGCTGGTAACCCACGATCCGGTCCAAGATCCGGCGTGCCTGCTGGGCATCCACCAAAGCCGTATCGATAGCCCGGGGATGGTTAATGGAATCCACGACCACCTTGCTGGTGATCTCGTTAAAAGTAACACGGTAGGTCTTGTGATCCGGCAGATCCAACAGCTCCTTGAGATGCCAGGAGATAGCTTCACCTTCCCGGTCAGGGTCGGTTGCCAGATAGACAGCTTCTGCCTTCTTTGCAGCCTTTTTCAGCTCGTCGATCAGTTCTGCCTTGGTATCCAGGGGGACATACTGGGGCTCAAATCCGCCCTCGATATCCACGCCCATCACACTCTTGGGCAGATCCCGCAGGTGGCCCATACTGGCCTTTACCGTATAATCTGCCCCCAGATATTTACCGATGGTCTTCGCCTTGGAAGGCGACTCCACAATCACAAGTTTCATATGGTTCCTCCGAATGGTTATTTCAGGCGGATGCCTTCGCCGGGGATGTTCTCCACCACGCCGGCCAGAGTCAGCTTTGTAAGGATAGAAAGTGCCTTACCGGAAGGCATATCCAACTCAAAAAGCACTTCATCTGCATCCCGGGGCTCCCCGGATAAGTGACTGCAAAGCAGTGCTTCCTCCCGGGAAAGTTCGGGTCGCTCAACGGGGATACTATAAGAGGATTTTTCTTCCTTGTCAATAGAATTTTTGTGAACAGTGTAAATTTCACTTTGAGTAGAAGCCGGAATTTTGGGCTTTTGTGCCACATGCGCAGTCCTGTCTTCCCAGTAGATATCGGTGCTTCCCGGGGCTTTCTCCACAGCAGGAAATATCGATGCATAATCCTTCATGACATCCCATCCGCACAGCACCGCAGCCGCACCGTTTTGCAAAAGCCGGTTGCTGCCGGCAGCGGTCTCTAACCCTACCCCGCCGGGGACTACATAAAGATCCCGTCCCTGTTCCCGTGCCAGTTGGGCTGTGATCAGCGCGCCGCTTTGCTCCGGAGCCTCCACTATCAGCACACCGTGACTGATGCCGCTGATGATCCGGTTTCTCCGGGGAAACTGCCAGGGTGCTGCCTTGGTGCCGGGAGGGTACTCCGACAGCAGGCAGCCGGACTGGGCAGCCTTTTGCAAAAGCTGTTCATTGGCTCTGGGGTAAAACACATCCACACCGGTACCCAGCACGCCCACTACAAATTTCCCTTCGCTGAGCGCACCATCCATTGCCAGAGCATCCACGCCCAGCGCGCCGCCGGATACCACGATGCCGCCACAGGCCGCAATCTGCTTGCCAATCCGCAGGGCATTGTTCTCTCCGTAACCGGAAAGCTTACGTGTACCTACCACACCGATAAAAGGAAACTCCGTCCACTTAGGGACGGTTCCCTGACAGTACAGCACCACCGGCGCATCACTGATACTCCGCAGCCGGGGTGGATACCGGTCATCCCAGAATCCAAGAATGTGGATATTCCTGGACTGGCAGGTGTGATAAATTCGCTCAGCCCGGGTCATATCCTTATCGTTCACCGCCGCAAGGACTTCCTCCGGCAGTTGGTTTGCATTCCAAACCGTACGAAAAAGTTCCTGAGGATCGGCCACTGTTTCTGCCAGCATCTTTTTCTGTCTTTCAGACAGCTTCAGCAAAGATAACCAGATCCAGTACTTCTCCACAGGAACACCTTCTTTCTCTCTATACTTTCATCTGCCACATAGCGATGGCTGCAGCGATGGCCGCATTCAGGGACTCGCACCGCTGGTTCATCGGAATGATCAGCTGGGCATCCGCTGCCGCCAGGATCTCCTGCCGGACACCCTGTCCCTCGCTGCCGATGACCACCGCCATCTGTCCAAGCTCTGCGGTACGGATATCTACCGCTTTGTCCGACAGAGCAGTAACTGCAACGGGGATTCCCCTTTCCTTGCAGGCACTTTGTGCCTCCTGCCAGGTGATCTGCACCGCAGGGTTGCGGAATACCGCGCCCATACTTGCCCGCACCACCTTATGACTATAGGGGTCGGCGCAGCCCTCCAGCAGCGCCACGGGAACATCCAGCGCATCCGCTGTCCGCAGGATAGTGCCGATGTTGCCCGGATCCTGAATGCCGTCCAGCAGGAGCATACCGCCCTGGGGTCGGAACACTGTCTTTTCCGGCAGCCTGCACAGGAACAGCGCACCCTGCGGTGTCTGCATTGGGGAAATGTATTCCATGATCTCCGCAGGCACCCGGACTTCTTCCACGCCCTCAGGCAGAGATACCTCTACCCCATCCGACAGGATCGCCATCTGCAGACCCGGCCACCATTTCACCGCCTCTTCCAGCAGTTTCGTACCGTCAGCCACAAAGAGACCGGCATTCTCCCTCTCTTTCCGGGAGGAAAGAAGTCGGCGCACCTGCTGGATCAGGGGATTCTTTCTGGATGTAATTCTCTGACTCATAATTTCTGCACCGCATTCAGGGCATTGTTGTCACCCAACACTACTACAATATCTTCCGCTGTGATAATGTAGTCTGCCGCAGGAGATACATTAATATTATCATTGCTCTTAACAGCAATGATATTCACGCCCAGCTTTGCCCGGACGTTCAGTTCCTTCAGAGATTTGCCAACCCACTGCTGGGGTGCCGGCACATCAATAATGCCATACTCATCGGACAGTTCAATATAATCCAGCACATTATGGCTGGAAAGGCTCTTGGCCAGCCGGGCAGCATTCTCCTGCTCCGGGATCACCACCTGATCTGCGCCCAGCTTCAAAAGCACCTGACGGTGCGTCTCATCGTGGGCCTTGCAAACCACCTTGGGAACGCCCAGTTCCTTCAGATGCATAGTGGCAAGCACGGAGTCGGACAGGTTGTCGCCGATACACACAATAGCACAGTCAAAATCCTGCACACCCAGCGCCTTCAGCACGCCCAGATCCCGGGCATCCCCCACCACCGCGTGGGTCACCTGCTGACTCAGTTGCTGCACCAGATCGCCGTCTCTTTCAATTACCATCACCTCGCACCCCAGGGCGCAAAGCTTTCTGGCCAGTTCCGTTCCGAATCGGCCCAGGCCGATAATAACATAGGATCTCATATCATTTTCCTCCTAACCGATCAAAAGGTTGGTATCGGCGTAGCGGTAACG
Source organism: Faecousia sp. (assembly GCA_045594845.1). GTDB lineage: Bacteria > Bacillota > Clostridia > Oscillospirales > Oscillospiraceae > Faecousia. The sequence goes on along the minus strand of JAZNZH010000049.1, from coordinate 5,097 downwards.
TTCCTGCGCCCGGTCGCCCATCAAAAAGCCCAGGCTGACCGTCAGGATACCCACCCGACCGAAATACATAAATACGATCAAAAGCACCTTGGAGACCACGCTGAGGCCGGGGGTGATGCCGGTAGTAACGCCCACCGTTGCCAGCGCGGATACCGCCTCGTAAAGCGCGTCCACAAAGCTGACACCGGAAGTGGTGCAAATCACCAGGCTGCCCACCATGGCAAGGCCCGCCACCATCATCAAAATAGTCATAGCATCCAGGATTTTGTCCCTGGGAATATTTCTGCGGAACACACTGACATAACTTTTGCCGCGAAGACGTGACAGCAGGAACAGCGCCACCACCATCACCGTTACGGTCTTAACACCGCCGGCGGTAGATCCGGAAGATCCGCCCACCATCATCAGCATAATGGCTGCTGCCTTACCGCCATCGGTCAGCGCTCCCTGATCGATGGAAGCAAAACCCGCGGTACGCATCGTCACAGACTGAAAAAAGCTGTTAAGGATCTTATCCCCTGCCGACATATTCCCCAAAGTGTTCGGATTGTTCCATTCCAAAAGCATCGTCAGCGCCGCGCCGATCAGAATCAGGCATCCGGTAGTCAGCAGGACCAGTTTCGTATAAACGGAATACTTTTTCCAGGAGCGGGTGGTAACCACTTCTTCCCACACGAAGAAGCCCAAGCCACCCAAAACGATCAACCCCATCAGAGTGATCAGCACTACCGGATCGCTTTGGAACACCGCCACGCTTTGTCCCGGTGCAATCTTACCGAAAATATCAAAGCCGGCGTTGCAGAAAGCAGAGACGCTGTGGAACACGCCCCACTTGGCTGCAGTGCCCGCACCGTACTCCGGCAAAAACCGGAAAAACAGCACCGCTGCGCCGGTAGCCTGGATCAGAAGGCTGCCGCCCAGAACCCATTTCTGCAACCGGACAATGCCGTCCATATCGGAAACACTGAGAGCCTGGGCCATTACCATCCGCTGCCGCAAAGATACTTTTTTGCGGAGCATAAACACCACCACAGAAGCCGCAGACATAAAACCCAGTCCGCCCACCTCAATCAGGCAGAGAATCACCGTCTGACCAAAACCGCTCCACTGGGTGTAGGTATCGGCCATAATCAAGCCGGTAACACAAGTGGAGGAAGTCGCAGTAAACAACGCCGTCAGCAGACCGCAGCTGCGTCCGTCACGGGAAGCACAGGGCAGCATCAGCAGCAACGTTCCCAGCACGATAATTCCAAAAAACGTCAACGCAATGGTGCGGGTAGCACGCATTTGCTTTTGGGTGATTTTTCTGTTTTTCGCCACATCTGCACCTCCTTTTGTTTTTCTTATTATACCAATTTTATCCGTCTTTGCAAGGGCAATTCGGAAAGTTGCAAATTCTCCGGGAATATGCTATACTTTAGGAAAGAACATCCTAAAGGAGTTTTTGCTATGCATATTCAGGAATCCGGCGAAATGTATTTGGAGACCATCCACATACTTTTGCAAAAGAACGGCCAGGTCCGCAGTGTGGATATCAGCCAGCATATGGGCTATTCCAAACCCAGCGTCAGCCGGGCTATGGGCATCCTGAAAAAGGGCGGTTATATTGAGATTGATGATAACGGCCTGATCCACCTGACAGATAGCGGCCTTGCGGTAGCGGAGAAGATCTACCGCCGCCATACCCTGATCACCCGGATGCTGATGAGCTTGGGTGTCAGCGAAAGCACCGCCGTGGAAGACGCCTGCAAACTGGAACACGCCATCAGCGACGAGTCTTTTGAGGCCATCCGCCGCCATCTGGAAACCTACGAAAAATGAAAAAATCTCCCTCCCGATTTCCGGGAGGGAGTTCTTTTTATTTCACGATCACGGAAACGCCGTCAGGGATGGCGGCAACCGTGAAGTCGTCCTTACCCAGGAGCTTGCCTGCAATCTGCAGTGCTTCATCGATGGAGTGGGCAGGTACCATATGCATCTGCTCCACCACTTTGTCTTCCATTTCGGAGATGTAGATCACCTTTGCCCGCATCAGGATCCGGAGCATGATCTGCGTCTGCCACTGATCCGGCACAGTCTCGTTCCGGCCGCGGCTCAGGAACAGGTCCATGGTCTTGCGGATGTCCGGCTCGTCCGCCAGCTGGTGATAGAAGTGGTCGCCGCCGATGCCGTCGTTGGACTTGGCAAGCATAATGATCACGCCGCCTTCTTTCACGGTGGCTTCTGCGGCAGTCATACCCTTGACCGCCTGATACACATTCTGATCCAGCGGATAGCCGCCGTTGGTGGAGATCACCACATCCGCAGGGGTCGCTTTCGCGCCGCAAAGGCCCTCCAGGAAACGGACACCCTCTGCGTGAGCCTGCTCGGGGTGACCTGCCACGGCGCAGATCGCTTCCTTGTCCTCGTTGAGAACTACATTCACAATAAACTGCAGGTTTGCGTGCTTGCTCGCCCAAAGCATATCCTGATGGATGGGGTTATTTTCCAAAATACCGGTACGGGCATAGGGGCTGGCAATAAACTCAGAGCAGTGGTTTGCCAGCACCGTGGTGCGGCCTGCCACGCCGGGCAGCACGCTCTTTCTGCCGCCGGAATAACCGGCGAAGAAATGGGGCTCAATGAAACCCTCTGCCACCAGCAGGTCTGCGTCCAACGCAATGGTGTTGATCTCGCACTGGCCGCCGGAGGGCAGTGTGCCGATATTGCGGAGTTTCTCGCTCTCATCACAGTCGTGGATGTAAATATTCTCCTTTGCCACGATCTCCGGGCCAAACTTATCAATGAGTTCTTCCTTGGTGGTGCCTCTGTGGCAGCCGGTGGCAATTAAAATCGTAATATTGGCATCCGGCGCGCCCTCTCTGATCTGACGAAGCATGGGGGGGATGATCACCTTGCTGGGCACAGGGCGGGTATGGTCGCTGGCAATGATCACAATATTCTTTTTACCCTTGGCCAGCTCTGCCAGACCGGGAGTGCCGATGGGATTGCGCAACGCCTCCTCCACCAGTTCTTCCGGCGTGCCCTTGGGGACATATTCTCCGATCTGAGAGGTCAGTACCCCCACAAGCCGTTCCTCAGGAATCAGACAAGTCAATTTCTCTTTTCCGTAGGGAAATTCCAAAGTTCTCATAATGAACGCCTCCTTTTTTCTTATCATATCATATTCCCGGTATTTCTCATAGTCCCTATACATTTATAATGTATAGAACTTCTCCTTCAGGTATCGATTGAGGTAATTCAGTGTCCTCTTTTTGTCTGCTGACCACAGGGGCGCAATGAGATCCTTTTTCGCGCCATCCCCGGTGATGCGATGCACTACAATTTCCTTCGGCAAAACACCGATGCAGCGTTTTAGTATTTCGGCATATTCCTCTATAGTCAGCGCGGTGATCCGGCCGGCCTCATACTCCCGGGCAAGCCGGGTGTTTTTGAGGATGTGCAAAAGGTGGAATTTCACCCCGTCCGTACCGCAGTCCACCGCGTATTTTGCAGTGCGCACCGGGTCGTCCCCCGGCAGACCGATGATAATGTGGGTAATCACCTGGATCCCCGCCTGCTTCAGTCGGGAAACCGCATCTGCAAACACCTGGGTCTTATAACCCCGGTTGATATATTCCGCCACGCCGTCATCTGCAGTCTGCAGACCCAGCTCCACCGTCACCGGCTTAATGACATTTAATTCCTGCAAAAGCGCCAGGGTGCTGTCCGGCAAGCAGTCCGGTCGGGTAGCAATATTCAGTCCCACAATGTAATCGGGGGCAATGGCCTGATAAAACAAAGTTCTCAGCCGTTCATAGGGGGCGTAGGTGTTCGTAAAGGCCTGAAAATAGGCAATGTATTTTCCGTCCCTAAGCTTATCCGCCACCCGGCGTTTTGCTTGCTCCAGTTGAGTGGGGATGTCGCTCCCCCGCTCTGCAAACTCTCCGCCGCCCAAGGCAGAACAGAAAATGCAGCCCCCGGTGGCGACCCTGCCATCCCGGTTGGGGCAGGTAAACCCGCCGTCCAGGGAGAGCTTATAGACCTTGCACCCGAAAGTTTCCTTGTAATAATCGTTTGCGGTTTTGTACATAAAATCACCGCATTCATTATATTACAAAACCCAGAAAAAGCAAAGAGGCTTGACCGTATTCGGTCAAGCCTTTTTGCACGGGCTTTACGGAACAATACCACTATGTTATAATAATAGAAAGGCAGGTGTTTTCGTTGGAGGAACTACCCAAACACAAACCAATCCGCATAGACAATTACGATTATTCCACACCCGGAGCATATTTCATTACAGTCTGCACCGCAAACAGGAAGAAAATCTTCTGGAATTTCGTAGGGGCGGATATTATCCGCCCGCAAAATGTACCGTTATCCCCCATCGGCAAAATTGCGGAACAAGGCATTTTGCAGATGGTGGAGCATTACGAAAATATAGTTGTGGATAATTATTGCATTATGCCTGATCATATTCATTTGATTCTGCGTATTGAACCAAACATCCACGGGCGGATAGTATCCGCCCCTACGGTGTCAACGGTAGTTGGTTCCATGAAACGGTGGGTTTCCAGGCAGGTGGGCAGACCCATTTGGCAGAAATCGTTTTATGACCATGGGATACGGAATCAGCAGGATTACGACGAGATTTGGGAATATATTGAGAACAATCCATTAAAATATACATTAAAAAATGCACCGTGATTTTACGGTGCATTTTTGCGGGCGGATGATATCCGCCCCTACAACGATGTTCATTTGAATCCGTAGGGGCGGTTATTAACCGCCCGTTAAAACAAGGTGGTTATCCAATAGATAAATCCATACACCACACTGGCGCTTACGCCATAAACAATGACAGGACCTGCTATCGTAAACATCTTTGCGCCGACGCCCAGGATGAAACCCTCTGCTTGTGTCAACTTAGGACCGAATTCAAACAAAATCGTTGCATTGTTAACAGTCTTATGCTAAAATCAACTTGCGACACAGTTTAATATTCTTACGGACAGGCATACTTTTTGTGTAAAAATGTATGCTTTGTCGTCATTGCCTGTTTGTAGGAGTGAACTGTGTCGCAGCAGGATGAAGCTGCATTTTTCGTGCGCAGCT
>JAZNZH010000048.1:0-12020 GCA_045594845.1 Faecousia sp. | reverse complement strand
ATAGAAGGGGGTGTTTCGCCCGAAGAACTGGGTAAAAACCACCTTCATCACCAGCAGTGTCAGCAGCGGCGACAGCACGCTCCAGGCCATACCCAGAACCGTGCGCTTGTATTTTTCCTTAAAATCCCGTTTGACCAGTTCCTCAAAGAGAAACTGATGTTTTTTTAACGTTTCTAAAATGGCAATCACCTTTTCAAAACTTCAACAACTTTTTGAACAACTTTTTTATTACCGGCTCTATAAGCTTATAGGAATTCGAATTGCGGATCCTGTCGTACTATGACTTCCATTCAAAAATTTCTTTTTTGTATTTTTTAATTGTTTTTCCTGTTTTTCAATTTTCTTCAATTTGTCAAAGGAAAACAGGTTATAGTAATCCTCGCGGGTAAAGTTTACCGGGCCTTCTCCACCCAGATCAAGCCATCTCTGATAATTTTCTGCCCACTGTTCAAAGTAGAGATAGGTGGCCAAATTCTTCCATGGTTTGGTAGTCGTATGCGCATAGTCAAGAAAATGCACAAGTTTCGTTTCCGGTGTCAGTCTTTGAATAGGGGTGTTCCAGATTTTCACATCCAGTTCCCTCACCGACATCTGATACTTATATGAAAGATAAGCTATTGCATCCTCATCAATTCCACCATCGTCCAGATCTTCAATCTGTTCATACGCTTCCAGAATTTCATTCTGCCCGATGGCATATTTCTTGATATTTCCATTAAACAGGATCATTCCGCCATTGCCTGCGCTTATGCAATCATCCGGTTTTTTCAGAACATTTGCGAAAATATCTTTTGCTTTCCATGCCACTACATTGCGCCATGCCATATCTTCTTCCAAATCAAACAGTTCAGAGACATCCCCCCTGACCATCACATCTGCATCCAGCAACAGCACTTTGCTGTAGTGTTTAACCAGATCATAGCAGAAGAATTTCCAGATGTTAATTATCCCAAAAGTAACTGTTTTTTCATGCGTCAGCATGGCTTCCCACTCCTCGGGAATGCGCGCTTCTTGAAAGAATGTATCAGCATGAAGGAGCCTTAACCGTTCTTTGTTCTTTAGGCTTATCCCGTTGTGGTAAATCTGAATATCACAGTTCTGCATCAAAGGGGCAGAGTGCTTGTACAGTCCCATAATTACATTTGCAGCCGCAAAAGAGTAATTATCACTGATTGCAAAGCAAATGGCGTATTTGTTATTTAAATGTTCGCTTGGAACGCAGGAATGGTAGCTTTCCTCCACATCTTTATATATTTCCACAGCACAACACCCTTTCTTTTCACAAACGCCAGACGGCCAAACACCGCAACTGAACATACAGCCACTGCAGCAAAGCGCATTGTCAAAGTGCAATTTCACGCCTGTGGACCAGCATCATCAACAGCGGCAGGACTTTGTTATTATTGATAGTTCGGAAATTCAGGACAATAAATATTCCGCATATACAAATTCTGGGATGTTTGCCCTGTCACCCAAGACCTCAGGATATATGATCTGCATAAACGATATCACTATGTAATAGTCTTGAAAGTCAACTGATTTTTTAGATTCGATTATGATAAATTAAAAAGTCTTTATTCTTCATCAGCCTGGGGTACACCGTCGCGTTCCCCTGACCGACCGCAAATTATGTAATCCGCTTGAGGATCACTCGATGCAAGGAGGCTTCTTCACTATGAGCGGGACTAATTTACAAAAAAAACGCGGACCACATTTCCGGATCAGATTGGCTGATTGCATTACAATGATTGCTGTAGCAAAAGAGCATACAAGATATATACTCAATCTGAATGTAATTCCAGCATCCACACTCACAAAATAATTCAGCACTTTTGCCCAAAAATAATGGCTGAAATAAAGCGGAACACTAAATCTTCCCAACCAAAGTACAATGTTATTATTAAATAGGTTTTTGTCAATTCCGGAACCACTAAATGTCAAGGAAACAGCAATTGCCAAAAGTACAATAATAAAGTAATCATACTTAGAGGCTCCGGTAAGGTACATAAAATAAATGACAACGATATACAATACGCTCTCTGTCAACGTAATTATCCATTGCCCCAAGCGTGTATACTCATAGGAACGGATTTTTTTAGATAAATAATACAGCAGACATCCAATGCCAAGTTCTGCAAAAGCACGCAGGACACCTTTGTACGTCCAGCCAAGCCAATTTGAAGGTCCTCGAGGATGTCCATAATTTCTGAAGAAAAATCCGAAAATGCATAGGCTTGTAATCGGAATGACCAGATATATCATAATGCCATGATGCTTTCTCAGCAACGGATATAAGATTGCCATACAAATTAACATAGCTGATATATACCATACTACAAAATTAATTCCTTGCTGCCCGAGGCCGGTCATTGAAATGAAAAGAGGTTCCCACATACTGCCCATAAATCTCAAAATAACGGATTTAATCGGCATCGCTTCAGATATACATATGATAAGAAAACCAATAATCCATGATAGAACCGACTCCGGCAAAACAGAAAACCATTTCTTCAGTATATACTGTGCCGTTTCCTTACCAACATATTCTGGTGTTCCCAAGTGGTTTTTCTTTTCAATGTGTGCCATCATGAGGTAACCGGATACAAAGAAAAAATATTCAACACCCAGGGAACCGCCTAAAAACGGAGAAATATCGTCACCTAAAAAAGCACGGGAATGATGAATCACGATTATGAAACCAAAGAGAAATCTCAGAAATTCGATTTTTCCATTCCGGACATTCTTTTTAGTGCGGACATTTTCGTTAATTTGCCCCCCCGAAGAGACATTGCGTTCATAATTCTCCTTCTTTCTGTATGGTTATTGCATGAAATCATCAGGTTGAAACAAGTTTAATAATTAAAGCTGCGTCATGTTCACGGGCTTGTTCTTCCTTCATGCCATCCGTATCCTATAAGAACGGCTCAGTTTTTGCAGTACATTTTCCGGGTTAATAATGACTCATTTTCATCTGCACATAATTGCCGGTAAAGGCCGGAAATTGGGTGCTTTCTATCGGATAGCACCATATTTTCCAAACGAAATCAACCACAATCACGAAAAATGAAACATCACCCTTATATAACGTAATTATAGATATACAGGAAGACGTTAACAAACTGAATAATCTTTGAATACTTGATTTTCCCTTGATTTTATGGCGTGAAACGTGTATAATTGCGTTATTATTGTTGAATAATTACTGCTATTGCTTTCAGCCAGAGAGAGATCTGCAAATAAATACAAAGATGCATAATCGCAGGCAAAGTGGAAAAATCAACTGTTCCAATGTATACCATATCAGAGATTTTCTATAGATGTATGTGGTTACAATTGTATGTTCTTTCTGGATTCCAAAGAAACACTTCAGGAGGACAGTTATGTTACCACAACAAAAAGAACTTTATCGACTGTATAAAGAAATTGATGCGATCTGCCGCAAGCACGGCATTGAGTATTACCTCTCCGGAGGCACTTGCATCGGTGCCCTGCGTCACAAGGGATTTTTACCTTGGGATGATGACATGGATCTATATATGACCCGGAAAAACTGGGAGAAATTCATAGAAGTATCCAAATATGATTTTCCTGAAAACCGGATTCTGCTTTGCCCGGAACTGGTTCCCACCTACACAAATCTTTTCGGAAGATATTGTGATATTACCACCACTACTTTACATAAGCACAATATGTATGTCAAGAACAATGACGATGATCCATGTGGTTATATCATTGACATTTTACCTCTTGATCCTGTTCCGTATTCGGAACCTTTTATGGAAGAATACGCAAAAAAACTCTGCATTCTGTCTGAGATCCTCAATCCTGTGGGCAATTACAGTGCCCGCTGGCTCGTAAAACCGGGCCTGTACATGAAGTATGCCTGGCGTGCCTTGTGGAATAAGGAAAAGGTAGTCAGAAAACTGTTTGACGAACTTTTCTGCTATGAGGAAGAGAACTGCGACTACTACGCCATGCGCTGGGGCGGAATTCCACTTCTTTTTCCCAAAGAGTGGTTCCAAAAGCCTACCGAGTATCTGTATGAAGATACGATGGCAATGATGCCCACCATGAACAACGCCTACCTGACCATGCACTACGGTGATAGCTGGTGCTATTTGCCTAGGTCTACGGAACAGGGTGGTCATGTCGATATCCATCGGCAGGATATGTCCTATTCCCAATTCCGAAAAAACTACGCCCCCATCGTTAAGCCTCAACGCAGATTCTATGTACGACTTGTGGTAACAGTCCAGCGGATCTGCAGAATGCTGAGGGCTCCAATGTCCAATAAGGCCGTAATGAAGCAGCTCAATTTGGACGGAAAAAGGATTTTGTCTGTTTTTGATTTGCAGTCGGAAGACACGTGCAACAAGCTGAACACATTGCTCACGCAGTGCAAGCTTGACGTGATCGAATCCCTTATCGGTACTTTTGTGAATACACAGCTCAGCGCCAAATACATCGGGCGGGATGACTTTGTGAATATCCTGCGCTTTAATCACCCGGTTCTGGTTGATATGACTGATGAATTTTTCGAATTTCTGGTTCGCTACTGTATGAATTCCAACCGGATATGGGCCTCTATGCGCTTGATCGGCATCCGGGAGAAGGAACATGGGATCACCGCAGCTGTTCAGGAATTGAAAGAAGATATTCTCTTCTTCCGGGCTGCGGTCAATGATTATGACCTCAAAAATCCCGCTGCCAGCTACGAAAAGGCGCTTCAGCTGGCAGAAAAGCATCCTGACTGGGATGCATTGCTCAAGCTTCGCTTGCGATTGATCCTCTATAAGGAGCAGGGAGATCCCGCAGAAGCAGCACAGCTGCTCCAGCGGGCACTGGCTCTCTATGGCACAGATGGCGAGTTTACCAAGTACCAGTTGGACTTTGACCGCCGCATCGGCAAGATTTTCTCCCTGGAAGAGACTCTGAAAATCAATGCTTCTGTGGTAAACACTACTAGAAACGGCATTATTCATCTGGCTGTTGCGGAAGAAATGGATGCCTGTTTCCCTAAATATGTCAAGGAAATCTGCGAGCTTATCCGCAAGGGCGACTATGAAGATGCGGCGAGCTGGCTAGCTCTGTGCTGTCCCCTTTACAAAAATGAAAACCTGGAAAAAATGATCCTCCTGCAGACAGAACTGGATATTCTGCTGGCAGAACAGTTTGCAGCGGAGCACAACGAAGCCGGCTTTGAACAGAAGTATAACAAACTGAATTTTATTGAAGAAAAAATCCTTACGACTGAATTTGAGCAGGATGGATGGATCAGCTTGTACTGCCGTACACTGGAGAGATCTGGTTTCAGTGCTGAGGCGGTCCATGCCTTGCTGGAACTCATAAGATCGGCGGATGACTATCCTGCCATTGCATCTGCTGAGGAAATGTTCTCTCATACCAAGGATGCCGATATACTGCTTGTGCACGGTCGCTATCTGTACGCACTCGGAAAGACCCGTAAGGCCATAGACGCATATCTTGAAGCCTGCGAGGCAAGTGAAGCCGGTTCCTTCCTGCATTGGATGTCAAAGAAATATCAATCTGCACACGACAACTTCTGAGGGATTGGAGAAGCAAAATGAACGAATTATCAAATACTCTGGAAAGCTTGCCTCAGGATGAGAGCTTAAAACATCTATTTGTGCGGATGATAAGAATAATCCTGCACAAAATAAAAAATTACCTGAAGGAAAATATCTATCCGGTCAGCAAAGACTGGAAAAAAATCCAGTGTGTAAATGATCGCTATACACTCAAAGCATATTATGAAAAAAAACGACCACTGCTTCAGGAACTTTCAAGGAATCAGGATGTCCAGCGATTAAGAGAGGAACTTGTCCCATATCATGAAAAACTCTGGCATTATTATGCTTCCTGCAAAATCACCATCAAGTTTGATGAGGAGGTATTCAGTCTCTATCGCAGTGTGTACCTGAAAGATACCGCAAAATCACAAATCAATTCTCTCATCCGGCATATCCCCAAAGCTTGGCGATAAGGAGAAACCATATGAATTATTTGATTACAGGCGGCACAGACGGCATTGGCAAAGCCATCGCCATGAAGGTTCTGCGTCATTCCGAGTCTGCGGAAGACCGCATTATTGTCAATTACGGTCACAACGAAGAAAAAGCCCGTATCTTTCTTGCTACCCTGTCCGAGGAAGACCGAAGCAAAGTTGTTTTGGTAAAAGCAGACATGAGCGGAGAAGCTGGACTGAACTCTTTCGTAAAAGCCGTTCTGGATGCCGTTCCTGTAATTGACTGTATTGTCAGCAACATCGGTATCGGTGAATATGCAAAATTTGACGATTACACCATAGAGATGTGGAACCGTGTCATTACCACGAATCTGACCATCCCCACGTTCCTGATCCAGAAGCTGAAGCCTCATATGCAAAATGGCGGCAGCATCTTATTTGTCAGTTCCTATGCAGGCCTATGTCCTTACAGCTCCAGCCTGGTCTATAGCATTTCAAAAGCCGGAGTGGCATTTCTGGCAAAGGCCCTCGTAAAGGAATTCGATTCCCTGAGCGTCCGCGTCAACGCCATTGCTCCCGGTTTTATTGAAACAGCCTGGCAAAATAACCGCAGCGCCGAAAGTTATGAACGGATCAACAAAAAGATTGCGCTCCACAGATTCGGCACGCCGGAGGAAGTTGCGGATATGGCCTATCATGTTTTGACAAACACATATATGAATGGTACTGTGATTGAGATACATGGAGGCTATAACTACTTCTGATTTGCAACAAAAAACATAAGCACGAGGACTACTATGAAACTATCTGATTACATTGTCGAATTTTTCACCAGAAAAGGGATCTCTCACTTCTTTGGCTATCAGGGTACCATGATAGCGCATCTGGTGGACTCGATTGAGCGAAATCCAAATGCACAGAATCATTCCTGCTACAATGAACAGGGTGCGGCTTTTGCTGCCTGCGGTTATGCACAGGCTATGGACTCCTGTGCCTGTGCCTATGCAACCAGTGGCCCCGGTGCCGTCAATCTTCTGTCCGGAGTAGCCAATGCCTATTTTGATTCTCAACCTGTAGTCTTCATTACCGGTCAGGTAAACAGCACCGAATACACTGGTATCAATACACTGCGGCAGCAGGCATTTCAGGAGATCAATATTGTAGACATGGCTGCACCTGTTACAAAGTATGCAGTGCAGATTACGAAGGAAGAGGACATCGTCTGTGAATTAAACAAGGCATATTTTATTGCCAATTCCGGCAGAAAAGGTCCCGTGCTGATCGACCTTCCAATGAATATTCAGCGAGGTGTTGTTATTGACCCTGTTTATGATATGGATGACAGCAGTTTTGCTGAGTATTCGGAAATCAATTCCGGAAAAGCTGTCGATACGGCAAAGGTCTGTGCAGATGCCATGTTGGAAGCACTTTTATCTGCTAAACGTCCTGTAATCATGCTTGGAAACGGCGTTGATAACACAACCAGTGCTGAGAAACTGCTGAAAACAGCCAGAAAGTTACAGATTCCGGTCATCACCAGTGTGCTGGCCAAATCCCGCATTGCAGCGGACGATGCGCTGAATTTTGGATGCATCGGCAGTGCCTATGGCCATCGTTATGCCAACATGATCGCAAATGTAAAAAGCGACCTGCTGCTGTGTTTTGGCATTTCCCTTTGTACACGTCAAACCGGTGTGAAAATCCATGACTTTGCACGTAGGGCCAAGATTATCCGCATGGATATCGACCCCAGCAATCTGTTGCGTGATATCCACAAAAACGGAGAGAATGAACTAAAATATCATACGGATGCGACAATGGTGATCGACCACCTCTCTACAGTTCTTGAGAATACTGATTTGACCTTCTCTGGTTGGCTGGAAATCTGCAGATTGATTAAGAATCAGTTGGAATTGGTAGATGCTAATACCCCTGAACACTTTGTAAACAACACTATCACAAACATCAGCAAAGCAATTGGTGCGGCCGCAGTCGTTGCAGTAGATGTGGGTCAGCACATGGTATGGTCCTATTACTCTTTCCAGAACCAGAAAGATCAGAGACTGCTGTTTTCCGGCGGTCATGGTGCCATGGGTTATGCGCTTCCTGCTGCAATTGGTGCACATTACGCAACAGGTAAACCTGTCGCCTGTATTTGCGGTGACGGTTCTTTCCAGATGAATATTCAGGAATTACAATGGGTTGTCAGAGATAATATCCCTATTTCCATTTTTGTTATGAATAATGATTCCTTGGGTCTGATCTGCCAGCAGCAACGATCTATGTTTAAGGGATTGTATGCCGGAGCAAATAAAAATTATGGATTCACATCCTGCCCTATTGCAGCAGTTGCACAGGCATATGGAATCAAATCTATGACAGCACCTGCGGATATTTCCGTATCGGACATTGCCGCATTTGTCCAGGGAGACACTCCCAATCTGGTAGAAATTATTCTTCCTTGGGATACCAGTGCTTATCCCAAAACAAGTTTTGGTGAGCCGATTCATAATCAGCAACCGTATATTCCTGAAGAGATCTACAACGAATTGATGCGGATGTGATCTGCGGATCCGATTTTGAAAGAGAGAAAGGCCTAAATATGAAAAAAGTTATAACTTATGGTACCTTTGACCTGTTCCATAAGGGACATTACAATATCCTGAAACGGGCAAAGGATTTAGGTGATTATCTGATCGTCGGTGTAACCAGCGAAAGCTACGATCTGGAACGTGGAAAATTGAACGTTCGGGACAGCCTGATCAAACGAATTGAAAATGTGCGTGCCACTGGATTGGCTGATGAAATCATCATCGAAGAATATCAGGGGCAAAAGGTTCATGATATCATTCGTTACCAGGCAGATATTTTTGTTGTCGGTTCCGATTGGCGCGGTAAATTTGATTATCTGAAAGAGTATTGCCAGGTTCACTATCTGGAAAGAACAAAAAACATATCCAGCACCCTTCTGCGGGAGCAGCAGAAGATCTACTCCATTGGCATTATCACGGACCGGATCGATGACAACAGTATTGTTACAGAAACCAAGTACATCAGTGGTCTGAATGTTGAAAAGGTATTTGCGCAGGATGAAAATGTGGCACAGGCATTCTGCAAAAAATATGAACTGTACAGCCATTGCTCAGATTTAGAAACCTTCTTCGAGGGTCTGGATGTCGTCTGCATTAATACAGACTTCGAAAAGCGAAGTTTTTATGTGGATGCAGCGATCAAATACAAAAAGTATGTGATTTGTCCTGCACCCATCGTCAAGGACGCTGTGCAGTTGAAGGCATATATTGATGAAGCACATAAGCAGGGCGTTCTGATTATTGACAATATTCTTGTCGCCTATCTGCGTGCCTTTACCCAGCTGATCTGGATGCTCAAGGGAAATATCGTTGGTGATATTTTGAGAGTCCACTGCTCCATGTCTATGAATAGTTACAGACTGTCTAATGACATTCTTGATGTTCTTACCTGCCCGCTGTTCGTTTGTATGCGGATTTTGGGTATGGATTATAAGAAGATCGACAAACAGGATCTCTACGATTCCGAAGGCAATCTGATCCTTAAGAAGATCAATCTTAAGTATGAAAATGCCCTTGCGGATATTGATTTTAGCTGCCGCTATAAGATGCGCAACGAAATAGTTATTTACGGTTCCAAGGGACACGTGATCATTCCGGATGAATGGTGGAATATGGGCTACTTTGAATGCCGGTATGAAAATGGAACGAGACAGCGTTTTAGCTACAATTTCGAAGGATCCGGTATGCGGTATCTGTTGCAGGAAGCAATCATCATGATAAACGACAAGCGGAAGATTGCAACCCGTGTTTTCTCGAACGAGGTTATCCGACTGATCGAAATCCTTGGTAAAATTCAGTAAATCCGGTATGCATAACATGAAGATAAATAGTCTGCATACTGAGTTGTTGCAGTTGCTGTGTGATTTTGATGCGCTGTGTAAGGAGTATAACATCCCATACACGCTTCAAGGAGGCACCTTGCTTGGTGCAGTCAGAGAGCATGGCTTCATTCCTTGGGATGACGACATTGATATTGCTATGACCAGAAACAGTTTCCATAAGCTTCAGTCTGTGCTTGACAATATGCCAACTGATTTCGAAGTCCAAGGAAATCTTAAAAAGCAATTCCGAAGACAAGGCAATGGAACGGCATGGGTAGATATTTTCATTTTTGACTATATCAGTGAACATTGGATTGCACAAAAATGCAAACTGCTTATTCTGACCGTGCTGGATATTATGAACCGGGACCAGAACACCATCTATATGAGTAATTTATCGAAATATAGCATATCTAAGCGATGGGTGTTCCGACTGATTTATACTTTTGGATGCTTTTTCCCGAAGCAATGGAAAGTCAAATGGTACACGGTAGTTTCAGAATGCTGGTTTCTCGGCAGCAAGAAATATATTTTCAAAAGCAACGATCAGTACATAGCCAGAAATATGGTTTTTCCCAAAGAATGGATTTCCGAGTATCTGTGTGTTCCTTTTGAAGACCAGATGCTTCCGATCATGAAGGAATATCACTTAATGCTGAGCGGATGGTACGGTGATGACTACATGACACCGGTGAAGGATGAGCGCAATGCTCAACTCCACAACCAGATACGCGCTGAGGCAGAGTTCCAATTATAACAGGCACGGTTTTCCTCTGCGCTGTCATAGCTATATAAACCTTATTCGTCCTTTGTGTGTTTTTTATGTCGGCATCTTGCAAAGAAATGAACGAAAAGTGTTCTGCAAAACGACAAAACACGCCGGTGCGGAATCACATCAGCTCATTACAGTTATAAATCCTTATTTCCGATTTTCTATAAGTAAAACGGACATCCCCCTGATGCAGTAGATCTCCATCAGGGGGATTTTTATACCAACAATAAACACACACGTTCACAAAATAATATAGAGAGGCACACCTGATGCAGTGCCTCTCCATGAATATGTAAAACTATTTACTTGAGATGTCCAATTTGAATTCTTTATTCTATCTACTATTTCAGCAATTCTGGTCTGTTTTTTTGAATCACATTCAGCGCAGCCTGGATCACTTCTTCTTTTTCGCCCGTCTCTATCACAGCCTGGAGTTTCATGATCTCGTTTTCCTGTGCCTTCTCCCGCTCGACTCTTTTCCGCTCCAAAAACGCAGCCGACAACTGCTCCGCATCTTCTCTGGATTGCGGCAGTTTCTTCGTCTGCAGGAACTCTTCGTAGGCATTGCAGTACAGCTTTACTTCATCCGTAAATGCTACCTGCTTACCATGATCCAGCCAGAGGATTTTGTTGCACATGCTTCGCACCTGGCTGATAGAATGCGACACCAAAATACCGGTGACACCGCTGGAAAGGATCTCTTTCATTTTCGCTTCGCTCTTCTTCCGGAAAGCGCCGTCGCCAACGCTAAGCACTTCGTCCAGGATCAGAATATCCGGTTTGACCAGACACGCAATGGAAAAAGCCAGGCGGCTCTTCATGCCGCTGGAAAGCTGCTTGAATGGATGCTCCTGAAAATCCTTCAACTCCGCAAACTCAATGATGCTGTCATACATCTCATTCATAAATGCACGGGTGTAGCCAAGCATCGCACCACGCAGATAGGTATTCTCCCGGACAGTCAGATCATTGTCAAAACCGCTGGCCAGTTCCAGCAGTGCAGCAATGGTGCCGTTGATCTCCATGTTTCCCTCTGTAGGGATCATGATGCCGGAAACTGCTTTCAGCAGGGTGGATTTTCCTGCGCCATTGGTGCCGATAATACCCAGCATGTCACCCTTCTCCAGTTCAAAGGAGACGTTCCGGTCAGCCCAGAATTCGACGACATTGTACTTTCCCGTGAGCCTTCGCATCACATATTCTTTCAATCCGATGGACTTGAAATCGCCCTTGATGTAGCGGATGGATACATTATTCGCCTTGATAATCGCCATAACGCATCCTCCTTACACGTAATACAGGAATTTGTGGTTATTCTTCTTATACACGAGGAATCCAAGGCCCAATGC
>JAZNZH010000047.1:0-2661 GCA_045594845.1 Faecousia sp. | reverse complement strand
TATGAGAAAGTCAATGCCGAGGTGTTTTCTGGCAAAAGGGGTGTTGATAGCCGGAAGAACATAGGGTATAATAAAAAATAATACATTCAGTGTGGTCGTATAGTTGCCTGCGTGAAAAGGAGGATATACACAGTGAAAAAGGTTGTATTATTAGGCGACTCCATTCGCTTGATCGGTTATGGAAAAAGAGTGGAGGAATTGCTGGGAGATCAATGTACAGTATGGCAGCCGGAGGATAATTGCCGGTTTTCAAAATATACCCTGCGCCTGCTCTTTGACGAGAAGCAGAATATTGAGAATGCAGATGTGATCCATTGGAACAATGGCCTTTGGGACGCCTGCGATATTTTTGGCGATGGCCCGTTTACGCCCCTGGAGGAATATGTGCAAAATATGCTGCGTATTGCCCAGCTGCTGCAGTCCTACGGTAAAAAGGTGATCTTCGCCACCACCACACCCACCCATCCGGATTATCCCTATCACACCCTGGAGCGAATTCAACACTACAATGAGACGATCGTTCCCCTTCTGCGGGAGCGGGGTATAGAAATCAATGACCTGCATTCTGTGATGCTGGATCACAGACACGACGGCATTTGTGAGGATCTGATCCATCTGAATGAGGTGGGCATCGAGCTGTGCGCCGCACAGACGGCATGTGTAATTGAAAAGGCACTTGGAGAGACTCTATGATCAAGAAATTCGGTTATGAGCCCAAAGACGCAGTAACGGCATTATCCTTCGAAGACCATTATGTATGGGATTGCGCGGTGATCAAGGCGGAGGGGAAATACCATATGTTTTCCTCCCGCTGGGACAGCAGGCTGGGCTTTGGGTGGAACTGGCTGTTCAACAGCCAGGTGATCCGCAGCGTGTCGGATACGCCGGAGGGTCCTTATCGGTTTGCGGGTGTTGTCCTTCCCCGGCGGGGCAGGGAATACTTCGACGGCATGAGCACCCACAACACCTGCATTCAGGCCTATAACGGCAAATACTATCTCTATTACATGGGTACAACTTATGGGGACGAGATCCCCGGCGTGGGGGATGTGATTCCCGATGAGAGAGGCCAGGAGGTCTGGAACCGGAAGCGGATCGGTCTTGCGGTGGCGGACAGTATCGAAGGCCCGTTTGTTTGTCAGGATCAGCCTCTTTTGGAACCCCGGGACTGCTCCCATTGGGATTGTACCATTACAACAAATCCGACGGTGGCGATCCTGCCTGACGGAAAAACCTACATGATCTACAAATCCCGCAGAGGCGTAGGCCAGCCCTTGCAGCTGGGAAGCGCAGTGGCAGACCGGCCGGAAGGCCCCTTTACCAGATTGACAGAAGGCCCGGTTTTGCAGTTTGCGGACGAAAACCTCCATGTGGAGGACCCCTTCCTTTGGTATGATGCACGCAGAAAAAAGTTCTGCCTGATCGCAAAGGATGATTGCAAGAACGGCTCTTCCGGCATCACCGGGGAGTGGGGCGGTGGCTTCTATGCGGAAAGTGACGATTGCATCCATTTTGAACTTCCGGAAGACCCTAAGGTCTACTCCCGCACGGTCACCTGGAAGGACGGGCATACCTCCAAGCAGGGCAACCTGGAAAGACCCAGCCTGCTGCTTGATGAGGACGGAACACCTACCCACCTGTTCTGCGCCAGCGGTAATTCCGATGTGCCTTACGGCTTTGAGGAGAATACCTTTATTATTTGTATGAAATTAGAGGAATGATAGCATGGTGGAATGCATGAATGGCGCCACGGTGACAAAAGAATACATACTGCCGGTGGCCGTCAAGGTGCAGGAAAAGCTCGCACAGACGGAAAACCTGCTGATCGCAAAGCCTATCTGCGTTTCTTTGCGGAATGATCGGTGCTGTGCTTTTACAGAAAAAGGCGCATATGTAGTGCTGGATTTCGGCAAGGAGCTGTGCGGCGGCGTGCGCCTGATCTCCGGCAGCATGGAGAAGCCGGCACAGCTTCGGATCACCCTGGGAGAATCTCTCACGGAAGCCTGCTCTGTGATCGGACAGAAAAATGCCACAAATGACCATTCTCCCCGGGATTTCCAGGCGATGGTTCCCGGCATGGCAGACCTGACCTTCGGCTTGAGCGGATTCCGCTTTGCACGGCTGGAGCTGCTGACGGAAGAGCCGGTATATTTACGCAATGTTTTTGGCGTGAATACCTTGCCTTGCTTTGAAAAAGAGGGCTGGGTCAGAACAAACGATGCGCAGCTCGACCGTATTATAGATACTGCGGCATACACCCTGAAGCTGTGCCTGCAAAACGGGTATATTTGGGACGGCATTAAGCGGGACAGATTGGTCTGGTGCGGCGATTTACATCAGGAGATCCTGCTGGCCTCTTATCTGTATGGAGGCGTGGCAAACATCCGCAATTCTCTGGATTTTCTGAAGGAAGAAACCCCGCCGACCCAATGGATCAACGGGATCCCCACCTATTCTGCCTGGTGGGTCATCAATTTGTGCGATTATTGCCGCATGTCGGGGGATCGGGCCTATTTTGCGGAAAACCGTGAGTATGCCCGGGCGGTTGTGGAGAATATCAGCAGCTGTGTCCAAAATAACGGCGAGATGGATTTTTCCGCAGCACCCCATTTTATGCCCTATTTCCTGGACTGGCCCACACTCCATACACCGGATGCCAAA
>JAZNZH010000046.1:0-10513 GCA_045594845.1 Faecousia sp. | reverse complement strand
AATCCCTGAATTTCGGTGGGAATGATGATCTTGGTGGCCTGACCGTCTGCCACTTTCTGCATGGTCTCCAATGCCTTGAGCTTGATGACCTGATCGTTGGGGCATGCCTCATTGAGCAGACGCATGGAGTCTGCCAGTGCTTTCTGCACGGCCAGAATGGCCTCTGCTTCGCCCTGTGCCTTCAAAATAGCTGCCTGCTTTTCCGCATCTGCGCGCAAAATGGCGGATTCCTTTTCGCCTTCTGCCACCAGAATAGCGGAATGCTTGGTGCCTTCTGCCTGCAAGATCGCCTGACGACGATCACGCTCTGCCTTCATCTGCTTTTCCATGGAGCTCTGAATATCGGCGGGCGGCAGAATGTTCTTCAGTTCCACACGGTTGACCTTGATGCCCCAGGGGTCGGTGACTTCGTCCAAAATGGCGCGCATCTTGGTGTTGATCACATCGCGGCTGGTCAGAGTCTGATCCAGTTCCAGATCGCCGATGATGTTACGCAAGGTTGTGGCAGTCAGCGTCTCCATAGCGACCATGGGATATTCCACGCCGTAGGTATAGAGCTTGGGATCGGTGATCTGGAAATACACAACGGTATCGATCTGCATAGTAACATTATCCTTGGTGATCACAGGCTGAGGGGGATAGTCCAGTACCTGCTCCTTCAGAGAGACCCGTCTTGCGATCCGGTCAATGAAGGGGATCTTAATATGCAGACCTACGCCCTGCACACTGTGGAACGCACCCAACCGCTCAATCACATAAGCCCGGGACTGCTGCACCACAAAAATATTGCCGATGATCAGCACCAAAACAATCGCAACCGCAATTAAAATTCCTACCATAATATTTACCTCCCAATTACTGTTTCTTCTGCCGGGGACACGAGGACTTTAACGCCTTCCACCCGGTCTACTTTTACTTTCATACCTGCCGGCAGGCTCTCGCCGGAGGTGCTTCTGGCAGCCCAATACATACCGCCGATTTTCACCCGGCCCTGTGCCGTCAAATTGTCGATTTCCTCTGTGATCAGGCCCACAGAGCCGATCACGGTATCTACATTGGTTTTTTCCAGTCTCGGCGTAAAAAACTTGCGCAGCACCGGCCGCAGCAGCGCCAGCATAGCACAGGAAACCACCGCAAACACCACGATTTGCAGCCACAGTTGGCCACCCAGCAGTGCTGTGAGCATCGCCGCCAGCGCACCGACGGCAAACCACAGGGATACCACCGCCACAGACACGCCTTCCAGCAAGAGGAACAGCACCATAAGGCCTAACCAAACATAACCCATTTCAGGCATTTTTATCCCTCCTTTTCACCATTAATTATATACTTATTTCGTTCAAAATGCAATGGTCTAACTTTAGCGCAAATGTAAAATTAATATAAATTCGGAAAGACTTGTGAAAAACTGTTGCCAATTCCCGGAAATTCGTGTATACTTATGGCGTTAGAAAACGGGCTTTGCCCGGATTATTGGAGGAATATGATATGTTTAACGCAATGATCGAAACCTTGCGCGCAAATCCCCGCAAGATCGTGTTCACTGAAGGCCACGACGCCAGAATCCTGGAAGCCGCTGCCCGTCTGAACGAGGGCAAGTTCCTGACCCCCATCCTCATCGGTAATGTGGACGAGGTCGAGGCCAACGCCGCCAAGGGCGGTTTCAACATCGACGGTGTGGAGATCATCGATCCCCTGACCTATGCCGGTATGGACGCCATGGTAGAAAAGATGGTGGAGCTCCGCAAGGGCAAGATGAGCAGCGAGGACTGCAAGGCGGCTCTCAGCAAGGGCAACTACTTCGGTACCATGCTGGTGAAGATGGGCTATGCCGACTCCCTGCTGGGCGGCGCTACTTACTCCACCGCGGATACCGTCCGTCCCGCTCTGCAGCTGGTCAAGACCAAGAAGGGCGTGAACCTGGTCTCTTCCTGCTTCATTATGGTTCGCGGCGACGAGAAGATCGCTATGGGCGACTGTGCCATCAACCTGAGCTACGAAGACACCCTGGATAAGGAAGGCAACGTAGTCCTCTCCGGCGCACAGAAGCTGGCTGAGGTGGCTATCGAGACCGCTAAGACCGCTAAGGTCTTCGGCATCGACCCCAAGGTTGCAATGCTCTCCTTCTCCACCAACGGCTCCGGCAAGGGCGGCACTGTGAAGCTGTCCAACGAAGCTACCAAGATCGCTAAGGAAATGGCTCCCGACCTGCTGATCGACGGTGAGATGCAGTTCGACGCCGCTGTTGCTCCCGAAGTGGGTCAGCTGAAGTTCCCCGGCTCCCCCGTGGCAGGCTACGCCAACACCTTCGTGTTCCCCTGCATCGAGGCCGGCAACATCGGTTACAAGATCGCACAGCGTCTGGGCGGCTACGAAGCTTACGGCCCCATTCTGCAGGGTCTGGCTGCTCCCATCAACGACCTGAGCCGCGGCTGTAATGCCGACGAGGTCTATAAGATGGCCATCATCACCGCCGCGCTGGTATAATCCCCCTACATAGAGAAATCGGTACTGTCGGCAACCCCGGCAGTACCGTTTCCGTTTTTTTCAAAAGAAGGTCTTTTATGAGTAAAAAAGCCAACACCCCATCCCGGTTTTCCTATATTTGCTACCGATTTATCCGGTTTCTTGTCCGGGTATGCTACCCCAAGGCACAGGTCTTCGGCCTGGAGAATCTGCCCCAGGAGCCCTGTATTTTGGTAGGCAATCACTCTCAGCTTCACGGCCCTGTAATGACCGAGCTGGATCTGCCTTTCCCCCGGGCCATCTGGTGTGCCGGACAAATGATGGTGCTAAGGGACGTGCCGGAATATGCGTTTCAGGATTTCTGGAGCAAAAAGCCTGCGTGGTGCCGCTGGTTCTTCCGGTTGGTATCCTACCTGATCGCCCCTATCAGCGTCTGCGTGTTCAATAACGCCCATACCATTGCCGTGTGGCGGGACAATCGGATCATTAACACCTTCCGCAATACCGTAAATGCTTTGGAGGACGGCAAGCACGTGGTGGTATTCCCGGAATGCTACACCCCCTATAACAATATTGTCCACCAATTCCAAGAGAATTTTGTCACCGTGGCAAAGCTATACCATAAGCGCACCGGAAAAGCGGTGAAGTTTGTACCCCTCTACATTGCACCCAACCTGCATTCTATGCACATCGGCGCAGCCGTAGACTACGACCCCACCGCAGATCAGGATGCCCAGCGCAGCCGCATCTGCACCCAACTGATGGATGCCATTACGGGTATGGCCGCAGCATTGCCGACCCACACCGTAGTCCCCTATCCCAATCTGCCCAAAAAGCAGCACCCGAAAAGCACCCCCATCCAAAAGGAGTCCCTATGAGAAAGCCCGTTGTTGACTACCGCAATTTCCGCCTGAGAAAACTGAATACCCCGGAGTATAATCATCTTCTGTATCTGCTGGGCTGGGTGATCTATTTCGCTCTGTATTTTCTTACGGAGAATCTGATCCCCGCGGAAAAATGTACCCCCATTCACATTCCCCTGGATGATAAAATCCCCTTTTGCGAGTGGTTTATCATCCCCTACACCTTCTGGTATCTGCTGATCGTAGTGTCCCTTGTGTATTTCGCACTGTACGGCCCGGAGAGCTTTAAAAAGCTGCAAACCTACATTTTCACCACCCAGATGGTGGCTATGGCCATCTATATCATCTTCCCCAGCCGCCAGGATCTGCGGCCGGAGGTATTCCCCCGGGATAATATTATGACTCAGGTTCTGGGGCTCATTTATCGGTTAGACACCAACACCGGCGTGTTCCCCTCTCTGCACTGCGCCTACTCTTTGGGTATTTTGTCCGTATGGGTGCGGCAAAAGGATGTGTCCCGGTGGTGGCGTGGATTTGTGGTAGTGGCCTGCCTGATCATCTGCGTTTCCACCGCCTTTGTCAAGCAGCATTCCATCGCCGACTTTTTCGGTGCCATTCCCCTTGGCCTTCTGGCCGAATGGATCACCTTCGGAAAAGATTATCGGGCAAAATGGAAAACCCGAAAAACTGCATAAAAAAAGCACCGGAATTTCTTCCGGTGCTTTTCCTTTTATCTTACTTGCAGAAGTCCTTGGTGACCTTCACGATGTTCTCGCTGCACAGGCCGAACTGCTTGAGCAGTGCGCCGGCAGGGCCGGAGTGGCCGAACTCGTCGTCTACGCCGATGCGCTTAACGGGAGTGGGCAGCTTCTCAGACAGGCAGGAACATACAGCCTCACCCAGGCCGCCGATGATGGAGTGCTCTTCACAGGTAACGACCTTGCCGCACTTCTTGGCAGCTTCCACCACCAGCTCCTCATCCAGGGGCTTGATGGTAGCCATGTTGATAACCATAGCATTGATGCCGTCCTTTGCCAGCTCCTCAGCAGCAACCAGAGCCTCGTAGACCATCAGGCCGTTGGCAATGATCGCAACATCGGTGCCGTCCTTCAGAACCTCGCCCTTACCGATCTGGAAGTTGAAGCCTTCCTCGTGGATGACAGGCACAGCAGCGCGGCCAAAACGCATGTACACAGGGCCAACGTGCTCGTAAGCAGCGCGGACCATAGCCTTAGCCTCCACATCGTCAGCAGGGCTCATAACGATCATACCGGGAATGGTACGCATCAGGCCGAAGTCCTCGCAGCACTGGTGGGAAGCGCCGTCCTCACCCACGGAGATACCGCCGTGAGTGGCGCCGATCTTCACATTCAGGTGGGGATAGCCGATGGAGTTACGGATCTGCTCGAAAGCGCGGCCGGCTGCGAACATTGCAAAGGTAGATGCAAAGGGCACCAGGCCAGCGGTGGACATACCGGCAGCAGCACAGACCATGTTAGCCTCTGCGATACCGAAATCAAAGTGACGCTCGGGGAAAGCCTTCTGGAAAGTACCGGTCTTGGTAGCGCCGGCCAGGTCAGCATCCAGAACCACCAGGTCGGATACCTCGGCACCCAGCTCCTTCAGAGCGTTGCCGTAGCTGTCACGGGTAGCGATCTTCTTAATATCTGCCATAATTACATTGCCTCCACTTCTGCCAGCTGAGCCTTGAGTTCTTCCATGGCCTGGGCGTATTCTGCATCATTGGGAGCCTTGCCGTGCCAACCGGCGTTGTTTTCCATGAAGGAAACGCCCTTGCCCTTAACGGACTTGATGACGATGGCGGAGGGCTGACCCTTAGTCTCTCTTGCCTTAGCGAATGCAGCTTCGATGGCGTCGAAATCGTGGCCGTCGATTGCCTGCACTGCGAAACCGAAAGCTTCCAGCTTTTCTACGATGGGGTAGGGACTCATAACGTCGGCGATGTTGCCGTCGATCTGCAGGCCGTTGTTGTCAACAACGATGCAGAAGTTGTCCAGCTTGTAGTGAGCAGCAGACATGAATGCCTCCCAAACCTGGCCTTCCTGGATCTCGCCGTCACCCAGCAGAGAGTAGACACGATTGTTCTTACCGGTGTGCTTGGCAGCCAGTGCCATACCCACAGCAGTGGAAACGCCCTGACCCAGAGAACCGGTGGACATATCCACACCGGGAACGGTGTTCATATTGGGGTGACCCTGCAGGTAGGAGTCGATGTGACGGAAAGTAGGCAGGTCTTCCACGGGGAAGAAACCGCGGTGTGCCAAAGTGGAGTACAGACCGGGGGTGGTGTGACCCTTACTCAGCACGAAACGGTCACGGTCGGCCCACTTGGGATTCTTGGGGTCGATGTTCATTTCTTTAAAGTACAGATAAGTATACACATCTGCTGCGGACAAACTGCCGCCGGGGTGGCCTGCCTTTGCGCCGTAGGTGGACTCGATAACGCCCATACGGATCTTGCAGGCAGTGATCATGAGTTGCTTCTTTTCACTGGAAGTCATGGTTTTCCTCCTTATTTTATCTTGCCTGCACCGCAGGCGAAAGTACATTTATTAACCTTGGCTTAAAGCCACAGTTATCAAGGATATAATATCACCAAAAGCGCCAATTTGCAAGCATTTTGCGGTCTTTCAGGAAAACTTTTCCCAAAAGACCGCAAATTCCTATAATATTTCTTCTCTTTCGCTATATGTTGTTGTGTTTCTGCATTTTCGTTAACAACATCTTGTGTTTCGACAGCATTTGTAAAAAAGTTGTGATATTATGTTGCCGGAGCGCAGGAGCGAAGCCGGACTGTGATCACCGTGGCATCGTCCTGTCCCTCCAGCTGACCGGCGGTCAGCAGTCTGGTGGCCAGTTCCCCGGCCGACCGGGCAAATCCCGGTTTGCAGCAGCGCAGGGCTTCCTCTTCCCCTACGCCGTCGCTGACCATCACCAGCGTCTCTCCCTGACGCAGGGACAGCCGATAACGCTCCTCCCGGTGCTGCACCGAAAGGCCCGGAGGGGGGCCGGCTGTCCCCACCTTTTTTGCATTTTGCGCATCCACCATATACGATGGCGCTGCGCCCCATTTATAGAGAGTGGCTCTGCCGGAATCCAGTTCCAGTTCCAAAAGGTCCACCGTCACCGCCCCAGCCCGTTCCCGCAGGGCGCACAGGCTGTTCAGGCTCTGCAATGCGTGTTGCGCAGGGTAACCGGACTGGAGCAACCTGCGGAGCATATCCGTTGCCCTTTTGCCCTCCTGCACCGCTCCCGGACCGCTGCCCATACCGTCGCACAAAAGCACATAGTATCTGCCCATCGTACCGGCAAACCGGGAAGCCACATCTCCGTTTTCCTCTTTTTTCCGGTTGCCGAACACCCGGACATCCGGCGTAAACTGATCCGCCCGGTACTCGCCTTTGCGTCCCAGCTGATCCGCCAGCTCCTGCAAAAATTCCGACATAAACGCATATTGCTGCAGCACCGCCTGGCGGTATTCGTGCTGCTTATTTCGGTCTGCGCAAATAGTGCGCAGCTGTTCCTGAGACCGGTGTAATTCCGCTAAAAATCTGCCGTTTTTCTTGCAGATCACCGGTAACTCCTCCTGGCTTACCAAGGGCTGATGGAGCAGGTCTCCCGGCAACAGGCAGATCCTCCGGCTGTCCTTGCAGTTTCCCCGACAGGGGCAGCCGCCGCAGGCCCGCTCCGCAGCCCTGCGCACCAAGAGATCTGCATCCACCGGCGGGATCTCCGTTTCCAGCAGGATCTGCCGAGTCTGCTCCAGCACTCCGGATGCCAGCTCCAGCCGTACCTGCGTGCTGCCTGTTTCGCCCTTTCGCAGCGTCGGTCTTTCTCTGCCCGGCAGCCACCCGGCTATCACGCCGCCAATCACCAAGGCCGGTACAGGACTGGGATCCCACATACCGCAAAGATACATTACCAGAAAATACATTGCTGCCGGGAACAGCCGGGTCATCCATTTGGAAGATCTGGGCAAAAACCGCACCAGATATCCGCAGGCCATCACCGCCGTCATGGGCACCGGGGTGATCCCCGCCAGATCCAGTCCCAATCCCGCCAAAGCCGCTGCAGGGAATGCGCCGGTGACCGTGATCCCTGCCGCAACCATTACGCCGAAATCCAGCCAGTGAACCGGTGCGATCTGCGCCAGCGCCAAAGTGATAATGCCGCAGGCGAACCACTCAAGTAGCGGATTTCTTCCTGCCAGCACCCTCCCGAACAGCCAGGTGGTGCCAAAGGCCGCACCTACCCGCAGCAGGTAGATCAGCACCGGCGTGCCGTCCTGGCCTGCCAGCTGAAAAGCAAGTCCCGTTGCCGCCACCAAAAGCGACGCGGTAGCCGGGAGCAAAAAGGGGGTCTGGTCCGCATCCCACCAGCCGGTGAGCAGCAGCACCACCAGCACAGCAAAGATCAGCCACACCACTGCCTGGGCTCCGGCACTGCCCCAAAACAGCAGATAACCCAAAGCACCGCCCGCTGCCACCAAAACAGCAGACCAACCGCTGCAGGCGCAAACCAGTCCCACGGCAAAGCTCTGATAAAATCCGCCCAAGCTGGCCGCACTCAGGCAAAAACCGCCGATGGCATATGCTATTGCCCGCAGAAAATTATGTACCTCCGGGTAGCAAAACCAGCGTTTCAACCGTTCCCGGCCCTGCCGGGCATAAGATTCCAAAGAAGTCAATTATTCCACCCCTTGCACCACTGATAAACGCATTCTATCACACCTTGCGCAGCAGATTTTGTCGTAACGGGAAAACCGGGAATGATTCTTGCGCAACCGGCGGAATCGGTGTATAATAAGGAAAAAGGAGTGAGGAATATGGGCGTGGAATACGAACTGAAATATGCGGCCACCGAGGAACTTCTGGCCCATATTCGGTCTGCTTACCCCAGGGGTGAGACTCTGGAAATGGAGACCACCTATTATGACACCCCAAACGGGGCGCTGTCCAAAAAACGCTATACTTTGCGCATGCGGCTGGAAAACAGCATTGCCGTCTGCACCGCAAAAACACCTCTGCCCGGCAACAGCCGCGGAGAATGGGAAATAAGGGAATCTGATATCCGCAGCGCCATCCCCGCCCTTTGCGCTTTAGGCGCGCCGGCAGACCTGCAAGCCCTCACAAAAAACGGCATTAACCCCATCTGCGGCGCCAAGTTTACCCGGCATGCCGTTCCTATGGAGACCCCCGCTTTCACTGCGGAGCTGGCGCTGGATACCGGCATTTTGACCGGTGGCGGCAGAGAAACGCCTCTGTGCGAAGTGGAACTGGAATATAAATCCGGGGATATGGAGGCCTTTATCTCTTTTTCCGAAGATTTTGCAAAATCTTACCGCCTGTCCCCCGAGCCCCTGAGTAAATTTCGCCGAGCGCTAAATTTGTATCTTGGAGAAAAATAATATGGCACAATTACAGTCTTTATTCGGCAAATACCGCCGCCTGTTTCTGTTTGACACAGAAACCACCGGTCTGATATACAGCCGGGATGAGATCATCGAATTTGCCGCCGTGGTGCTGGAGCTCCGGGGCGGTGAGATCACCGTCTTGCGGGAGTACGATGAACTGATCCGCCTCACTCCCGGCAACACTATCCCGCCCCAGATCCAGCAGCTTACCGGCATATCCAACGAGGATGTGGAAAAGCGTGGCATTTCCAAAGAGCAGCTGTGCCGCGACCTTGGGGAAATGATCACCGAGGACACCCTGCTCATTGCTTATAACGCCCATTTCGACCTGAGTTTTCTGTACTATCTGCTGCTGAGAAACGGAGATATCTCTTTGCTGCGAGGAAAAGACAAACTGGATCTGCTGACGGTCTATAAAGACCGCCACAGCTATCCTCATAAGCTATGCAACGCTATTGATGTTTACGGCCTGGTCGGCAAAGTGGTGAACTCCCATCGGGCGGTGGACGATGTGCTGGCCACCGTGGCGGTTATGGAATGTATGGAAGAGGAAAAAGACGATTTTCTGAGTTATGTAAACCTCTTTGGCTATAACCCAAAGTACGGCATCAGCGGCAAGCCCATCGGCTCGGTTACATACAGGCCCCAGCCCTTTGACCCTCCCCACCCCCTATACTTATAAAAAGCAATCCCCCCGACAAAACTTTGTCGGGGGGATTGCTTTGGGATAAAAAAGAGAGAGGTTGGTAACTATTGTGGAGGAAGTAATTTTGTCTTCCTGCCTATATGTTACACCAACCTCCCGCCCGTTGCATGACCAATATGCAAATATTCTGTGAACAAATCGTAAATAAAAACGACGCCTTTCGGCGTCGTTTTTATTTTTGTTTATCAGCCCTCAGCCTTCATCTGAGCGAAGCACTCGCTGCAGTATACAGGACGGTCGGACTTGGGCTCGAAGGGAACCTTGGCCTCGCCGCCGCAGGCAGCGCAGGTAGCGGTGAAGAACTCGCGGGGGCCGCGGGAAGCGTTCTTGCGAGCATCACGGCAGGGCTTGCAGCGCTGGGGCTCATTCTGGAAGCCGCGCTCAGCGTAGAACTCCTGCTCACCGGCGGTGAACACGAATTCCTGGCCACATTCTTTGCACACCAGAGTCTTGTCTTCGAACATTTTGGATCCTCTCTTTTACGTTTTGTCCCTTTTGGGCTATTTATGCGATCAGCTTGCGCTGTTTTCGCCGGGGATCAGCCTGGCCAGCTTGCGCCGGATGCGCTGTACGGCATTGTCAACCGCCTTGCTGTCCCGGCCAAGCTCCCGCCCGATCTCCTGATATGAAAGACCGGCAAGGTAAAGCTCCAGGATCTGGGCTTCCAACTTTGACAAACACCGTGAATAGGTGGAAATGAACTCTTCTGCGCTCTCTCTGGCTAGAACCTGCTCCTCGGGATCTCGCTGTAAATACTGGGGGCCTTGGGACTTGGACTCGTCTGAGAGGACATCAAGGGGAACGCCATCGTTCAGCGGCGCATGTTTTTTTCTTGCGGCGCTGCGGATGGCAGAGTGGATACGGTTGCGGATGCAAACCTCGGCAAATGTTTTGAACGAGCAGTTCTTGCTGTCGTCATATTCCCGGATGGCAGACAGCAAGCCCAGCATTCCTTCCTGAAGAAGATCTTCGCTGTCTCCTCCGGCCAGGAAATGCGGGCGGGAACAAATGCGGACAAGACGGATATAGCAAGTCGGAGGCCAA
>JAZNZH010000045.1:0-67924 GCA_045594845.1 Faecousia sp. | reverse complement strand
CCGCGAGATGATCTGCTCCGACACTGTGGCTGAGCGCGAGGCCGCTCTGGAGAAGATCCTGCCCATGCAGCAGGCCGACTTTGAGGGCCTGTACGAGGCTATGGAAGGCATGCCCGTCTGCATCCGCTTCCTGGATCCCCCTCTGCACGAGTTCGTTCCCACCACTGAGGAAGATATCGCTGCGCTGGCTGCTACCCAGGGCAAGACCGTTCAGCAGATCAAGGACATCATCTCCTCCCTGCATGAGTTCAACCCCATGATGGGTCGCCGTGGCTGCCGCCTGAGCGTCACCTATCCCGAAATCGCTGCGATGCAGACCAAGGCTGTTATCCGCGCCGCCATCAACACGAAGAAGAATCATCCCGACTGGACCATGGTTCCCGAGATCATGATTCCCCTGGTGGGCGACGCAAAGGAACTGAAGTTCGTTAAGGATATCGTTGTGAAGACCGCTGACGCTGAGATCGCTGCCTCCGGCATCGAGCTGCACTACGAGGTCGGTACCATGATCGAGATCCCCAGAGCTTGTTTGACTGCTGACGAGATCGCTAAGGAAGCTGAGTTCTTCTGCTTCGGTACCAACGACCTGACTCAGATGACCTTCGGCTTCTCCCGTGACGATGCAGGCAAGTTCCTGAACGCTTACTACGATGCCAAGATCTTCGAGAACGATCCCTTTGCTAAGCTGGATCAGACCGGCGTTGGCCAGCTGATGGAGTTGGCTATCTCCAAGGCTAAGGCTACCGGCAACAAGCTGCACTACGGTATCTGCGGCGAGCACGGCGGCGACCCCATGAGCGTCGAGTTCTGCCACAAGATCGGTCTGGACTACGTGTCCTGCTCCCCCTTCCGTGTGCCTATCGCTCGTCTGGCTGCCGCTCAGGCTGCTATCAAGGGCTAATTTCTAACAATAAAATGCCGCTCTTCGGAGCGGCATTTTTTATAAGCCTCCCTCTGACGAGGGAGGTGGCGCGGCGTAGCCGGGACGGAGGGAGAGACGGCGTCAGAAAATCTCTCCCCCAGTCTTTTGCTTCGTAAAATCCAGCCCCCTCGTCATAGGGGGCTTTTCCTGAACCTGATTTTCTGTCTGTTGCAAGGGGTTGTTCTTTGTGGTATAATAGGCGCAAAAGAGGTGATTTTATGTCTGTTCGGCCGGCGACGGTACAGGATGTGCCCCGGATTTTGGAGATCTATGCTCCCTACATAGAAAATACTGCTATCAGTTTTGAATATACCGTTCCCACCCTGGAGGCCTTTACCCAACGGTTTTTAGGGATCACCCAGCAATTCCCCTGGCTGGTTTGGGAGGAAGACGGAGTAGTGCTGGGCTATGCCTACGGCAGTCTCCCCTTTGAGCGGGCAGCCTACCAGTGGTGTGCGGAAGCCTCCATCTATCTTTGCCCCCAGGCCCAAGGCAAGGGTATCGGCAAAAAGCTGTATGCTGCTTTGGAGCAGCTTTTGCAGAAGCAAGGCTACAAGAAAGTCTATGCCATCATCACCACCGCTAACGAACCCTCCATTGCATTCCACGAGGCAGTGGGCTATCGCCACACCGCCACCATGCCGGACTGCGGCTACAAATTCGGCAAGTGGTACGGCACCGTCTGGATGGAGAAAGAGCTAAGTCCCTGGGATGCCCCTCCCCGCCAGCCCATCCCCACCAATCTTCATTGAAAATACGGAGTTTTCTAACCATGTCTGTTTTTCAGAAATTATAAACAGTGAAAAGGAAGGATTTACGATGAAACGTTCTTTTTTCCTGGTAATGTTGTTGGCTTTTCTGTGTGTTGCGCTGCTGATTCCTGCACCTGTTGCCCATGCAGAGGAAAACACCGTCCACGAGTCTGATGACAACGGCTACCTGGACCGGGCCGACCCCCTGGATATCGGCACCACCATCGTGGGTGCCCTCACCTGGGAAGCGGATGTAGACTGCTTTATGGTGGAAACCACCATTGACGGCAATATGGTAGTGGATTTCCAACATCAGTCCAATAACGGCTATGCTTACTGCTGGTATATGGAAGTGATGGACGCGGAAGAAAATGTGCTGAAGAGCGGCACTTTGTCCGGCCAGGAAAACACCAATTTCTCCGTTCCCAATGTAAAACCCGGCATCTATTATATCCGGATCTCCAAGATCTCCGGTGGCAACCCCTTTACCAACGGCTATTCCGACGCGGAATATATGCTCAACATCACCTCCAGCTGCGCCAATCACCCCAGCGTATCCGGCTGGTTCGCCACCAAGGCGCCCACCTGCTCCGAAGAGGGTGAAAAGACCAAATTTTGTCATGTGTGCAACGCTGCGGTGGAGGTTGCCCCCGATGAAAAGCTTCCCCACGACTACACCGATTGGGTTGTGATCGATGAGGCAAAATTCTTAGAAAAAGGTAAGCAGCAGCGAACCTGCCAGGTTTGCCAGGATGTGGCGACCCGATCCTATCACACGACTCCGACAAAGCTCGCCTTTGCCGGCGGCGCGCTTTTGGTAGTGGTGCTGATCATCGCTGCCATCGTACACGATCTCCGGGAGCCCTCCTCTTATTCTTATTCCAGCAGCTCCTCCAGCAGTAGTTCCAGCTACAGCGGCGGATATAGTGGCAGCAGCTACAGCGGCTACAGTGGCGGCAGCTATGGTAGCTCCAGCTACGGTAATGATGACATCTACACCCGCCCGGCCGACGGCTCCATCTATTACGGCGGCACTACCCATAATGTTTACACCTCTGACGCCGAAGGCTATTCCACCGCGCCTTACATTGAGGACGCTGAGGGCTACAAAACCTATGTGGACCCCGGCAGCGTGGAAGCACCCTTCAACTGGTGCGATCTGTAAAAAACTAACAAGAAAAACCCCTGCCTTGACCGGCAGGGGTTTTTCTTGTATTTTCCAGGCGAGTGTGGTATAATAACAAAAATCTTTTATGGCGGTGATCTTTATGTTTGATGCTAAAAAAGTAAAAGACCAGTGCGTGGAATGGATCCGGGAATTTTTCCGGAATAACGGCCCGGACTGCAACGCAGTGGTGGGTATTTCCGGCGGCAAAGACAGCTCCATTGCCGCAGCGCTTTGTGTAGAAGCCCTGGGTAAAGACCGGGTCATCGGTGTTCTGATGCCTAAGGGACAGCAGCACGACATTGATATGGCTTATCTGCTGGTGAATCATTTAGGTATCCGCCATTATGAGGTAAACATTCAGGATGCGGTAGAAGGTCTGCTGAACAACCTGCCGCAGGATATGGATGTGACACCCCAAACCCTGCAGAACATTCCTCCCCGGGTGCGTATGACCACTCTGTACGCCATCTCCCAGAGCAACAACGGCCGTGTGGTAAACACCTGCAATCTTTCTGAAGATTGGGTGGGCTACTCCACCCGTTACGGTGACTCTGTAGGCGATTTCTCCCCTATGAGCAACCTGACGGTTACCGAGGTCAAGGAGATCGGCCGTGTGCTGGGTCTGCCCGGTGAGCTGGTGGATAAGACTCCCATCGACGGTCTGTGCGGCAAGACCGATGAGGAAAACCTGGGCTTTACCTATGCCGAGCTGGATGTATACATCCGCACCGGCTATATCGCCGACCAGGATAAAAAAGCCATCATTGACCGCAAGCACAAAATGAATCTGTTTAAGCTGCAGCTGATGCCTGCCTTTATGCCGGAAATGTAATATATACCGCAGCAGAAATACTCTGCTGCGGTTTTTTAATTATTTACTTTTCGTTTACAGTTTGCTCACATCTGTGGTGTATTCTATTTGCAGATCTTCTTTTACGAAAGGATGTCGTTTATGAAAAAGCTTATTGCCGTAATTGTGTGTTTGGCCCTTTGTCTGGGTTTTTTCGGCTGCAGTAAGCCGCAGGCAAACGTCCCGGATTCCACCGAGCCTACCGGGGAAAACACTCCCCAAAGTGCCTATGAAGGCACCCATATTCATCTGTCTGACGACGGTATTACCGTAGACGGCAAAGCCGCATCCGCTGACCAAGGTGACGCGGTATATGTGGCCAATGACATTATCTATTATGAGGCAGGTAAAGATTTTACCTATGGCGAGGGTGACAAAGAAGATGCCCACACCAAAGCCCAGGCCGATGCCCACAGTGTTGTGCACATCACAAAAGCCGGCCAGTATGTGGTCAGCGGCACACTTTCCAAAGGGCAGCTCGCCGTAGATTTGGGAGAGAATGCAAAAACCGACCCCACGGCCGTGGTGACTCTGGTATTGGAGGGCGCAAATATCACCTGCAGTGTTGCGCCTGCTGTGATCTTCTATAATGTTTATGAATGCGGCAGCACAGACAATCCCACCGCTACCGTGGATACCGCTGCTGCGGGTGCCAATGTAATTCTGGCAGCCAACACCGAAAGCAACATCGACGGTGCCTATGTGGCAAAGATCTATAAACCCGACAGCATTGTACTGGATGAGGACGGCACCGAAGTGGAGGATGCCAAAAAGCTTCACAAATACGACGGTGCTTTCTATTCCAAAATGTCTATGAATATCGGTGGCGAAGGCATGCTGAACATCAAGGCCACCAATGAAGGTCTGGATTCCGAAATGCATCTGACCATCAACAGCGGCAACATCAACATTATTTCCGGCAACGATGGTATCAACACCAACGAGGACAACATCTCCGTCACCACCATCAACGGTGGCAACGTGAACATTCTGGTAGACGGCTCCACCGGTGAGGGTGACGGTATTGACTCCAACGGCTGGCTGGTAATCAACGGCGGTACTGTCACTGCCCAGGCCTGCAGCTTCAGCGGTGATGCCGGTATCGACTCCGATATGGGCATCCACATTAACGGTGGTTGGGTATTCGCCACCGGCAATATGCTGGACCGGATCTCTGAGAGCGCTCAAAATTTCGCCGTATTCCAGTTTTCCACTGCGCAACGGGTGAGCATGTATGCCGACGAATTCCGCACCTACACCCTGAAAAACAGCCAGGATAACGAGGTGCTCTCCCACGCCGTAACCAACGATTTTTCTTACTTGATCATCTCCTCTGCGGACCTGGTTGCCGGTGAATACACCCTTTGGCAGGGAAGTAAACAACTGTCCGGCTCACGAGGCGGCCAAATGGGTATGGGCGGGTTCGGCGGTATGGAACCACCTCCTGAAGTTCCCGAAGGCATGACTCCGCCGGAGGGTATGCAGCAGCCTGAGGGAGCTGGAACCCCGCCGGAGGGTATGCAGCGCCCCGAAGGCGATAAACGGCCGGAAAATGAATACGGTTTTGTGGCAGAAATTACCCACATCTTCCAAATTCAGGAAGGCGGCAACTACTTTACGGATATCGCCCAGTTAGGTGCCACGCGTCCTGCATAAACACCACTATTAAACAAACCCCCGGGTCGAAAGACCCGGGGGTTTTGATTACACATACATGGGGAACTTCTTGCAGATCTCGGCAACGGTGGCCTTGACCTCATTGGCAGTACCTTCGAAGTCACGGGCAGTCAGGCCGATGCAGTGGGCAATGGCCTTCATTTCTTCTGCACCCAGGCCACGGGTAGTGGCTGCAGCAGTGCCGATACGGACGCCGCTGGTGATGGAGGGCTTCTGAGGATCGCCGGGGATGGCGTTCTTATTCAGGGTAATATGGTTGGCATCGCAGCGGTGCTGCAGGTCGATACCGGTGGTATTCATAGGACGCAGGTCAGCCAGCATCAGGTGGTTGTCGGTACCGCCGGTGATCAGGTCGAAGCCTTCCTCCAGAAGTGCCTTCGCCATAACCTGAGCATTGTCCACCACATTCTTGGCGTACACCTTGAAGTCGTCGCTCATAGCTTCCTTCAGGCAAACAGCCTTAGCAGCAATAATGTGCTCCAAAGGACCGCCCTGGGTGCCGGGGAACACAGCGGAATTGATCTTCTTGGCAAACTCTTCCTTCATCAGGATCAGACCGCCACGGGGGCCGCGGAGGGTCTTGTGGGTAGTGGTGGTAACAATGTCGGCATAAGGCACAGGGTTCATATGCTGACCGCCGGCAACCAGACCGGCAATGTGGGCCATATCCACCATAAACACAGCGCCAACTTCATGTGCGATGTCCGCAAAAGCCTTAAAATCGATGGCGCGGGGGTATGCGGAAGCGCCTGCGATCAGGAGCTTAGGCTGATGCTTCTTGGCCAGGTCACGGATCTCGTCGTAATCGATCAGGCCTGTCTCGTGGTTTACGTCATAAGAAACAGCATTATAGTACTTACCGGAGATGTTGGCAGGGCTGCCGTGGGTCAGGTGACCGCCGTTGGCAAGACTCATACCCATCATAGTATCGCCAGGCTGCAGGATCGCTAGCTCTACGGCCATATTGGCCTGGGCGCCGGAGTGGGGCTGCACATTGGCGCAGTCCGCTCCAAACAGAGCCTTGGCACGCTCGATACACAGAGTCTCCAGCTCATCCACGCACTGGCAACCGCCGTAGTAGCGCTTTCCGGGCAGGCCCTCGGCATACTTATTGGTCAGCACGCTACCCATAGCAGCGATCACTGCGGGAGATGCAAAGTTCTCGGATGCGATCAGCTCAATGCCATCCTTCTGACGGGTAAATTCCCGATCCATCATTGCGGCAACTTCGGGATCGAACTGGGCAACAAAGCCAATAGAATCAATAGGTTTGCTCCACATAATATATTCTCCTTTAATAAAATACATAATAAAAACAGCAGCCCTTGGAAGGACTGCAACGAAAAAGAAAATAGGCAAAACGCCATCATTCTCCGTCCGTTTGCCTGAGAGATTCAGCTTGCGCCTTGCACCTTCGGCACACAATTTAATGTGTTCTCCAGAGAGTCCTCCACTTCCGGTCCTGATAACACTTCCGGAAGGTTCAAAGGTATTTTGTTGTATAGATATAGTATACACATTTTTAGCCAAAAGTCAACCGGATTTCCAAGAAAAACACCCCTGTCAATATTTTTCGACAGGGGTGTTTATTTACCATAAATTCAGGTAGCCAACCACGATTCCCACCACTGCACTGATGCAGATAATGAGGATGGGATGGACTTTTTTCAGGGCCAAAACCAGCATTGCGCCAAATAGAGCCACGCTGATATAGAATGTTACAGTAGTAAATGCCGCAGCGGTAAGGCCTGCCGGGAAGAACACAGTCAAAAACACCGACAGCACCGCGCCGGCAATCAAGCCCACACTGGCAGGCTTCAGGCCACTCATGCAGCCCTTCACAACCCGGCTTTGACGGAATCTGTCATAGCATCTTGCCACCACCAGGATCACTAAAAAGCTGGGCAGCACTACGCCTAATGTGCCGCAAAAAGCACCCAAAAGGCCACCTCGCTCAGCGCCAATGTAGGTAGCCATATTCACCGCAAAAGGACCGGGGGTGGACTCGCTGACAGCCACCATATCCAGCAGCTTGCTTTCCGTGATCCAGCCGTGACGCAACACCTCCTCCTGAATCAGGGGGAGCATTGCATAGCCGCCGCCAAAAGTAAAAGCGCCGATGTAAAAGAAGGTCCAAAACAGTTCCAAATAGATCATTGTTTCAGCCTCCTTTCAGCAACCAGGGAGGTTACCAGACCAAACACCGCGCAGCCGGCAATAACCAACAGAACGTGAATGTCGGTGAAACTGGTAATAAGGAATGCCGCAGCCATAGCCACATAGGATACCCAGCCCTTAGGGCTTTTCTTAAGCATATTAATAAGTGCCTTGGCTAACAGTGCCAACACGCCCACCCGGATGCCCTGGAAGGCATACTGCACCGCTTTATAGTCACCGAACTGCCGCAGCACAAAAGCGATAAGACTGATCACTACGAAGCTGGGCAAGACCACACCGATGGTTGCCACTGTAGAGCCCAAAAATCCGGCTGTCCGGTGACCCACAAAGGTGGCCGAGTTGATGGCAATGGGGCCGGGAGTGGATTCGGCAATGGCAACGATCTCTAAGATGTCCTCATCGGAGATCCAGCCCTGCTTTTCCACCGCCTCGTGCTGGATCAGGGGGATCATGGCATAACCGCCACCAAAGGTAAAGGCGCCGATCTTAAAGAATGTGGAAAAAACTTTCCACAGAGTTTTGGGAGATGCTTTCATTATTTACCTCCGGGCAGCACATATTGAGGCTCACCGTACTGCAGGTCTTCAAAGGTTACCTTTTGATCGCTGGCATACAGGGTCTTATCCGCCACCAAAGCGAACTCTACGCCTGCTGCAGGCAGCTTTTCAGTCTTTGCCCAATCCAGGGTGTCGGAAATATACACATCCATACTTTCCACCAGGATCTGGGCGCAGCCCAGACTCCGGGAATACACAACGAAATCGCTGCAAGCTGCCTTGGGCATACCGTCTGCAGGGTCAAGTCGGGTATGGCTCACCCGGCCGTCATCCCAATAGTAATAATCGTACTTTTCCTCCAAACTGATGGGGTAATTGCGCATCCAAATCATCGCGCCTACCCGGGAATACAGCATATTTGCAATCCGATTGTTGCCAGAGCCGTTGCACACCTGGAAGGCGTACTGTCTTCCGGAAAGATCCAGGTTGCGGACATAGCCGTCGTAGCTGGTGAGGATGCCGTTGCAGTAGCCCTTTTCCGTCAGGGCATCGGCAATATAGTCCGCCACAAAAGCATTGCGCATCCAGTCAAGGGAGATAAAGGAGGAAAAGCCGTTATCCTTCGCAAATTTCTGATATTCTTCAGAAACATCCAGCCGAA
Source organism: Faecousia sp. (assembly GCA_045594845.1). GTDB lineage: Bacteria > Bacillota > Clostridia > Oscillospirales > Oscillospiraceae > Faecousia. The sequence goes on along the minus strand of JAZNZH010000045.1, from coordinate 59,219 downwards.
CCTGATTTTCTCCCAACAGATTCAAAGTAATATGGTTGCTGTGGTTGGGATTGGCGATATAGTTCAGCACTTTTCCATACATCTTCTTCGTTTCCGCATCGGTTGCAGGATGGTACTGCTCCGCCTGGGCATCGTCCTCACTACTCAGAATGCCCCGGTTATTCTCATAGATAGGACCCAGATACAGTGCCTGATTCTCAGCATTCATAAGCAGAGAAAAGGCTTCATACAGTGCAGGATCCACAGTAACCGTTTGGCCGGGGTTATGATTGATATAGTAGATGTTTTTCACATCCTTGATTTCTTCTTCACTGAAAATACGGTAAGCATCCCCGGCAGCCTTCACATAAAGCTCTGTGACGGCATTCTTCTCCCGGTTTGTCTTTTCCTCCGTCTCACCCAGCAAATACTGGAGCGAAAAATCATATACGCAGGTATTTTCCAGTCCGGAGGGAGCCTCGATATTTTGCCAGCCCTTGGGGACCGTCAGGAAATTCACCAGCGCCCACACAATCAGACCAATGCCCACCGCCAGAAGCACTGCAATCAGCAGTATCTTCTTTTTGGTGACCTTCATAGGCACCTGGATAGATTTTACCGGTTTTACCGGAGGCGTGCTTTTCAGTCTGCCGGTTTTTCTCATAAAAACCTCCTACATGGCAAAACGCCACGGCAAAGCGACTGCTTGCCGTGGCATTTCGCAAAGGTATCACTTAGATTGCTTATCTGCCTGCCAGCAGGAGCAAAATGCCAAAGAATGCAATGACCGCACCCAAGGTCGCCAGACCCGCAATGGCGCCGTTACGGCAAGCCTTGTAATTGCGGTAGTAGCGATGCTTCTTGAAAATAAAGGCTGCGATCAAGCCGGGGATTGCAAGGAAGAAGCTGAGGAACTTATACCAGAAGCTGCCGGTATCGTGGATAGGTGCATCCAGCACCACATTGTCCTCTGCGTATACCTGAGGTGCTTCCTCTTCGGAAGCATCGGGATCCCGGATGGTCACGGACTTCAGGGGTACGTTCTTCTCGCGGATGGCCTTATACTCCTCAATCTCCTTGGCGTTGCCGAAGATATAGTGATTGTGGCCGATGCAGGTCAGCTCGGGCTTATCCTCACTGTAATCGTGGACGCTGGGATCGTAGGTAAACAGGATCTTGTTCTTCTCCAGCTGAGGATCGGGAATGGGAATGGCGGAAATCAGAGAACGGGTATAGGGATGCAGAGGATAGTCAAACAGCTCCTCAGCATCGGCGATCTCTACGATGTCGCCCTTGTAGATAACCGCGATCCGGTCGGAAATAAACCGCACGATGGAAAGATCGTGGGCAACGAACAGATAGGTTGTGCCGCGCTCCTGCTGGAACTTCTTCAGCAGGTTCAGCACCTGGGCACGGATGGAAACGTCCAGTGCGGAAATGGGCTCGTCCGCCACCACCAGCTCAGGGTCCATGACCATTGCACGGGCCAGGCCGATTCTCTGACGCTGACCGCCGGAGAACTCATGGGGGTAACGGGTCAGGTGCTCGGGGAGCAGACCCACTTCGTTGATCATATTCTCCACCTTGGCAATACGGTCCGCCTCGTTTTCATAGAGGTGGAAGTTGTACAGGCCTTCGGAGATAATGTATTCCACCGTTGCGCGCTCATTCAGAGATGCTGCAGGATCCTGGAATACCATCTGGATGTTCCGGATAACCTCCCGGTCCAGGCTGCGGGGAATACGGCCGGAGATCTTGACGCCCTTATACAGGATTTCGCCGGCTGCACAGGGGTTGACACGGATCACGGCACGACCGATGGTGGTCTTACCGGAACCGGACTCACCTACCAGGGAGAAAGTCTCGCCCTTATAGATATCAAAGGAAGCATTCTTAACCGCACGGACAGCCTTATCGCCCTTGCCGAAAGTGATGTCCACATTCCGCAGGGAAAGCAGCACCTCTCTGCCATTGGCATCGATGGGGCCGTGTTCCGGCAGGTGAGACTGCTTAGTATTCATTTGCTTTTCTTTCACAGTCTACGCCTCCTTAAATGTTAAATGCGCGCTTCAGCTTTTCGTGAATGTCCTGAATGATCTCAGGCTTTTCCACCTTAGGCGCTCTGGGATCCAGCATCCAAGTTTTTGCGAAATGGGTATCGCTAACCTGGAACATGGGAGAATCCATCAGAGTGTCGATCTTCAGGCAGTGGGGATTTCTGGGTGCGAAGGGGTCGCCTACGATCTTGTTATACAGAGAGGGAGGCGTACCGGTAATGGAATAGAGCTTGGTGTTTCTCTGTGCCAGCTGGGGCAAGCTGGAAAGCAGCGCCCAGGTGTAGGGATGTCTGGGATCGTAGAAAACATCTTCCACAGTACCCAGTTCCACTACCTGACCGGCATACAGAACTGCCACGCGGTCAGCCACGTTGGCAACCACACCCAGGTCATGGGTAATAAACACGATGGTAAAGCCGAATTCCTTCTGCAGACTCTTCAGCAGACGCAGGATCTGTGCCTGGATGGTAACGTCCAGAGCGGTAGTAGGCTCGTCACAGATCAGGATCTTGGGCTGGCAGCTCAGAGCGATAGCAATAACAATTCTCTGACGCATACCGCCGGAGTACTGGAAGGGATAATCGTCGAAACGGTTTTCTGCGTTGGGGATACCCACCTTCTTCATCAGGATCAGGGCACGCTCACGGGCTTCCAGCTCAGAGCACTTCTGATGCTTAATGATCACGGAGGTGATCTGCTTGCCGATGGTGATGATGGGGTTCAGGCTGGTCATGGGATCCTGGAAGACGGTAGCGATCTTGCCACCGCGGATCTGCATCCAGTCGCCTGCGTACTTGATCTTAGCCAGGTTGAGGATACAAACGCCGTAAAGCTTTTCTGCGTCCTCCTTGACATACTTAACGCGGAAAGCCACGTTGTCAAACACACCGTTGAGCAGAACCTCATTGCTCAGGTCCACGCCCAGGAGCATTGCCTTGCGGAATGCCTTGAGGAGTCTGTTCAGCAGACGCAGACGACGGGTCAGGTTGTATCTGCCCACGCTCAGGTAGATCTCCTTTGCCAGGATCTCATTGCGATCCTTGGTTTCCTGGGTGATCTCACCGGCGATCAGTGCATCATACTGTGCCTTCAGTTCTGCACGCTTTGCAGTATATGCAGCCTGATATTCAGTATCAGCCTTTGCCTCGATAGAGTGCTGACGGATGGTCTGCTTCTTCTGGTCTTCCAAAGCCTTGATCTGATTCTCAAAGTCCTTGATCTTGGCATTGAGTTCACGGATCTGCGCCTTTTCCTTGGAAGTATCCAGGGTCTGCTTCAGGTTGAAGGTCTCAGCCTTCTGGAAGTTCAGCTCGCTGATCTCATTATTGATCTTTTCCAGCTCTTCCTCGCTGATGCTGCTCTTTGCCTTCTTCTCGGAATCCAGCTGCAGGATCTCCTGATAGACAGAAGCGCCCAGCTCCAGCTTGGAGGCTTTGTTCAGGCTCTTTTCTGCTTTGCTGATCAGGTGACGCTCCAGCTTGCCCAGGTTCACGTTGGTCTCAGCCAGTTCCTCGTCGTTGAAGATGATGTCGCCCTCATCAATAAAGCCGTTGGAATCCAGCATACCGGCGAAGGTCTTGGTGAAGACGGACTTACCGGAACCGGATTCGCCCACGATAGCAATGGACTCGTTCTCGTAGATATCCAGAGAGATACCACGGATTGCGGTCAGAATTCTGCCGCGGACCTGGAACTTAACCACCAGGTCATGAATGGATAATAATACTTTTTTATCTGCCATAGTGCCACCTCTTACATATGGGTTCTGGGGTCAGATGCGTCGCCCAGATTCTGGCCGACCACATACAGAACCACAGTAATGATGGATGCCACAATAACAGGAGACCAGAACTCGATCTGCCATGCCTTAACGCTCATGGAGGACTGTGCTGCCTGGATCAGCTTACCCAGGGACTGGTCCTTCAGGCCGATGCCGATGAAGTTCAGGAACACCTCATAGGAGATATAGGAAGGAATTTCTGCTGCGGCCAGAGTCACGATGACAGAGGTCATAAAGGGCAGAATATTCTTCAGAGCGATACGCCAAATGGGAGTACCCAGGCAACGGGATGCCAGGTTATACTCACGGTCACGGATGATAACCACCTGTGTTCGGATGAAATATGCGATAGCGATCCATCCGGTGATAGTAAGCGCAAAGACCATGGACCAGAAGCTGGCGGACATGATCAGCACGATCACGGAGATCAGCAGCACGTAGGGAACGTTGGCGACGACGTTATAGACTTCCGTCATCACCATATCAAACTTTTTACTGAAGCCCCAAATTGCGCCGACAACAACACCGACAAACATATTGATCAGTGCGCAAACCAGTGCCAGGGACACGGAAATGCTGGAGCCGTACCAGATAGCATCAAAGGTAGACTCACCAGACTTACCGGAACCCAGGATCCAATGGATGCTCTTACCGTAGTGCTCCATTGCCTGCTGGGGATTCAGGTGCTTGCCCAGGGGGTCACGGATGTTCATATAGGGGTTAACATCTGCATCGTAGTGAATCACAGCGGGATAGATATAAGTGAATACGATCAGCACAGCCAGGATACTCAGCATAATGATGTTGATCTTCTTGCGGAAGAACACACGGAACACAGAGTGCCAGTAGGAATAACGGGGCGCGGTAATCTTTTCAGATTCCAGGCCGGCATTGTCCATAGGCTTGAACAATTCCTCGTCGGACATATTCAGCTGGGAAAGGTCCATCTTGTTTTCAGTCATATCTATCACCTCTCTTTCGCAGTAAAGGAAATTCTGGGATCCAGCATGGACATCAGCACGTCACCCAGGATCACAGAGGTAACGGTCAGAATCGCATAGAACAGTGCAACACCCACGATAACTGCGTTATCGTACTTGTTGATTGCTTCGGTCAGCACGTTACCAACACCGGGCACCAGATAAACACGCTCGGTGATGATGGCGCCGGTCATAGCGCCCAGGATGCTTGCAGGCACACCGTGAGCAATGGGAATGATTGCATTCTTCAGGATGTGCTTGCGGAAGATCTCGCCCTCAGACAGACCGCCGCTGCGTGCAAACTTAACATAGTCAGCATTCATCTGGTCGATCATATAACGGCGCAGCCACTTCATCAGGTTTGCCACAGAGGGCAGAGCCAGAGAAACGATAGGCAGTACATACATCAGCCGTGTGGGCTTGAGCATATCGAAAGTACTGGGCAGGCCCAGCTTTTCACCGATCGCACGGAACATAAAGATATATGCCAGGGAAGGCACTGCAGTGATGAACACAATATAGAAGGTGCCCAATTTATCGATAAACTTGTCCTTCTTCAGAGCCATTGCGATACCCATAGGCACAGCCAGCAGGTATGCCATAAACACAGAGATGATACCGATCAGGAAGGAGTAGCCCATACGGGAGCTACCGCTCTTGTTGGTCTCGATAGCGGTGTAGAAATCGGTAAAACGGGTCTGGTAGAACAGGTTATCACCCAGCAGCGCCTTCTGCTCCTCAGTCATGGGAACATAGGTAGCAGAGTGCAGATTATCTGCAGACTTCTCCTGATAACCGGTGGGATAGGTCACATTGGTGTAACGCAGGTCACCCTGTGCAGCAGTCATGCTGGTCCAAACATCCTTGCCCTTCTCAACAGAAACGGAAGTGCCCAGACGAATAGTCAGCAGGTTCTGGTGGATATAGGGGAACTGATCGTTGCAGTAGATCAGATACTTATGCACCGTACCGTTGCCCATAACTGCCGGGGAGAATTTCTTTCCGCCGTAGGCAGGATCCCGCCAGGTGAAGGTCAGGCCCCTCTCGCCCTCAAAGTCCTCGATTTCATTCACATTATCCAGGAAGAAAATGCTCTTGAAATAGGAACCAAGACGCTTGATCACAGGCACATCCTTGGAAGCATATAGTTCGGGCTGCCACTCCGAATGGAACTTGGTTCTGGACTTTCTCTTGCCGCCCAGGCGCTCGATGGTATAGCCCTTGGCCTCATAGTCCTCGATGAACTGCGCCACCCACTGTGCGGCCAGGTCACCGTCGCCCTCGGCATTTTCGTCCAGCTTCATTGCCTTTCTCTGGTCCTTTTTGTCGATTTCACCTGCAAGAACCTTCTCTTCGATGTAATCGTCAAAATTCACATAGTCCAGATAGCCGTACTCTTCCCATTTACGCATATCGTAAACGGTCTGCAGGTTGCCCTTCAGCTTCAACCGCGTTCCGTCATCGGCAAAGATCAACCGCTTGTCCAGCAGGGAGTAGATCATAACCATGATAACAGCTACGACGATCACAACAGAGATCAGGCTTCGCAGAATTCTTGATATCAAATATTTAGTCATACTCTATCACTCATCTCTCATTTGGGATAAACACTCTAAAAAGTGGCATTTGCTTGGCAGTAGAGAACACTGCCCTCAACATTCCGGGCACAAAATCGGTCTTACGGAATGCTGAGGGCAGCATTTCCTACCGTTACATATCCTCCCCATAACAGTCAATTTAGGAGGATGGGCTGAGCCCATCCTCCCGCATTGTTACAAGTCAGGTATGAAGCGATATACCTATTAGAACAGACCGATAGACTTGGTCATGTAGCCAGCGCCGTCGCCCAGCATGGTGTCCAGGTAGGTCTGAGGATCGCCGTAGTCGGGACCCCAGCCGGAACCGTCGTTGAAGTCGAAGTTAGCGCTGTCACCGGTGTCGTACCAGTAGGTAGCATCCAGGTAATCGTCGCGAGTTGCGTACTCAACCAGATTGACCTTGATCAGGCCTTCGGTGACTTCTTCCACAGACTGCTTAACAGCCTGCTTCATGTTCATGTTGGTAGCGCTGTCGGTACGGACGGGCAGGTCGATGCAGATGGGATTCTCAGCAGTGACCTCAACGCCCAGCTCCTTCAGCTGCTCAACAGCCTTAGTCAGCTCAGCCTTAGCTGCCTCGGGGTTGTACCAACCGTCGAAGCCGGAGCTTGCCTGGCCGTCCCAAACCTTCAGAGAGATGCCGTCAGCATCCAGCTGAGCCTGCATGATCTCGCCGTACTGAGTGCCGGCCTTGAAGGTGGTGTCGGTGCCGTTGATCTTGATGGTAACATCCTCAGCCAGCTGCACGAAGGTGCCGGGGGTGTAGGAGTTGATCAGAGCATTGTACTTCAGGTCTTCGCCAACGGACTGTGCATTGTAGGTGCCGCGGTCGATAGCCATAACCAGAGCCAGACGGAAGTGCTTGTTCAGCATAGCAGCCTGAGCAGCGGTCTTCTCAGCGTCAGTCTTGGGAGAAACGCCGATAGCGTCGTTGGTGTAGTTGTTGAACATAACGCGGTATACGTTCAGGAAGCCGCAGTAAGAGGTAGCATCAGTCTCAGAAACGTATGCGTACTCGTCGTAAGTGCCCTTCTCCTTAGCGATCTCAACACGCTCGGTAGTCATACCCATGGTGTCAGCAACGCCGTTGAAGAAGTCGTTGTAGGGCTTAACGGGGTCGGAGCCGTCAGTGTACATGAAGGTCATTTCCTTCAGGTTGTTGCCCTTGACATCCCAGTAAGCCTCGTTGGTAGCAAAGTTAATGGAGTTGTTAGCGTTGAAGCTGGTGATACGGTAAGGACCGCAGTATGCGATGGAGTCGGGACCCTTAGCGTACTTGTAGGTCTCAGCATCGGGAGCGTAGTCTTCACCGAAAGCGCCGCCCATGGAGACGTAGTAGCTTCTGCTCAGAGGAGCGAACACGCCGTAACCCAGCATGGTCATAAAGAAGGGAGTGTTACCGCACAGGGTGTACTCCAGGGTGTAATCGTCGATAGCCTTAACGCCGACTTCCTCGAAGTCAACATCGCCAGCCATGTACTCGGAAGCATTCAGAATGATGCCTTCGATCAGGTATTCCAGGCCGCCCATAGCGTCCATCATGTGCTGCAGACCTGCAACGAAGTCGTCAGCCTTAACCTCAGCAACCTCACGGCCCTGGGAGTCAACCCACTTGATGCCCTTGCGGATGTTGAAGGTGTAAACGGTACCGTCGTCGGAAACAGTCCAGCTCTCAGCCAGAGCACCGTTGTAGTTCTTCTTCATGTCGTACTCGATCAGGCCATCGTAAGTATTGACCAGGATCTCGGAGTCAGCAGCCATGGAAGTAGCCAGAACGTCCCAGGACTCGGGGTTAGCGTCGAAGTAGAAAGTAGCAGTATCCTTAATGGTGTAGCCCTGCTCTGCCAGGTAGGACTTAACAAATGCTTCGTACTCAGCGGAGTCCTTGCACTCAGCCCACTTAGCCTTCATAGCAGCGATGTCGCTAGCCTTGATGGGGTCGGTGGTCACGATTCTGTCGTGGAAACGATAGGTGTCGTTACCGAACAGAACGGGGGTGTTGGTGTAAGGAGCAACCTTGGTCATAGCATAGTTGCCGCCCTGAGAGGTGGTGGGCAGGAAGATACCGGCAGACAGCATCTTAGCTTCTGCAACTGCCATCAGAGCATAACGCTCGGAAACAGTGTTGTCGGCATCCTTAGCCTTCTCGTAGTAGTAGTTGAACTCGCCCAGAACATCAGCGTAGATAGCCTGAGAGCGCTCAAAGTGATCCTCGATGTCGGCGTACTTGCTGGGATCCAGAGAATCAGCAACAGTAACAACCTCTTCGGGTTCAGTGGGGTCGGTAGCATCACCGGTAGCGGTGGTGGGCTTATCACCCTTCTTGTCCTCATCCTTCTTAGCACAGCCGACTGCCAGAGCAGCGATCATGCAGATAGCGAGGAGAAGAGCAACCAGTTTCTTCATGTTCATAGTTTTCCCTCCAAAGAAATATATATTCCACCGTATTTTTACGGTTAGAACCATTTTTTGTCGCGAAACCCGGAAAAACGGTCATTTTTCCTTATAGGGCGGAATTTTGTACGCCCGGCGTGGATGTTCGCGGTTAATAGTATTTAGAATTATAGCACAAGTTTCTCTCATAATCAACCCAAAAATTAAAAAATCTTTCGTTTTTCGGTATGTTTATTCCATAAAAAACCCTCCCCTTTTACACTCCGTTTTGTATAGTTCGCACAAGTCATAACGCTTGTCTTTTAGTGGGAGACATTTTCTCTATCTTGTTTTTCTATTAGGGATAAAAGAAGCAGACTGCGCCGAAACGCAGCCTGCTATATATTATAATAATGTATATGTGCGGTTTACTCTTCCATGATCAGCGGACCCTGTTCGCCGGCTTTGAAGCCGCCAATCATCTGCTCTGCCGCTTCTGCTGCAGTCAGGAGCTGCTGCTCGCCGGTGCGCATATCTTTCACAGAGCACTTACCCTGCGCAATCTCGTCTTCACCCAGGAACACGACATAAGGAATGCCGGTCTTATCCGCATAGCTCATTTTCTGCTTGAACTTTTTCTGTTCGCCGTAAAACTGAACCCGAATGCCGCAGGAGCGCAGTTGCTCAGCAAGGGCGATGGCGGGAGCGGGATTTTCTGTCATAGGCAGGATCAGCGCATCTGCGGGAGCGGCATACTGCTGGCTGTTCAGCAGGCCCTGCTCATCCAGCACATAGAACAGACGGGTCAGGCCGATGGAAATGCCCACACCGGGAAGCTTTTTCTCGGTATAGTAGCCGGCCAGATCGTCATAGCGGCCGCCGGAACAGACGGAGCCGATCTCCGGATGATCCAGCAGTGTGGTCTCGTAAACCGTGCCGGTATAATAGTCCAGACCTCTTGCGATGGTCAGATCCACGGCAAAATTCTCTTCCGGTACACCAAAGGCAGAAAGGTTGGCAGTGACGGCTTTCAACTCCTCCAGACCCTTGTCAAACATTTCATTCCGGCCTACATAGCCCTCCAGCGCGGCAAGCACCTGGGCATTGGTGCCGGTAATGGCAATGAATTTCAGGATCTCATCTGCCTGGTCGGCAGTCAGGCCGCAGTCATCACAGAGGATAGTCTTAACCTTCTGCGCACCAATCTTCTCCAATTTGTCCACGGTGCGCATAATGTCACCGGACTTTTCGGAAAGACCCTGCATAGCATAAAAGCCGTTGAGAATCTTGCGGTTATTCACACGGATCTGGAAACGGGTCAGGCCAAAGCCCCGGAACACCCGGTAAATGATGGCAGGGATCTCCGCCTCATTGAGGATATCCAGCTTGCCATCGCCAATGATATCGATGTCTGCCTGGTAAAACTCCCGGAATCGGCCTCTCTGCGCGCGCTCACCCCGGTAGACCTTGCTGATCTGATACCGGCGGAAAGGAAATGCCAGGTCGTTATAGTGCAGCGCCACATACTTTGCCAGGGGCACTGTCAGGTCAAAACGCAAAGCCAGATCGCTGTCGCCTTTCTGGAAACGGTAGATCTGCTTCTCTGTTTCACCGCCGCCCTTGGCCAGCAGGATCTTAGCATCTTCGATGGCAGGGGTATCCAGGGGAGCAAAACCGTAAAGGCTGTAGGTCTCCCGAAGGACCGACATCATTTTTTCAAAAACCTGCTGCTTTTGGGGCAGCAACTCCATAAATCCGGACAGTGTCCGGGGTTTGATGAATTCCATTGTTGATTCTTCCTTACTTAAAACTTGGGCTTGTGATACATCTCACGCCAATCCAGGTCGCCTCTCTGCAGACCCATAATAAACATTTCCGCGCTGCCCAAATTGGTGGCAATAGGAACATTGTGCTTATCGCAATGGCGGATGGTCTCCAGCATCTGGGCGTCGTCCCAATGCTCAATGGTATTGGGGTCTTCAAATAGCAACACCAGATCGATCTCGTTATAGGCGATACGGGCGTTAATCTGCTGATGGCCGCCCTGCTTATGGGAAAGCAGCAAGTTGATGGGCAGACCGGTATTGTCCGCAATCAGCCGGCCGGTAGTGGCTGTAGCGAACAGATTATGCTTCATAAGAATACTTTTATATGCAGTACAAAACTGGACCATCAGTTCTTTCTTTTTATCGTGGGCAAGAAAAGCTATGTTCACAACAGTCAACTCCTTTTTACAGTCTTACAGCTACGGTGTATCCTTCCAATCTTTTTGCGATCCGCTTACATGCCTTTGCCGCGCCACGGCGGGTAAACATCAGCAGCGGAACCCGGAATGCGGCAGACAGCACCACATTCTTATCCTCCGGCACCACACCCAAAAGGGGCAGGCCTGCGTCATCCATAATATCGTCCAAAGTCCAGCCCATAAACTTCACGGTCTTCTTATCGACCCGGTTGATCACCAGGCGGACATCTGCTTTTTCTTTATACTGCAATTCCTGGGCCACCCGGGAGGCATCCCGCACAGCCGCAGGCTCTGCACCGGTGACTAAAATAATTCTGTCTGCATAGCTGGAAGCCAGACGAAAGCCTGCGTCCAGCCCGGCAGGGGCATCCAGGAAAATATAGTCGAATTTTTCTCTTGCTTTGTGGAGCATCTCCAGGAACGCGCCTGCATCCACATCCTCGGCTTTTTCACCTACCGGCGCTGTGAGAAACTGCAGATCCGGGAACGCAATATGCCGAGCAGCCCAGTCCAGACTGTAACCGTCCCGGCTGACTTCCACGAAGGACAGGGTGCTCTCCTGACTCATACCCAGTGCAATATCCAGGTTCCGCAATCCCACATCGCAGTCAATGCAAAGGACTTTGCGTCCCAGTATTGCCAGTGCAGAGGCAATACCTGCGCACACCGTAGTCTTACCGGTGCCGCCTTTACCGGACAAAATCGCAAGCACTTCGCCCATAATTGCCCCTCCCTTTTCAAAGATACCCCCATTATAAAGCAATAACGCACAAAACGCAAGGGGATATATCGGGTATTTTTATGGCTTTCGGGGCATTTTCCACAAAACTTTTTGTTTTTTTCCAGGGTTTGTAAAAATAATCATAATTCAGGGATTTACATTTTTGTTTTTTTGTTGTATGATGTTCCCGAACAGAGTAGGACGCCTTGCGTAAAGTGCTGCCAAAATGGGGAGTTGTCTGGCAGACGAAGGGTTTTTCCCGCGATAAGGTATCCGCACCCGCTGCAATCATAATTGGATGATCTCCATTATGTAGCAACGATACTCGGTAGGGTAATTGGCAGACCGGTTCGTGCTGCCACCCCCTGGGTGTTAATTTTGATTTTACTCCCCGTGCCTTTGGCATGGGGTTTTTTGTCGAAATTTTCGCCCCCTATGCTAGGAGGTCTGAATTATGAAAAACAGAAAACGGATTATGACCACCAAGGTCCTGACCTATAACGCGCTGCTCACTGCACTGAGCGTAGTGCTGGCGCGGCTCTTTGGGCTGATGCCGGAGGCCTCTGCCCGGTACTCCATCGAGGCAATCCCCATCTTTCTCAGCGGCCTTTTATTCGGTCCGCTGGCAGGTGGGCTTGTGGGCTTTGCCGCAGACTTTATCGGCTGCCTCTTTTCCCCCTTTGGGTACAACCCCATTTTCTGCGTCCCCCCTATCCTCTACGGCGTGTTCGGCGGTATCTTCTCCGGACTGCTGAAAAGGCATTTCAACCTGCTGAGTCTGCTGGGGGCATTCCTTTGTCCTGTAGTACTGGGTTCTGTGCTTTATCAAAGCTGCAGCTTAGCCTATATCTATTATGACGGTGTATTCCTGGAGGGTCTTGCGTTCTACCTGGGCACCCGGTCCGTACAGTTTGCCATTGTAACGGTAGTGGATGTATTGCTGATCTACATACTGATGCGTTCCAATCTCTTTGCCCGGATGAATCTGTGGCCCGCCATCCCCAAAAAACACAAAAAGGAAGTAACCCTATGACTGTCAACGAAGCCATTGAATATATCCATTCCGTATTTTGGAAAGGCAGCATCCCTGGCCTGAGCCGGACCCAGACTCTGCTGGAGAAAATGGGTAATCCCGAAAAAGATCTGAAATATATCCACATTGCCGGCACCAACGGCAAGGGCAGCACCGCTGCCATGACCGCTTCCATCCTGCGCAAGGCCGGTTACCGCACCGGTCTGTATACCTCCCCTTACATCTACCGCTTCCACGAGCGGATGCAGGTGGACGGTGAGCAGATCAGTGACGAGGATCTGATTGCCATCACCGAGTATGTAAAACCCCTGGCGGACTCTATGGAGGAATCCCCTACAGAGTTCGAGCTGGTGTGCTGCATTGCCTTTGAGTATTTTAAGCGTAAAAAGTGCGATGTTGTGGTGCTGGAAGTAGGTATGGGCGGTGAATTCGATGCCACCAATGTGATCCCCACCCCGGAGGTAGCTGTGATCACCAACATCGGTCTGGATCACACCGATGTGCTGGGCAGCACTGTGGAAGAGATCGCTCTAACCAAGGCCGGTATCTTCAAAGAAGGCGGCAACGCGGTGGTATACCGGGGTCTGCCCTCTGTGGAGAAGGTCTTTGAGGATGTCTGTAAAGAGCGCAATGTCAGCCTGAAGAAGGCAGACTTTGATTCCCTGGAGCTGCAGAGTCTGGACTTGTTCGGTCAGACCTTCCACTGCGGTAACCGCAAGAACATCCGCCTGCCCCTTTTGGGTGACCATCAGCTGCACAACGCATCTGTGGTGCTCTCCATTGCCGACACCCTGATTGAAAAGGGTTATCACATCACCGAACAGGCTATCTACGACGGCATCCGGGATGTGAGCTGGCCCGGCCGGTTCGACATTGTTTGTAGGGATCCCCTGTTTATCATTGACGGCGGTCACAACCCCCAGTGCATTGAGGCCCTGGTGAAGAATGTGGAAGACTACCTCACCGGCCGCAAGGTCATTGCCCTGACCGGTGTGCTGGCAGACAAGGATTACGGCGATATGTATAAGCCTATGATGTCCCTGATCAGCGAATTCGTCTGCATTACCCCGGACAACCCCCGGAAGATGGAGGCTGCAGACCTTGCAAAGCATCTGCAGTCTGCCGGTGCCCAGGCAACTGCCTGCGCTACCACCGCGGACGGTGTAAAGATGGCAATGAAGAAAGCTGGTAAGGACGGCGCGGTGCTGTGCTTCGGCTCTCTGTATTCCATCGGCGCAATTCATGAAGCTTTAATGGAAGTTCTGTAAAAAAGAGGTGTGCAATGCACACCTCTTTTGTTTGACTTTCTCCCCTGTTCAAGATATAATAAAAGAAAAACGGAGGAATGAATTATGCATATTGGACATGATCACGTAGGTGGCCACGGTCACGAGCATACACACGCACATACCCACGAACACACCCACGACGGTGTCGCCCATACTCACGAGCACACCCACAGCCATACTCACGACCACCAGCATCCCCACGATCACGACCATCTCCACGATCACGGCGATGCCCACACCCATTCCCATGATTGCAGCGGCGCTTGCGCATCCTGCGCATCCGGCTGCCAGCACACCCCTATGGAGGAATTGCTGGCTCTGACGAAGTATATGGCAAACCACAACGCAGCCCACGCCAACGAGCTGGCGCAGCTGGCGATCCAGCTGGAGAAGGTCGGCAGCCACACCGCTTACGAGCAGGTTATGGCCGCAGTGTCCGACTTTGAAAAGGGCAATATGCGTTTGCAGGCAGTGCTTGCCAGCCTGGACATTAAATAAGGAGAAAATTATGTGTCTTTCTACTGTTTATAAAAACAAAATGGAGCCGGAAGCCATTGTAATGAAGAACGTTATGATGATTGAGTGCAAAGACGGTACCGTCGTCCTCACCGACCTGATGGAACGTACTGTGGCCATCCAGGGCACTCTGGAGCAGGCCAACCTGGTGGATGGCTATGTAATTGTTCGGGAGGCTGTGTAACGGTGCGTCTTTCCTACGAAGCTCCCGATTTGGAAGAGATCTTGCTGCAGTCACTGGATGCCATTGCCGCATCCAACCTGGAGGAAGGCGACGATGACGGCGACGACGGTTTCCAGGGCGGTGTTCCTTTCGGTCTCCGGGATATTTTCAATGATTAAAAGAACCCTCTTGCCTTTGGCAAGAGGGTTTTCTTTATTGTACTTCAAAGGCTGCAACGCCGTAGGGAGAAATCTCAGAGAGAGATACCTTATCCCCTTCCAACGTGCCGGTACAGTTTACAAAGCGGATGGTGCTGTAGGCTTTATCCAGCCGGATCTCCGGTGTCAGTACTTCATCCATGAAGTGATTGATCAGCAAAACACTGAGCTTATCACCACTCTTCGCGGTCATACAGTACAGATGGGGATTGCCCAGGCAGACAGCCGGCAGTTTTTTGCCGCAGAGCCACTCCAACGCATCCACCATCTGATTCTGTCGATAATAGTCGCAGGCATAATTGGGAACAGTCTGAGTGTTATACAGATCGTACGCGATACAGTAAAAACGCTGACCTTTTCCGTTCTCATAGAGATAGGCGCCGGGAGCATCACCGGGCTGCAATGTGCTGAGAACCTTTGCGCTGGGGGAAACCTCCATCTTGTGCAGGCGCACCGCATCCAGCCCGATCTGGGGCAGATCGTGACCGGGGAATTTCTCCTGGCTGAATGCTGACAACTGCGTGCTTACAAGACCGCAATCGATCCCCCGGCTTTGCAGGATCTGCGCCGCTAACGGGTCGATAAAGGCGCCGTTTTTCAGGTCATCCTGACTGATATGCCGGGCGTTTTCACCGAACACCGCCACCGGGTAGTCTTCAGTTAAATCCCACACAGTGGGAATTGCGTTATGGCTCAAAAGTTCCGCCGGGGTGCCGCCCAATTCTTCCTTTTTCAGATAGGTAAGCACCTCTTTATCCAGGGTCTCCGGCAGTTCCCACAAAGGGAGCTTGTCCATCTTCTCAAACACCCGGACACCTACGGTCTTTTTGCCGGCAAACAGTTCTGCCACACCCTGACGGATGGGGGCATTTTTCACGTGCAGGTTTACATAACCTCTGTCGTATTCCAACTCCCGGTTGTAGTCGAAGACATATTTCAGAATGCCATTGTTTTCGCCGGAGGCCAGCAGCACCGTATCGTAGATCTCGGCGGTACGAGCGGGGGTATTGTAGCGGGGACGGGGGTACACATCGCCCTCGGCAAACACCTCAATGCCGCTACCCTTACACCAGGCGGTCTGCATTCGAGTGCGCTCAATGCCCCGAATCACATTCTGGCGCTTATAGTGGTAGGGTGCGCCGAAGGTGCGCAGGAAAGGTTTGTTCTCCCCTGCCAAAATCTTTGCAATCTCAATGCTGTGAAAGCCGTCATTGCCCCAAGTGCCGAAACAGGCACAGGCGCTCATGGGAATATGAGGCGCTACAGTATCCAGTTCTGCCCGGATGTACTTAGCAAAATCCCGAACACTGTCACCCAGTACCCGCAGAAACACCTCCCGGTAGCGGTTGGGGCCGCCGGTGAACACCAGCTTCTCCATATCCTCCCGGCGAACGTCTTCTCCCAAAGCCTTGCGGTACAATTCCATATGCTTTTCGCAGCAGCAACCCAGGTTATAGGCTCTGGCGCTGATGCGGAAATCATCGTCGATCATAATGCCGTCCGGCTGCGCCTTTGCCAGTTGCTTCAGACCTGCGGCAAAATCCTTGCGAAAATCCTCATCCAGGGGACAATAGGCGTTGGTAACCGCACCGTCACTGCCGGTGATCAGGGTATACCGCACTGCCTTTGCGCTCTCTCCTGCCAGGGGTTCGCCGTGACCAAATCCGCCTACCCAGAAAACCACCTCGTAGCCGTTTTCTTTGAGAAGCATTACCTCCTCCTGCAGCTGGGGCAGATGGGTATAGGCGTCGCAGGCGGTATCAAAAATATCATTGACACTGCCGCAGAGCATAATCCGTTGGGGATTGATTTTTCTAAGTTCCTGCAAATAGGCATCCTTTTGCGCCCGGAAACGCAGGATATTGACAGGTACAGACAACTTGTACATAGCTTTCCTCACTTTTTCGGTTGGTAACGCATTTCGCTGACAGAATATACAGTAACAAAGGCCTTGGGATCAGTCTGGCGGACAAAATCCATCAGCCGGCGGTACTCCTGCTTATCTACAATGGTAATAACCTCCCGACGGGGGGTGTTATCGTAAGCACCAATGATCTCATTGAGGGTAGCGCCGCTGTGGAGATCCGTGAGAATAAACTCCACAATCTCCTCCAGCCTGGGAGAGATGATACAGACCCGGCGTTTGATGTTTAGACCGAAAATAAAATGGTCCACGATCATACCGCCAAAATATGTGCCAAGCACACTGATCACCACAATTTTCGGCTCATAGCAGAAGGCAGAACTCAGCGCGACGGCGATGCCGGCATAGGACATTGCCTTGCCCATATCCACCCGGAGATACTTATTAAGGATCTTTGCCACGATATCCAGTCCGCCGGAGGAGGCATTGTAGGAAAACAGCAGCATCAGACCTATACCCACCACCAGAATGTAGCAGATCACATCCAGCAGAGGGTCCTGGGTAATAGACTGAAAATTGGGGAATATCCGCTCATACAAGCCCATTACCAATGGCATCAAAACGGAGCAGTAAACCGTTTTGCCGCCGAACTCCTTGCCTACCAGAACAAAGCCCATGATCAGCAAAAACACATTCATAATCAGGGTGATGGTGGACACAGAAAGCGGAACAAATTCACTGATGACCATAGCAAGACCCGCGCCGCTGCCTACAGTGACCCGGCTGGGCACCATAAAGAAGAACACAGCAGTGGCCACAATGATCGTGCCGATAGTAATAATAAGGAATTCTTTTATCTTTTGCTTTGTAGACATAGGGAACTTCTCCTCTTAAATGATCACCAGATCCTCTGCACTGGGCAGGGAGTGCATCTGTGTTGCCGGGGTCATCTGATACCAGAAAGCCACAGAGGAAATATCATCCTGCAAGGCTGCATAGCCGGCTTTGCGGTCGGTGCTTGCCCAGCCTAAGTCCTGAATAGTGATCTTAAGGTCTTTTTCAAAGTAGATAGGATCGGTAATATGCCAGCGGTACATAGAAAACCGCTGCTGGGGATGGAGACACCCGTCGGGGGTGGTCTTGAGGAAACCTGCGTAAGGCGTTGCATATTCCTGATAGGACTTGTCATCCTGGGTCAGAAATCCGTCGCCGCCGCAAAAATAATCCTCTGTGCCGGTGCCGCAAATAGTGGGATATTCCTTGTCTCCATCCATATAGAATTTGATCTCGCCCTCACCCCACCAGTCGTTGCTGTGGACCGTCCAGTACATATAAGTACCCACATACTGGCCCTTGCCCCGGATATCATCGATGACGGTGTAGGGCACTTTCTTTTGCACCGGATTTTCCCGGCGGAACTGGGCGTGGAAGTAACCGGCGTTTTCCGGCACAGGGCCCAGCACATAATCCACCTGATAGAAAAGGGTCATTTCCTTTTCGCTGAGGTTTTCATAGGTAATACGGCACTTTTTCCTAAAAGGCATTTCCCAGTAGCAGTTCAGACCGTTTTTCGGGTTGACGCAGGTCATCAGTGAGCCGTAGGGGTTCAGCTTATTGACCTCGGCGCTGCCGAAAAAGTCACCGATGGGACACTCCACAGAAGGCACATCGCTGTCCTCCCAATAAAATCGCAAAATACCCAGACGCCAATTGATATTGTAGCCGGTCATCCAGATATGCCGGATGGCGCCGCTGCCGGTGATCTCTGCCACAGTGATCGTCTCACCGGGTTGGATGCGGACACAGGGAGACAGCTTCCAGCCGTGACCCAGGTTTCTGGCAGCATCGGCAGTACAGCCATCGGTGGCCATACCTCCCTTACCCTTTTCGCCGGTAAAATTCTCCGCCGAAACAGAGCGGCTTACATAAGACTGATTCAGGCTTAGGGAAAACAGATTGCCGTTCATAATCTTTCTCCTTTACAGGTGAATGCGGCCCATTTGGGAATTTTCCAGAAGCCGCAGGTAATTTTCTGCGAAGATCTTCTTTTTCACTTCGTCGGACAGGGGCGACAGCGCCACCTTGCCGATCTCGTACTTGGGGTCCAGGTTGATGGCATCGGTGCCGAAAAGCACCTTGTCCTCCCCAACCAGCTCCACCATTGCTTCCATAGGCAGCTGGTTATCCATAGAACCGCAGATCTCAAGATAGGCATTTTCATAGTCCCGGATCACGGGAGCGGTGCGCCGGGTATACTTCGCAAAGCCGCCGCCCTGATGGGCAATGATCAGCTGCATATTGTGGCGGTTTTGCAGGGCATCGGTAAACTCCTCCAAAGCCGGCACATTGGCATACACATGGCACAGTACCGGGCAACCGGCCTCGTTGGCAAAATCCAAAGCATACTGATATTCCGGCAGCTCCATTTTGCCGTGGTAATGAGAGCCGGAAAGGAACTTCAATCCTAAAAAGCCGGGATTTTTGCTGTACTTTGCGATCTGCTCCTTAACTGCATCCATACCGCAGCCGGGGACTACGGAAATATAGCCGTAGACCTTACCGGGGAACTCCCGGATGGCAACTTCTGCCATTTCGTTAGCTTCCTGCATCCGCTCCTGCAGCAGAGGATGGGGTGCAGTCACGATGCAGTCGATGCCCAGTCGGGCCAGATCCTCCAGGATATCTGCAGTGGAGATGCGATCGAATTTCTGATGCCAGCCGTCAAAGTGACTGGTGCTGATATGGGTGTGGGCGTCGATCACCGGGCAGGAAATGGGCTGACCCAGGAAGGCTTCCTGTCGAATCGTCATACCATCGCCTCCCAGTTCTTACTCAGGATCTTCTCCCGGTTTTCCTGTGAAATGTTGGCGTACAGCACCAGGCCCAAAGCACCGGCGTGGGGACGGTTGGGGTAGCCACTGCCGAACAGGAGTTTTTCACAGCAACCCCGGGCTTCCATCTCCTCGATCTGCTGATTGTCCAGCATCCGCTCGCAGGTAAAATACACATTATTGCACTTTGTAGCCAGCGGGTAAATTCGCCGACCCTCGCAGCAGCCCTGCTCAATGAGAACAAACTTTACATTGGGATACTGGGCGCTGGTATTTGGTAGGTGGCAGAAAAACTCCGGCTTATAAGGCTCATCGATAATCAGAGGCAGAGAAAGCGCATTGGCCGCTTTCAGGATCTCCTCCCAGTAGAAGGGGTGGAACGGCACGCGGCACATCTTGGGAAACACCCGCAGGCACTGGGGCTTCAGAGCTGCGATCCGCTCCTGCAAGCTTCCCTGGCCGGGGAGGTTCTCAGCGCCCAAAATGGGATCCAGCACCAGGCAAAGGCCGATCTTACCCTGGGAATTCGCGGCGATCTGCGCCATCTTGGTGTTGCCATCCTTGGGATCCAACCAGGTATGGGCATGGTAGCACACTGCGTGGTCGATGCAGTACTCTTCCATCAGCGCAAGCATCTGCTCTACCGTGACGATTTGACCACGGTAGTCTTTATGGCCGATGGACATATTGACATCAATGATCTTCATCAGTCTACTCTTCCCTCCCGGATCACCTGCTGATAGTAGTACCAGCTCTTTCTGGGGATCCGCTCCAAAGTTTCGAAATTGATCTGAGTAAGGCCGAACATAAACTTATAACCGCCGGCATAAAGCTCGTTGGTGTCCATAATGGACCAGTGGAAATAGCCCTTCACCGGTGCGCCCGCCTTAATGGCACGGCTGCAGGCCCGGAGGTGCTCACGCATATAATCAATGCGGTAATCGTCCTGATTTTCTTCTTCCAGATTGCCCCACTTTTTCTTACCGAAGCCGTTCTCGGTAAAGATAATGTCCTTGCCGGGGTAGGTCTCCTTCATATACATAGACAGATCATACAGCCCATCGGGGTATACGAAGAAGCCGTAGTCATCCTTTACCAGGTTGGGATTGGTGCAGGTCTTGTAGCCACGAGGGTTCTCCGCATCGTACTGTGCGTAGGCGGGGCTGTAATAGTTGATGGCAATAAAATCGTTTTCAATGAAGTTCTCATCCAGATCCTTCTGATAACCCTCCGGGAGCTTATCCATCAGATAACGGTTATCTTTCAGAATTTCGGGATAGTGACCCTTCAGCATGGGATCCAGCCACCAGCCGGAGTAGAATGCCTGCTTGTACTTTGCAGCCAGGGTATCCTTGGGATCGGGAGAAACAGGATAAGTGGGTTCTACATGGATCACCGCGCCGATCTTGCCCTTGCAGCCCAAATTCTTAAAGGCCTTGACCGCCTTATAGTGGGCAAGGATCATATTGTGACAGGCGATAATGGCTTCGCCCATATCCGTGTGGAAAGGCGCATTGGAGCCATAAGCATAGGCTGCCATACAGTTGATGCTGGGCTCGTTGACGGTGCACCAGTAATCGCACTTATTGCCCAGGGCGGAGAACACGGTTTTTGCATAATGCTGGAACCAGCCGATAAACTCCGGATTCAGAATGCCGCCCATTTCAATGACCCAGTAAGGCAGGTCACAATGGAACAGATCAAAGAACGCCACAATGCCGGCTTCCTTCAACTTATCCATCATATCGCCGTAATAGTCCAGGCCCGCCTGGCAGACCTGCCAGGGTCCCTTGGGGAAGATTCTGGACCAGGAAATGGAAAAACGGAAGGCCTTCAGCCCCAGTTCCTTCATCATCTGGATATCCTGGGGATAGCGGTGATAAAAATCCGCTGCCAGATTGGGGTCAGCGCCCTCGTACTTTTCTGGATACAGGTTATAGTAGTGCTCGCCTACATCCTCGCCCTTGCCGCCCTCATTGCAGCCGGCTTCGATCTGGCAGGCAGAGCAAGCTGCGCCAAACAAAAAATTTTTCGGGAAAGCAAATTCCATAGGCATAATATGTACCCCCATATGACTCCGTTTTCTGTCTTCATTGTAGCACAACCCCTGAAGAAAGCAAGTAAAAACCCCTCTTTTTTTTACAAAGAAAAAATAGGGATTGACAATGTATAAACGTGGGTGTATAATCGCATAAAAAATCACGAAAGGAGACCCGGCTATGTACGCATATATGCATTTTGTAAATAACGATTGGTCCGTCATTCCTGCGAACAAACTGAATGCCGGGCTTCCATTGCCATACTCTTTTTAGGATACGATTACCATAAAGAGCCGCAGTGCAAGCCGAAACATCCGTTTTGTGTTTGCACTGCTTTTTATTTTTTAGAAAGGAGAACCCAGCTATGGAAACTAAACAAATTTTGATGGACTACTACGAAAATCACGATGAAGACAACCGTCTTCGCTCCCGCCGTGGTAATGTGGAATTTGCCACCACTATGAGGTATGTTGAAAAATATCTGCGACCCGGTATGCGGGTTCTGGAGATCGGCGCTGCCACCGGCCGTTACAGCCACACCCTTGCCCGGCAAGGGTACCTGGTGGATGCGGTGGAGCTGATCGAGCATAATATTGAGATTTTTAAGGCCAACACCGCCCCCGGCGAGGACATCACCGTCACCCAGGGTAATGCTACAAATCTGCATTTTCTATCCAGCAACACCTACGACATCACTTTGCTGCTGGGCCCTATGTACCATCTCTTTACCGAAGAGGAAAAGCTGCAAGCCTTGCAGGAGGCTATCCGGGTCACAAAAAAAGGCGGCATCATTTTCGCTGCCTACTGTATGGGCGACCCTTCTATTATGTTCCACGGTTTTCGCAAAGGCTTGATCCACGAGATCATTGAAAAATGTATGCTGGACCCGGTGACCTTCGAGACCTTCTCGAAGCCTTGGGATCTGTTTGAGTTGCACCGCAAAGAGGATATCGACGCGCTACGCTCCCATTTCCCCGTGACCCAGCTGCATTATGTGGCCACCGACGGCTACACCCATCACATGCGGGATGTAATAGACGGAATGGATGATGCCACCTATGACCTTTACCTGCGCTACCACTTTGCCACCTGCGAACGGTTGGACTTAAGCGGCTACTCCAACCACACTTTAGATGTTTTCAGAAAGGACTGAATGCCATGCTGCTAACCCAATTTGACCCGGAGAGATTTGCTGTCATCAACCCAGATATGGTGCATCAGCCCATTGCGGGTTTTCCGGAAACGGTAGTCTCCATTTTCTCCCACACCCTGTTCGATGCAATCCTGAAATTACTCCGGAGTACGCCCATCTCCCAGGTAAAAGATGTGGACGGCCATCACCCCATCTATGAAATTACATACAACGATCAACGCTTTGCCTTTATGAAAGCCCGGCTGGGCGCTCCTGCCTGTGTAGGCAGCTTTGAGGATGTGATCCCTATGGGCGCAAAGCGATTTATCCTGCTGGGAAACTGCGGTGTGCTGAACAGAAACATCGCCGATTGCGGCATCATTATCCCCACCCGCGCCATCCGGGATGAGGGCACCAGTTACCATTACGCCCCGGCATCAGACTATATTGACGTAAACCACAAGTATGTGGATACCTTTATCTCCGTTTTGCAGGAATTCGGTTATCCTTACATAACCGGTACTACCTGGACCACCGATGCCTTCTACCGGGAAACCCGGCAGAAAGTAGCGCAGCGGAAGAAAATGGGCGCAATCTGCGTGGAGATGGAGTGCGCCGCTATGCAGGCTATGTGCGATTTTCGGGGTGTGGAATTTTTCCAATTCTTTTACGCCGGAGACAACCTGGACCATTTCACCTGGGATCCCCGGAGTCTCTCCGGCACATCCCGGCTGGGCGATAAGGAAAAAATTGCCTTGCTTGCATTTGAATTAGCCTGTAGAATAGAAAAGGAGGAAACATTATGAATGCTTTTATCGATATTTCGAATACGGTTTTGAAGACGGAGCGGCTGACGCTGCGGCCCTGGCGGGAGACGGATCTGGAGGATTTTTACGAATACTGTAAGGTGGACGGCGTGGGCCAAATGGCCGGCTGGCTGCCCCACGAGAATATAGAGGTCTCCCGGGGTATTTTAGAGAGATTTATCGAAGGTAAGAAGACATTTGCTCTGGAGCATAACGGTAAAGTGATCGGCTCTCTGGGCATTGAAACCTACAAAGAGGATGAATTCCCCGAATTTGACGGGCTCCGTGGCCGCTCCATTGGCTATGTCCTTTCCAAAGACTATTGGGGACAGGGTTTGATGCCGGAGGCGGTGCGGGCGGTGATTGATTACGCCTTTACCACCCTGCAGCTGGATTTTGTACTGGTAAGCCATTTTATCCGCAATGACCGCTCCCGCCGAGTGATTGAAAAATCCGGTTTTTCCTACCTGCGCGACGGCATTCACCAGACTCGGTACGGCACAGAAGAACCGGTGAAAGAATACATTAAGAAACGGGATTTTTAATATGACCATTTTAGAGACCGAACGGTTAATACTGCGTACTGTTATCCCGGCGGATGCAGAAATTATGTTCCACTACCGCAACGATCCCCGATGCGCCAAATACCAGCGGGGGCAGACCAAGGATCTGCCCGGTATTCAGGCGCTGGTAGAAAAGCGAAAAGCCGATACCCTCACCACAGATGCGCATTTTATGGTGGCGGTGGCGCTGAAAGACGGCCCAATGATCGGTGAAATCGTGGTGATGCCCAACGACGGTGCCATTTCCCTGGGCTACACTTTCCACTACGCCCACCACCGCAAAGGCTACGCCTTTGAAGCCCTTAGCGCCCTGACAGAACTGCTCCACAAAAAGTTCCCGGAGTGGGAATTTATCAGTTTCACCGATCCGGAGAATGTGGCCAGTATGAACCTGCTGAAAAAGTTGGGATACCGGGATTTGGGATATGCTCCCAAAGTAGAATCTCAAGTATTTGGAAAATGGCTTAACGAATAAAAAAGACCGCCATCAGGCGGTCTTTTTTTATTTAAAGATATCGGGACGCAGGCCGCAGTTGATAAAATCATCGTTGCGGACCATACCACCGCCGAAGCCGGCAGTGCGCATATACTTTTCCTTAGGATCTACCTCTGCGGTGATCGCACCCACCTCTTTGCCCATATCCTGCAGTATCTGTCCGTCGGGGGCAACGATCATAGAGCAGCCGCCCCGTTCATCCGTACCCATAGAATAGGAGGATCTTGCCACAAAGGCATTGCAACGGAAGGCTGTGAGTTTTGCCTGCGCCCGGATCATATCCGTACGCTCCCCCCGCTGATAGCCGGGAATCAGGATCACATCCGGCTTTTGGGTAGCCAGGTATTCGATCTGCTCGTTATAGTAGACATCATAGCAGGTCATAAACCCAAAGCGGATGCCATCTACCTCACAGGTACAAACGCCGTCGCCATAGCTGACCTTCAGCGCCACCTCAGAGGGCGGCAGGTGGATCTTATCATAGCGGAACGCGATCTGGCCCTTGCAGTCAAACAGATAGGTGCTGTTCCACAGCTTTCCATCCCGGTCTTCCAACACATTGATGGCCACAAGCTTTCCAGCCTTTGCGGCAAAAGCAGAGGCCGCTTTCAGCATTTCCTTTGCCCGGGGCAATGCCGCCAGTTCTCTTTCCGGGTCGGAAAGACCGCCGGCATTGGAGTATTCCGGCAGGACGATCAGGTCGCCCGGCGCTTTCTCCATTTCCGTCAGCAAGAATTTTGCAATTTCCACATCCGGATTTTCGCCTGCAAAATAGGGGGGCTGAATTACTGTAATCTGCATAATAACATCATCCTTTCATTTCCTGCTTTTTCTTTGCCTTACGATCCTTCAAAAGCCAAGGCAGATATGCCACAAAGAACATCGCCGTTACCGCCGCAGCCATCACTGCAATCCGCAGCGCGAAATTTGGAGGCAGAATATCCAAAATGGAGGGCGTATCCTCCGGCTTTGCCATAAACAGATAGTTAGCGCCGGGGCCCAGCATAGAATTTGCAAAATATGCAACCGCCGCCAGGATCACCATACCGATGTAGGCCTTGACCGCGGACTTGACCGTGGGACGCATTCCGTGGACAAAGGTCATATAGAAAATCGCCACATAACCTAAGGTATGCTCCAGCCAGAATTGATAGTAGCGGAAGCGGGTGGGGCCGGTATAGCTGATTACCGTGGGGGTGATCAGCGCGAAGATCGAACCGGAGAAAGCCCAGAAATAGGAAATATCATACAGAGTCTGGGATTTACCGATGAGCATATAGCTGGAAAACACCACTACCCAGCCGCACACAGTAATAGGCAGGTGGTCTATAGGGTTGGGGCCCAGGGAGGGCATGCCTACCAGGCGCCAATAGTAGGACATTTCGCAGATGATCAGCATAAATGCCAACACATAGCGGAAGGTGTTATCTGCCTTGGGCCGTTTTAAGGCTTCCCGGAAACGGTAGGTCAGCAGGATCACCGCCACCAGGATCACAATAGGTAAAATGTGGGCCAGGCTGAAGTTGGTGAACTCCACTGTTTCACCCTGACCGAAGAAATACCGACAAAACTCTTTCATAGAAAAATCTCCAAATGCAGGTAAGTTTTTTCAGCCATCTTACCACACATTTGGAGATTTTGCAATCTTTTGTCGAATCTTAAAGCTGCTCTTCTTCCCGCAGGATCCGGGAGCTGTTCAGCAGCACCGCAAAGGCGCCGAAATTATGGAGAATAGAGCCCGCCAAAGCGCTGATCACGCCAAAAGCGGACAGTGCGATCATCACCACGCTGATGCTGATGGACAGCGCCAAATTTTGGTAGATCACCTTGCGGGTGCGCTTTGCCAGATCCATCACGAAGGGGATGTTCAGCAGGTTGTTGTTCATCAGGGCAATGTCCGCAGACTCGATGGCCACATCGGAGCCCATAGCGCCCATTGCGATGCCCACATCCGCCTCACGGAGTGCCAGTGCATCATTGATACCGTCACCGATTGCCAGCACATTGCGCTCCTGAGAGGACAGCTGGCGAAGCTTTTCCAGCTTATCCTGAGGCAAAAGCTGGGCATACACCTTGTCGATATCCAAAGTCTTCCGGATCTCCTCGGCAGGGGTCTGCCGGTCGCCGGTGAGTATCACCGTCTCCCGGATTCCTAATTGCCGCAGCTGCTGCACCATCTCGGCTGCATTTTCCCGGGCGGTGTCATTGAAGGTCAGACAACCCAGCAGTTCTCCATCCTTTGCCAGATAACTTACAGAGCCGGTGGCTTCTTCCGGGAAGTTCCCGGGAATGGAAACGCCCTGCTCTTCCAGCCACTCACCACGACCAAACCGAAGAATGCCTCCCTCAGGCAAAGTGCCTTCCACACCACCGCCGGTGATCTCGTGGATATCCATTTCCATAGGAATATGATTATCCTCCAGGCTTTGCAGCACCGCCCGGGATACCGGGTGGTTGGACGCCGCCGCCAGGGATGCCGCTAAATTCAGCAGCTGTGCTTCATCCAGTTCTTCTTTGCAGGAGATCACCTGGGTCAGAGTCAGCTCACCCTTGGTGATGGTGCCGGTCTTGTCGAACACCACCGTATCGATCTCGGTCAGTTCCTCGATAAATTTGGAGTTTTTGATCAGAATGCCCCGCTTGGTAGCCGCAGACAAGGCTGCGATCATAGGGGCGGAATTCACCAGCATCTGCCCACAGGGACAGGATACCACCAAAATCGCAATCGCCTGGGAAATATCCCGGGTGATCAGAGAAACGGCTGCCGCCACACCCAGCACAAAGGGAATGTATCCGGCCAGGAATCGATCTATAAGGCGGGACTCCGGCAGGCTGATACCCTCGGACTGCTCCAAAAGCTGCAGGATCTTGGAGAAGGTGGTATTCTCGTAGGCTTTTTTTACCTCAACCACGATCCGGCCATCCAGGTTGGTGGTACCGGCATAAACGGTGTCGCCCTCTTTTGCATAGGCAGGATGGGGTTCACCGGTGAGGGATTTCTGGTCGATATTGGTCTGACCGCTAAGGATCACACCGTCGATAGGAATGCCCATACCGGGCTTTACCACAATGGTCTGACCGATCTGCAGGGTCTCTGCGCCCACTTCCCGCTCTGCGCCGTTTTCCAGCAGGATGGCAGTACGTTGCTGGAGCTTAATCAGGTTGTCGATGACCTCACGGCCGCCCATTATGCTGCGTTCCTCCAAAAGGTGCACCACATTCAGAATCAACGGGATCAGCAGTGCCAGGATCATTTCCTGATTAAACACACAAGCAATAATGGCGATGCCCACCAGCAACTCCATAGCGTTGGTCAGGTTCTTGGTAAAAACGCCCTTGATGCCGGCAACGATCACCGGTACGCCTTCAATCAAAAAGCCGATAAAGTACAGGATCGGCGGCACTACGGGGTAAGGGTTGCCCAAAAGATAGGTGTAGATCAGACCCGCCGCCAGCAGCGCCAAAGTCGCCACACCGCAGAGGATCTCCACCCGGAGTTTCTTCCGTGAGACCTCCGTCAGGTTTTCCCGGGACAGGGCTTCCAGGGAGTTGCGCGTCATATTATCAATGTTTTCCATACACGCACCTCCTACGGGTTGAGGAAGATCTTGGACTCGTCATCCGTTACCACCCGGACAGTCTTAATCTTATCCAGCATAGCCCGGACCTTGGCGGAATACACCCGGATCCGTACCACATCGGGATTTTGCTCGTACTCCTCCAAAAGGCCATGGAACTCAGACAGGTTTGCATTGGCCTCAGAAACCTTTGCAGCCTGATTGGCGTTGGCATTGGCCACTTTTTCCGCTGCAATACCTTCTGCCTCTTTGAGTTGGATATTGCTTTGGGTCTTGGCTGTTTCCAGCAAAGTGGCCGCTTCCACAGTGGCGGAGTTTACATTGTTGTAAGCCGCCCGAACTTCCGCGGGCATAGCCACCTGGGTCAGTTCGATGGATGTAATGGTCACGCCTACCCGGGCGGCATTCAGTTTTTCCTGAGCCCGGGTCTTTGTCTGGGCGGAGAAATGGTCCTTTTCCGTGGTCAGCAGCAGATCCACATCGTAGCTTGCCGCCTCACTGAGCATGGCATTGCTGACACTGGCATTCAAAATAGATTCAATATCTTTTACATTCAGAGCATATGCTACAGGATCGCTGACCATATATTTCACAGATGCGGACATCTGGGCAATATTCTGGTCGCCGGTGATCACATAGGCGCCGTTTTTGGTATAGACACCCTCGGAGTAGTGGGTGGTCACACTTTGCTCCATAACGCTGTTCACCGGTACCGTGATCACCTCATCGATGATATACGGAAACGCAAACAGCAGACCGGATTCGTGGACCTGCTCTTCATAGGTGTCGCCCACCAGCTTGCCGCAGCGAAGAACCAGCGCCACATTGCCGGTCTTCACCATCCGGACACCGGACAGAAAAATACCTATCACGACCACAACCACCAGAATCTTAAGATACCGGGTGACCGCCTTCAGCGTATCCGAAAACAGATTGTTTTGCTGCATAGCGGCCTCCTTAGCGATTGCCGGTCTGTTGAATCAGTTCTACAACAGCATTGGTCAGGTCTACGCGCTCGGTCTCGGTCATCTGTTCCATAATATAGGACAGATCGTTGATCACCGTGTTATTGCCCTCGGCAGTCATATTCTGGGAGTATTTGGCCAGCACATTAAAGGGATACTGGTCGGCCTTCACCACCAGTACGGTGTCACCGTTGACGGAGTTCACCATCGTATCCAGGTTCATCAGGAACTGATACAGCTCCACATTAGCGCTTTGGGCTTCGGCATAGATCTTTGCCACCAGTGTCTCGGTCTCAGCATCGATCTTGGCGGCATCGGTAGTGCCCTGGCCGGTGATCTGGGCTGCCTGCTCCTTGGCGTCGGTCTCGATCTGCTTTGCCTCCAACCGGGCCTGGGTCAAAATGGCACTAATCTCCTTTTCCCGGTCCGCAATCATCTGGGCGAACACGCTCTGGAGGTTATCCTCCGGCAGGCTCAGCCGCAGAATGCTGACATCCGTCACTTCCACACCGTAGTTTTTCAGGCATACATCGTGGACTCGCTGGAAGATATCCTGCTGGATCTGGTCGATCTTGATCTCTTCCTTTTCCAGGGACACCATCTGGGTCAGCTTATAGCCGCCCATAGTGCTGTTGGTAGCGCTGAACACCTGATCCTTAATATAGGACTCCACTGCGCCCTGGGCGCCTACACTGTTGTGGTAGAGAACAGGATCGTGGATCTTCCACACCACATAGGACTGCAGGATGATGTTACGCTTATCGGAAGTAGTTGTCTCCAGCTTGTTGGATTCCAGATACTGCAGGCGGGTGTCGTAGCTGACCACCGTCTCAAAGGGCCAGGGCAGCTTCAGATACACACCGGCCTCGGTGATCTCCTGGCGTACTGCGCCAAAACGCAGGATCACAGCGCAGCTGCCTTCCCGAACCTGGCACACAAAACCAAACCAGAACAGCACCAGCACCACCAGCACTGCAGTGACATATTTCGCAATTCGGGTCAGAACAGAAGACTTTTCGCTCACTTCTGCTTCTTCCTTCTTTTTCTTAAAAATCATAGTCTGTTTCCTCCGTCCGGATTAGGGCTTAACGGTTCCGACAGGTACGGACCCCAGATAAATATTACCGGCATCGACTCCGTCGCCAACAATGATGATCTTGGCATCGCCGTAGGCTTTTGCCACCGCCTGGATATACTTCTGGAAACGGTATGCCTGGCTGAATTCGTCATCCGCCTGGGCCGCTGCCATAAAGTCTGCCACCGCGGCATTGGCTGCAGCCACATCTTCCAGTTGCCGGATGTTGGCATTGCCTACCTTCTCCACAGCGGCGCTTTGGGCTTCCTTCACCGTGTAATCTGCGCTGGACTGCGCCGTTAGAACAATATACTCCGCATCAATACCGGCACTGATAATATCCTGATATACCGATGCGATCTCCATGGGAGGATGAATACTCTCCAGCACCACATCCACCACCTCAAGGCCGGTGCCGCAGGTGTCCATACGCTGGGCCAGCTCCTGGGCAAAGCTCTTGGAGAATTTTTCCCGATCCTCTGCCAGCAAAGAATCCAGGTCTGTGGAAATCGTACGTTCTGTCACGATCTCATAAGCCTGGGCCTGCAGAATTGCCTCCGGCTCTGCAGAGCCTTTGATATACTGCATCAGATCCTCGATCCGGTACTGTACCACCAGGTTGATACAGGCGATCTCCTCACCGCCGCCCAACAGCAGTCGGTATTCCTCACCCTCGTGACCCTTAGTCCAGTAGTTATCGGTATTCGTCTGGCGGGAATAGCCAATGGTGGCCTTTTTCACCGACTGGGTATCATAGGTCTCCACCCGGTCCAAAGGCCAGGGCAGGGTCAGGTGCATACCCGGTTTCAAAGTCTCCGGCTGCAATTTGCCCATTCGGAACAGAGCGCCCTGCTGGGTGGCTTCGATCTGCACCACGCAGGTGGAAAGCCAGATGGTAAGGGCAATGCCCATCACTGCCACCGGCAGAACCTTTTTTACCAGCTGCAGACTCCACAGGGAACGCATCGTGATTCCGGTATTCTCTTCCAGGTAGCCCAGAATATCTGTGTTGCTGCCGGAACCGATCAGGCTTACCAGTACCTCCGGCTCAGTCCGCAATTCTCTGCGAATCGCACGCACAGCCAGGGTAAATGCCAGAAACACTGTTTCGTACACAAACAGAATGCTCAAAAGCACCTTCAGAATGCCGGTTGCATCAAAGACACCGATCAGTTGCAGTACTACCGTAACAATGGTCAGCAGATAACCTACACGCACCAGCATGAAATTGCCCCGCAGACCTTTTAACTGGGCGCTGTTGTAGGCGTCCGCTGTCGTTGCCATAGTCTTGCACCAAAACTCCAGTGCTATATGTACCACAAACAGCACCGCCAAAAGCACCGGCGTTACAAAAGTAAGCTTGGGCATTTTCTCTACCGGCAATTTCCAGAACAGAATATGAATACCGATCAGCACCGCTGCCACTGCAACGGTCACAATCCAATCCCGGCGCTTTGTATACCAGCAAACCACACTGTGGGAAATTTTGCTGCGAAACGCCGTCCGTCTTGCTTTTCTTCTGGCTTTACGCTCTGCCTTTGTCTTGGGTTTTTCCACCGGCATTTCCTCCGGCGCGCCCTCTGCGCAAGTTGGACAGTCCGGCATTTTTCCTGCCGGCAGCAGCAACACTACCTGTACCAGTGCCGGGGTCAGCATCAGCAGCATCAGGGGCTGCAAGGCAAACCACCCGGTCAGGCTATACATTTCCGCCAGACCCAAGGCAATAAGCAGCTGCGCTGCAATGCAGATGATCACCGTCACCCGGCCCGGAGAAAAATTGCGTTTTCCCGGTCGTTTCATAAGAACCCTCCTTATGTCTTAGGGCATATTTATTCTATTGTATTATACATTTTCGGATCGCTTATTGTCAACAAAACAGAATGTAAAAAATGCGTGAACGGCACAAAAAAAAGAAGTCCACCCGGACGGTAGACTTCTTTCATTTTTTTCTGTCTTTTTCCAATTCCCGTTCTGCTTCCTTCATTGCAAGACGCAGTAGCGCCGGGAATAAAACGTAGATGCGCACCCGGATATGGAATGCATAATACAGTTCCTTTTTCCCATTTTCAAAGTCGCAGCTCACATAAAGATCTCTGCCCCTTTTGCGGACGCGCATCAGATTCTCAACTGCGGCGGAGAAACCGTAAACCAATGCTGAAACCCTGCCGAAGGAAATAGCGGTATCTGCCGCATTATCCGCTGCGCACACCACACGGATACGGAACTCCTTTGCCGTACAATACCGCAGAACGGATGCAATCTCTCTCAGCAGATCCCCCAGAATATCCAGCAACTCTTTTACTGCCTGATAGGCATTGTCTTCCAGTTTTTCTTTGGAAAGCCGTTCCTTGGCTCTGGTGATACCGGTGATCTCCTTCAGGCTCTTGACAATAGAGTTGTCGGGCCTGGGAATCTCACCGTAGGTCTTACCCAAAAAACGGTAATGAATCAACAGATTATTATTTTCATCGTTTTTGATGATGACATAAACAGGCAGCAGCAATACCACTGCAACAAACGCGCCTATTATACCCAGGATCATCCACAGAATCCACATTGCCGCCACCTCCTTTCTGAAACTACAAGCTCATTATACGGCATCCGTCAAAAGAATGCAACAAAAAACCATTGCGCACCCTCTTTTCTATTGTTTCCTGCCCCCGAAAAATCATACGGAAGACAGTGTTTTCTCACCTTATCTGCCGTCCCGGAAGATTGACTTTTGATAGACTGCGTGATATATTTAATATAGTACTTTGGCGCTTACCATAGATTTCAACGATTGGAGTGTAAATACTATGTTCTGTACAAAATGTGGCAGACCCACCGAGGGTGACGAGATCCTGTGTGCTGAATGCGCTGCCGCCCAGGCACAAAAGACTCCTACAGAGGCTTCTGTAGAGCCGGCTGTAGAAACTCCTGTAGAAGCACCTGCTATCGAGCCTGTTTTGACTGAAGAGGCCGTTCCTGTGGCAGAGGCACCTGCATTTACTGTAGCTCCCACAGAACCGGTGCAGAAGAAAAAGAAGAAAAAGCTGGGTCTGACCCTGGGCATCATCGGCGGTACAGTCGTGGTCCTGGGTGTACTGTGCCTGTGCTTCTGGAGCTGGGTCTCCAGCTTCTTCAACCGTACGATCCTGCCTGCAGATACCTACCTGCAAAAAGTAGAGACCAATGCCATCAAAGAAAACGCAGAGACCCTCACCGACAACCTGTACGACGCCACTGACGAGCTGCTTAATGCCGAGTTTAAGCTGCCCCCCGCCGGTGATCTGGACGGCCGTATCATAATCGGTGATGAACTGCTGTCCATGGTGCAGCCCTATCTGCCCGAAGAGCTGGGAGATCTCAAGTGGCTGAGCAATATCATGGTAGATATGGACTATGCCATTAACGAGGATAACATCCAGTGTTCCGCAGGCTTCGGCCTGGGCAATGAGCGTCTGCTGACAATGAACGCGCTGTTCGACACCAAAGCAGGCGTGGTATACCTGACCGTTCCCGAGCTGAACGCCAAGCCCATCGAGATAAAGCTGGATGAAGATGTTATGGAATCCTTTGCCGAAATGGAAGGCTCTGCCGCTCAGGTACAGCTGCCCAAGCAAATGCTGGAAGCCATAATCAGAAGTCTGCCCGAAGAAAAGGACCTCCGCAAGCTGATCGTGGACTATACCACTCTGGCCGTTAAGGAGCTGGACGATGCAAAGAAGTCTCAGACACAGATCTTCGTAGGCACCCAGAGCAGCAACGTAACTGCCCTGACCGCAACCATTCAGCAGGATGATGTGTACGACGCTGCCGAGGCCATTCTCACCAAGGCGCAGACCGACCCCGTGATCATCCAGTTCCTCAACAATCTGTCCGCCAATATGGCTGCGGTATATCCCGACGGTGATTTCAGCAACCTCCAGTCCTCCTATATGGCCGGCGTGGCTGAGCTGCTGGGTGCGGTCCAGTCCGGTCGCGGAACCATCGACTACTCCCAGTCTGTGCTGTTTACCACCTATGTGGATCATCAGGACCGTATTGTAGGCCGCAAGTTGGAGAACTTTGTCGGCGGTATTGCCACCGAACTGTTCCACTACTACAAAATCCATACCAACAAAGACGACTACACCTATGAGTTGTTTGTTCCCAGCACTTATGGCAGCGAAGCCATCCGGCTCACCGGTAATTACACCAATGTAAACGACACGGATAACTACTCCTGCAACATCTTGGTAAGTGAACGCAGCTATGCGGTTCTGGAACTGAAGAACCTGACCGATACCAGCGCCACCCTCCGTATCCAGCCCGGCAAAGCCCTGGTGGATATGCTGGTGGATCAGGCGGATATGAACCTGCCCACCACCCTGCTCAGCGGTCTTGCTGTGGAACTGCGTGTAGATGGCACCCGTTATGAGCTGGACATTCTGTCCAACAGCAGTTCCCTGCTGATGTTCCGGCTGGATGCCAAGGAAGGCAGCAACAAGATTACTGTCCCCAGCGGCAGCGTGAACGCTAATGACGAGTACCAGATGTACAAGTGGGTTTCCGAAATCGATTTCATCGGCTTCCTGGAAAAACTGGAGAAAGCCGGTGTTCCCGCCAGCATCATTGATGCAGCCCGGGATGCTGTGAAAGACGCAATGGGCGCTTCTTTCTGACCCGCAACTGAACAAATCTGTTTTGGCGCTGATTTCAGCGCCAAAACTTTTATCCGGGAGCATTTCTATGGAAGTACAAATAAAAAACATTAAAAAAGCCTACGGCAAAAAGCCGGTTTTGAAGGACATCTCCCTCTCCGGCGCCGGCGGCCGCTGCATCGGCATTTTAGGCAGCAACGGCTCCGGCAAATCCACCTTGCTTGCAATTCTGGCAGGTGTGCTTTCTCCCGATTCCGGAGAATTTTGGTGCGACGGAAAAAATCTTATGAAAGACACTGCCCTCCGGGCGGCCCTGGTGGGCTATGTGCCTCAGGGTACTCCGCTGATCGATGAACTATCCGCCAAAGACAATCTCCTGCTCTGGTACGACCGGGAGGATCTGACCCGGGAGCTGGAAAACGGTGTGTTGAAGCTTTTGGGCATTGGGGATTTTCTCAAAGTCCCTGTTTGCAAAATGTCCGGTGGTATGAAAAAGCGGCTGAGCATCGGCTGTGCCGTGGCAAACCGCCCTCCGATCCTCCTGCTGGATGAGCCCACTGCTGCTCTGGATCTGGTTTGCAAAGAAAAAATAGCCCACTACCTGCGTCAGTATAAACAGGCCGGCGGTCTGCTGATCCTGACCACCCACGACGTTCCGGAGCTGGAGCTGTGCGACGAATGGTACATCATAAAAGACGGCGTTTTGGTACCTTTCCAATACACCGGTGATCTGCACGCCCTTGTCAGCAGCCTATGAGTAAGTATTTTATTTTGCAGTGCAAACGGATCCTGCGTTATCTTCCGGGTGTGCTGATCATCATAGCTTTCCTGCTGGGCGGTCTTCTTACCGTTCCTCGACTTTTGGCACAGCAGGATGCCAACAGCAATCACAACGAAAAAGTTTCCGTAGCCCTGTGCGGTGATCTGCAGGACGACTTTTTGCAGATGGCCCTGTCTGCCATCACCACTCTGGACAGCAGCCGCTACACTCTGAATATCCTTCAAATGGATGAAGCCCGGGCCGCAAAAGCCCTGTCCTCCAGAGAGGTGGCCGCCTATGTGGTGTTCCCTCAGGGATTTATGGATTTGGCTATGGCCGGAGAACTGATCCCCCTAAAAATGGTCAGCACCACCGGCGCTTCCGATGTGGTCTCCGTTTTCAAAGAAGAACTGACAAAGGCCCTGGGCGACCTGCTGGCCAGCTCTGAAAAAGGCGTGTTCGCTCTGGATAATGTGATCCGAGATGAGGAACTTTCCGGTGGCGGACATCTGGACCGACTTGCGCTCCGTTATGTGGATCACATTATAGCCCGGGATCGGATATACCGAGTGGTGGAACTGGGCATAGGCCAGGGGTTGTCACTAACACAGTATCTGGCCTGTGGACTGGGTGTTGTGTTTTTGCTGCTGTGCTGTCTGGCTTTTGCACCGCTACATATCCAAAAAGACCCTGCTCTGAGCCGACTCCTGCGGGCTAAAGGTCACGGTGCCGCAGCCCAGACTCTTTGTGATTTGAGTGCTTTTATCTTGACTCTTTTGGTGATCGCCGGGCTGGTTTTGCCCCTGATTGCCTTAACCGAGTTTGCTTCCCTGTCTCCGGGAAAGATCCTGATGGGCATTCCGGTGATCCTGATGGCTGCGGCATACAGCTTTCTTTTATTCAGTCTGGCAGACAACCTGATGACCGGTGTGTTGATGCAGTTTTTTGTAAGTCTGGCCCTTTGCTTTGTGTCGGGCTGTATTTATCCCGTTTATTTCTTCCCTGTGGGCGTACAAAAAGCCGCCGCTCTGCTGCCCACCGGCCTTGCCCGGACGCAGCTGACCGGCGATGCCGGCGCCACTTTAGGTTTGCTGGGTTACACTCTGCTTTTCACTGTCCTCAGCATCTGGGTGCGTAGCCGCAAGATTCGGGGGGTGGAAGGATGACAGCTTTGAAAAAATGGCCTGTTTGGCTTTGGATGCTGACAAAACGGCTCTACAAGAAACCGGTGTTTCTGATCCTGCTGCTCCTGATCCCTTTGGTTGTAATTGGATACCGTTTCTCTGTCCGTGACACCGGCAGTGTCCTGAATGTGGGACTGATCCAGAATACGCCTGAGCCCTTGGCGCAGGAGATCTTTTCCGACCTGCAAGCCGATAACGGGCTGATTCATTATCAAATTTTCCACTCTGAAGCAGATGCCCGGGAACATTTGACTGCCGGAAAGCTGGATGCTGTATGGGTTTTTGCCGATGACCTGCAGACCCGTATTGCTACCTATGCAGAAGATCCAGCCCCGGAAAATGCCTTTATCACAGTACTGACCCAGTCGGAAAACATCACCCTTGCCTTGAGTCGGGAACGGCTCAGCGCTACCGTCTATAAAGAGGTGGCCCGGGTGGTCTATGTGAACTACCTGCGGGAGAATTTCCCGGAAATTCAGGACATTCCCGATGGAGAATTGCTAAAACAATACGACAACACTCCCTTTTCCCAGGAACTGTTTACCTTCGGAGAAACAGGAAACTCCCCGGAGGAGAATAATTTCCTGCTGTCCCCTCTGCGGGGTCTTTTAGGTGTAATCATCACCCTGTGCGGCCTGGCAGCCGCTTTGCAATATATCCACGACCGCCAAAACGGCACCTTTACCTGGCTGAGTCCCCGGTGGCAGATTCTACCGGAACTAAGCTGTCAATTGGTTGCCGTGGCGCAGCTGAGTCTGGTATCGCTGATCTGTCTGGCTGTCAGCGGTCTAAGCCGGGGATTCCTTTTGGAATTGGCCGCTGCTGTGCTGTACAGTCTTTGTGTTGCGGCCTTTGCGATGCTGCTGCGCAGTGTTTTCCGATCCGCAAAAACTTTGGCCGTCGTGCTGCCGGTGCTGTGCGTGGCAATGCTGGTGCTTTGCCCGGTGTTCCTTGACCTGGGCGCACTGCGAAAATTGCAGTTTTTACTCCCCCCCACCTACTACATCCGGGCTGTATATGAACCGGTATGGCTGGGTTATATGGCACTTTACACTGCTATGTGCGGCGGCCTGTGGTGGCTGACCGGTAAAATAAAACACTCCCTCAGATGAGGGAGTGTTTTGCTTTTTTACACCGCCATTAAGAAGTATTGCGCCAGTTCCTTAGGAGATTGGCGTCTGCCTGTTTCCAACCACCAGCGCACCGTTTCCACAAAGGTGGCGGCAATATGCCCTACCCAGAAATCCGCCGGCAGACCCGGATTCTCACGGCCGCTGAAAAGCGCCGGATTTGCCTGCAAAAATGCCGTCAGGCTGCTGCGGAAATAGTGCAAAAACAGCTCGTTATTCCGGCAGGAAAGCAATTCCAGGATCTGGTTGTCATTCTTATAGAGGTGGTGGAACAAATGCTCAAACGTATCCCCCGGCGCATCGCAGTGAAACAGGTGGCTGTCCTCCCCCGAATCGGCAAACACATGGCCAAACAGTTCTTCACACAGGGCTTTGAGCAGATAGTCCTTGGTCTCAAAATGAGCATAGAAGGTGGCTCTGCCGATATCCGCCCGGTCAATCACCTCGGCAACGGTGATCTGGTTATAGTTCTTCTCGGAAAGCAGGGCGATGAACGCCTGAAAGATTGCTTCCCGGGTCTTTCGCTGCCGTCTGTCCATAAAAACCTCCGTACATTTTCTGAGAATTGTTCCGTATCGTACATCCCGCAAAAGCCATCTGTTGCATCCGGGGGAATTTATCATATACTAATACTGAACAAACAGTTTTATATCGAATATATTGTAAACTATTTTTTTACAATGTGCAAGGAGGTATTATGAAGACGGATAAGAAAATTTTGGCGGCATTTCTGCTGAACCTGCTGTTTTCCGTATTTGAATTTTTCGGTGGCCTGTTTACCGGCAGTGTGGCCATTCTCTCTGACGCGCTCCACGACCTGGGAGATGCCGCCAGCATTGGCATCGCCTACTTTCTGGAACGCAAAAGCCACAAAAAACCGGACAGTACTTACACCTACGGTTACGCCCGCTTTTCTGTGCTGGGCGGCCTTCTCACCACAGTGATCCTGCTGGTGGGTTCTGTGTTTGTCATCATCCACGCCACACAGCGACTCTTCCACCCGGTGGAGATTCACTATAACGAGATGATTCTTTTCGCCATTGTCGGCGCATCGGTTAACCTGTTTGCCGCATTCTTCACCCGGGACGGAGAATCCCTGAACCAAAAGGCCATCAACCTGCATATGCTGGAGGATGTGCTGGGTTGGATCGTGGTGCTCATCGGCGCTGTAGTGATGCGCTTTACCGACTGGGCCTTTATTGACCCCATTTTATCCATTGCGGTTGCCGCTTTTATTCTGTGGAATGCTGCAAAGAACCTTCTGGCTGTGGGCGAGATGTTCCTGGAAAAGATCCCCAGAGGAATTTGCCTGGAGGAGATCAAGGAACACCTGCTGTCTATTGACGGAGTGGTGGATATACACCACATCCACATCTGGAATATGGATGAGACCAGCATTTACGCCACCATGCACGTAGTAACCGACGCAGACCCCCACAAAATCAAAGAAATGGTTCGGGAGGAACTCAGCGAGCACGGCATCTGCCACGCCACCCTGGAAACCGAATTGCCCGGGGAGACCTGCCACGACACCGATTGTCACAGTGGCAGGGAGACTGCCTGGCGCGGTCATCATCACCACCATCACCATCACGGTCATCATCACTAAGAAAACACCGCAGTGGATTACCACTGCGGTGTCTTTTTATGCTGTTTTTACTGCTTTTCTTTTCCGAATCGCAAAGAAAACTGTGTAGAAGCTAAGAATGTACACAAAGAACAGCACCACTACACACACCGGATACCACACGGGATGACCGCCTACTAAATTAAACAGGATATCGTAAGGCGTGCCGTCACCGGCTCTGAGGAACATATAGTTATAGTCCACCAGATCATTGACTATGTATGCCGCTACGCAGAAGCCGGTAAGGATACTCAGGGTAATAGGGACATCCTTTTTATCCATACTTGCCATTCCGGAGATCAGAATATACAGCGCTGCAAAACCGGAAATGCAGTGGGTAATACCGGAACCCACATTGGGGAAGGACAGCACCGGATAGGCATTGTAGTTCTGACCGGCACCGTAGGTACCTGCCAGTGCACCCAACAGGCCGAAAATGCTGACAAAGTCCAGGGATGCTTCCTTCAGCCGACCCTTAGTAAAGGCTGCCATGGGAATCACGATCAGCTGGATGCTGCACAAAAACAGGGGCAGCATTGCCTTCCAGGAGGAAGGGTCATCCGCACAGGACATTGCGATCTTAATGATCTCAAAGCCATCGATCAGGATTGCGGACCAGATCAAAACTTTATTCTTTGTTTTGTTGTCTGCCAGCCGGTTGCGCTTACCCAGCACAATAGCCAGAACTGCCATCAGCACCACCAAAGTAGTAACAAACGTCAAATGCTGCCAGGACATAAAGCCCGATGGTTGCCAGCGAAACTCATCTCCAATGCGGAAAAACTCTCTGAAAAACTCTCTCATTTTTTATCCTCCCCGCAAAATGCGACATAAAACATTATAGCACATTTTCTGTTTTTGGGAAGAGGTTTTGTCGAAAATGGTCGAATGTTTTATGTCGCCGAATATTGTAAAGTACACTTGACATTCAATGTGATCTGTGTTACACTATTGATGTAAAGCAAACTTTACCTTAGGAGGTGGCTATGAAGAATAAAATCGAAGAACTCCGCAAGGCAAAGGGCATTTTGCAGGAGGATTTGGCAAAAGCCCTGAAGGTCTCCCGGCAAACCATCAGTTCCCTGGAACGGGGCCGTTACAATCCCTCTATTTCCCTGGCCCATAACATTGCCGTCTATTTTGGTATGACCATTGAGGATATCTTTATATTTGAGGAGGAGCATTATGAAAAATAATCGCAGAATGCTTGTAAGCATTTTCTGGGTACTTTTGGGTATTGGCCTGATCGTTGCCACAACCATCGCAAAAATTGATACATTCTGGAGCGGTATGGGCAGCGCTTTTATCTTTATCGGAAGCATTCAGATTTTTCGCTGGGTCAAATACATCCGGGACGAGAAATACCGGGAACAGATGGATATAAACGCCAACGATGAACGCAACCGTTATTTGGCCACAAAGGCGTGGGCATGGGCCGGATATCTGTTTGTGATCATCTGTGCCGTTGCCTGTATCCTTCTTCGAATCGCAGGTCAGAATCTCTGGAGTTTTGCGGCCAGTGGTGCCATATGCCTGATCATTACACTCTATTGGGTGAGTTACCTGATTCTCAAACGAAAGAATTAAAAAACACCCCCCAGCAAACGCCGGGGGGTGTTTTTTAGTTACTTAATTCTGCAACAATCTGCTCCATCTGTGCCATCTTGGCAACCATGTCCTTGGCCAAAACCAGCTGGGTTCGGGCACGGACTAAATTATGTTCAGGATAATCGATCTTAAAATAGATATCTCCGTTTAAGTAATCTGCCAGGAAGCGAATGCCCACCTCCACAGTCATGGTCAGCGCGCCCAGAGGAAGCACTTTCTTCTCTGCATCCGTCAGGGAGGTTGCCGCCTCCAAAAAGCCCTTTGCGTACACCCGGAACAGATTTATATCCATTTCCATTTTGGATAGATCTTTCTCATCCTCCGCTGCAGTGGCTGCACCGAACCGGATGGAATCGCCAAAGTCGTAGGCGCTGAGTCCCGGCATCACCGTATCCAGATCCAGCACGCAAAGAGGTTTGCGTTCCACCGGATCCAGGAGGACATTGTTGAGTTTTGTATCGTTGTGGGTCACCCGAAGAGGGAGCTCTCCTGCATCCAGCATCTTCTGCAAAATGGATGCCTGCGCCTCCAGAGCAAATGCGTCCTCCAGCTCTGCCGTAACCTGCGAAGCGCGGCCGGCTGCATCCTTTTGGACCGCCTCTCTTAACTGCCGGTAACGGTCAGGCGTGTTGTGGAAATTGGGAATGGTCTCGTATAGTGTCTCGGCAGGAAAATCGCAGAGCTGCTCCTGAAACCGGCCAAAGGCAATGGCGCTTTGATAGAAATCCTCGTCCGTTTCCGGCAGATCCAGAGAGATTCCCTCCAGAAAATCGTACATCCGCCAGCACTGCCCCTGGGTATCCACATGGCAGTCCCCGCCGGTACAAGTAGGAATGCTGTGAAGCGCATTGCCGCCCCGTTTGCGGATATGCTCGGTAACAGTGCAAATATTCGCCATCAGCTGCTCCGGGTTGCGGAACACCTGTGTATTGATCTTCTGCAATACATAGATTTGATTGCGATCGGTTTTTACCTTAAAGGTGCTGTTGATGTGACCGCTGCCGAATTCCCTATAGTCCACCACAGTGCCGTCCAGCAAAAAGCTCTGCATAACATCCAGTAGATCCATATTGTTTCCCCGCTTTTTCTCGGTTTTTCTCAGTATATCACAATAAGGAATTATTTTCAAGCAGTCCGTATTTTCGCTGTACCCGCTGCAGCTTTTCAAGAAAAAACTTTCCAAACAAAAGCATACACAGCGCCGTACTGATTGCAAGGCTCAGGTTGGCATAGATCATACCGGAAGCCAGGGTCAGAATCACCGAGCGGAGCGTCACTTGGGAAACCACCAGGAAAATTCCCGAGCAATCCAAGATAGGGCCTACTATGAACAGCACAGTTAAAAAACTGAACGCTGCCATAACCCAGGGGCTTTTGGGGAGCCGGCCACGGCGAAAAGCGACACCTGCCAGCAGTCCGCCCATACCGTAGGCCATCATCTGCCAGGGAGTATAGGGGCCCTGGCCGTAGAAGAAATTACTGGCAAAAGCGCAGACT
The DNA here is from genome assembly GCA_045594845.1 of Faecousia sp. GTDB lineage: Bacteria > Bacillota > Clostridia > Oscillospirales > Oscillospiraceae > Faecousia. The sequence goes on along the minus strand of JAZNZH010000045.1, from coordinate 16,487 downwards.
GCGCCCACCATAAAACCGGCCTCCGGACCGAAGGCAATACCGGTAAGCATAATTACCGCAAAGGCCGCCTTAAAGTGAGGCAGTGGGATCGCTACCCGGCCCACAATGGCAATGGCGCACATCACTGCAATCACCACCAATTCCCTGGCCTGGGGTTTGCGTCCCTCAAAGGCCATAAAAAACGGAATCAGCAGTTCTGCCATCACTAATGTGCCGGTAATGTAGTAGCTTCGTCCTGGGAGCTTTGTTCCCAAAAACAAGGTTGCGGGAAGCAGCAAACAATAGATTAAAATTGCAAAGATTTTGCTCTTTTTCATGGATTTGCCTCCCGGTTCGCTTCACACAGCGCCACCACATCTTCCGCCGTCACTGCTTTAGAAAAGACGTGGCGACTCATCCGGTTGGCAGCGGTGGTATAGAAACTGTTACTGCCAAAGAAACGGCGGGGAATATCCGTGGTCAGAATCTGACCGTCGAAGAACATAGACACCTGGTCTGCATACCGGGCGCAGAACTCCACATCGTGGGAGACCATCACAATAGTGATGCCCTTTTCCTTGAGCTGACCCAGGATCTCTGCCAGCTTTTCTTTGAAAAAGCTGTCGATGCCCTTGGTGGGCTCGTCCAGCAGCAGAACTTTGGGATCTGTAAGCAGCACCTTTGCCAATGCTGCGCGCTGCTGTTCACCGCCGGAAAGGTCGTAGGGATGGCTGTCCAGCAGATGCTCTACATGACACAGGCTCGCAGATACCCGGATCTTTTCCATATCCCCGGTCATTTCCGCCAATTCATCGCCAACGGTCTGTTTGACAAACAGACTCTTAGGATCCTGCGGCAGCATTGCAAGGCAGCCTCTGAACAGTTCCGCCGTCTTATATTTCTCCAGGGGCTTACCCAACACTTTTACTTTACCCCGGTAAGGCTTGCAGATACCGCAAATGGCCTTTAAAGCGGTGGATTTGCCTGCGCCGTTGCCGCCTACAATGGCATATATGCTGCCGGCAGGAATTTCCGCTGACACACCCCGCAGCACATCGAGGCTGTCCTTTTCGTAGCGGAACCACAGTTCCTTTAAGGACAGTGCCGAATTTTTGCTTTCCCAATTCCTCTTTTTCTCCGGCAATGCAGTCATCTTGGGGGCAGGATAAAGATTACTGAGCCAGTTTCTGCCCTCCCGTACAGTCAGGGGGCAATCTCCCTCCCCGTTCGCGCCATAGAACACCCGCACAGGAGTGGGCATTGCGGCGAACATATCGTGGTTTTGGGCATGCAACATCTGCCCGATCCGGCGGGGCGCGCCGTCCGCGATCACCAGACCACCGTCCATTACCACCGCCCGATCCGCATAGGGGAAGATATCCTCCAGCCGGTGCTCTGTGATGATCACGGTGGTGCCAAGTTCCATATTGATTTTGCGGACAGTATTGAGAAAATCCGAGGCCGCAATAGGATCCAGCTGGCTGGTGGGCTCGTCCAAGATCAGCACCTCCGGCTGCATTGCCATCACAGATGCCAGATTCAACAGCTGCTTCTGGCCGCCGGACAGGGTGGCCACATCCTTATGGAACCAGTCTGCGATACCGAAATAGCAAGCCATTTCTGCCACTCTGGCACGCATAGTCTCTTGGTCACAGCCAATGGATTCCAGTCCGAACGCCAGCTCATGCCACACCTTATCGGTCACGATCTGGTCATCGGGATCCTGCATCACATAGCCGATTTTCATTGCCTGATCCTGCACCTGCTCCAATGGAATACCGTTAAAGAGAATCTCTCCCTCTTTTTTGCCGTAAGGCGCAAGAACTGTCTTTAACTGGCGCAGAAGTGTAGTCTTGCCGCTGCCGGATTTTCCGCACAGCACCACATATTCTCCCTTGCCAATAGTCAGGTTAATATTTTTCAGCACTTCCCCGCCCCGGTCTGTGGGATAGGAAAAGCTTAAATTTTTGATCTGGAAATGCGCCATTGCATTGTCTCCTTTATGTGTAGTGCGGTGGGGATCAAAAGATAGCAGGTATATGCTGCCACGCCCCAGGATGTGGGCGCCAGCTGCAGCCGGGGAACAAAGGTTGCCGCCGTCTGCCCCAGGCAGGCTGCCGCGACCGTCAGCCCCAGCAGCGTCAGCATTACAAACAGCGTCAGCCAGTCCGCTGAGGTCATCCGGTAGCGCATAAAGCTTGTCCGCCTCTGGGTGCCGTAACCCCGGGCCCGCATCGAATCGCCGGTGACGATACTGCCTTCCAGCGCCCATCCGGTCAGGGCACCTAAAACGGTGGCGCCGTCCTTTATCTTTTCCTTTGGGGTAGCCTTCTCCCCTGCGCCCTTGCCGATGGCTTTTCTGGCATCACGGATCTGCCGGGTCTTGCGGATGAAATTGGGAATCATCCGCAGTACCATCACCAGCAGCAGAGAGATCGCCGGGATCAGATTGCCGAAGAGACTGGTGAATTTATCGCTGGTCAGCACCTTGTTATAGCAGCCGAACCACAGCATCATAATCACAAACACCGCGCCCACCGCCACACCGTAGAAAAGCGCTTCCCGGGTGTAAGGTCGGCCGAATACATAAAAAAGCGGCGTGGCGCCCAAGGTGTTGAGTAACGGATTAACTACCGTCAGGATCAAAAAGATAGGCATCAGCCGCAGCAGAGTCTTCCATCCGTTTTTGCCGTTCAGCAGCAGATAGTACACCCCACCGGCGACCACACCTGCCAGCAAATACGCCGGATGCTGGATCAGCACCGCAAAGCCGATGGCGCCTACAAAAAATATGAAATTCACTGCCGGGTGGCGCTTGGAAAATGCATCCATAATAACTCTCCAAAATAAAAGCTGCGGCAGTACATGATACTGCCGCAGCCGTTTTTCTGCATAACATAAACATCCCTTTGCTCATTGCGCGTGTGCAAAGAAACAAGAACAGTCTCCGTAGGTCTTCTGACTTGTGTCTCAAGCAACAGCCTGTCTGCCTTCTCGGATTGCTCCAATGACTGACTTTCATCAACGGCAGGCTGTCTCGACACTTACAGCGCCGGCAGCGCGGGGACTTGCACCCCATTATCTTGTTCAGCCGGTCGGTCTGTACGATCCGTCCGGCCACGGAAACCTTTTTAATTGTCGGGACTATTATAGTGTATCCCGAAGAAAAATTCAATATCCTTTTTACATTACTTGCCCAAAACGCTTACAACCTTTTCCAACATCTTGCGGATAGGCAGCTGATAGGGGCAACGCTCCTCGCAGACGCCGCAGCCAACGCAGTCAGCAGCGGTTTTTTCCAGCTTTGCGTAGCGGTCAACCGCCCAGTCCTTCAGGTCGTAGCGGCTGTAATAGCCCTCAAAGAGGAACACTGCCGGGATATTGATACCTGCGGTACAGGGAGCGCAGTAGTTGCATCGACGGCAGAAATTGGTACCTAAGAAATTGCGGATCTGCGCCACCTTCTCCTGCTCCTGAGGAGTCAGAGGCGCGGTGTTGGCGGTTGCCGCCACATTCTGGGCGATCTCCTTTTCCTCCGCCATACCGGGGATCACCACAGTCACATTGGGATTGCTGGCGATGAATCGCAGCGCGGTGTTTGCATCCTCAATGGCGCCACCGGCCAAAGGCTTCATACAGATGAAACCAATATTCTTTTCTGCGCACCGGGCAATCAGTTCCTCGCCCTGGGTCTCCACGATGTTGTAGGGGAACATAATAGTCTCTACCCAAGGCAGCTCCACAGCCTGGCTGAACAGCTCTACACTGTGCAGGGTGATGCCGATATGTCCGATCTTTCCCTGGCTCTTTGCCTCTTGCAGTGCTTCCAGCGCGCCGCCGGGTGCCATCACCTGCTCCAGGTCCTTGGCGTTGGGATTGTGGACCTGATAAAGATCAATATAATCCGTATGGAGATTACTCAGACTGATATCGATATCCTTTGCCATAGCATCTTTGGTGCGGCTCATGCTCTTGGTAGCCAACACAAAATGCTCCCGGATACCTTCCAGGGCATAACCCAGGTATTCCTCGCTGACGGTATAACCCCGGGCGGTGTCGATATAGTTAACGCCCTCCTGCATCAGCTTGTGCATCAGGGTCTTTGTGCCTTCGGCATCGATTTTCTGAATGGGGATACCGCCAAAGCCCAAACGGGAGATCTTGAGGCCGGTCTTACCCAAAACTCTGTATTCCATAGTTTCTCTCCTGTGTGTTGTTATTTTCTTGATGATAACATAAGCACCGGCCTTTTTCAATCCTTTACGGGCTCAGAGCGTTTTTTTGCCGTCGATATATACGCTGTCCAGTTCCAGGTCAGCTGTCAGCAGCAAAAGATCTGCCTGCTTGCCGACCTCAATGGAACCGATATTCTCCAGCCGTACTGCCTTTGCAGGCGCGGTAGAGACGGCATAGATGGCATCTTCCAATGCAAAGCCATAGGAGATCAAATTCTTCACTTCTGCCAAAAGATTAGAGGAAGAACCGGCCAGGGTATCGCTGTCTTTCAGGGTTGCCTTGCCGTTTTTCATTTCAATAGGCTGACCGCCCAGCTCATAGTCGCCGTCAGGCATACCTGCACAGCGCAGAGAATCGCTGATCACCACTAAGCGCTTACCAAAGAGCTGCTTAGCCACACGAATGACAGAGGGATGGATGTGCAAGCCGTCGCAGATCAGTTCTGCGGTGGCGTTTTTATCGTAAGCCGCGCCTACCACACCGGGAGCCCGATGGGCAAAGGCAGGCATACCGTTAAACAGATGGGTTGCGTGGGTAGCGCCGGCTTTAAAGGCTGCCACAGCAGTATCATAGTCTGCGGTGGTGTGGCCCACAGAAACCGTGCACACCTTGGATACTTCACGGATAAAGTCCATAGCGCCGGGTTCTTCCGGGGCAACGGTCACCAGGCGTACCCGGTTGCCGCTGGCTGCGTTCAGACGGTGGAACATCCCGACATCAGGCACATGGAGATTCTCCGCTGCCTGGGCGCCGCGCTTGGCATAGCTCAGGAAAGGGCCTTCCAGGTGGATACCTGCGCACTTGGCGCCGTCAGCAGGACGGATAAAATCACGAATGACCTCCATAGCCGGGGTCAGGGTCTCTTCTTTCAGGGTCATGGTGGTGGCAAGGAACGATGTGACGCCGTTTTTGGCATAATAGCGGGACATTTTAGGCAGGCCGTCAGCCTTGCCGTCAGAAAAATCCTCGTTCATTGCACCGTGGGTATGGACATCCACAAAACCGGGCACCAGGTACTTGCTTTTGGCATCCACATCGCAAGGGATGTTGGCATCCCCGATGGCAGTAATCTTGTCCCCATCTACGGTGACGGAGGCCAAACGGAACTTGCCGTCAACAAAGACTTTTGCATTGCCAATGATCATTTTGCCACCTCCGGAAGGCTTGCAACAGCCACAGACTGGCCAACACGGCGCATCTTTTCGTCGGGCAGAGTGACATTGCACTTTGCGTGCAGCTCGGGATACTCATCCGCCAGGATCTCGTTGCAGACACGCAAAATAGTGTCACCGCCCTTGCCGGACATCACACGACCCAGCAGCATCATATAGTCCAGATCATAGAACTGAGAGTACAGTACAGTAGTGTAAGCCAGGTAAGCGCCGATGGTCTCGAATATGGCAACCGCACGGGGATCATCCTCTTCCATCAGGCCCTGGACAAATTTCAGCTTCTGCGCCAGGGACAGATCCTCAGGGATCTCAATACCTGCCCAGGGCGCCAGTTTAATCACAGCATCCTGGCTGAAGTACTTGCAGCCCACACCGAAATCGGTGGACCACTCGTCCTGCATCGCGCCTTCCTGCAGGTCAACAGGAGCAAAAGCCAGTTCATTGATCCAGCCCAGTACATTCTGATCCTTATCCACATAGCCGACAGCCTCGGAGGTGCCCATTGCCAGGCCCATCAGATTGCCCTTGCCCAGACCGATAGCACCTGCCAGAGCGGAAACATCACCGTCATTGGCCACCAGAATGGGGATGTTGGGGTCAATTTCCGCCGCTGCCCGATCAAATACAGTCTTGACAAAATCCCACTTACTCCGGGGAACTTTGTAGAAGATGCTGGATACCATAGGAGCATTGCCGATGAAAACGCCGGCAGAGGACACGCCGATAGCATCCACTCTGGGCATCTTGGAAGCGGCGGTACGGAACGCAGTCAGGATCTCCTGGTACTGATAGTTTGGGTCCTCGTTTAATTTGGGGAACCACAAAACTTCTTCGGAATAAACACACTCACCGTCGATCACAGCGGAAACCTTGCGGTCAGAACCGCCTGCATCAAAGCCAATACGGCAGCCGTTCATATTGCCGCCCATCGGCTGGGCAACCTCATTGGCAGCAGGACACTGCTCCAAAGGCAGATCGATCACTTCCAGTTCATGCTCGTACACCTGATGGAAGAACATTGCGTCAAATTTCCGCTCTCCCTCAGAAGTATAAGCCCTCTGCAGCCGCTGCGCCAATTCACTGCAGCCGCAGATCGTCACGCGGAAACCGCCAGTGGACCACAGCAAGAACTTTACATAGCGCTCCACATAGCGATAGTCGGCATCCTGCATTTCGGGAGTGCCATGAATACATGTCTTATGGACAGAAATACGACCTTTGTCACGCTCAACAGCAATCGCAATGGGCTGCTTTGCATCTTTAAGATAAGCTGCACGCCACACGCCAAAAGGAATAAAAGTAGGATCCAGCTTCGGTGCGTGTTTCATCTGATATTCAATTCCCAAATACTGCATTTGCGTTTCCTCCGTTTCGTTATTTCTCGTAGCCGGCGGTGGACTGCAGGTCGCCCCTCGCATCACAAATGTGGTTTTCCACCTGCGCACCACCGTTAACTAAGACTTTTATTTTGCGATATCTTCCACAATTTTGTGCATTTCGGCCCACCGGGCTTCCATATCCGCAACCAGCTTAAACTGGGTACGGCAGCGGTCCAGGTTCTGACCGGGATAGTGGATGCGGAAATAGTTGTCTCCGTCCAGATGGTCGGTTAAAAAGCGCATGCCGCACTCCAGAGTCATCAGCTTTGCGCCCCAGGGCAGGTAGTCCAGCTCGGCCTGGGTCAGACCGCCCTTTGCGCCCTCTATGAAGCCGCGGGTATAACGCTTATACAGCTCAATATCAAAGTTGACCTTGGAAAGATCCTTCTCATCCTCTGCGCTGTGGTTTGCGCCGAAACGAATGGAATCACCGAAATCATACATAGACAGACCGGGCATTGTGGTGTCCAGGTCGATAATGCAGACGCCTTCCAGGGTATTCTCATCGATGAGAACATTGTTGAGTTTGGTGTCGTTGTGGGTAACTCGCAAGGGGAGCTTTCCCTCACGCAGCGCATTGAGCGCAACGGAGCAATCGGCCTTGCGATCCATCACAAATTGGATCTCTGCCTCCACCTCTTTGGCTCTGCCCAGCTTGTCTGCTTCCAATACAGCCAAGAACTTGGCAAAACGGTCTTCCGAGTTATGGAAGTTCACAATGGACTCGTGGAGCGTGTGGGCAGGATAGTCTGCCAGCAGCCACTGGAAACGGCCAAAGGCACGGGCAGAAGCTTCAAACAGGTCGGGGGTAGCCTTCTGCAGGCACACAGTGCCCTCTACATAGTTGGTAAGACGCCAAACTCTTCCGGTGGAATCGGTGTAGTAAGGCTTGCCGTCCCGGGTGGGAACCAGATTCAGCGTCTCCCGCATTACATCGCCGCCGGCAGCCTCGATCTTCTTACGCAGGTGAGAAGTGACACCGATGAAATTCTCCATCAGTTCATCCTGGCGGGGGAACGCTGCCACAGACAGACCCTGCAGAATGAAACGGATGGCCTTTCCCTCCTGGGGCTGGCAAACCACACAGAAGGTATCATTGATATGGCCGCTGCCGTAGCGGACTGCGCCCATCAGCGTTGCGGGAAAATCGTAAGCGGCGATCACTTCATTGAGAATTGTATCATTTTCAGGAATGTACATATCACAGCTCTCCTCGCTCATTAGGCAGGGCATCCCGGAAGATGCCCTGTTTTTCGTGCTTTCTTACAGGTTGTACCAGCGGATCTCGTTGGCCTCCAGGTGCAGATCGAAATGCTCCTTGTCGGTATAGACCACGGTGTCCTGCGGCACATAGGTGTTGTTAACTACGCAGTACTTGCCGTTGGCCACAAAGGCGTGGACTTCCACATTATAGTTGGTGGAGAACCACTTGTGGAGGCTCTCTTCGCCGTGGGCAGCCCACAGGATCGCGCGGTACAGCACACGGCTGTTCTCGAAGGAATAAGGCAGACCGGAGATGTAAACGCTGCGGCCGTTGCCGAAGCTGTTGGTTGCCATCTGGACTTCCTTGTCCTTCTGCACCAGGATATCCGTGCCTTCATATGCAAAGATGCTCTTCTTGCCTTCGCCGAAGTCTACCTCACCGGCAACATCTTCCAGGATGAAATGGTGGGGATTCTCAGCCCAGTTATACTTATCGTAGTTCATGGTGAAGCCGGTTTCCTTCTCCACACCCAGAACAGATGCCAACTGCAGATAATGCCCCTGATACTGGTGACCGGAAGGCTCGCCAACACCGATAAAACCGCCGCCATTGTAGACAAATTTGCGAACCGCGGAAGAAATAATAGGATCTTCCCACTCCGCGCCGCCGGTGTGGGCAGTGTCGCCGTCACCCACATTAATCACCACATCAATGGAATCCAGGATAGTGGGATCCTTGCGGATATCGTCAAAGGAGATGAACTTTACATCGAAAGGTGCGCCGGACAGAGCTTCAATAATACCGGCATAGGAGTAGTTCTGCTTCTGATACAGGGCATGATGGACCATATGGCAGCCCCATGCGCGCATCTTTCCCCAGCTGTTGAGCACCGCAACAGTCTTGACGCAGTAGGGCGTAGTGCCCTTGATGTTCTCGTACAGTTCACGGAACTCGTTACAGACGGATTCCACATAATCGATAAACGCGGGGAACTCCAGCGCCAGCTTCAGATAGCCGCCGTAACCGATGCGGTCGATGGGCTTGCGCAGAATGGCGCGACGGGCTGTAACCCAGTTCTCCTTAGCTTCCTTCACAGGGTCGCCGCCCTCATGGAAGGTGTCGGGAAAGAAATAAGGCAGGAAACGGCCTTCGGTGTACTTCACACCGGGAATGTCGGAAATCAGACGCAGGGTAGAACCGTTACCCACAGAGCCTACAACTGCATCCACGCCGATGGTCTTCCACTCTTCCATGAAAGGCTCGGTGCCGATCCAATGATCGCCCAGGAACATCATAGCTTCCTTGCCCAGTTCGTGGGTGATATCCACCATCTCCTTGGCCAGAGCGGCCACCTCACGGCGCTGGAAGGCCTGGAAGTCCTTGAACTCCTTGGAGGGGACGCGGTACTGGTTGTTGTGGTAACCCTGGTCCACGATAAACTCGGGACGGAATTGATAGCCCACTTCTCTCTCAAACTGCTCCAGTATATAGGGGGATACGGAAGCAGAGTAGCCATACCAATCCACAAACTTCTCCCGCTTGAGCTCGTCAAATACCAGGGTAAACTGATGGAAAAATGTGGTGTAGCGGATCACATTGACATAGGGATGCTCTGCGATGAACTTACGCAGACGCTCCATGGTAAACTTGTGGGTCTTGGGCTGACGGACGTCAAAGGTGATCTGATGCTCAAAATTCTGCCAGTTGTTGGTGACGGCATTGTACATATGCACCGGATCCCAGATCAGGTATGCCAAAAAGGCCACGGTGTATTCGTGGAACGCAGCAGGCTTGTGGATCACCAAACAACCGGTCTCGGCGTTATAGTCCCAGGCGTCGGGACTGATAGGCTCACCGGTAGTGCGGTCCATCACTTCCCACCAGCGCTTGATGTCGTCGCGGGTGTTGACTTCCATCAGCTCAGGGCTGATACCCTGCATCAGAGGGATCTCCAGAGCGCCCTCTGTGGCGGTATGAAAGCCCGTCATAATATAGCACTGCTGCACCTCTTCGGGGTTGGCCTTTGCCCAGGCATTGTCCTTACGGGTGGTGTAGTAGGTAGAATAGATCTTTGCATTCTGGTTCTGCAGCTCTGCAGGGAAATCCGTGCCGTCGCAGTCACGGATAGCATCTGCACCCCAGCGCTTTAATATTTCCAGGGTCTGGGGAACCACATCCAGGTCGGTAGGAATGGTAACACGACCCACTTTTCTTGTATCCAGCATATGTGAAGTCTCCTTTAGAAAACAAATTTTGGTTCGTTCGCAGACCAAGCCTTCCCCTTTTATGAGAGGAAGGCTTGGGCGCAATCACTTTTTATAAAGTGCGTTATATACAAACAACGCAGTCAGCAAAAAGACCATACCCACCAGCATCAGGCCTAAGCCCAACAGCTGACCGGTCATCTTCCAGCCCACAATCGTCAGCACCAAACCTGCCACAAAAAACAGCATAATAAGCACTGCCCGAAGAGGTAAATGCTTCTTCCAAAAATTCATATAGTCACCTTAGCCTTTCAGACCGCCCACGGTCATACCCTTGGTCAGGTTCTTCTGCACGCAGATGTAGAGGATCAGAACCGGCAGCATAACCAGCACCAGACCTGCATACATAGGACCGTATTCTGCTGCGGACTGCTGTGCCTGCATCAGGTTCAGAAGGCCTGCGGGCAACGTCCACTGGTCGCGCTCCGTAACCAGGGTCTTAATAATAATGTACTCATTCCAGAAGGACAGGAAGTTGAAGAGAATCACAGTAATGATAGCGGGCTTTGCCATGGGGCAAATCACCTGAAGCATGGTTCTGGCATATCCCGCGCCATCGATATAGGCAGCCTCCTCAAAATCGTGGGGCACAGTAGCAAAATAGCTGGTAAGCAGATAAATGGTAAAGGGCAGCGCTGTGGCAGCATAGACAATCGCCACCACCACGTGGTTGTTCAGCAGGAAGCCCTGACCCAAAACACCCTTGAGCCACTTGTCGCCGCCACTGAGCATCAGGTAAATAGGAACCACGATGTAGTTTACGTTGATAAACAGACCGGCCATGAAGCAAGTTTTCAAAAATCTCTGTCCGACGAACTTAAAGCGAGCCAGGCAGTAGGATGCAGGCAGCGCCACCACCAGCAGGATCACCAGGGCCAAAGCCGTGATCATCACAGAATGGAGCATATAGCCGCCCATATTTGCCTTGGTCCATGCATCCACAAAGTTCTGCCAGTGGATATGGGTGGGTATTGCCCAGGGACTGCCGTAATGCTCAGGCGTGGCCTTAACGGAGGCCACCATGACCCACAGCACAGGCACCAAAATCAGGACAGCCAAAATGCTCAGAATCAGATAAACAAACAGCTTATACAGGCGGTCGCCGGTATTTACGATTCTTTTTTCTTTCATACTGGCACCTCCTTAATATTCCAGAACTTCACGCTCGGTGACCTTATTGACCAAAGCGGACAGGCCAAAGGACACCAGGAAGATCACCACTCCAATAGCCATGGCATAGCCATAGCCGCCGCCCAGGTTCTTCTGGTTGTACATATACAAAAGTGACACATTGGATGCATTGTTGGGGCCGCCACCGGTCATGGCGCTGACAAACAGGAAGGCCATGTTGATCGTAGAGATAATGAAGAAGGTCAGCGTAGTACGGATATTGGTCCAGATCAGAGGAATTGTCAGCTGGAAGAACTGGGTCTTGCGGCTGGCGCCGTCCAGGTTCGCTGCCTCGTAGATTGTGGCGGGCACAGCTGCCATGGATGCCATATACATAACCATATAATAACCGATGGCCTGCCATACCATAGCGATGATCAGGCTGATAATGACGTGCTGTTCGCCCTTCCACAGGATACCTTCCTTGCCGAACATATTCAGGATGCTGTTCAAGAGGCCCTTATCCACATCGTAGATGGCGGAGAAAATACCGGAAATAACCACGACAGACAGGATGTTCGGTATGTAGAACACGATGCGGAAGAAATCCTGTCCCTTCAGCTTTTCACGGGTCAGAATAAAGCCGAACAGCAGGGCTGCGCCCATGGTGAAGATGGTCACCATCACGATCAGCAGCAGCATATTCTGCATAGACCGGATAAAAACAGTATCTTCCATCAGCATCTTGAAGTTCTCCAGGCCGATGAATGTCTCCTGGGGATTGAATGTACTCCGCTTGAACAGAGACAGTCGGAACACATTAAAAGTAGGCACCACCATAAAGATCACAAACAGGATCACGGCAGGCACCACGCACAGCAAAATAAAAGCGGTGCGGCGGAAGTTGCTTTTCATGATTTACCAGCTCCTTTTTATTGGCAAAAATATTTTCCGCTGCACAGGCCGCACCTGCGCACTGGAAAATATTTTTGAAGAAAGAGGGTGGCAGTGACAGAAGTCACTGCCACCCAAATTACTTACTGTGTGGTCTCTTAAAAAACAGGATTAACCCATCTTGTTCTCAGCCATCTTTGCAGAGTTGGTCTTAACCTGCTCAGCATACTGCTCGATGGTGATAGTGCCAGCGACCAGGGAGTCGATGGGAGCGAAGAAGGTGCCGGAAACGTCAACGCCGGGGATCTCGGAGAATGCAGCGAAACCGCCCATTGCAGCCTTTGCACCGTTGTCGTAGATGGAGTAGAACATCTTGTTCTCGCCTTCCAGCATATCAGCAATACCCAGGATGGGCTGCATAGCACCGGCGCCAGCAAAGATCTTTGCAGCCTCGTCGGAGTACAGGAAAGCTACGAACTGCTCAGCAGCTTCGATGTTCTCAGCACCGGCGGGGATCCAAGCCTGCTCAAACCAGCAGAAGGAGTAAGAAGCGGTGCCGGCAGCAGGAATAGCAGTCATACCCCAAGCGAACTCGTTCTCCAGGGTCTCCAGAGCGCCAGCCATTTCGTTGGTGATCCAGGTACCGTTGGGCATGAACAGAGCGTCATTGGTCATAACCATCAGCTGATTCTTGGTGAAGTCCTGGTTGTTAGCCTGTGCGGGGGTGCTGGGATGAGTGTAGTCAGCCAGCTTGTCCAGGATGCTCAGCAGAGTCTTGCCGTTAGCGGAATCCCATGCACCTTCCTTGTAGGTGGTGATGTCGTTGAAGAACTCGGGGCCGCCGATAGCGTTCATCAGAGCGAACATGAATGCGTCATAGTAGCCAGCGGTGGGGTAAGTAAACAGAGCGATGCCTTCTTCAGCAGCCTTGTCGCCCAGTTCCCACATCTCGTCCCAAGTGGTGGGAACCTTCCAGCCCTTCTCCTCGAACAGCTTTGCATTGTAGAACAGGCCGCAGGGAGAGTAGAACATGGGAGCCATGTAGGTCTTGCCATCGCCGTAGGGAGAAACGATGTTGTTGTCGGTGAAACCGCCAGCGATCTTGTCGGAAACCTTTACGTCCTCGCCGGGGATGGTCAGGGACAGGGTGTTGGACAGGTCATGCAGAGCGTTGCTCTTGACCATCTGCTCGGTCAGGCCAGCAGGACGGCCGGTTGCCAGGTGCACAACGTCGGGGAATTCGCCGTTCTGCATAGGACCGGAGATAACATCTTCCAGGTTCTTGTCAGTGGTCAGCTCCACCTTGATGCCGGTACGGTCGGTGAAAGCCTTGCAGACCTTGGTCCAAACTTCGGAACCGTAAGCGGTCTCGATTGCGGCAACCTTAATGGTAACGTCATCGTTCTTGTTACCACCGGGGGTCTTTGTGCCGGTACCGCCGCAAGCGATCAGGCCCACAGCCATAGCCAGCACCAACAGAAGCGCAATAATCTTCTTCATTGTTTATTCCTCCAATTGATGTTTTTTAAATTCGTGGAGGGACTTCTCCACTCATAATTAAGTATACAAAATCTCCATCCTTTTGCAATATGAATATTGCGTATTTTTTTATATTTATTGCTCTTTGCGTATTTTCAGCATTTTGTAAAATTTACACAGTTTGTAATTGTACAATTCGCATAAACTTGTGCATTACTTTTACAACTCCTTCCATATTTAGCCCAGCGGCCTTTCATTTATCCATTGAAAGCAGCAACAAACTGTGCTACAATGTCAATATATATAAAATCGGGGTGATGTTCCATGAGCCGGTATTATTATGACAGTGGAGACAGCCATTCCTTCGCCGTTTGCGGCAATGCAAAACTGCTCAACGCAACCAGTTCCAGATATGGCGACGACTGGCATTCCGTTCCCCACACCCACAACCATACCGAGCTGTTTTTTATTGTCAGCGGCAAGGGCCAGTTTTTGATCCAGGGTCAGATTTTCCCCGTAGACGCAAACAATCTGGTGATTATTAACCCGAACGTGCTCCATACGGAAATCAGTCTGGATGCGCAGCCTTTGGAATATATCGTTCTCGGCATCAGCGGAATTGAATTGGCAACCGTCAAAAACTCCAACGGACAATTCTGTATACTGGATCATTTCGAAAGCGCAGATGTCTCCTCCTGCCTTCGAAATATTCTGCGGGAGATGGAATTGAAAAACGAGGGCTATGAGCATATCTGCCAGGCATATATGGAGATCCTCATTATCCGTCTTATGCGCAACACTGCTTTGACAGCACAGGCAGAGCCACCTGTTATTTCCAGCAACCGGCAATGTGCCGCCATCAAGCGGTATATTGACCTGCATTTTAAGGAAACTCTGACATTGTCGCAACTGGCTGACGAAGCCCATATGAATAAGTATTACCTGTCCCACACCTTTAAACGAGAATATGGCGTCTCCCCCATCAATTACCTGATCTCCCGGCGGATCGACGAAAGCAAGTACCTTTTAACGGAAACGGACCTGTCTATGTCCCAAATCGCTCACGTACTCGGTTTCTCCTCCCTGAGTTATTTCTCCCAAGTCTTTCACAAAGCCCAGGGTATCAGCCCCATGGAATTCCGGCAGAATTCCAACAGCAAATAAAACGATCCCCGGGTCCGCAATGCGGACCCGGGGGTTTTCCGTAAATCGATCTATATATTTAATATTTGTAAGCGGATAAGGGAAAAAATAAGGGAAACCCTGCATTGACCCCTATTGGTTTTCAAATTAATTTGGCTTAAAACTACCATAAAAAATTCCTCATATCTTAAACAGATATGAGGAATTTCTTCTGGTACGAGTGTTCATAACAGCCTTGTCCTATCAACGACAGAAAACACCCGGTACAGTCTGCTGTTTGCTGTAAAAATGACGCTGGTCCTTTTTCTCAAAGAGTTCCTGTGACTTTACTCCTCGATGCTGTCGTCCCGCAACAGAATCTTCCTGTCGTGTTCCTGCTTCGCCCGATATTCCGGATCTGTTTCCATCTTCCGCTCGTGCTCCGCTTTCCATGTCAAAAATGCTATCTTCTCTTCCTCTGTAAAGGGTCTCGGTCCCTTGATTCTCTTCTCCATTCAGATTACCTCCGTCAGTGTTATTTTCTGCTGTTTCTGCCTGGTAGTTTTCCACAGCCTCTACGGCAATTTTATCGAACTGTGCCACGATTTCTTCTCCAGGTATCGGCCCTGCTCCTTCAGGGCATTTGCCTCTCTGGAAGGGTTCTTACCGATGGAATTGAAGTAATCGCGCAGGTTCTCCACAAATGCCCTTAACTGATCCACCAGTTTCTGGAAGATAGTCTTGTGTTTCTCTGCCAATTCTTGCACGAAGTTGGTATCCGGCAGAATATCCGTCATAGCCTCCGCCACCACTTCACGGCTTGCCTGTTCTGGATCCATACCAGGGTTGCGTGCCATCTTATCCTTGATAAGAGCATCCTTACTTTCGCCCCGGGCTTCAAGCATGTCGAACACCACTTTTCTGAATTCATTATACTGAATAGGATTCCAGTTTTCAATAAAATGTGTGAATTCGTGTGCAAAAGTTCTTAACATTGCATACTTGGCAAGATCATCGGCACTCCGGACATCCGTAAGTCCCGCATTCAGGTCGATGTAGATTGTTCCCGGCTTGCTGCGGCTGTATCTACCCTGTGCACTTGTATATTTGCCCTGTGCATTAGGTTTTGACTGATAGAGCACAATGTCGATGCCGGTAACTTCCGCGACGGTACTTAAGTACTTATATGCTTTCTTTTGAGTGTCGTTAAATCGTTTTTGGAGGTCTGCGAGGGAAACACCTTCACCTTTAACAGCACCCTTCTTGCGCGCTACTCCGTCCTTCTTTGCAGTTGTCGAAGCATTTGCATTGACATTTTTAGAACGATCGGGTATACTATTTATAGAGTCATCGCTTGTTAGAGCGTATCCCTCATTTGATTTGGGGCGCTCCAGGCCGTTAATTCGGTCGGCGGTGGCTCTCAATTTGTTTGTGATGTCGTAGAGATGGTACGAGCCGTCATTTGTGCTTTTTCCTACATTGAGGTAGATTGGGAACACATCGCCGTTATATCCAATGGGTACATAAAAAGTAATCCGGCTGACTCTTGTATTCTCCCTCGGGCAGTCCGCAAAGAATTAAAGCCTATGGATGAGGATATGATTGCAGCCTTCCTGAAAGCCATAGACGGCCACCAATTCGGAGAACT
>JAZNZH010000044.1:0-25929 GCA_045594845.1 Faecousia sp. | reverse complement strand
TTTCGAATGGCTTCTTTATCCTGATAGTTGATGGAATACTCCCAGTCCATATCCGAAAGATATACCACATCTTTCGCGGTGCTGGGAAGATGGTTGCGCACACCTGCAGGTGTGTCTGTCACCGCTGCATGCGCCACATTCAATGTGATTGCCGGCAGAAGGCTGAACACCATTGCCACGGCAAGCAGCATACTTATGATTCTATTGCCGATTTTCATTTTGTTCGCTCCCTTGATAGAATTTTGGGGGACGTTTTGCCCAGAGGCAAAGTTTCGGTCTACTTTTCTGAAGAAGTCTAATTAGTATACGGCCGACGACGCTTAAAGGCCGGACTTGTTAACGTTGCCGTTGATGGTGATGCCACCGTCCAGAACCAGCACGGCACCGTTCATATAGGAGCCTTCCGATGCCAGGAACAATGCGGTATTGGCAATCTCCTCTGCCTTTCCCCAACGGTGCAGGGGTGCAAGACGCTCGCGGAAAAAGGCATCGTCGAATCGGGGATCGGAGAGGTTGCTCTCCCCTACCATGGGGGTCTGGATAGCTGCAGGACAAATGCAGTTGGTGCGGATATTGAAGGTACCGTACTCCACTGCCAGGGAACGGGTCATAGACAGGGTTGCGCCCTTGGTAGCGGTGTAGGCATCACTGCCGGGAACACCGGTAACTGCAGCAGAAGAGCCGGTCATAATGATAGAGCCACCGCCCCGCTTCTTAAGGAGAGGAATGGCATACTTGGTACAATAGACCGTGCCGTACAGATTGATCTTCACGATTCGGTCGAACACACCCATATCCAGTTCGGCCAGACCGGTATCCTTAGCGCCCCAGAAAACAGATGCATTGTTATACAGCACGTCCAAGCCGCCGAAATTGGCATCGATGTCCTCGAACACTGCTTTTACAGCCTCTTCGTTGGAAATATCCACGGGATAAGCCTTTGCCTTGCCACCGGCTGCGGTGATCTCCGCCACAGCCTGATCAGCAGCTTCTTTATTCAACTCCAGAATCAGAACCGTTGCGCCCTCTTTTGCAAAGATGTCGGCAGCCACTCTGCCGATACCGCCGCCGGCGCCGGTAATTGCACAGATCTTATTATCTAAACGCATAACAACTTCCTTTCTGAAAAAGGGACACCAGAGGCGTCCCTTTTCAATACCGTTTATTTACAAATCTTGATGATCTCTTCTTCAATGTAGGGAGCAGTCAGGTGGTATTTCTCACGGAGCCACTGCTGAGAACCTACCTCGTGGACATAAACGTCAGGCAGCGCAATACGCTTGACCTTGGCGCAGCAGCCCTCATCTGCCAGGACCTCAGCCACAGCACTGCCCAGACCACCGGACATGTTGTGCTCTTCCACAGTGATGATCTTGCCGGTTTCCTTGGCAGCCTTGACAATGGCGTCCCGGTCGATGGGCTTGATGGTGTGCATGGAAATCAGGCGGCAATTAATACCCTTGGCCCGGACAGATTCCACAGCCTTCTGTGCTTCATAACCGATGGGGCCGCAGAAGATCACGGTGCAGTCATCGCCTTCTTCCACAGTAATGGCCTTACCCAGCTGGAAATTCAGAGACGTCACATCGCCGTGGTGAATATCCTTCTCGTTCTTGTAGCCGCAGCGGTAGAACAGCGGACCTTCGTATTCAAAGGCTGCATAGGTTGCTGCCTCTGCTTCCTTGTTGTCACAGGGAACCACTACCACCATATTGGGCAAAGCCCGCATAATAGCGATATCCTCGGTGGAATGGTGGGAAATACCCAGCGCACCGTAGGATACGCCACCGCCGATGTTGACGATCTTTACATTTGCGTTGTGGTAGCAAACGTCGTTACGGATCTGCTCCAGACAACGCAGAGTGGGGAAATTCGCAATAGAGTAAGTAACCGCAATGCCGCCTTCCATAGCAATGCCGCAGGCTGCGCCGGTCATCTGCTGCTCCATAACGCCGCAGTTGTAGTAACGGTCCGGGAACCGTCTTGCAAAGCCTTCGATCTCGCCATAACCGATGTCCGCCAGGACCATATGGATCCGGGGATCCTTTTCGGCGATCTTAATCAGAGTTTTATTGAAAATACCTCTCATCGTTTATACCTCCAATTCACGGCAACCTGCTTCCAGGTCTTCCTTGCTGACGTGCCAATAGTGGGAAGCCACAGTGTTTTCCAGGAAGCTGACACCCTTGCCCTTAATGGTATTGCACACAATGAAGGTGGGCTTGCCGGGCTGCAGAGGAATTGCCTTGAAGGTGTTTTCCAGGTCCATAAAGTCATGGCCGTCCACAGTGGTGGTAGCCCAGCCAAAGGCAGCTGCCTTATTAGCAAAGTCACCCAGGTCACAGATATCCTTGGAGAAGCCCAATGCCTGAATACGGTTGTAGTCTACAATGACCACCAGGTTTTCCAAATGGTGCTGACCGGCGAACATAATGGCCTCCCAAGTGGAGCCCTCGTTGCAGTCGCCATCGGAAACCATACAGTAAATGCGGTGCTTCTTACCCTGCTCCTTTGCGGCCAGTGCCAGACCGGTACACACATTCAGACCGTGGCCCAAAGAACCGGTAGAATACTCAACGCCGGGAACATAATGACTGATATGACCCATCAGCTTACCGTTATCACAGTAGTAGGTATCCATCCACTCTCTGGGGAAGAATCCAAACTCCACCAAAGTCGCGTAAACCACTGCACCTGCGTGACCTTTCGAAAGAATAAAGCGGTCACGGTCCTCCCACTTGGGGTTCTTGGGGTCGAATTTTACGAAACCGCCGCCATACAGCACTGCCATAATGTCCGCTGCGGACAGCATACTTCCAATATGTCCGCCCTGTCCCACATAGCACATGTGCAGACAGTTTTTGCGAATACGCTTCGCTAAGTCTTTGTAATCCTCATACATAAGATTGTCATGCCTCCATAAATCATTTTTTAGAATGAATACAGCTTCTTGCTGTTGAGTTACTGATTTACTAAACACATTAAGATGTATAGCCGTCCAGGAAGACACGAGCCTTATTCCAGCCCGCGCTTTCGTCGGTATAGGTGATCACGTCCGCCGTTCCGTCTTCCTTGGGCCACATTGCCGAAAAGGCTGTCGGATGCTCACTGGATGTATGGTGTCCGTATGCCACCCACACAACAACGCCGTCCGGAAAGCTTGCGATTCCTTTGGCTCTAAGTAAGGGATGGATCACATCCGAATGGGGAAACTCCGTCAGAAGTTGATTTCCGGACTTAGTAAACTGATACACCTCCGGGCTGGGACTGACCCACAGGATATCCGGGTTGCTCAAATCCTGCATCAGGTCGTGTCCGTAGCTGCAAGGGATCGTAACCCCCCTACCTTCCACAAGGGACATGGTATGTCTTCCCTCTTCGTCTGTTTCCAGCCGGAAGGCCACAACATCGTCGAAACCGGATGCCCACAGAATCTGCTGCTCCGGATCCCAAAGCACACCGTGAGCGCCATACAAACTGTGCTCACAGGTTTGCATATAGCTTCCATCTTCCTGTCGCTGCAGATAGTGCATTCTGCCCTTCTGCGCTTCACTGCCGCCGCTGGCGGCAACCACGATATCCCCGTTAGGTAACAGTTCCATTGCATGGGGGGAAATCCCCACCTTTGCTTCCCACAGGCATTCGCCACCGGGGTATGCAATCATTCCCACAGACCCGCGGGCGCTGGTAAAAAGCACTGCCCGGGTATTATGATACTGCGACCAGCGAACTCTTACATCGGAAAGGGCATTTACCAGAAGCTCCTGGGATGTATATTGCCAGCCCTGTTGCGCGGTGGGAGCCCACTGCCAAACAATATTCTGAGCCGCGAGGGGTTCCGGCTGATCCAGGTCTAATACCACAATCCGTCCGTTACCGATATCGGTCAGGATAACGCAATGGGAATTCTTACCGTCCGTTTTCATAAACCCACCTCCGTGGACTTATACGTAATCCGTGGTGAATGCCCGAATCTTGTTAAAGCCGAAGTTCGGATTCTCCACTTTCGCCAGTTCATAAGTGCCATCTTCCTGAGGCCAGAACACGCGCACAATGTGGGGGTCCGGATCGCCGCCGCTGACGTCGCCGTAGGAAACGAATGCCACCACGCCATCGGTAAAGTTTGTCACACCCTTGACAGTGGGCATCATCTTCAGCTTCTTGGAATTATCGAACTCCCTGAGCATCTTGCCCTGGCTCTTGCTGTACTGCAGGATAGACACATTGTCTGTAAACCACAAAAGATCCTTGTTACCGTAAACAGGCATTACATCATGGCCGGTTGCGTCAGGAACCTCACAACCCCAGTTTTCTACCTGGTACAAAGTGACGTTTCCGTCGCTGCCCTTTACGGGAGAATAGGCTTCCAGTGTGGGGAAACCCAGTGCCCACAGCACTTCATTGTCGGGATCCCACAAAAGTCCGTGACCACCGTTGAGGGGGCACTCATATGTCATAGTATAGGTGCCGTCCTTTTGCAGCTGGTAATAATGAATCTTGCCTTCCTTCCAGTCGCCGCTGCCACTGGTGGTAACTGCAACATCGCCGTTAGGCAACATTTCAATGGAGTGGGGAGAAATACCTGTTACCTTCGTCTTCCAAAGGCACTTGCCGCTGGGATACTCAATAATGCCGGCTACGCCACGGGAGGTACAGAACAGCACCACATTGGTCTGGTGGAACTCACTCCAGCGGTACTTTACGCCGGAAACAGAGGCCGCCAAACGCTCCTGGGTCACATCCTCCCATCCCAATGCTTCGGTAGGATACCACTCCCAGATCAGGTTTTCTGCTGCGAAGGGGTCCTCTAAATCCAGGTTCGCCACCACGATTCGGCCATTGGTAATATCGGTGACGATCACCTCATGGGATTCCAGTTTCTTTACTTCCGGTTCCTTGGTACAGCCCGTAACAGAAAGCACCAACGCAAAACAAAACGCAATCAAAAGTACTTTGGAAATTAACTTTTTCATATTATTTCCCTTTCCGTAATTACTTCAGGCGCAAGAACAGAGCCTTCTTCGGCTGGATTACGAACTGCTGACCTTGTGCGCCGGTTTCACGGTCTACCCACACATCTTTAAGCTGCAGGGTATATGCGCTGTCGGACAAGTTGGAAACCACCAGATACCGCTCTTCATTCACAAACATGGAAGCGATCACATTTTCGGGGAGCTGCGTGAGAATATCGTCGCACTCCCGAATCTCCAGGTATGCAACGCTGGCTTCTTCCACCATAGGTGCATACAGCTTCTGGTACTTCTTCCACAGTTCGTAGTACTCATCATCATGACCCAGGCTGGACCACAGGCTGTATACAGGAGAGCCGTTGGGATTTTCTTCCAGATACTTGCGCACCCGGCGAATAAACCAGGCATCGGAGCCTTCGAACTCGTCGCCGTAGTAGGTGACATGAGGCTGATCCAGATGGGTTGCCGTCAGATGGCGGCCACGCATCAGCAGGGGGAACTGCATAAAGGGAATGGCCTTGACGAACTGGTACTCCATACTGCCGGATACATCACGAGCAAAGTCGGGACAAGGTACCAGGTAGTCGTTATAGGTCTTGCCTACACCGATCTTCAGGTCCTTGACCCATTCGCCGATCCACAGATAGTCGTAAACTCTGTCCAGGCAGGGTGCCGGATCGCAGCGGTCACAATGGAGCTTATAGACACCGCCGCGCTTCTTGACCTCACCGTAGATGATACTCAAGAGGTCCTCGATCTCGGGATCGTAATAGCCCAGGCCGGGCTTTTGCAGGGGCTTATCTATAATGTACGTGCTGTCTGTACCCCAGTCATTGTAAATGCCGTCGAAGCCGTACTCATTAAGGATATCCAGCGTACGGGGCAGTACATAATTGCGCCACTCAGCACTACCGGCAGAGCAACGGATATACTTAAAATGCAGGCCGTTGAGACAATACCGCTCGGTCTGCGCAAATTCCTTACGGAAATCCGGATCGTATACATGGAAATAGCCGCTGGAAACATAGGGAATGACCTTAATACCAAAGGAATGCGCCAGAGAAACAAAACGCTTCATACCCTCGGGATCCCAGGTGGAGAACTTGTCGGCACCATACAGACGTGCGCTGTCATTCCAATCCTCGTGAATCTGAACCAGCTGCACACCGTTTTCTGCCATATCCTTCAGAAGATGATAATCATACTCTGTAGGATCAATGGAAAACCTTGCGGGATAATCGCCCATATGATAGGTGTCCTGGCCGAAGAGATAGTCATGAATACGATGACGTCTCAGAAATTTTTTAACGCTTTTTTCTGCCTCGTTGATATTACGGATACGGGATCTGTGCTGTTCTACTGTGCAAATTTTCATAACAGTAAACCTCCAGACAGTATAAATTCAGGCATTTATAGACACCAGGGGGCCGTTTCGTACGAACCCCCTGGCTTTTCGTAATTACTTATTTTCCAGCTGGTTGTAGTAGTCTGTGTAGATCTCCAGCAGTCTGCTTGCGCCGGTCTTGGCCACTTCGTCGAAGTACTTATCAAGTTCTGCATCCGTAAGCGGTCTCTTTCCGGTCACAAACTTACCAACCTCATTACGAACAAAGGTGTTCAGAGAAGTTCTCAAGTCAGCAACTTCCTCGGAAAGATCCGGATCCAGGAAGACGTTGGCAGGATAAGTGTCGAATGTGATATAAGGATAGATCTCCAGCGTTGCTGCCATCGTAGCATGGTCAACAGAGGTCAGCGCCTCTCCATCCGGCTCATAATCACGGAAAATAGAAGGATCTTCCACATCGGTAATGTCCGGATAGATATTCTTCACATAGTAGCCGATTTCGTCCTCGGAGCCGTCATAGTCAAAGTAGCCCCAAGCTGCTGCGTACCACAGGTGGATCTTGTCGTCCAGATAGTCGTTCAGGTTGCCCCACTTGGTGGGATTGTTCTCCATATCCACGAACTGGTGGACCAGGCTGTCGTTGTAATACCAGCCGCCAACGCCCAGCATATAGTCCTTTTCCATCTCGATATGGGGACCCTTGTTGAAGATGTTATAGTTATGCTTTTCGTAGCCCAAATCTGCAAACCGGCATGCCAGCGCGATCATATCCTCGGGGCAGGCAGAGGTAATGACCAAACCGCCGCAGGTAACTGCAGAGGTTGCCTTGGGCCACTGCTTTTTGTTGTTGTATTCACTGGTCAGAGGAGATAGACCCCACCAACGCTCGATGGAATCCTTATCATACTGATAAGGCCAGGCGCCGCCGCCCAGGAACGCGGTCTTATTTTCGGCTACCAATGCACCAACCTGGTCGCCGTTAATGGTGAAATAGTCCTTGGAGATCAATCCTTCATCTTTGCAGGTCTTCAGAATTTTCAGGTATTCGCCAAAAACTTCCTTGTCTGCTGCGGGAATGACCACCTTGCCGTTACGCATAGCAGGAGTCAGGCCGGTGGGGTCGGTAGTCAGGTAGCCCAGGGAGTTCAGGATCAGGCTGCCAATACCGTTTCTGGCATCGTAGCCACCGCCGATGGGAACCATATCCTCATCCAGCGCCTTAATAGCGCGCATAGTATCCAGGAACTCATCCAGAGTCTGGGGCTCCTTCTTGCCCACCTTCTCCAGCAGCTCATAGTTGATCCACTGGGTCATAGGTGTGGTGTTGTAGTTTTCGGACATAATCAGGCCCAGGCCGTAAATTGCGCCATCACTGTCAGTAACTGCCTGACGGTAGTTGGGGAACTCTTTATAGACGCGATGCAGGTTGGGCATCAGGTCCTCGGTAATATAGGGAGCGATGTCCACCAGCTGCTCATCGATCGCGCCGTGCTGGGTCAGACGAGCGGCATTGAAGTAGCTTTGGAAGCCGATCATCATATCGGGCAGCTCGTCACTACCAAATGCCATAGCCAACTGCTGCTGCATAGAGTTGGAGGGAACTTCGGTAACTTCCAGATTCACATTCATAACCTGGGTCATGTACTTATAGACCCAGCTTTCTTCGTAGGGTCCGCAGGTGGGCTCTCGGCGGATCCAAACCCGCAAAGTCTTTTCCGTACCTTCCTTAATCAGAGGAATCTCGTCCTCCAGATTCAGCCATTCGGGAATGACCACTTTCTTAGGTTCCTTCTCTTTTTTGCCGCCACAGGCAGTGGCGGAAAGCAGTATGACGACTGCCAACAGTAAGCATATTACTCGTTTCATTACTTGCTTCATAAACACAGCCTCCTTAATTATTAAAAACATTTTACAAATTAATGAACTCTGTAAACAGATGCTGCAATTTTAACCCTTGACAGAGCCGATCATCACACCCTTGACAAAGTACTTCTGTACGAAGGGATAGGCGATCAACAGCGGCGCGCAACCAACAAATACGATGGCGTACTTCATTGTACGTGCCAGATAGTAGCGATCCATAATCGCAGAGATGGACTCTGCGTCCAGATTGGGGTCTTCGAAAAGCTGCTCAATATTTACACCCTGCTGTGTAACGATCTGGATCATTTGCTGCAGGGTAAAATAGTCCTGATTTTGGAGGTAGATCACACCGCTCATATAGTCGTTCCACTTGGCAACTGCACAATACAGCGCCAGCACAGCGATGATGGGCTTAGACAGCGGGATGTAGATCTTCAGGAAGGTCTTAATATCGCCGCAGCCATCCATATACGCCGCATCCCGGAGCTCTCCTGGGATATTATTGGTAAAATATTGCCGGCAAATAATCAGATTGTAGCAGCTGACACCCACAGTAAGGATCATAACCCAGGGCGTATTGTAAAGGCCCATATTCTTACGCAGGATAAAGCTGGGAATCAAACCGCCGCTGATAAACATGGTCAGGAAGAAGAACCAGCTGATCACACCATGGAAAGGAATCTCCTTCTTGGTCATGGCGTAAGCTGCGGGCAACGTCAGCGCCAGATTATACATGGTACCTACCACGGTATAGAAAATGGTGTTTCGGTAGCCGATCCAAATTCGTTTTTCCTGAAATACGTTTTTGTATGCGTTGAGATTAAAATTACTGAACCACAGAAGGGTCTTGCCGGAAGCGACATCGTCAGCCGGCGACACAGAAGCGGTGATCACGAACCACAGAGGGTAAGCAATAATCACTGTGATGATGGCAACGATTGCCATTATGGTCACATCGTAGGCGGTTACGCTGTTGAGTTTGCGCTTTCTGTGGGGAATGTTTAATGTTTTCTTTACCATAATCCAGCACCATTGACTTTCTTCGCGATTTTATTCACTATGAGAACCAATACCACTTCGATCAGGCTGTTAAACAGGCCAATTGCCGTGGAATAACTGAACATATTCTGAAGCAGACCTACCTGATATGTATATAGCGAAATAACATTGGAGCCGTCCATATTCAAGTTGTTCTGCAACAACAGAATCTTTTCGTAGCCGGTGGAAAGCATGGAGCCCATACGCAGGATCAGCATGGTCACTGCTGTGGGCAGGATCACAGGCAGGTTGATATGACGGATCACCTGCAGGCGGTTACAGCCGTCCATACGGGCCGCTTCGATCAACTCCGGCGAGACACTTGAAAGCGCCGCCATATATATAATCGTACTCCAGCCCAAATTCTGCCAGGCGTTACATAGCGCCAGGACCCAGGCAAACAGCTTGGAGCTTTCCAGCGGGTTGCGGTATTCCATGCCCAGCATCTCAGAAAGGATGCTGAACAGGCCTTCATTGCTGCAGAACAGTGTGACCATGGTACAAACGACCACCGTAGAAACAAAGTGGGGCGCATAGGTCACGGTCTGGCAGAGCTTCTTGGCTCGCTGGAACCGCACTTCATTGAGCAACAATGCGAAAATAATAGGCAGTGGGAAGAACAGAAGGTCTACGATATTGATCCACAGAGAGTTCCACATCATTTGCCCAAAATAGGGGTAATTGATGAAGCGCTTAAAGTGGTCAAAACCAACCCATTCGCTGCCCCAAATGCCTTTTCTGGGGCGGTAGTTCTTAAATGCGATCTGTGCGCCATAAATAGGTATGTAATGGAAAATAAACACTGCAACGATTGCAGGCAAAACCAGCATGTATACTTCCCTGTGTCTCCATACACGGGTAAGCAGCTTGCCGCGCTTGCCAGGTGTCTGCAAGCGCTCGCCGGTTTTCTCGGCATTTCCCTTCTTAACCGTTATACTTTTCAAAACATAACCTCCTTTGGTCTGTCCGAAATGCTGTGCTGAGTATTGCCAAAAACAGTTTTTTCCGGCACTTATTCGGTATTTGAACCAATAATACTCCCAATTCAACATCGTACTATAGCTTATATGCACAATTATAATCTCGTCTGTGCCATTTCGTCAAGTGTTTTTAAAATATTTTTATAAAAAACATTTTTCACTTCTTCAGAAGATGCCCCGTTATCGTAAAAGTTGCAATCATTTTTCAACTGTGATATAATACTGCTCGAAAGCGAGGGCTTTATATGGTTAGAATTTTATTTGTCTGCCATGGCAAGATTTAAGCCAGGTAACGGATGGCAAGCTATGCAATGCTATACCGCCCTTTGCAAGGTGATTTCCCTATTTGTACTACTCGCATACTACTTTTGAAAATAACCACATTTTGCCCCCAACATGACACGAAACAGCACAGCCGCTGACCCAAATGGTCAGCGGCTGTTATTATCTGTTCGACAAATTGGAATTTATCTCTTTTTTACCTTTAGCAAAGAAATGCCATTAAGTGCAATGGAAATCAGTGTAAGTATCCAGAGAACTACCGACACAGACGGAACTACATCCGCCAAAGCACTCCAGTCGTCACGTAAAGCCCATGCACCAGCTTGACTGTAAAATGAACACAGGGTTAAGGCGGTCAAGGAAATGCTAATAAATCGGTACCATTTTGTATCTTTACCTTTTATAGTCCCAATAATGTTAAGTATGGCTGTAATAATTGCACCACTTCCAAATACAAGCCACATAATTCCTAAAAAGTATAACACTTTGTTTGCCTCCTTCGTCAAATTCAAGTTTGTCTAACTGAATTATACCCCCATACTACACAGAAATCAAGATTTGCTCATAAATTACCGCTACCCGCCCATCGCCGTAAATTCGACTATGATACAGGTAGCGGGATTTTTATCCCTATTCTGTCGGTGTTTGCTCCGCTGCTCAAAAGCCGTTTTTTCGTCATCTACTATAGATGCGTAACTCTTGCCGACGGGAGAAAAAGCCTCCCTCTGATGAGGGAGGTGGCAAAACGAAGTTTTGACGGAGGGAGAGAATATAATCTCTCCCCCAGTCTGCGTTGCTGACAGCCCCCTCATCATAGGGGGCCTTTTCCTTGCAATCCGCGGTGAGGTGTGGTATAATACCCCCATCTTGCGAAGGAGATTGCCACGCCAGTGTGCGCACTGGCTCGCAATGACACCGTAGATTGGGAGAACATTATGATTAAAATTTTGTTTGTCTGCCACGGCAATATCTGCCGCAGTCCTATGGCAGAATTTGTGCTGAAAGATATGGTAAAAAAAGAAGGTATTTCTCATAAATTTGAGATTGCTTCCTGCGCTACCTCCACGGAGGAGCTGGGAAACCCCGTCTATCCCCCCGCCCGGCGGGAGCTGCTGCGTCACGGCATTGACCCTACCGGCAAGCACGCCCGGCAGATCACAAAAAACGATCTTACCTATTACGACAAGATCTACTATATGGACCGCAACAACCTGCGCAACCTCCACCGCCTGTTCCCCGGTGAGGATCGGTTTCTGCCGTTTTTAAACCGGGATGTGGCTGACCCCTGGTACTCCGGGGATTTCACCCAGACCTGGGAGGATGTTTGCGAGGGCTGTGCCCGGATCTTAGAGGAGAATCGCTGATGGATAGAGAGAAATTAGAACTGGCGCTATCCGAACTGCCTGTTTACTATTACGCCTTCATTGACCCCAAGGAGCTGGAATTTTCCCAGCGGATCCGCTGGATCTGCCAGCACGAATGCCCTATGTATGGCAAGACCTGGACCTGTCCCCCGGCTGTGGGTGAAGTGGCAGAATGTGAGAAAAAATGTCTTTCCTTTAACAACTGTCTGCTGATCGGCACAATCACCGAGGTTGCAGACGTTGCCAACATTCAGGAGTCCCTGGACACCCGGCCTGCCCACGAAAAGGTAACCAATCAGGTACGGGATCTTATGCGGGAATTGGGTGTTACACCCTACATTCTCTCCACTGAGGCCTGCGCTGTTTGCGAGCGGTGCGCATACTTAGACGGCCTTCCCTGCCGCCTGCCCGGCAAGATGCATCCTTGCGTGGAAAGCCACGGCATCAACATTATCCCCACCCTGGAAGCTCAGGGTTTGGAGTTCCACTACGGCGCAAATATCGTCACCTGGTACAGTCTACTGTTCTTTAATGAATAAAAAAGCCCCCGGAGGAAATTCTCCGGGGGAATCTTTTTTCAATTACTCAGCAACGTAGGGCAGCAGAGCGATGTGACGAGCACGCTTGATAGCGGTGGTCAGGTCGCGCTGATGAGCTGCGCAGGTACCGGTAGTACGGCGGGGCAGGATCTTGCCGCGCTCGGACAGGTAACGGCGGAGCTTTGCAGTATCCTTGTAATCGATGCTGGTTACCTTATCCACGCAAAATGCGCAAACCTTCTTGCGCTTGCGGGGACGCATACGCTGTTCGTTAGCCATGGGTAGTTACCTCCTTCGTAAGCATTGTGAATCAGTTCAATTTAGAAGGGCAGCTGTGCGTCATCATCATCCAGCATACCGAAATCGGATGCGCCGGAAGGCTCGGGAGCAGAATAGCCACCGAAATTGCTTGCGGGAGCGGGGGCATAGCCGCCGTCACCCTCGCGCTTGCTGTCGCCGAAGTAGACATTGTCTGCTACGATCTCAGCAGTGCGACGCTTATTGCCGTCCTTATCGTTCCAGTTGCGAATCTGCAACCGGCCGGACACCACCGCCATGCGGCCCTTGGTGAAATACTTGGAGACAAATTCTCCGGTCTGACGCCAAGCGACACAGTCGATGAAGTCGGTCTCCCGATCACTGCCATCCTTAGGAGAAAAATCTCTGTCCACCGCCAGGGTGAAGGATGCGACAGCGACACCGCTGCCGGTACGACGCAGTTCGGGATCACGGGTCAGGCGACCCATAATGACGATGTGGTTAAGCATAGAGGTTCCTCCTTACTCTTCCACGACGGTGGTCAGGCAGCGCAGGACGCCTTCAGTGATCTTCATCACACGCTCCAGCTCTGCAGGGAACTCGGGCTTAACTTCCATGTTCATCAGAACATAGTAACCCTCGTTCAGGTCATTGATGGGGTATGCCAGACGACGCTTGCCCCACTCATCAATGTTAGCGAGAGTACCCTCCGCTTCCACCATTGCCTTGAACTTTTCCACAAGTGCGGCGATGCCTTCCTCGCCCTGAGCAGGGTCGATGATATACAGCACCTCGTACTTACCGGTGATCTTAGCCATGTTGTTTGCACCTCCTTTTGGACTTTTGGCCTCCGGTCGCGCCGGAAGCAAGGATTTACTTGCATACGCAAGCTATTGTATTATAGCGGTGTTTTAGGCGATTGTCAAGGATTTTTCTGACTTTTTCTTACATATTCGCCTTAATACAGGAAATCAAAATGTCGCCTGCCACCACACGGTCTTCGGCGGCAAAGCCGTCCGAGAAATTGTCGGAATACAGCACCTGTGCGTTGGGAGGAAACTCCTCATCCCCTGCCCATGCCAGGATCTGCATCCGATAGTTGCCGATGAGATTGAACTCATAACCTGCGTCGCCGTGGGACACAGCTTTTGCCCCCATCTTCTCTGCCGCTTTGCGGAAGGCATCCAGGCGGGTACCCAGGGTAAAGGCGGCTCGGGTCAGCACACGGCCGGTATAGGGCTTGATGTACAACTCTCCCCAGGGCATTTCCCGGAAGGTCAGCCATTTGCCGGTATCGGCAACGGTTTTTGCTTCCAGCAGATAGCGCAGCAAGAAGGTTTGGGTGGGCAGCGGAGGCAATGCGCCGCCGTCCATTGCCCGGATAGCATAGGTGGGGTGAGAAATAGCAAATTCTCTGCCCAGCAGGTTTACATAAAACTCTCTTCCATCCCATTTTATATTGGGATGGCGCGCTGTCACCTCTTCCGGTGTCAGGGCAAGAAACTTTTCCTCATAATAGGAAAAGGGTACTTCTTCTTTGTGGTTTTCGATCTGCATAGTTTACTCCTGAATACTGTTGGGGAACAGGCTGGCATCGGTATGGGGCAGGAAGCAGGCCGCCACGAAGCTGTCCATATAACCGGGATAGGTGGACAGTTCCAGATAGGTCATATTGGCTGCCACCTCGTGGCACTTCTCTGTGGCCTCGTCGCTGAGCACCATAGCATAAGCGCCGGTCAGGCTGGAATTGCCGATGTAGTGGTATATTTCCAGTTCCACATCCGGCAGCATACCGATGTTGATGGCATTTTTCATATTGATGCCGCTGCCGATACCGCCGGCGACATACACTTTCTCAATGCACTCCGGGGTCATATCCACACTCTGCAGCAGCGTATCGATACCGGAGAAAATTGCGCCCTTGGCACGGATGAAGTTGTCGATATCCACCTCATTGATGGATACCTCCCTGCCGGTCTCGCTCTCCGCGGCAGTGGCCAGCACATAGCGGCCCATGCCGTGCTGATCCCGCAGGATCCGGTCACCCTCCCGGGAGAACAGACCTCTTGCGTTGATAATACCGGTGCGGAACAGTTCGGAAATAATATCGATAATACCCGAACCGCAGATACCAACCGGCTTCTGACCGGGGTCGCCCACGATAGTCAGAGTAGGTTCCATAGTCTCTTTGTCGATGGACACCGCTTCCACAGCGCCGTCGGTAGCACGCATACCGCAGGAAATATCGCCGCCCTCAAAGGCAGGGCCGGCAGAACAGGCGCAGCTCATCAGAAAATCTCGATTACCGAACACGATCTCGCCGTTGGTACCCAAATCGATAAACAGGGTCATCTCATCGCTGTCCCACATCATGGTAGCCAAGGTGCCGGCAGTAATATCGCCGCCCACATAAGAGCCGATATTGGGGGCAACCACCACAGGCGCCAGGGGGTTGGCCGGCAGCTTCAGATCTCCTGCTGTCAGGTCGTTCCAGGCAAAGAAGCTGGGGATGTAGGGATCCATACGCACCGGGTCGGCATCCACGCCCACCAGCAGGTGGTTCATGGTGGTATTGGCGCCAATGGACAGCCGGAGGATGCTCCGGGCATTGATGCCGGCAGACTTGCACAAATTGGCAACAATGGGACTAAGGGTCTCCTTGACGATGGCATCCTGGAGTTTCTTCTTGCCACCGGGGCGGGAAGACTCGATAATGCGGTTGATCACGTCAGCACCGTAGCGGATCTGGCCGTTGCCGGAAGAACCCTTTGCCAGGATCTCACCGCTTTGCAGGTCTACCAGCACCATGGAGACAGTGGTCGTACCGATATCGATGGCGCAGCCTACCAGCTTGGTATCGTTATATTCACAGATATCCATACAGGTAAATACGCCCTCAATCAGCTGACCTTTCAGGCAGACCTTAAAGTCGTCCTCACGCAAAGAAGATGCCAGCTTTACCATTACAGAGTAAGGCACTTTCACCCGGTCTGCGCCGGTTGCCTCCATCACAGCGCGCTCCAGGCGCTCGATATCGGGCATAGTGTCCTCTTCGCTGGGAGCAGACAGCTCCAGCTGCAACGCCTGAAAACGGTTCTCCATAGCAATGCCGCTGGCGGAAATGGCTGCCTGGGCCTCCTTGAAGATAGCCACTTCCTCGGGAGAGGACAGGTCGGCAGTCTTCATTCTGCTCTGGTAGGCAGATGCGATATCCGGCACGAAAACAACACAGTCGGTGAGCACCTTGGAGTTACAGGAAAGGCGCCAGCCGGCTTCATATTCCTCGTCGGAGATATGGCGGGAACGGATGGTCTCCAGCTGGCCTTCCACCAGCTTTATGCGGCATTTGCCACAGGAGCCGTTACCGCTGCAGGGAGCATCAATGGCCACATTGGCCCGGCGGGCCAGTTCCAGCAGGTTATCTCCGGCGTTGCATTCAATTTCAACAGGGTTTGCACCCTCGATTTGGAAAGTTACTTTCATACGATTATTCCTTTATTCTGCGATTCTTCTTTTTGATCAGCCTTTCCGGATCTTCCACATAGGTCCGGACCACACTGCCGCAATGACGGCAGACAGTATATTTCAGTTCCTGGCCAAAGAAAGTCTCCCCGGATACATATGCCTCCGGATTGACCTGTCTTGCCTGGATAAATTCACTGTAACCGCAAAAGGGGCAGCGGTCAATAGGCATCTTCATAGTCGTCTCACCTGAAAAAAGTGGGGGCGGCGGGTAGTCCGCCGCCCCCGGGAAATTCATATTTTATTGCAAATCACTTGCGGATTACAGCAGAGGCTCCATACCCAGAACGGGGTGGTTCTTCTCGGTCAGCCAGTTGAGCAGCTCTTCTCCATCGGTGGTGATGGTCTCGTCGGCCACCATATCGGTGAAGTTGTCGATACCCAGCAGCTCCTTGGCAGTTGCGTTCAGGCGGTCTGCCACATCGTCCTTCAGTTCCTTGGGCATCCACACAATACGGCCGATGCCGCCCTCTGCGGAAACGAACTTCTTGGAAGCGATGAAGTGACGGCCATGACCCATATAACCGGGGGTCTGGACACCGCCGCCGGTGCAGGATGCCAGCTCGCCGAAGGTCATACCAGCGGGAGTCATGCCCTTGAACTCACGGTTGACAACGATGACACCGTTGCTCATAGGCTCAATACCGCAGATGCACTCGAAGCAGCCGCAGGAAGTCATGGGATCCTCCAGGATGGAGTACAGAGTCACATTCTCGAAGACGCAGTGGGTGGCTTCTGCGATCATACGGTTGACTTCCTCGTAACGGCCGGTACGCTCGTCGATCAGACCCTTCTTCATAATGGGCTGGCAAGGACCGTTGGGATCCAGCTCGTTGGTAGCCTTGGCATCCAGCCAGGAAACTGCGCCGCACAGGCCCAAACGCTCGGGAGTAACCACGCAGCAGTGAGCAGGAGCGAAGCTCTGGCACAGGATACAGGTATAGTAACGGTCAACGGACTCGTCGGTCATGGAAGCCAGACGGTCGTCTCTCTGTGCGTAACGGGGCATTGCGACCTCATCACGGAACTTGCCTGCCTCCACAGGATCGGTGATCAGAGTGATCTGACACTTATCCACAACGGCGTCAAACTCGTTCATGATCATTACGTACAGAACCTCGGCAAAGTCCTTCAGGCGCAGGCCTGCCTCATAAGCGGAGTTGGCCACACGGACACGCACCTGGTTACGCTGACCGGTGTGCATAACGCCTTCCATATAGTTGAACCAGGCGTGGAACTTACGCTCAATAACAGATTCGAAGTCCACCTGCATCTTCTTACCGGCAACCTCCACGAAGGTAGCCAGAGCCAGATCGCAGCCTGCATCCAGGTCGGGTCCGATAATGTTGATCTTGTGATCTTCGATCTCGTTCATTTCCCGCATCAGCACCAGCTCTGCGGTGGGGTTCTTGGAGGACCACATCTCGTTGTGCATATCAGCCTTACGGATGATTTCGCCTTCGAATGCAGCAGCGAATGCCACAGGAATGGGCAACTCGGTGGTCTTGATCTTAATGTTACGCAACTCCAGGGACTTCTTAACAGTCTCGTTGTGATCGCAGACAGACTCCAGAGCGCCGGGAACCTGATTCTCACCCAGGTCAATATCCACCACTACGGGGAAGCCCAGAGCAATAGCGCCGGCACCGGCGGAAACCACGACTGCGTCAATGGCGCCGAAGGTGTTCACAAATGCGGGTACTCTTTCCTTGGTATAGGTCAGCAGGCCGCCCAGGTCGCCGGGCTGCACATTACCGAAAATCAGTGCTGCACGGACAGCAACGGTAACCACATGGATGACGGAGGTCACATCGTGACCCAGGGGGATCACACGGAACTCAAGGCCCATACGGACGCCTTCTGCTGCACACTGCTCGATGACGTCGCCAACCATAAAGGTCATAATGCCCTTGGACTGGTAGTCCTTGACCACCTTGGCAACATCGGCAGCATTCTCAGCCTTGCCCAGAACAACGGCAACACCGGGGATATCGCCGGTAACCAGACGCACGCCCAGAGAACGGATGATGGGGTCGGGCACGAAACCGATGCCGGAATCGTTTGCATAGGGATCGGCATTGTCGACCCACTTCAGGCCTTCCAGGATCTCAGCGCCCACAGCGGTAGCAAGACCGGCATTCAGGGCCTGGCCCAGATCTTCCTGATTGGTGATCAGGCTCTTAAGTACGCCCACACAGGGAACCAGGTCGCCCAGGGTCTTGACCTTGACGCCGGTAGCTGCGTAGATGGTGGGGAAGAAATAGGCAGTGTCGGGGAATGCGATCTCCTTGTCAGCGCCGTACTTGGCGATGGCATCATTGACTGCGCCCTCGGTGAGGCCCGCCACAGCATTACTGCCGCCATAGATCAGATCGGTTAATACACTCATTTTCGTTTCCTCCTGAAAATAATTTTATATGAAGCCGAAGCCTTCCGCTTCCGGCTGGATATACTTATTTCTTGCGAAATACCAGGAATTTACTAAAAATATAATTCAAAACAATGATCAGCACGCTTACAAGCGCTTTGGCAATGCCACCTTGAACGCCGAACAGCGTCTGATTGATGCCGATAGCATACAGCGCCGTAGGCAATAAAACCTCCACCGCACCGGAAAGCACCCGGGAGCCAAAGAATTTTACACTCTCCTGCAAAAGCACCTTGCCAGCCATAGACTTGCTCTCAAACACAAAGAGCTTATTGGTGATAAAGGCATACCCTACTGCGCAAAACCAGGCCACTGCATTGGACACGGTCATATTCAAGCGAAGCACCTGGTGCATCGGAACATAGACACACCAATTCACCACTGTGGTGGTCGCACCGAAAAACAGATACAAAATGATCTGCCTGTACTTTACAAACAAATCCCTGATCATTTTTCGTTTCTCTCTCTATACTCTTTTGCAATATAGATGGGGCGGTGCTTGCTTTCAATATATATCTTGGCAATATACTGACCGATAATGCCCAAAAGCATCATCTGGATGCCGCCCAGCAGCAAGATTAGCACCACCAAAGTGGGATAGCCGGGGACGGCAATACCAAAGCAAAGCTTTTGAATAATCACAAAGATCATATAAAGCCCTGAAAGAAATGCGCACAGACCGCCCAGCCAGGTGGCAGCATTCAGCGGCGCTGTGGTAAAGGCCACGATGCCGTGAATGGCGTACTTAAAGAGCTTGCGGAAAGACCAGGAAGTCTTACCGGCATTACGCTCCTGTACCTCATAGGGCATATAGTAGGTGTTATAGCCCACCCAGGAGAAGATGCCCTTAGAGAATCGGAAATACTCCTTCATTTCCAGGATAGCCTCTACCATTTCGTGACGGAATGTTCGAAAATCGCTGGCGCCGGACTGGAAATTGATCTCGCAAAGCCGGTTGATCAGCTTATAAAAGCCCTTTTTGAAGAAGGACAGCACAGCGCCTTCTTTTCTCTCTTTCTGGTAGGCCGCTACGCAGTCGTATTCGCCGTTTTCTTCCAAAAACGACACCATATCCACCACGATCTCCGGCCGTTGCTGCAGGTCTGCATCGATCACTGTTACAAACTGACCCTCTGCTCTTTGCAGGCCGGCATACATCGCCGCTTCCTTGCCGAAATTCCGGGAGAAATTCACAATTTTCACATTGCTGTTTTGTTCCCACAGGGCCTTTAATTCCTGCCAGGTATTGTCCTTGGAACCGTCATTTACAAAAATGATCTCGTAATCATCGATCTTGCCGGCAAACGCCTGCTTAGCGGCTTCACACAAAGATCGCACATTGTCCTGCTCATTATAGCAAGGCACTACCAATGATAATTTCATACTACATTTCCAATCATATTATTGAACGCATATTACGCAGCGTTTTACGTTCATCATACCCTACTGTGTATAGGCTATACAGTGAGATATCTGTTAAAACCGGAGAAAAGCTGCTTCCGGTTGAATATACAAAGTTAAATAAGGTTCAGCGCAGCGTCCACCTGCTGAGCGATCTGGGTCATACCCATAGCTGTGGGGTGGCCGTTTTGCTTATGAATGTCCGTCAGGATCACATTGTGGATTCCATAGTGCTCCCCTGCCCGGATCATACCGTCCCGAATCTCGTCTTTGAGTTGCGTATTAATGATCGTCACCAAGGTGGCATAGGGATTGTGTGCCTTTAAATTATGGACAATATAACAGTATGCAGGCAGGATCTGCTGCAGGTCTGCATCTGTCCAGTTTTCGTATTGAGTGGTTCCAATGGCACGATCAAGCCAACTGTCATTGGTGCACCCAAAAAAGAAAATCAGTTCACACTTGTCTTTCTTTTCCGGACCGAAGGCTCGCATTGCCCGCTTTGTAAAGGAAGAATTCTCCGGGAGGTCTTCCCGGTTATGCTCGCAAACCGTTGCTCCTGAAAAGCTCTCGTTCGTCAACAGGCGAAGATTTCTCATTTGCATCAGCTGATGCCACCAAGTCTGCTCCACCTGCAAAACATCCTCAACATCCTCCGGACGGGGATAATAGAACCGATTTCCCTGAGGGATATACCCCTGGAACGTAGAATAACTATCTCCTAAAATACCGAAAGTGCAGTTCCGTGTTTTCATAATTACCTCAATCCCCCCTGGGGGGATGCAAAAAAGAGCAAAAACCGGGAGGGAGGTTCCTCCCTCCCGGCTTGTTTCGCGGGGAATTTTATGGGGATTGCCACGGGCGCAAGCGCCCTCGCAACGACCCCTTTCTTACGCAGTACGCCGCTTACAGATCCAGGTAGGAGTCGGAGTACAGAACGTGGTTCTTGAAGATGTCACAGGACTTGATGGTCTCCATCAGGCGCAGATCGTTGGGGTTCACGATTGCGGAGGTCAGACCCTGCATCATACACATAGCCACCAGAGCGGAGTCCATGATGGGACGGACGTTCTTGGGTGCGCCGTTGGAGTTGTTGGACAGACCGCCGGTGGACTTCAGGCCCTTCTCGGAGAACATACGAATAGCCTCCAGAACCTCCATCTGCTTGTCCTGCATGCCCTTAACAACCAGGAACAGGGGGTCGAACCACAGGTCGGTAGCTTCCATACCCAGGCTCAGGCCGCGCTCCAGCATGTTGTCGCAGTGCATCATACGCTCTTCATTGTCCTTGGCGATACCGTCAGCGGAACACAGAGCGATACAGATTGCGTCGTTAGCAGCAGCCAGGTCGATGTAACCGATACGGGAGCCGGCGTCAGCAGAGTTGACGATGGGCTTGCCGTTCTGGCGGTTGTAGACCTTGATACCGGCTTCGATAGCCTTCATGTTAGCAGTATCCAGTGCCAGAGGAACATTGTTGAAGTTCTCCTGCAGCAGCTTAACTGCCCACATCATACGCTCGGGACCGTCCTTCTCAGCAGGGCCGATGTTGACGTCCAGATAAGTAGCGCCGGCCTTGATCTGCTCGTATGCACGCTGCAGGATGGGCTCGGGATCGCGCTCGTCCATAGCCTTGCGGATGGAGGGAGCGATGCAGTGGATACGCTCGCCGATGGTGACGAAGGTGGAGGACTCGGGGTTGTAGCCCTTATACTGGGTATCCCAGGTCTTAACCTCGATAGCGGGCACCTTGGTAGCCAGCAGCTCGTCGAAGCTCAGTTCCACAACGGGAGCCACAGTAGCAGCCTTAGCAGCATTCTCAGCAGCAGCGGCAGCGGCAGCAGCCTCGTATTCCTTATCCTTCATGTACTTGGGCAGCTGAACAGCTTCCAGAGGACCAACCACAACATTCCAGTTGGGCAGCTTCTCCTGGATCTCACCCTTCATAACAGCAACCTTACCGGGGATGATCAGGGTGCGGTTCTTGATCTTGTTCTCGATATCCAGCTCGTCGAAGGTCTTCTTGACGGTGGAGGAGGACAGCTTACCTGCAGCCCATGCAGTCAGAACGGACATACCGGATGCATCGGTGATGATCAGGTTCACAGGCTGGTTGGAGCGCTCCAGTTCGCCGGAGACCAGGAAGTAGGTCAGAGCGAAGTCAACAGTCAGAGCGCAGGGGCTATTCTCATCAGCGCCGTTCAGGGGATAGATCTTAGCTTCCACCTTCATGGGCTTCTGAGGATCGGTGTAGATGTTCTGACGCAGGCCGTACAGAGGCAGAGCCTGAGCATAGGTCATACCGGACATAACAATGATAGAAGCGTACTTCTCGGTGAACATAGAAGCATAAGCGGTCTCCAGACGAGCATCGCCCTTTGCCAGCTTAGCCAGGTTCACGATGGAGGGATAACCGAAGGAACGGTCGCCATCCTTGATAGCGGTGCGGCGAACCAGAACAGCGTTTGCCAGAGTCTCCTTGGCAGTCTTGCCGGTGACGTCAACAACCAGGTTCTTGTTGCCCTTGCCTTCCAGAGCCTTTACGGTGTCGTACAGGTCGGAAATATTCTCAGCCCAAACGCCCAGGGTCACGCCCTTAGCGGTGGCCAGCTCGTTCATAGCTTCCCAGTTGGAGGGAGTTGCGCCGTCCAGGATCACATCGGTGCCGCAAACTTCCAGAGCTGCCTTAGCGCACTCTACGTCCCAGCACTCCAGGACCAGGCTGCGGCCGGTAGCAGCGGCCTTCTTAACCAGGTTAGCAAAAACAGCGGGATCGTCCTGGCAGTTGGAAACCTGAACGAACTCCACGTACATACGCTCGCCGATACGCTCGTAGTCAACCTTAGCCAGATCAGCCAGCTTTGCATCGACAGTAGCGTCGTCCATGCAGGTGCAGACGGAAACAGCGTACAGGTTCTTATTTACCAGAGTCTTCTCGTGACGGAACAGAACGGTTTCGCCGCCCAGCTTGTGCTCGCCCACGGTGATAGTCTTCATGGGAGGAGCAGTCTGCTCGTTGAGCATTGCCTTAGCCTCGTCGGAGAAGTAGGGGCACTTATCGATCGCGATTGCGCCCTGCGCCACCTTCATGCAGAATGCCATACAGGTGGGGCTGCCGCACTCCTTACAGTTCTTCTTGGGAGACAGCTTAAAAATGTCAAGACCCTTCATAGCCATAGTATGTATCCTCCTTCCGATTAGACGAGTTCAGCGATGAACTTCTTGATGGTGGCAATGGCAGCAGGATGGCGCATGATAACAGCGTCAGCACCGCCGGTCAGGTTTGCAGCAGCAGTGGAAATCTCCATGCTGATGCCGCGCTCCTCACGGTCACCCCAAGTGGGCTCATCGGCCTCGGAAGCGGTGGACTCCTTCACGCCCCAGGTATCGGTGGATACGGGAGCAATGATGGGCATCTGCAGGTCGGCATCGCTCTGCTTCAGAGCTGCGTCACGGACGCGGTCCAGAGTGGAAGCCACATACTCGTAGCCGTAACCCACAGCAGCGGTACCAATGTTCATCACGATGGACTCAGCGGGAACGTTCAGGCCCTTGAGCATGATGTTCAGCTGCTTTGCCAGGTTGATGTCGTCAGCAGTCTCAGCGCCCACCTTCTGGCCGTTAGCCAGAGCAACAGCGGCGCCCACGGTCTTGTAGTTTTCGTTCTTTGCGGACATGAACAGAACGTTCTTGCCAGCCAGAGCCTCTGCGATGGCAGCGAACAGCTCTGCGTCCTTCTCCAGGTGCTTGCAGCCCATAACCACGATGGGCAGGCTGACAGCTTCTGCCACAGCCTTTGCGTCGTTGACGCAGTCAGCAGTGGGACGGTTTGCGCCGTTGGGATCAGCGGACTCGAAGTTCAGGCAGATGAAATCTGCGCCTTCCATGGTCTCAGCCTTCTTTGCGAAGTCTGCCATAGTGGTGCAGCCAGCGTAGAAATCCACCAGGCCGGGAACATCCCAGGATGCTGCGGTGTCGGAGATCTCAACGCCAACCTTCGGTGCATGCTCGATGGGTGCGTCGAAGGTGTAGAAGGGCAGCACATTCTGACCGCCGATGACAACTGCCTTGTCGCCGGTGCCCAGGGTGACGGCATTGATCTTGCCGTTGAATGCGCCCGTCTTAGGTGTAAAAGACATATTGGTTTCCCCCTTGAAAAAATTTTTATAATAATAAATATTATTAACGAATGGAAGTTACAGCCCGATGTTCTTCATAATCTCTTTCAGGGCTACTTTGACCGGATTACTGTCCGGCAGCTTTGCAGAAGGCTCGCCGTCGCAGTCGCAGCGATATACGCCATCGTCCTGAGGCAGAACGCCCAAAAGCTCCAGGCCGTGCTTTTCGATCTCGGCTTTCACGCCATCGTCCAGAACACCACCGGGTGCCCGGTTAACGATCAGACCCAATTTGCCGGGCTTGAGTGCCATCTCCTCGATCATCTCCGCTACTCTGGCTGCCGCCTGGATGCCACGGCGGGAACAGTCGGAGATCAAAAGCATCGTATCCACGTGAGGCAGTGTGCCGCGGGCCACATGCTCCAGGCCGGCTTCATTGTCCATCACGATGTACTGATAGTTCTTTGCGTACTTGTCCACCTGGGTCTTGAGTACGCCGTTGACATAGCAGTAGCAGCCCTTGCCCTGGGTCCGTCCCATCACCAGCATATCGAAGTCATCTTCTTCAATGACAGCAGAACTGAACTTGAAGTCTGCATAATCTGCCTTGGTCATACCCGCAGGAATGGAACCCTTCATTTCCGCCTGCGCCATCTCCTCACGGATCGCGCCAAGGCTGGTCTCTACCTCCACGCCAAGGACCTCATTGAGGTTGGAGTTGGCATCGGCATCGACCACAAGGACAGGTCCCTGCTTTTTCTTACAAAGATAATCGATCAACATGCCACAGGTGGTAGTCTTACCCACACCGCCCTTACCGGCCACTGCGATCGTATGAGGTGTTGCCATAGTGTTTCGCTCCTTTGATTTGCGCGTTTGGGAAATGGGCATAGTACGCCCATACTCATACATCGTTATGTTAGCACAAATCACCTGCAAATTCAACCACTAAATCCGACAAAAATTATGTTTTTATCATATTGGAGTGAATACAAATTGCTGAACCAGACCGTCACAGGTGGCGTGGACGGTCACACGGCCGTCTGCTCCCCTCTGAGCGGTCAGCTCCACCGCTTTTCCTTTGAGAAAATCCCGGACATACTGCTCCGGATCGTCCGTCTCCACCTCATCGAAGAAAACATCCCGCATCTGGTTGTTGGGACAAAGATTCTTAATTTCCCGAACCATTTCGTATTCTGCCATAAGACTCCCCTCCTTTTTTATAATTATAGCACACTGCGCAAAAAAATCCAGCGTGACAAAATACGGTTGAAATTTCCGGTTCGGTTTGCTATAATACCCCCACACGCAGGGTTCGTATATCGGTAATACAACGGCTTCCCAAGCCGTGAAGGCGGGTTCGACTCCCGTACCCTGCTCCAAATCAAGCTCCCACAGAAAACGCTGTGGGAGCTTGATTTTTGCTAAAAAGTATTAGGTGGCTGCGGCCAAGGGTAAGAACGGCAACCACAACGCATCTTACATGATGCAGCTTTCTGAGCACCGGCAACGCTGGTGATCAGAAAGTCAGCGAAAGACACCGCCTTGATTTCTTGCGGTCAATCAAGTATAATTCAGTTAGATAAACTTGAATTTGGCGGCGAGTCGCCGCTGTCAATGCGTTACGGGCTGCGGTGGTCAAACAGGAGTATTTCTCGACCGATCGCTATCTTTCCCTCAGCGTATGAAATTCGATAAACTTGAATTTCCTTAATAAGACTTTCGCTTTCAATTATAGTCTAAGTATATCGGCAATAAGGAGGACAGATATGTACCATTTTCGAGCATTGGACAAAGTAAGCCTGCAACAATTAGCCGAAT
>JAZNZH010000043.1:0-20948 GCA_045594845.1 Faecousia sp. | reverse complement strand
GATCCCCAAGATGTGGTGTATTGTTCCGGTTCAAACAAAGAATGCAATAGCTCTTCCCGCCAATTGACAGAGGTAACCAAGCGAAGAAGCCGTGCCCCAAAATCATCCATCGGTACAAAAAGTATTTGATTGTATGTCCTGAAAAAGCCATTGTCCTGTTTCTTTGTTTCCTTGATGTCCTGCAGCAGATCCAGCGCAATATTATAATCAGCACCAAGCATCAATGCCGCCTTCTGAAACGGATGATAGTCCTGCCGTAACGGATGGAACATCGAATCCATGTGCCACAGTATTTTGGTCTCACCGTCTGCAATCCATTTCGGCATCTCATCACGCAGGTTATACACGACATAAACACCATTCCAAAAAGTGATCATACCGGCAAGTCTCGTATAACGGATCTTATTCAGTTCGTCTTCATAAACGCGCTTGATTTCTCTGGCGAAATAGAAGTAAGGGGTGGTGCATTGAAGGTTCTTGATTTCCTCCTCCCACATCTCCGGTGTATCCATAGGGTTCGCCTCGATACCGGCCTTCAAGCACATCACTGCAGTTTCCGCCAGTAAGTGGTTTCGGCTCACATGACGGGCATTACCGGAAAAGTTGTGGTTATCATACTCCTCCATATACAGCCTGTACATATCCTCATCCCACCGTTTGAGCATGGGAAGGGCGCTCTTATGGAAACGGACGGTCTTTCTATTGCTCCTCCCACACACATTCAGAAGGCGGCAGGTAAAGCGCTCATCTGAATCCGGAAAGCGAAACTCCTGA
Source organism: Faecousia sp. (assembly GCA_045594845.1). Taxonomy (GTDB): domain Bacteria; phylum Bacillota; class Clostridia; order Oscillospirales; family Oscillospiraceae; genus Faecousia. The sequence goes on along the minus strand of JAZNZH010000043.1, from coordinate 20,174 downwards.
ACTTGAGTGAGCTTGTGGATCAGGTCTTTGTAGGACCGGACGGAGCCTAAGAGTCTCAGTGCGGACATTGGGTATTCCCCCACGAAGGGCAGTATGGAAAGCAAGGTGTGGACATGACTGCCCGGTCTGATCGTGATCATTTTCTACCTCCTGTGTAATCGTTTGTATTCAGGCACTGAGACTCGCCTCCTGGCCTAAATCCAGTGCTGAAGGGGTGTGTAAAAAGTGTTGCAGCGCAATGGTTTTTCGGTTTTTAATTTATACGTCAGTGCAACATACGTAAAAATGCTCGGATTTACGATTCTTTTTCGGCCTTTTCTTGCAATTTTTCGTTATTTGACCTCCGTATGTTTTTCTCCTGTGCAAGCCATACACCAAACTCATTTTGGGGAACGATAAACACCTCTGTGGATTCTTCATCGCCTACCACGCTGCAATAGTAATGCCGGCATTCAAAGGGGGTATCGTCCACCAGAAAGAACATGGCTACGGCATCCACAACAGTATTCAATTCGATGTTGTCATGGTCCCTATACTCCCGTTCCGGGCGGTTGCGGTCATAGGTATGCCGGAAGATCATCACACAGTCCCGGTAACGGATAGGCGGTCTTTCCCTGGCAAAGGCAGCTAAAGCCGGGTACAGGAATCCACGCAGATAGGTGCGTGGAGACTTCTCTTTCCGGGGCAGAAGGATGGGCATACGCAGATAAAACCAGCCTTCTTCTGTGAGTCTGATATCTACCGGAACGGATTCAGAGATCGCCTCCTGAACCATCCTTTCAGCCTGTGGATGACCGGTGTGGGCTGGTAAGGCTCTGGTCTTTAGGGCAACACCTTCTGAGATCTTTGCTGCGGTAACAGACAGCTGTAAGGCATTTTCCAGATCCCGGCTCTCACCAATGGTGCGTAGCAGCTTCAAAAGCTTCTCAGTCTCCCGGATGGTGCTATCCAGTTGCAAACGAAAATACGACTTCTCCGCCATGTTGATTCCTCCAATCTAAGTCAAAAAATCGGTTTGTACCAGCAAATGGGTATTCTATCTCCAAATCAAAACTGGGTTCTCTCTTATAATTACCTACCCAGGCATTAATACAGTTCCTACAATGCTTACAGTTCCTACAAGAGAAAATTACACGCGCGTTATATAGGGCAGAAAGTGCAACGCTAACTCCAGATTCATTCTGAATAGGCGCAGTTTCCCTATACTGATTTTGCTCACGCTCTTCCAATGCTGTAATCACACGGCGGCTCTTCCACGCGGTGTAGCGGTTGCCTTTCTCATTACGAGTACCCTCGGTATGCGTATTTTGGGCACGAATGAGTATTTCGCGGAAAATACGCATAACAGCTTCTTCCTCCGGCATCTGGATCTCATCACAGGTAGGATAAAACCGGCTGTAGATCACACAGCCATAGGAATTTGGCAAACGATAGAGCTGGAAACAAGTCGCATAGTCTCTAAAGAAACGCCAAACCTTGGTCTTCTCCCATCCCCAGCGCTTACCCAGGGTCTCCAGGGTCAGCATAGAGCCATACTTGCCATACTGGACCACAGGCGAAAGGAAAGAAAATGCATTTCCATAATCGCGGAACACGGTGTGACACCACAGATCCAACCAGGCGTCTGCCACATCAAACTTGTAGCCCTGTTCGGCAAGACGCTCGGTGATATCTCTGGGCATGCAAAGAAACCCGTAACCGGGCGTGGCGTATACAGCGCCGTCCGTACATTCCTCACCGGTACATTCCATCACCCAATCGGTGATTTGGTAAGTTAGCAGCTTGGTCTCAGGATCCAGCGTATAGGTCAGGTATCCCAGGGTCTGCAGATGATCCAGTATCTGAAAGGCTTTAGCGCGGCTTCTAACGCCAAGAATGGCTTTCACACCCACGATACCACCTGCCCACATTCCGGGCTCCACAGGGTTCTTGTGGCCGCAGTAGGTGCTAATACCCTTGCGGAAGGCTGCGCTCTCAGCAAGCTTCAGCCAGTAACCCAGCCGTCCTTTTAATCCCGGCATCTCTTTTCGGGGCAATTTGACCCACTTATACTTTCGTAAACATTTCATTGCATTTTCTCCTTTCTCGTGATATAAAAATAGCAGCCCTTGTGATCAACAAGAGCTGCTTTATAGAGTCGCGTTTTGCATTTGGCGACGGTCGAGGATTTTATGTTTTTTGCTAACAATTTGCTAACAGGACTGTTTTGGACTATATGAAATGGCTGATATCTGCTAACACGACCTGGATTAAAAAGTTTGGAATTTCCCCGGGATTTTGTACTATCTGATACTGTTTGGAACGATTATTATTAGAAAAACGGGATAATCGTTTCTCCTAAGCGATAGGTCGGAGGTTAGAGTCCTCTCTGGGGTGCCAAAAAGTCGATCCAATGGGATCGGCTTTTTTATTGCGTATAGCGCCTTATTGTGGTATAGTGAATTTAAAGGCGGTGGTTACTTATGAAAATTTTAATTATGCGTCACGCAGAACCCTATTACCCCACTGATACCCTCACGGTAAAAGGCCGGCTGGAAGCCGCAGCTTTGGCAGATATGGTATCCAAATGGGATATTACCAATTTCTACGTCTCTCCTCTGGGTCGTGCTAATTTGACTTGCCAATACACTCTAGACAAGATGGGTCGAACGGCAGAAACTTTGGAATGGCTTCGGGAATTCTCCCCCAAGATCAATAAGCCCCACCCCGGCAATCACGTCCCCTGGGACTGGCGTCCCAGAGGTTGGGAGGATCACGAGGATTTTTATACCGCAGAGCATTGGGGCGATCACCCCATTATGCAGGCCGGTCATGTCCGGGAGGAATACGATTGGGTATGCCGTGGTCTTGATGAACTCCTGGCAAAACACGGCTATGTGCGGGAAGGCCGGCACTACAGGGCCGTCCGCCCCAACCACGACACCATCGCGCTGTACTGCCATTTTGGCGTGGAGTGCGTTTTGCTGAGCCGACTGATGAATTGCTCTCCTATGATCCTCTGGCACGGTCTGTGCGCCGCTCCCTCCTCTGTCAGCAAAATCTACACCGAGGAACGGGAGGAAGGCATCGCCAACTTCCGGATGGCCCGGTTCGGTGACATCTCCCACCTCTATGCCGCAGGAATCGAGCCGTCCTTTGCCGCCCGGTACTGTGAGACCTACAACACCCCCGGTCAGCGTCGGGATTGACCTGCAAGGAGGTTCTCTTATGCTGCAAACCAAAAACTTAGTAAAAATCTATAAGCCGAAAAAAGGTGTGCCCGTTAAGGCGCTGGATAACGTGACTCTAACATTCCCGGAAAAAGGAATGGTATTCCTGCTGGGCAAATCCGGCAGCGGTAAGTCCACCTTACTCAATGTTCTGGGCGGTCTGGATCGATACGATTCCGGTGACATCGCCATTATGGGCAAGTCCACCCGGAAATTCCGCCAGAGCCATTTTGACTCCTACCGCAACACCTATGTTGGCTTTATCTTCCAGGAATACAACATTCTGGAGGAATTTAATGTCGGCACCAATATTGCCCTTGCTCTGCAGCTGCAGGGCATCAAGCCCTCCACGGAGCAGATCCACAGCATTTTGAAGGAAGTGGACCTGGAGGGTTACGGCGTGCGCAAGCCCAATGAGCTTTCCGGTGGTCAGAAGCAGCGGGTGGCCATTGCCCGGGCACTGGTAAAGAATCCCAAGATCATTATGGCTGACGAGCCCACCGGTGCGTTGGACTCCCTTACCGGTCGGCAGGTGCTCAACACTCTCAAAAAACTGAGTCGGGATAAACTGGTGATCGTGGTCTCCCACGACCGGGAATTTGCAGAGCAATACGCGGACCGAATCGTGGAGCTGGCAGACGGCCGTGTGATCCGGGATGTGGAACGGATGGAAAGCACCGATGCTGTGGAGAACGCTGTGCCGGTTTATATGGAAGACTCTGTCAGTCTGCCGGAAAATTATCAGCTGACCCCGGAGGATCAGGCTGCTATTAACGCCTACATTCAGAAGATGATCAACCTGGGCAAAGAGCCCCGGTTCTCTCTGTTTTCCAAAAACAGTTCTGCTTTCCAGCCTACCGACGAAAGCCGGATTGCCGTATCCCAGGCGGGCTATAAGCTGATCAAATCCCGGCTGCCCTTAAAATATGCATTCAAACTGGGCGCTTCCGGTCTGAAGCACAAGAAGTTCCGTCTGGTAATGACCATACTGCTATCGTGCATTGCATTGGTGCTTTTCGGTCTTGCCAACACAGTATCTTCCTACAATTACGCAAAAACCGCTTATAAATCTCTGTCCGACCCTGCCAACAGAGTGACCTATGCAACCTTTGAAAAAGAGTGGACCAACGAGGACCTGAACCGCTGGGGACACACTATGATGTCTCAGACAGATCTGGATCTAATCCGGGAGAAAACCGGCCTCAACCCGCGCCCGGTTTACCGGACAGATGCAAGCATCAGCAACAACATTCCCGAGGAGAACTATTACTCTGACGTTGGCTATTCCGGATACTATATATCCCACTTTGGTGGAGAAATGCGGATCGATCAGGCGCTGTTGGATGATATGGGCGCACATTTCGTAGCCGGCACTCTGCCTGAAAATGCCAACGAAGTGGTAGTCAGCACTGCTATCCTGGAGACCTTCCAAAAATTCGGTTATTACCAAAACAATCCTTTGACCGGTGAAACATCCACTCCCATTGATGTCAGGGATGCCAATGATCTGCTGGGTAAAACCATTTGGACAGAAAACGGCACGCTCGCCATCTGTGGTGTAGTGGAGACCGGATTGGACATGAGCCGCTATGCGCCTTTGAAGAACGTGGATTATTCCAAGCTTTCCTTTATCGAACAGCTGGGCATTATGGCTCTGGAAAATGAACTGAGCTATGCGCGGCGCTATTCCCTAACCGGTATGCTGATGGTTGGCGATCGCTATACATTCAGCACTGCCGCCCGGCTTATGCTGGACGAACTTTCCTACTGCTCTGCTCTGTATCCCAGCGGCGGCTACGCAGACATCGGGCAGTACGGCGGTACTTTACGCCCCTTCTCCTCTGCGCCCAGCGAGGAAATTATCTGGCTGGACGGCACGCAGCGCACTGCGCTTGCAGATAATGAAATCGTACTGTGCGCAGACTACTTCTATGAGTTGATGCTAAAACTGCACCCCGAGATGCCCAGCCAGTACGATTTTTATTGGATTCGGGATAACGGAGGCAGCTACGCCAGCATCCAGGATTTGGAGTTCATCTTCAACATTGCCGGTGGGTATTCCTACAGTGAATTCGACTTTGACCACCTGGTGGGCGAGCATCGAATGAAAGTGGTAGGTCTGATCCCCAACGGCCAGTGGCGCTGTTATCTGCCGGAAAAATTCCAGGCTGCCAATGCAGATGCCAATATTCTTCAGACACTCTCCCCTATGCCCACCGATTCCAAACAACTTAGGCAGACGGTAGACTTCTCCGCCCAGGACCTGGATCCCGATGAAGAAGGTCTCATCACCTACAACCTGATGAACCCTGTCAGCTTTGAACTCAAGAATCTGAACGAAAGCTTTGTGATTCTAAGCAAGGTCTTTTTCTGGGTGGGTCTTGTGTTCGTGATTTTCGCTTCCCTGCTGTTCTCCAACTTCATTGCCACCAGCATTTCCTATAAGAAGCAGGAGATCGGTATTCTGCGAGCCATCGGCTCCCGGAGCAGCGATGTGTTCCGCATCTTCTTTGCAGAGAGTTTTATCATTGCTATGATCAACTTTGTGCTATCCTTTGCCGGAACTTTTGCTGTGTGCGGTTTCTTTAATTTCTTTATTAAATCCAATACCGGCCTGCTGCTTACCATTTTGAATGTGGGCCCGTGGCAAGGCATTCTGCTGCTGGCAGTGTGTCTGGCCTCCGCCTTTGTGGCAAGCTGGCTGCCGGTATACAGAATCGCATCGAAAAAGCCTATCGACGCCATCCGGGATCGATAAAAAACAGCAAAAAACTCGAGGGATTTCTCCCTCGAGTTTTTTATTTTAGTTGATGTCTTTCTTTTTCAGTTTACTTGTACCCAGGAGCAGAAGTCCCGATGTAAACACCAACGGCGTTGCGATCATAAAGAGGAGTTCCTTGGTTTCATAGGAAGTGCCCTTGCCGATGACCATTACATAGTTATAGATATTAATATTCTGAACAAACTCCAGAATTTTTGTTGCCGTCTCTGCGCCCTCAGACTGGGCTACCATCAGCGCAATCTGCAAAATGCTGGTGACCATAGTAATGCCCATCACAATCGCCAGGTATTTTACCAGCACCAGTCCGATATTCTTGGAGCTAACGCAGATATAGGTGACCAGCGCCGAGGCAAACAGATAGATATTCAGTTCCAGTGCCAGAGAGCCCAGCAGATACCATGCATCTTTCCAGCCAAAGGGATCTTGCTGATACGGGAACAGCATCAAGCTGATGCCCAGAGTAATCAGAGCATAAAACAACGTTACTGCGAACAGCGCGATCAGGCAAGAAACATATGTAGAAAAGAAGATGGATATGCGGGACTTGCCGGAAATGATCTTATTGCGGATGGTGCCGTAGCTGAAATCCTTAAACAGAATCACCGCAATGAGAACCGGCGCCACCAGGCCCAGATCGTTGCCGATATTAAACGCTGTAAAGAACAGATTCTTTGCGCTGGCACCAACGCCCAGCATTTCCATTGAAAGGGCATCCATATCCTGGAAAATGGCCCAATATAACAGAGGTGTGATTACCGCAAACACCGCGGCAATAATGCCCACCACCAACAGCAGCTTATCTTTTACAATTCGTCTCAGGTCGGAGATGATCAAATTACGCATTTGCGCCACCTCCCATCACAGAAAGGTAGTATTGTTCGAAATCGGTCTCGGTACAGTTGACAGAATGGATCCGGTTGCCGCTTTCGATGATTTCCTTCAAAAAGGCGTTCAGATCCACATCGCCGCTGATCTTCACCTTGCCGTCTTCCAGAGTCACAGGGAACCCGGGCAGCAGTCTCTGCGCCAGTTCCGTCAAACTTTGCGGATCTTCCACCTGAAGGATCAGATGCTTACCGCCCACATTGTGGAACTCTTCCGCGGTGATCTCTTCCACGATCTTACCTTTGGAGATAATACCGTACTTGGTTGCCACCAGAGACAATTCCGTGAGAATATGGGAAGAAATCAGGAATGTGATACCCCGTTTGTTCAGTTCCAAAATCAATTCGCGGACTTCCACGATGCCTGCAGGATCCAGGCCGTTCATAGGTTCGTCCAAAATCAGGAACTGAGGATCGCCCAGCAGCGCCATGGCAATACCCAAACGCTGGCGCATACCCAAGGAGAAATTTGCCGCTTTCTTCTTATCGTTGTAAAGGTAGCCCAGACCTACTGTTTCCAGCGTCTGGCGCACCTTTTCCTCATCCTCGATACCCAGGATCTTTGCCTGCATCAGCAGGTTATCCTTTGCAGTCATATTTCGGTAGATGGAGGGTGTTTCCACCACAGCGCCTACCAGGCGACGGACTTTACTGATTTCGGGATCTGTGTTTTCCACACCGAACAGGCGGTAGCTGCCGCTGTGGGGCATAATCAAGCCGGTGATCAGGCGGATGATTGTGGTCTTGCCGGAGCCGTTTTCGCCCACAAAGCCGTAGATATCTCCTTTGCAAATATTCATATTTGCTCCGTTCACCGCCATATGCTTGCCGTATTTCTTCGACAGGTCATTGGTTTGTAAAACGTATTGCATAGTTGTCACTCCTGCATCTCCTTAAGGTAACGGGCCAGCGCATCTTGCCAAACAGGCAGAGGCTGAAAACCGTTTTGCGTTAGCTTTGCTTTATCCAGCCGGCTGTTGTAGGGTCTTGCCGCCTTGGAAAGGCCGTACTCTGCAGTGGTAACAGGCACGACCTTGGTGTCGTATCCTGCCTGGCGGAAAATCTCGCAGGCAAAGTCATACCAAGAGATATAACTGCCTTCATTAGTAGCGTGATAGTAACCGTACTTCTCTGTCTCGGTCATATCCACCAGCAGCCGGGACAGATCAAAGGTATAGGTGGGAGTTCCCACCTGGTCGTTCACTACCCGGAGTGTGTCATACTTTTTGCCGATATTGAGCATGGTCTTAATAAAGTTGTTGCCATTCTTGCCAAAAACCCAGGCAATACGGACAATAAAGAACTTCTCCAGGGTATTGGCCACCGCCAGCTCGCCCTCTAATTTGGTCTGACCGTAGACATTGAGGGGCTTATAATCCTTACAATCCGGATTCCAGGGAGTCTCTCCCTGACCGTCAAAGACATAGTCCGTAGAGATATACACCATCTTGCAGCCCAGCTTCTTGCAGACATTAGCAATGTTCTGCGTGCCAAAAGCATTGATAGCGCGGACTTTCTCCTGCTTATCCTCATCCTCTGCCAGGTCCACAGCCGTCCAGGCAGCGCAGTGCACCACCACATCGGGCTTTACCTGGGTGATCACCTGCTCCACAGCTGCAGCATTGGTAATATCCAGAGGGACATACTCTGCATAATCGGGATTTTCCGGTGCCAGGTCACTGCCCACGCCGGTGTGTCCCCGCTTTTCCAGTTCGTTCATCACATCGTGGCCAAGCTGGCCACCGACTCCGGTAACAAAATAACGCATAAAAGGTCTCCTTTTAAAGAGAATCCAGACAATCCTGCGGACCATCTGGATTCTTTTTCTTATTAGCGGTTTGCGTACATCTTCTCGTAGTAGTTCTGGTACTCACCGGAGATGATGGTCTCCCACCATTCCTTATTGTCCAGGTACCACTGGATGGTCTTCTGGATGCCGTCCTTGAACATGGTCTCAGGCAGCCAGCCAAGCTCGGTATGGATCTTGGTGGGGTCGATAGCGTAACGCATATCGTGGCCCTTACGGTCGGTAACATAGGTGATCAAGCTCTCGGGTTTACCCAGGGCCTTGCAGATGATCTTGACGATGTCAATGTTCTTCATCTCGTTGTGACCGCCGATGTTGTAAACCTCACCGACACGGCCGTTGTGAATAATCAGATCGATGGCCTTGCAGTGGTCCTCAACATACAGCCAGTCACGGACATTCAGGCCTTCGCCGTAAACAGGCAGAGGCTTGTCAGCCAGAGCGTTGGCGATCATCAGGGGGATCAGCTTCTCAGGGAAGTGATAGGGACCATAGTTGTTGGAGCAGCGGCTGATGGTAACAGGCAGGCCGTAGGTACGGTGGTATGCCATAACCAGCAGGTCTGCGCCGGCCTTGGAGGAGGAGTAGGGAGAGCTGGTGTGAATGGGGGTCTCCTCGGTGAAGAACAGGTCAGGACGATCCAGGGGCAGGTCACCGTAAACCTCATCGGTGGAAACCTGATGGTAACGGGTAATGCCGTACTTGCGGCAAGCATCCATCAGCACCTGGGTACCCAGGATATTGGTCTGCAGGAATACCTCGGGGTTCTCGATGGAACGGTCCACATGGCTCTCAGCAGCGAAGTTCACCACCATATCGGGATGTTCTTCCTCGAACAGCTTATAAACAGCCTCACGGTCGCAGATGTCAGCCTTGACAAAGCGGAAGTTGGGGTTGTCCATTACAGGTGCCAGGGTGGACAGGTTGCCTGCATAGGTCAGCTTGTCCAGACAGATGATGCGATAGTCCGGGTACTTGCCCAGCATATGGAACACAAAATTGCTTCCGATAAAACCGGCACCGCCAGTAACAATAATAGTCATAATGATTCTCCTCTATTATCCAATAATATCCATATATTTACCGTCCAGCACATCCTTAAGATACTGGCCGTACTGGTTCTTCTTCAGCATCTCATACACTTCCAGCAGATCCTCTTTGGTGATCCAGCCGTTGAGGTATGCAATCTCCTCAAGACAAGCGATCTTTCTGTGCTGATGGGTCTCCACAGTCTTAACGAAGTTGGTTGCGTCCACCAAAGACTCGTGGGTGCCGGTATCCAGCCAGGTAAAGCCCTGACCCAGCAGTTCCACATTCAGCTCGCCCTGTTCCAGGTAGATCCGGTTCAGGTCGGTGATCTCCAGCTCGCCGCGCTTACTGGGCTTAAGATTCTTTGCGTATTCCACAACCCGGTTGTCGTAGAAGTACAGACCGGTAACGCAGTAGTTACTCTTGGGTTTTTCAGGCTTTTCCTCAATGGAAATTGCACGGCCGGACTTATCGAACTCCACGATGCCAAAGCGCTCAGGATCGTCCACATAGTAGCCGAACACAGTGGCGCCTTTGCCGGTTTCTGCATTTTCCACAGCGGTCTTCAGGCGCTTTTTCAGGCCGTGACCGGAGAAGATATTGTCACCCAGAACCATTGCAACGGTATCGTCACCGATGAAGTCTGCACCGATGATAAACGCCTGTGCCAGGCCGTCGGGGCTGGGCTGCACTGCATAGGACAGCTTGACACCGAACTGCTTACCGTCGCCCAGCAGGCTCTGGAAGCGGGGTGTGTCCTCGGGGGTAGAAATGATCAGGATATCCCGGATACCGGCGTTCATCAGGACGCTCATGGGATAATAGATCATGGGTTTGTCATAGATGGGGAGCAGCTGCTTAGAGGTTACACGGGTCAAGGGATACAGTCTGGTGCCGGAACCGCCGGCCAAAATAATACCTTTCATCTTACGTTCCTCCAATTATCGGTTTTCTGCGCCATCCTTTTTCAGGATCACGCCGATGGTTTTAAAAATGATCTTAATGTCCTGAGACAAAGACCAATGTCTGATATAATCCACATCCATCTCCACCACTTGCTCGAAATCGGTGATGTCGCTTCTGCCGCCTACCTGCCATGCGCCGGTAATACCGGGCTTAACCGCCAGACGGGAGCGGTGATGCAGTTCATACTTTTCCCACTCATCCGGTGTGGGAGGACGGGTGCCGATCAAGCTCATATCACCCTTAAGCACATTCCAGAACTGAGGGAATTCATCCAAGGAATGATTGCGGATGAAATGGCCGATGCCCTTGATAATACGGGGGTCGTTCTCCATCTTGAACATCATGCCGTCCTTGATGGCATTCTGATCCATCAGTTCCTTCTTACGCTCTTCTGCATCCAGATACATAGAGCGGAACTTGTAGATATAGAACCGTCTGCCGTTTTCACCGATTCTCTCCTGCTTGAAGAAAATAGGACCGGGAGACTTGATATAGATAATAGGACCAATAATGATACACAGCAGGCCGGTAAGGATCACGCCTACCAAGCCGCCCACAATATCCAACAGTCGCTTTACCAGCATCCGGCGGGAATCCACCACCTTGATGCTCTGGGTCATAACCGTATAGCCCGCCATTTGCTCAAGAACACGGTGAGTACTTGTGGCGCGGTATTTTACCAACGCACGGTGTACTGTGATGCCCATAGTCAGACATTTGGCTGTAAGCTCGTAGTTGGCATTGGGATCCAGTTCCTTGCAGAGGAACACCGCATCCACCCATTCGTGGACCAGGAACTGCATCAGCTCGTTCCGGTCGTTAATGCAAACCACACCTTCCGGCAGGTCGGTCACCGGCTCATCCTCATCCAGCAGTGCCACAGCGTGGACCATATACTCTCCGATGGGGTCGTTAAGGAACGTCTCCAGCAGGTCGGCATAATCATCCTTGTCACAGACGATCACAATACTTCTGCGAAGTCTGCGGCGACTCTTCTGGCTGCGGATAATTGCTTTAAGAATGGAACGTCCGACGAACAGGAAGCCAATTGCAAGTATCGGGAAGGCTATCATGACGATTCTGGAAATCTCTTCGGATTCCTTAATCAGGAACAGCCACAGAATCGCGCCGGTCCAAACAAAGGCTACCATCTTACAGACCGCTGCAATTTCCCGTTTATAATTTCGGCGAAGAATGCCGGTATAGTTGCGCAAAACAAAGCTTGCCACCAAGTCCAGCAGCGCTATGATGATCAGCACATCAAGCTCTGCATCCTGGGCATATCCGTCAGTTGTGTAGTATCTCAACAGAAATGCGAGAAAAAAGGCCAGCTGTAACAAAACAAAGTCAACGAACATGAAGTCCAAATGCTTCAGCCAGGAGGCTTCTCTTCTTTTATACATAGCGGACAGAGTCTCCTTACAGTTTATTTTTCTGTAGACACAGTAACCCTCTGTTACTGAATAACATAATATCACATCATTCCCATTTTGTAAACCTTTTTCGTACCACTGTGCCTTGTGTCCCAACAAAAATCGCTCTCCGCACTGTGCGGAGAGCGATTATTTATGGAATTGGAATCAGCAGCACCTGGTTTTCCCCCGGTTTTTCCTCAAAACCGTTGGCGTGGCAAATCGCCTGTGTGGTGGTTTTGCACTCCTTTGCCAGCTCCCACAAGCTGCGATTTCCACAGCGGCAGAGGATCAAGCTGGGACGATCCGGGTCCGGAACATTTTCCTGTCCCAAATCCAGTCCGTTAACCATCGTCACCCCTCTGCCGGAGGTGGTGGTCGCTTCAATCTGCAGGTCCCCCCGCAGCATCACGCTGTCTGCCCCCATAACTGCCTGGGGCAAGCCGGACAAACTCACATAGGGATAGATCTGACTCTTATCATCTGCCGGGAAATCCCAGTTTTCCTCCCAGCCCACAGTCATACTCTGGAGCTGTCCCTGAGAATCTTCGTACAACATCTGACACACGCCCGGCGCTGTGATTTCCGCACTGCCGGCACTGTTGCGGGCAACGCCGTGATCTGCCAGCATACAAAGATCAATGATTCTCACAGCATCCGTTGAAACTGTCTGCTGTACGGAGAGGGTTTGGACGGAACGGTCCAGAACAGCCGTTACCGGCACTTCTACCCTATTGGGGATGGCTTCCCTGGTGAGACTGTAGCCATCCTCCACCACCTGGATCACCGGGCAATGGTAGATCATATACTGACCGGTCAGTCCGGCTTTCAACTCCCACATCCCGTTTTCTCCGGAAATCAACTCCAGACCAGTGACTTCGCAACGTACCTGTGCTGAAGCATCCGTATCATAGTCCTGCTCCAATTCCGCATATTGTGAAAAGGGCAATTCCGTATCCACACTGTAAAGTCCGCCATTTTCGTCCTGATACAACAGATGCAGCTGGGCTGTACCACGGAAAACCACCTTGCCGGCCATCACTTTGGTCTCCCCGATTCGGGGCTGCAGACAATAATAAACCGGCTTTGCCATTGGGGGAGAACCTGCAGGCAGAGTGAGACTATCCTCCAGTGAAAACGGCTTTTCCCCTGCCTCTGCTGCCAGCTCAATAGGGTACCGGGCAGTTAGTAGCTGCACATCCTCGGGTACATCTTTTGGCGTGTATACCGCCAGCTCCCCAGGAACCAGCGCTTCCGCCAGCACTCCTACCCCGGCCCGCACTAAAATCTTCCGGGCAGAGATACTTCTGGCATCCACATTGCGCAAAGTGCAACAGGTCATAATCTTGCCGTCTCTATCCGTATCCGGCAACTCCCAACGCAGCTGCATTGGAATCCAGGCCTCCAAGGTTTGGGGTTCTCCTCCCCCTTCCGGGGCATACAAAATCCAAACCATCACCCCCGAGGTCACCTGCATCTCATTGCTGCGCCACTGTTTTCCCCGCAAAAGCACCTGGCCCCATGCACCCAATACCGTCCCCACATCCGGCATTTCATCCGGGATGCGGATCTCCTGGGTCTCCTCGCTATTGCGCACCTCCCACTTTACCTTTTGCAAGCAGGGCTGCGCTGTCTTCTCAAACGCAATTTCCAAAGGGATCACTCCTTATCACACAAATGCTAATACATTCTATTCACCAAAGGACAAGGTTATGTCATTTGTTTTTCCGCAAAATGCAATATCCGCTGATAAGCGCTATGATTCCTATAAAATGACAAAAGAAAGCGGCAGAAATCCAGGTGCCAACCAGAATGCCGACCCCAAAAGCCACCAGCGTCATTCCCCAAAGCTGATGATGTCTGTACATAAAAACACCCCCTGCAACAACTTATGCAGGGGGTATTCTTTCCATATCTGAATTATTCGCCGTCCATAACGGTTTTACAGGCCTGCAGCACCTGGCTGGCTATCGGCACACACACTTTGCTGCCGTAGCCGCCGTCCTCTACGCAGATAATAAACGCCAAAGGATATGCCTCGTCTGCCAAAAAGCCGGTGAACATAGCATTGGGCTTTTTCTCACCGCCCACTTCACCGGTACCGGTTTTCGCGCAAACAGAAAGGTCGGGGAAATTGGAGTCGCCGTACTTTTCCGACACATTCAGCCGGAGGTAAGACCGCAGGATCTCCGCCGTCGCTTCCGTCACAATAGGCTCACGGACTGCGCCTTGCGCCTGATAGGTAGTTTGCTTTCCGGCCATTACACTGTCCACCACATAGGGTGTCACGCCCTGACCGCCGCCGGCAATAGCACCCATAAAGGTCATAAAACCGCAGGGATTGATCTGATCCTTGTGCTGACCGATGGCACTCCATGCAACACCTGCATCCATAGCATCGGAGATGTCAAAATTACCCTTTGCCGTATTCACGCCGTCAAAGGAAATGCTATCCATTACACCGAATTTCTCCACATAACCGCGGAGCTTTTGAGGTCCAAGCCGTTCCGACAGCTGGGCAAATACGCAGTTGCAGGAATTGCGGAACGCCTGCTGCAGTGTCTGGTCATAATGGGGATCCTCACAGGTGATCTCGTCGGGGCCGAACACACAGGAGCCGGTACAGGTAAAGGTTTCCTGCGTGATATCAGGGAATTCCTCCAGCACTGCCGCCAGGGTCACGATCTTGAAGATCGAGCCGGGAATATACTGGCCCTGGGTAAAGCGGTTATAGTAGAGTCCTTCGTTCTCCTGTCCCACATCTCCTTCCACATCCGGAGGGGTATTGGGGTCAAAGGTGGGTGTTGTCACCGCACAAAGGATCTCACCGGTCTCATAATTGTACACCGCTACTGTACCCTTGTAATCACCCATCGCCTCCAGTGCTGCTGCCTGGATTTGGGCAGAAAGGGTCAGCCTCGCAACGGTTTTACTGTCACCGTAATGATAGACGCCATTGAATACATTGTAGTTGAGAAGATACTCTGAATAGTGCGGCACAACCGGCGCATAGATCATACCATAGGTGTCGCCTACCCAGTGGACGGTAGATTTGCGGATCGTCGCATCGGAGGAATAGACCCGGCCGTCGTTGGAATTGAGCAGCAACAGGCCCTCCCGATCCGTAACCGCGCCGCAGGTGAGTTTTCCCTCGTCATTGTAGACGTGAGGTGAGTTATCCTGGATCGTCCAATGTTTGGACTCAATAATAAACTCACAAAGGAAAAAAACCAATCCGGAAAACAGCAGCAAGGACAGCACCATTGCCACCCAGGTTCGTTTTGCGATCCTATTCATCGTCCTTACCCCCTCTCCGGGGCAGTCGGACAGCAAAGCTGGCGTTCTGCCGGGTATCTGCCGCTTTAATAAACGCCAAAAGGCCCCAAGAGCAAATCATACTGGAACCGCCGTTGGACAAAAATGGGAACGTAACGCCGGTCAGCGGCAATACATCCACTGTACCCAAAGCATTTAGGATCACCTGCACCACCATAATACACACCGCAGCGCATGCGCTGATGGTGTAAAAACTGCTTCGACCCATGGTGGCAGAGCGCACCACAAAGGCAGCCAGAGCGATCACGCTGAGGATCAGCATTACCGTGATGAGAAGTCCCCATTCCTCGGTAATAGTGGCAATCACCACATCGGAGTCTGCGGCGAAGAGATTTTTCATCCAGCCGCGACCGGGTCCCAAGCCCAGAAAACCACCGGACGCCATACACATCAGGGCTCTGGTCTGCTGATAACCGCCGTCCATAGGATCTTCCCAGATATGCCGCCAATTGGAGAATCGCTGTACTGCGTGAGGGGCAATCTTCAGGGCGATCATACCTGCAAAAACCAGGGCTGTAATAGCCAGGGCGATAGTTCCCAAGCTGCCGGAACGCAGGTAGGCAATCACCAGGAACGCAAAGAAGAAAATCAGCGCCGTGCCGAAGTCGTTCATAATTGCCAAGCAGCCGCACAGGGTGGCAGAATAGGCAATAAACAGGATCAGGTTGCGCTTTTTCACCAGTCGGTCCATAGCGGAAGCGCCCACCAGCACAAAGCACACCTTACTCAGCTCCGAAGGCTGCAAAGATGTGGAGCCGATCATCAGCCAGTTCTTAGCACCGTTGTATTCTGTGCCGAACACCAGCGTGATCAGCAAAAAACCGATACCAGCCACCGCTGCGAAATAACGGACGATCTTAGCCCGCTCCAGGTCACGGACGGCAAAACCCACACCCAAAAAGGCAATTACGCCCAACATCACTGCAACCACCTGTTTGACTGCCTCATCGGGTGCCACAGCACAAATCGCGCACATACCCATAGTGGTCAATAAAAACGCTACTGTTTCCACCTCAAAGGAGGTGCGGCGGATAAAGATATAGAACAGCATCAAAAGCCACTGGGTGACCATAAGACCGCCAAAACCCAGCAAGACAGACTGGATATGCTGGCCGTTGCCACTGAGGCAATACGCCAAAGCACAAAGAGCCTGAAATGCTGTCAGCAGTAAGAGATTGCCGAATCCGGAGAAAAAGGAAGAGGCTTTGGTACGGATCTGAGCCAGCCGCTTTTCCTGCTTTTTGGTGATGGGCTGCAGGGTCATTTCCAGGCCGCCTAAGCTGATCACATCATCCTGCTTCAATGCCCAGATCTCCCGCTTTTTGTTGTTGATCTTCACACCTGTGGAGGAATCCGTGTCGGTAACCGTCCAGCTGCCGTCATCATAGCGGGTCAGGACGCAATGGGTCTTGGAGACCTTTGCGTCATCAATGACAATATCGCAGTTTTTACCGCTGCCGATAATGTTTTCCCAATGGGTGATAGGGAGTCGGTCCCCGTTTTCCAGGCAGAGCCAACCCCAGATCTCCGGCTCCCGGGGGAAACGCAGCAGAGGAAGCAGACAACGGAGCATCAGCATAAACACGATAACAGGCGCCATCCAGCGCAGCGCTGCGTTAAGCACATCACTGTATGTGCTGGCTAATATCAACATATTGCTCCCTCCTTCTTAGTTATTTTTCCAGACTTCTTAAAAGTGCAATCTCTCGCTGATAGCCGGGAAGCTCATTGGGGGTTTCCAGAATCATAGGAAGACCCTTCAGGGCAGGATGATTTACAATACTTTCAAATGTTTTAAGACCTAAATTGCCCTGGCCGATACAGGCGTGGCGGTCTTTATGGCTGCCAAAAACATTCTTAGAATCATTCAGGTGCAAGGCTTTCAGGCGGTACAGACCCACTACCCGGTCAAATTCCTCCAGGACACCGTCCAGGTCGTTGACGATATCGTAACCGCCGTCGAACACATGGCAGGTATCCAGGCAGACGCCTATATCCTCACGGCCTACGCCATCGATAATATCCTTAAGCTCCTGAAAATTGCCGCCTACCTCACTGCCCTTGCCGGCCATGGTCTCCAGCAGGACGGTTACGGGGTAATCCGGTTTCATTGCTTCCGTCAAAGCATCCACGATCTGGGCAATGCCTGTCTCCATACCCTGGCCTACGTGGCTGCCAGGATGGAAATTATAGTAGTTGCCCGGAAGTGCCGCTACCCTTTTCAGGTCGTCTGCTAAAATACTGGCGGCAAAGGCCCGGTTTTCTGCCTGGGCGGTACACAGATTCATTGTATAAGCGCCGTGGGCCACCAATTTGCCAAAACCCATATTTTCCAAGGCTTCCACGCCATTATTTATGTCCGTGGGATCGTCCTTTCTAGCGGAAGAACCCCGGGGATTTCTTGTAAAATACGCAAAGGTGTTGGCGCCGATGGATCGGGCGGTCTCCACCATAGCCATATAGCCCGCAGATGCAGACAAATGGCAACCGAGATACAGCATATTCATTCGCTCCTTTGGGATATACAATACCACATTTTCTCATAGAATGCAAATAGGGTTTGCGAATTTGTACGAGGAGGAATCGCCTATGGTTATGAGTTGGATTTTTACGGTATTTTTAGGAATATCCTTGCTGGCAGCGCTCTTTACCGGACAAGGCAGTGCACTGGCTGCAGCTGTGCCCCAAGGGGCACAGGCAGGTATTACCCTGAGCATCTCCATCGCAGGTTCCCTATGTCTTTGGACGGGTGTTGGCAAGCTGATGGAGAAGACAGGAGTCACCGCAAAGCTGTCAAAACTGTTAATGCCCTTGATTGGCCGGGTCTTTCCCAGCGCCAGAACAAATCCGGCGTTTGCCTCCAGCATCAGCGCCAATATCTGCGCCAATTTTCTGGGATTGGGAAATGCTGCAACACCTATGGGCATCCAGGCTGCGAAAGCCCTGGCAAAAGGCCGGGATACCGCAACCGGAGAGCTTTGCCGACTGATCGTTTTAAACACCGCATCCATCCAATTGATCCCCGCCACAGTGGCGGCAGTCCGGGCAAATTTAGGTGCAAAATCCCCGTTTGATATTCTACCGGCAGTGTGGATCACCAGCATTTGCTCCGCAGGTTTGGGTCTCGTCGCTGCTTGGCTTTTGGAGAAAATATGGCGAAAATAACGGATTATCTTGTACCGCTGCTACTGTTTGCGGTTTGCTGTTTTGCCTTGCGTCGCAAGGAAAACCCCTATGACCTGATGCTCTCGGGAGCAGCAGATGGACTGCGACTTTTAGTTACATTAGTGCCTGCCCTTGTACTGCTGCTGACAGCGGTCAGTATGCTCCGGGCATCAGGTGCAATCGATCTGCTGAGTAAATACCTTGGGCCGGTATTTCGCTTTGTGGGCATTCCACCGGAAACGGCCGTTTTGGTACTGATTCGTCCTGTCAGCGGCAGCGCCGCATTGGCGGTAGGCGCTGACCTGATGGCCCGCTACGGCGTGGATTCCCAAATTGGCAGAACTGCCGCCATTATGCTGGGTTCTACAGAAACCACCTTTTACACCATCAGTGTATACTTCGGTGCAGCCGGAATAAAAAAGACCCGGTACACCGTACCGGCTGCGCTGATTGCAGATTTTGTTGGATTCACTGTGGCGTCGCTGACTGCAAAATACTTATAAAAAACCGGGTGTGGAAACCCACACCCGGTATGTATTAAGCCTCGATCTCTTTGATGAAGTTTGCCTTGTCCTTGGAACCAAAGTAGGCAGAACCGGCAACCAGAACGTCCGCGCCGTTCTCCTTGCAGGTCACGCAGGTAGTCAGATCCACACCGCCGTCCACCTCCAGATGGCAAGCGGGGTTGACCTCATTGATCATCTCGCGGAGCTTCTTGACCTTGGGCATCATATCCGCCATGAATTTCTGACCGCCGAAGCCGGGCTCCACAGTCATAACCAGCACCATATCCACCTTATCCAGATAGGGGGCAACTGCCTCTGCGGGAGTCTTGGGTTTCAGCACGATACCGGGCTTTACACCCAGCTGGCGGATCTTATCCAGGGTCTTCATAATGTTCTCGGGGGTGTCTGCTTCCACATGAATGGTCAGGTAGTCAGCGCCAGCCTTACAGAACTCCTCCACATAGCGGATGGGAGTCTCGATCATCAGATGGACATCCAGCACCAGGTCGGTGATGGGGCGCATTGCCTTGACCATAGAGTAACCGAAGGACAGGTTGGGAACGAAATGACCGTCCATGATATCCACATGAAGCCACTTCACACCAAGCTTCTTTGCTTCGGTATAATCACGCTCCATATTCATATAATCGGAAGACAAAATAGAGGGAGAAAGAATAGCCATAATTATTACACCTTTCTGTGTTGATTTCCCCTAAATGATACTATAAATAGCAGGTACTGTCAACCCTGTGCAGAACCTTTGCAACCTTTTCACAAAATCGCGAAAAAAGTCCTTGACAAACCGCCTTGCGGTGACTATAATAAGCGTGTTCTGTTTGAGTCGCCGGTATAGCTCAGTTGGTAGAGCAGCTGATTTGTAATCAGCAGGTCGGGGGTTCGAGTCCGTCTACCGGCTCCAACCAGACTCAGTGAAATTGAATATGGGGGAGTTCCCGAGTGGCCAAAGGGGACAGACTGTAAATCTGCTGCGTATCGCTTCGATGGTTCGAATCCGTCCTCCCCCACCAAAAATCCTCGTTCGCAAGAACGGGGATTTTTACTTTTTCACTATTACCTT
>JAZNZH010000042.1:0-3552 GCA_045594845.1 Faecousia sp. | reverse complement strand
CAGATCTGGAGACGACATTAAGACTGTTCAAGAAAATTTAGGCCACGCAACAGCCGCTTTTACATTGGATATTTACGGTCACGTAACCGAAAAAATGAAAAAAGAGAGTGCTGCCCGGATGGAGCAGTTTATTAAGACTGTAAGCGGATAAGGGAAAACATAAGGGAAACACTGCATTGACCCCTATTGGTTTTCAAATTAATTTGGCTTAAAACTACCATAAAAAATTCCTCATATCTTAAACAGACATGAGGAATTTCTTCTGGTGCGAGTGTTCATAACAGCCTTGTCCTATCAACGACAAAAAACACCCGGTACAGTCTGCTGTTTGCTGTAAAAATGACGCTGCTTGTATCTGGTCATTTTCGATCAGTTAGAAAACTTGGGGGGATTTACCGGATTGCCCGCGAATGTGTTGGGACCGGGATCGGACAAGGAGAAGTACATTTTTGCAGCTTTGGTGGTTCCAAAATCCTGGTTGGAACCGGAATTCTGCACTCGATTGAAGGCATCCCGGAACATTTGATTGTGTGCTTCTTCCCGGTTTAGCAGAAAATCGATTGTTTCGCGCACTTTCTTGTCATTGATCTGCCTATACAGGTATTCATAGACGACCTTCGCCCTCTGCTCCGATGCGATATTGCTTAACAGGTCCGCACATAGATCCCCGGTCACTGTCACATAGTCTGCTGTCCAGGAATATCCGGAAGCATTGATGAGGCCCGGATTCAGCCCCAGGAGCACATGGCTTTGAATTTCGCCGTTGGGCACCTGTGCCGCATTTACATCGTGACCGTTGAGAAGATTGATGGTTTGGGCAATCATTTCCATATGGCCCAATTCCTCTGCGGCGATATCCAAGAACAGATCCTTGATATCAGGATCCTTGATGCGGAAGCTTTGGGACATATACTGCATGGCTGCTTTCAATTCGCCGTTGCCGCCGCCAAGTTGCTCCTGCAGCAGCGCCGCATACTGAGGATTGGGGCGCTCCACTCCTACAGGGTGAAATAACTGTTTTTCGTGCTTGAACAAGCACATCACTCCCTTCGCTGTGATATACTTATTCTTCCGGCTTTTTCGTGAGTTATGCAAAAGTAAAGCGGCTGACCCGCTAACGCTTCAGCAGATATCTAACATCATCCGTTGCTCGATTGCGGAAAGCAGTATGAAAGAAAAGGTATTCACAGCAGATCCGCTATGACTACCCAAATTGGTGCGATTTGTTTTACAGGACGCAAGCAAAAAGTGAGTAATACCAACGGTTTTTGCAATCGCCAAACTGTACATTCTTCCTATTTGGTGCAACTCTCTTCTAATTATGCTGTCAGCCACACTGCTGCCGTTGCTCCATTCGTTTCCAGTTAAAAAAACCGTATAAATCATTGACCAGAAACATTACAAAGCAAATGATGACCGAAAGATAACTGATATTCTCTCGTGCAGCAAGGATCCACAGCACGATCAGCACCACATCGTTGGCGGCATAAGCCAGGGCAAAGTAAGGACTGCGGCGAAAGGTCAAATACACCGCAATAAAACTGGTGGTAACAGAGATGGTGCTGGGGATCATATTGGTAGTATTGAAGTGATCCAGAATAAAATAAAAAACAACGGTTACCACAGTTGTCAACATATACATAAACATGCTTTCCCATTTACCGATTCTGTTTACTGCCACCTCTGCGTGGTTTCCTTTATAGGGATTCCGAAGCCATGCGATTAGCGCAAAAAGAGCCATAGGACCGGTCATGCCCAAATAGGTGAACATCTCTCCAAAGTAGGAGAAGGTATAGGAAATTGCACCGTAAAGCAGACTGAAGACAATCATCAGTGCTTGGCCAAAAGGATTGCCTTTGGCATTGAAAATAAGCGAAGTGACGCCGATCAACGATGCCGCAAGTGTCATAAAATTCACTCGATCAAAGATCAAAAAAGATACTAAGATCAGTCCCGCAGAGCCGCCCCACAAGATCAGCTCACTTTTGGAAAAATAAGCAGTCAGTTTCTTCATATGCCCTCCCAAAACACAAAAAGCACCTGCCTGCACATCTTCTAAGACCTAACGATGTGCAAACAAGCGCTTTCGCTTACTACCCGGTGGCAGTACAATATTCTGTTCAAATTGTAATAGTTAATAGAGGAAATGTCAAGAAAAACCATCTCCTATACGTCTCCATCAGGTCTTGCATCATATCCATAGTGTTTCAACACATCTTCCGGGAGGATATCGGGAAAATACTGGTTGACATAGTCTAAAAGTTCCGCTATACTGATAGTGGAATCGGTAACGGGGCCTTGAAACCCTGGGCGCATTGAGCGCAGCCGATTCCCTTTTTTTGCATTAATCGCATATAGGACATCCATGGAAATCAGTTCGTGCTTGAATGTGTTGACAACAGAACGCACAATATAAAAGTCTCCGTTGTTGCTTTTTGCTACACCAATCAGAATGTAGCTACTATCAGCCTCTTCCCTCTTGGGAGTAAGTTCATTGATACGGATAGAGTTCCGCAAGATCTCGCCGGCCTTCAATGTGACAATTGCATTTTCTGTGCGCCGACCTTCCAAACCGTGCTTCAGTCCAACAGTACCAATAACAACATCTTTCTCAATATCATCAACGTGAACACTCACACTGCCTGTTTTGGGTTCAAACTTTCCCACCTTGGCGGCGTTTTTCTTCGCCATAGCAACAACATCCGCACGGTTCTTTGGGACATTACCATCCACCGTAGTTACCACCATATCAGGCTTGCTTGTAAGTGCCTCATATGAGTAGTCCCGATCGGAGTATTTTGCGCCGTCTCTGCGCTCCGTATATGCAAACAGGTATTTGTCCTTCTCGGCGTCTGTGTACTTCAGTCCACCATTTCCTCGGTCAATCTTCTTGACAGTTTTGTAAAGCTGTGCTACAGTATAGATGTTACTGTTGAGCGACGGGGGCATACCGGTCTTGTTTCCGGGCAGATCCTGCTCAACGGTAACATTTTCTATATTGTGGAACACATATCCCTCGGCTGAATCTGTGCTTTGTACTACAGTACACACCAGGCAGTTGGGGGTTTTTTTCTGTCCATCATCATACCAATATAGATTGTAGAGTCTGTATCCATACAAAGCCGTACCCTTATTGCCTGTGTGGGCTATGCGTTCAATCCCTATAAGCACACTGTCACTTAAGATTTCTCTAATTTGGGGAATTGCATCAAGAGTGCTTTGCTCGTTTGGCTTGCCTATGGCTTTAGAGATACTCTCTTTTGCCATATCTGCATAGAGCATTGCATCAATACCCATTTGATGAATGTGCACACTCGTTTTCAAACCATATGCTGTAATAAAAACATTTCTGGCCGCTTTATAGATGCTGAGATTTTTGCTGTATGTCACCTGCTTTGCTTTAATTGTGTGTATATCCAATGGGTACATAAAAAGTAATCCGGCTGACTCTTGTATTCTCCCTCGGGCAGTCCGCAAAGAATTAAAGCCTATGGATGAGGATATGATTGCAGCCTTCCTGAAAGCCATAGACGGCCACCAATTCGGAGAACT
>JAZNZH010000041.1:0-13377 GCA_045594845.1 Faecousia sp. | reverse complement strand
GCGCCAAGCTGATTGACCGCTCTGTTCAGTATGAACCCGCAGAAGCTCTGGATCTGGTTGTGAAGGGTGCTTCCGCAAAGTTCGACGAGACCGTCGAGCTGCACATCAAGTTGGGTGTTGACTCCCGTCACGCTGACCAGCAGGTCCGCGGCGCCGTGGTTCTGCCCAACGGTACCGGTAAGACCGCTCGCGTTCTGGTTTTCGCTAAGGACGCTAAGGTGGAAGAAGCTACCGCTGCAGGCGCTGACTATGTTGGCGGCATGGAGCTGGTTGAGAAGATCACCAAGGAAAACTGGTTCGACTTTGACGTCGTTGTTGCTTCCCCCGACATGATGGGCCTGGTTGGCCGTCTGGGTAAGGTTCTGGGCCCCAAGGGCCTGATGCCCTCCCCCAAGGCTGGCACCGTGACCCCCAATGTTGGCGCTGCTGTTAAGGAAATCAAGGCTGGTAAGGTTGAGTACCGTCTGGACAAGACCAACATCATCCACTGCCCCATCGGCAAGGTTTCCTTCGGTGCTGACAAGCTTAGCGAGAACATGGATACCCTGATGAACGCTGTTGTGAAGGCTAAGCCCGCTGCAGCTAAGGGTCAGTATATCCGTTCCTGCACCGTGGCTTCCACCATGGGCCCCGGCGTGAAGGTCAATACTACCAAGTATATCTGATTTTTCCTAAATATTTAACAAAAACCCCTTGACAACTCAAGGGGTTTTTGCTATAATACCAAAGTTGCCAAAGACAGCAGGTGGCTATGCCGTAAGTCCTGCCGAGGTGCGCTGATAAGATTTCTGCGTGTCTTTCTGTCTTCTGGCAGGAAGACACTTTTTATTTTCGGAGGTGAAACACACATGCCCAACGCAAAGGTTCTTGAGAGCAAAAAGGCAGTTGTTGATGCTCTATCCGGCAAGATCAAGGAAGCTACTTCCGTGGTTTTTGTTGACTACAAGGGTATCACCGTTGCTCAGGACACCGCTCTGCGTAAGCAGTTCCGCGAAGCTGATGTGGAATACACCGTTGTTAAGAACACTCTGACCCGTTTCGCAGCCAAGGATTGTGGCTACGACTTCGACGAGA
This sequence comes from Faecousia sp., assembly GCA_045594845.1. Classification (GTDB taxonomy): domain Bacteria; phylum Bacillota; class Clostridia; order Oscillospirales; family Oscillospiraceae; genus Faecousia. The sequence continues at coordinate 12,303 of JAZNZH010000041.1, read as the reverse complement.
TTCTCAACGGCACTACCGCAATGGCTTCCACCACCGGCGACCCCATCGCTCCTGCGCGTATTGTCGCCGAGTTCGCCAAGAAGAACAAGATCGCTCTTTCCATTAAGGGTGGCATCGTTGAAGGCAGCGTTCTGTCCGCAGATCAGCTGAACGGCTTTAGCGAACTGCCCAGCAAGAACGCTCTGGTTGCTTCTGTTCTGGGTACCTTCCTGGCACCTATCTCCAGCCTGGCCTTCGTTCTGGATCAGATCCGTATCAAGGTCGAAGAGGGCGGCGCAATGCCTGCTCCCGCTGCTGCTGAAGCTGAGGCTCCTGCTGAAGCTCCCGCTGAGGCTCCTGCCGAAGCACCCGCCGAGGCTCCCGCTGAGGCTCCCGAGGCTCCTGCTGCTGACGCAGAGGCCTAATCCATTCACACAAAAACAAACACTAAACATTACATTTTAGGAGGATATTACAATGGCTAGTGAAAAAGTCACTGCTCTCGTTGAGGAAGTAAAGGGCCTGACCGTTCTGGAGCTGTCCGAGCTGGTTCACACCCTGGAGGAAGTTTTCGGCGTTTCCGCCGCTGCTGCTGCTGTTGCTGCTCCCGCTGCTGGCGCTGCTGCTGAGGCTGCTGAGGAGAAGACCGAGTTCGACGTCATCCTGAAGGATGCCGGCGCTTCTAAGCTGAACGTCATCAAGGTTGTCCGCGCTGCTACCGGCCTGGGCCTGAAGGACGCTAAGGATCTGGTTGACAACTGCCCCAAGACCCTGAAGGAAGCTATCTCCAAGGAAGATGCAGAGAAGCTGGTTGCCGAGCTGAAAGAAGCTGGCGCTACCGCAGAGCTGAAGTAATTCAGTTTATATTGCAAAACAACAGCCGCCATTTTGGCGGCTGTTTTCCTTTGTCTCCCCCGGAAGAAATGTACAATAAATTACAAATATTTTTAGATTTTTAAAAATTTTTATTTTACAAATGCACATTGGTGTATTATAATAATACGGTAAAAGGCAAACTGTTGGTTTGCGATACTATCAAGAATGGATGTGTTAGTTTATGAGCCGGATGATTGGTACTGTTTCTATGGGTGTCCGAGCTCCCATTATCCGTGAAGGTGACGATCTGGTTCAGATCGTTTCCGGCTGCATTGTTGATGCGATGAAGGAAGACGGACTCACCCCTCGTGACCGTGATGTGGTGGCTATGACTGAGTCCATCGTTGCTCGTGCACAGGGCAACTATGTTGATGTTGAGACCATCGCTGAGGACGTTCGCCACAAATTTGGCGGTGATACTGTTGGTGTTATCTTCCCCATCCTGAGCCGTAACCGTTTTGCTATCTGTCTGCGCGGCATTGCTAAGGGCTGCAAGAAGGTTGTGATTATGCTCAGTTACCCTGCTGACGAAGTGGGTAACCACCTGATCAACTGGGATCTGATGGATAAGCACAATGTCGACCCCTACCGTGACGTGTTGGATGAGAAGAAATACCGCGAGTATTTCGGCTATGAAAAGCATCCCTTCACCGGTGTGGACTATGTGGAATACTACGGTGAGCTGGTCAAGGAATGCGGCGCTGAGGTGGAGTTTGTATTTGCAAACGATCCCAGAGCTATCCTCTCCTACACCAAGAACGTCCTGAACTGTGACATTCACACCCGCCAGCGCACCAAGCGTCTGCTGCTGGCAGCGGGTGCTGAACGCGTATTTGGTCTGGACGAGATCATGACCGAATCCATTAACGGCAGCGGCTACAATGCTCGCTACGGCCTGCTGGGCTCCAACAAGTCCACCGAAGACAAGGTCAAGCTTTTCCCCCGGGACTGCCAGGATCTGGTAGAAGATATCCAGGCAAAGCTCCTGGAGATTACCGGCAAGCACATTGAAGTTATGGTCTACGGCGACGGTGCGTTTAAGGATCCTGTTGGCAAGATCTGGGAGCTGGCTGACCCCGTAGTCTCCCCTGCCTATACCGCAGGTTTGGAGGGCACTCCCAACGAGTTGAAGATGAAGTACCTTGCCGATAATGACTTTGCAAACCTCTCTGGTAAGGAACTGCAGGATGCCATCAAGAACGAGATTCAGAAGAAGGACGGCTCTAGCCTGGTTGGCAATATGGCGTCCCAGGGCACTACCCCCCGCCGCCTGACCGACCTGATCGGCTCTCTGTGCGATCTGACCTCCGGCTCCGGTGACAAGGGTACTCCCATCGTCTATATCCAGGGTTATTTCGACAACTACACCACTGACTAATCAAATAAAAAGCACCCCAGCGGCTTGCCGCTGGGGTATTTTTTATAGCTTTTCAATTACTTCAATTACGCCATTAACACCTTCGGTATTAACGGTTTCCATCATACCGCTATCATAGGCTGCTGCCACAGCAGGATCGATAGGAAGCTGTGCCAGAATAGGCAGATCAAAGGCTTCTGCGATCTGGGGCAGATTGCTTTTACCGAAAACCTCGATCTTCTTTCCGCAATCGGGACACTGCAGATAACTGTAGTTTTCTACGAAGCCCAAAACAGGAACGTGCATCATATTCGCCATCTTCACAGCCTTGGACACGATCATAGACACCAGATCCTGCGGACTGGTAACAATCACCACACCGTCAACAGGCAGGCTCTGGAACACCGTCAGAGGCACATCGCCGGTTCCGGGGGGCATATCTACGAAAAGATAATCCACATCTTCCCAGATCACATCGGTCCAGAACTGTTTGACCGCACCGGCAATCACCGGGCCACGCCACAGAACAGGATCGGTGGAGTTATCTAACAGCAGATTGATGGACATCACTTGGATGCCGCCGGTAGTCATAGCCGCATACAGGCCTTCCTCAGTTGCACCGCGGCACTCACTGACACCAAATGCGGTGGGCGCAGAAGGACCGGTAATATCCGCATCCAGCACACCGACCCGCTTACCCTTGCGGGACATTGCCACTGCCAGCATAGAGGTGACGGTGGACTTGCCTACGCCTCCTTTACCGGAAACCACAGCAATTACTTTCTTTACATTGGCTTTGGGATTCAGCTGTGCCAGCAGGCTTTCCTTCTTGCGGTCACCGCAATCGGCGCTGCTGCAGCTGGAACAATTTCCGTTACAAGAACTCATTTCTCTAACTCCTTAGAATTTGATATCCATATTATAGACCTGTTCAATCCGAGTGTCAACCTTCTCGGCGCATAATCATTCGGGTATTGCCAACCTTTCGCTCAGTCACAAATCCAAATTTCTCATACAAACGGATTGCGCCTGTGTTCTTTTTAAAAACATAAAGATAAATCGGTCCGTTGGTCTGCTCTATGCACCGTTTTAGAATCTGAGAGCCAATGCCACGGCTCCGAAAAGATGGCAGAATATACAGGTCATCCAGTTCCCACCCATCCGCTTCTTCGGTCAGATGATAATAGCCTGCTTTCTCACCGTTGCAATAAACGCAGGTGTAGGAGGAGATATTCTCGCGGATCTTCTCCCCCACCCAAGCTGTCACATGTGCATAGTCTATGGACTCAACATCCTCATATGCATCAATCAGATCTTTACACAAGGCAAAAATTGCGGGAATATCCTCTTTTGCGGCAGCAAGATAAGTTAACTCAGACATTCCTGGGCTTCCTCCCATTGGGTCATCAACTCCAGCAGAACATTCTCTGCCTGTTCCTTTTCTGCATAAAGCTTGGCAAGTTCCTGATAATCGGCGCCATTTGCCTCTATTTTGGCATCCAGGTCAGCAATGACATTTTCCTGCTTCTCGATTTCCCGCTCCAGGCGCCGCACCAGTTTTTCCGTTTCCTTTGTGCCACCCTTGGGCTTTTCTTTCTTCGGCTTAGGGGCAGAGGGTTCCGGAACTTTCATTGCTTTTTCGTGTTCAATGATAGAACGGTATTTGCTATAGCCGCACTTAAAATCCCGTATCTTCCCATCCTCAAGAAGCCAGATTCGCTCCGAAAACTTTTCGATAAAATAGCGGTCGTGAGACACGAACAGCAAGACTCCCTCAAACTCCTCAATAGCCGCCTCTACCCACTCACGGGATGCTATATCCAAATGATTGGTGGGTTCGTCCAAAATGAGAAGATTGATCTTCTCGTCCATCAGCATACACAGCCTTAGACGGGACTGCTCGCCGCCGGAGAGGTTGCCTACGGTTTTGAACACATCCTCACCCTGGAACATAAATGCGCCCAGGCGGTCACGAGCAGTCTGCGGAGTGCAATTCTTCTCGTAGAGCATGGTGTCATACAACGTCCGCTCGGGGTGGGCAAAATGAATAATCTGCGGCAGATATCCCCATTTGACCGTAGGACCAAACTGCAACTTGCCCTGGAACTTTTCCTCACCTAAAAGGCACTTGATAAATGTTGACTTGCCTGTGCCATTATCACCCAACAGGGCAATGCGTTCCCCGCCCTCCACACGCAATTCTACATCAGAAAACAGTGTGCGATTGCCAAAGGCTTTTGCCATATTCTTGATCTGAAACACCACGTCTCCGGAAAAATCCTTTTCGCCAAATGATGCCTTCATTGTTTTTTCGGTTTTCGGCTTTTCCGTCTTACGGATGCGCTCCATCCGGTGTTGGATAGACATAGCTCGGCGGTACAGGGTTCGGTTGTTGATACCCCAACCCTTCATGCGCTCCACAGTAAAGCCAAGCTGTTTCAGCTTTGCCTGCTCCTGCTCATATTGCTTGAGCTGCAGGTTGAACCGTGCCTGTTTTTCCTCAATATAAAATGAATAGTTGCCGGAATAAAACTCTGCGTGGCCGTCTACGATCTCAATTACACGGTCAGCTATACGATCCAGGAAATAACGGTCATGGGAGATCGCCACAACCGTTCCCTTAAAGCTGTTAATGTACTCCTCCAGCCATTCGACGCTCTTTAGATCCAGATGGTTAGTGGGCTCGTCCAGAAGCAAAATATCCGTCTTTTCCAGCAACAGTCGCGCCAGGTTCACACGGGTTTTCTCTCCACCGGAAAGGCTGTCAAAAAGCTGTATCCGCTGCTCCGCGGCAATGCCTAAACCATTACAGATCTTATCCACCTGCACATCCATTTCATAGCCACCGCCGGATTCATAGCGCTGGCTCAACGCATCATATTGCTGCAACTGTTCCCTGGTTGCGCCATCTGTCATCTGCAGTTCCAGCGCTTCCATTTTCTTCTTTGCGCCGGTAAGCTCTTTAAACGCAGAACGCAGCACATCCTCCACTGTATAACCCGCAGGGAACTTGGGGATCTGCGAGATCAGGCCCAATCGTTTATGGGGGTTAACGTAGACCTCACCGCTGTCATATTCCATTTCTCCGGTGAGGATCTTCAGAAGGGTGGTCTTTCCGCAGCCGTTACGGCCAAGAATCGCCACACACTCCCCTTCCTGGATCTGAAAACTCAGATCCTCCAGAAGGTTCTCCCCGATCACAAAAAACTTTGTGAGGTTTTTAACCTGAATATCAATCATCTTTCGTCTCCAATTCCGCCACCAGTTGACGGAGTTGATTTAAATTCATCAGTAAATTCAGTGCCTGCAAAAGCGCATTGGCGCTGATATGTTCCGGAAACTCCAATTTCTTAACCAGCATAAGGCGTTTTCCCCGACTGTTTTTGCCGCCGGAAAGTCCCAGCTCCATCATATCCTGTTTGGTAATCGGATTGGTTGTTTCCTTATAATTATTTTCTTCCATAGTGGCTCCGGCTCTGCGCAAGGCATCTAAAATTTTCTCCGGAGTCATTCCCTCCACGCCTAATTTTCCCTCTTTTCCCGGCTTTTCCTTGCGGCGTTCCTTGCCGGGTATATCCGGGATATAGGCATGCTTTAAGTATTGGGGTTCAATGTGTCCTTTTAGAAAATTGCGGATCACAAAGCCCGCGCCGTCCGGGTCGGTAAATATGATAAGTCCACGAGTCTTGGCTACCTTTTGCAGCAGCGCCAATTGTGCCTTATCCTTCATAATGCCAAAGCCGGAAGTTTCCAGAATCGGCGCATCCACAATCTGTGCCAAGGTGTTTTTATCATATCTGCCCTCTACCACGATAGCCTCTTTGATCTTAACCATTTCGTGCCTCCCGGGCAAGATCCATAATCAGCAATTCCAGCAGACGGTCTTTGTCATCGAAGGATGTTTTTAGCTTGTAGTCCGTCTCCATTAGCATTTCCGCCGCCTTTGCATAGAACCGGACTGAAAAACGGGATGCAGCTGTCATGATCTTACGTGCTGCATAATCCTTAATATAGTAGATCTTTTCCAGCTCAGAAGACGGTCTGCCTCCGGCCATCAGTGTCTTTGCCGTACTCATACGCCGGAAATGGTTGCCGATGGCACCCAAAATCGCGATGGGCTCTTCCTGCATTTTCCGCAACTGGCGGAGTTTCTGCAATGCCGCACCATATTCACCTCGTCCTAAGAGATCGGTCATCTGATACACAACCGCATCCAAAACCGGCTCGGTGACCGCATCAATATCCGCTTGGCAGATGGTATCTGCGCCGGAATAGGCAGAAATCTTGGATATCTCACTTGCCAATGCGGTCATTGTGCCGCCGGTGATCTCAATGAGATAACTGCACAGATTGGGTGTAATCTTCTTGCCGTTGGCCGCAAAGTGTCTGGTAATCCAGGGAATCAGATCTCTCTGCTCCTGCTTGCAGAATTCAACGGAAAGACCGTCCTGCATCAAAGCCTCATAGAACTTCTTATATCGCTTGTCCGGAGACCATTCCTTGGCTACATAGCTGAATATCACTGTACAGTAGTCCGGAATATCCGTCACAACTTCCGCCACTTTCTGGCGGTCGGATTCATTCATAGCGAACAGGTCGATCTCATCGATCACCACCAGGGTGTTCTCAGCCATCATAGGCAGATTCTCCACGCAGTCGGCAAAGGCCTCCACAGAGAAAGTCTCACTATTGAGTTTATGGTAATTGAAGGACTCTGTAAGCGGATCGATCAAGAGTTTGCGCATCTGTTCCAAATAATGATGCAGCAGGAAGGTCTCCTCACCGTGGAAGAAATACAGCCTGCCGGGATTCTTGTCCCGCAGCTGCTGCTTAAGCTGCTGTAAGCCATTCATATTTGGTTCTTTCTTTGCCACGGTCTTCACCCCTCAAATCGTATCGTTCCGTTTAAATCTGTACGCCATACTCTGCAGTCATACATCTCTAAGCGCAAAAGCGCTTCTTTTGCAGGATGATGAAAGGAATTCTCTTTGCCCACAGAGATTACCGCTTCCTCAGGCTGTAATGTTTCCAGCAACATTAATGATGTAGAGTTTTCTGAGCCGTGGTGGCCCACGATCAGAATCTCCAGCTTTGGAAGTTGCACCCGTTCCAGCAATAGCTTTTCGCCATTGGTAGATCTGTCGCCTGTGATTAGTATATCACAATCCTGCGCCTGAAACAAGATGCATAAACTGCTGTCATTCTCCGTTGTATTCAATTCCGGTGCGAAAATACTGAGTTTCCCATCCGGGATATCCAAAACAATATCAGTATTTACCATTGAAACCTTATGCTGACACTGTTCTGCGATTCTATCTTTCATATCCGTTGCACATGGGATATCCGGCAGATACAATCGCTCCACCTCTACTTCCTCCATCAGCGGCAGTATGCCGTTGGCGTGGTCGGAGTCATAGTGGGTGAGAATGACGCCATCCAATTTCTCTATTTGCTGAGAAAGTAATTCCTGTTTCACTGTATCTGCTACCATACCGCCGCTGTCTCCGCCGCAGTCTACAAGGTATACTTCCCCGCCGCTTTGCAACAGAATGCTTTGTCCCTGACCCACATCCAGTACCGTTACGGAATACTGGGTATTTTTCTTTTCCAACGCAGAAAATGTCAGGCACACCGCTAAACTCAAACCGATACACCCCAGCGTCATAAACGGTCGCCTGTTCTTGGTGTGGATCATCACGATTAGCAGCACATATGCAATCATTAACCAAGCCACTACATATACATCATTGGTATATACGGCGGCATAAGGAATTGCAGACAGCCATTTAGCGATCAACTGTACATAACGAATTGGCCAGGAAATCAACCAGGCAGCGATCTGCCCCAGTGGCAACCATATTACAGACAGTAATCCGGCTGCCATAATTCCGTAGAAGATAAATGACACTACCCAAAGGGTCAGTAAATTGGTAAGTACACCCACCAAACTGACTTTTCCAAAATATAGGGCGCATAACGGTGTAGTCACAAATGTAGCGCTCAAAGATACAGAAATACTGCTGACAAACCAACGAATCAGCTTTGCTTTGCGGGATTTACCTTTCGCAGGGCCCAAGGGTGTTTTCTTCAGTAAAAACTGATGGATCTTCCCGGAGAACGCCAATATTCCCACCGTACAGCCTGCTGACAGCTGAAAACTTACAGACGTAATCACCAGAGGATTCAATGCCAACATAATTAGTACTGAAAACCCCAATGCCGTAGGTGGATCATATTCCTTATCCAAGGAAAGACCTATCATCAAAAGACCCTGCATCACCACGGCCCGCATAACCGATGGTGTAAAACCGGCCAATGCAGCAAAGGCAATCAGCATCGGGATGCCGAAAACAAGGGTTGAGACCTTCTCTTCTGCGGTTGCGATATACAGCAGCGTACACAAAATAGACACATGGAGACCCGACACCGCAACAATGTGCCGGATACCGCTGGTGGCATACGCCTCGTCCTCTTGCGGACTGAGTTTGCTGGTGTCACCTAACAATAGAGCTCTGGCAAATCCTTGTGTATCTCCCGGAAATGCATTATCCAAAGCATTACAGATTCCTCTGCGCAGGGCGGCTATATAGTAGCGTACCGGTAATTTTTCGCATTTTTCCAGTTGCAGCATTTCATTACAATTAGCAAGAAGGAAAATGCTCTTACCTTGGTGGTGCGTTGGTGATTTCTCACCGCCGGATGCGGTAAAACGCAGAGAAAACCTGCCGCAAACCACATCACCCGGCGCATATTCTTCACCGTCGGAGTAGAATCGAATGCGGTAGGATTTATCGCCAAGTTGGATTCTTCCATCTGTACCGAATCCATAGTCTGTTGCATAACTGTAGTCGGTGACCTCAACCCTTGACTCTACAATCTGACCGTCATATTCTCTTGCATCCCGGAGATAAAAATGATCAAAGCCCCAGAACCACACGAAGCCAGCCGCGCAGCCAATTAATGCCACAACTATCAACTTACTCAGTTTTGTACGAAGAAAACAAAGAGGAATTGCAATCGCTGCACAAACGGCTGCCAGCAGCAGTAACCACCAACCGAATACAAAATATGCGCCTGCAACACAAGCTGTCACCGCACCAATAGCAAGCCACAAGATCACTCGCATCGTTTCCCCTCCTCTGCGTGTAAAATCGAGGCACCGCCATGCGGCAGTGCCCCGAAATTGTTTATCAGGAAAGCTTGGATGCTACAAAATCATCCACAAGAGCCATAGCATTATCCAGCTTAGTAGCATCTTTGCCGCCGCCCATTGCGGAGTCAGGCTTACCGCCGCCGCTGCCGCCGCACTCGGTGCAAACCAGCTTCACCAGCTCACCAGCCTTCATACCCTTGGCGATAGCGTCCTTACCGCAAACAGCCAGGAAGGTAATCTTCTCGTCACCGGCAGATGCCAGAACCGCAACAACGGAAGCATCCTTATCCCGCAGGGTATCACCCATCTGGCGGAGCTTACCGGCATCGGCATCGGGGATCACCGCAGTGATCACATGCAGGCCGCCCATAGTTCTTGCGCCGAACAGGATCCGGTCAGCTTCACCCGCAGTTTCCCGGGCCTTATAGGTCTCAATCGCACGCTTAAGTGCCTTGATTTCCTCCACCTGGCTTTCCAGCTTTTGCGCCATTTCAGCAGGTTTGGTCTTCAGAATAGCACAAGCATTGTATACTCTCTGACGGGCCAGTTCCATCTCTGCAAGGCAAGCCTTACCGGTAATTGCTTCAATACGGCGAACACCGGAAGCCACACTGCCTTCGCTTTCAATACGGAAGGGGCCGATCATAGCGGTATTATCCAAATGGGTACCACCACAGAGCTCAATGGAGTATCCGCCCATATTGACCACACGGACAGTATCACCGTACTTCTCACTGAACAGCGCCATAGCGCCCAGCTTCTTGGCATCCTCGATAGGCATTTCCCGGATATCGATATTGTAGCCTTCCAACACAGCATTCTGCACCAGCGCATCGATCTTTGCCATCTCTTCAGGAGTAACCGCGGAGTAATGGCTGAAGTCGAAACGCAGACGGTCGGGCTCTACAAGAGAACCAGCCTGATGCACATGGTCGCCCAATACGCTCTTCAGAGCCTTCTGCAGCAGGTGGGTTGCGGAGTGAGCACGCATAATGGCCTTACGGCGCTCCACATCGATAGAAGCGCAGACCAGATCATATGTCTTAATAGAACCGCCGCGCATAACGCCGGTGTGCAGGTATCTGCCGCCCTTATCCTTCTGGACATCAGAGACCTCAAAACGGCTGTCACCCAGCAGAATCACACCGTGGTCAGCAGCCTGACCGCCCATTTCTGCATAGAAGGGAGTCTTATCCAGAACGAGAACGCCCTTTTCACCGCCGGTAATCGCACCGGTGACCTCTTCGCCAACGCAAACAGCAACCACCTTAGCATCGCTCACATTGACATCATAGCCTACGAACTTGGTGGCAGTCACATCGCTACCGAAATCAATTCCGGCCCAACCAAGGTCACCCAGAGCCTTACGGGCCTCACGGGCGCGAACTCTCTGTTCCTCGCGGCACTTGGTGAACATATCCATATCCACGGTCATGCCCTCTTCTTCCAGCATTTCCACAGTCAGGTCAATGGGGAAACCGTAGGTGTCAGCCAGCAGGAATGCATCGCTGCCGGAGAACACTGTCTCGCCGATTGCCTTATGGGCAGCCAGTTTCTCGCCAAAGATACGCATACCGGTATCTATAGTGCGGGCAAAATTCTCTTCCTCGTTCTTTACCACGCGGATAATATGCTCTGCGCGCTCACGCAGGTAGGTGTAATGGGTCTCATTTTCCTTAATAACAGTCTCTACGACCTCATACAGGAAAGGCTTATTTACGCCAAGCAGCTTGCCGTGACGGGCAGCACGACGAAGCAGGCGACGCAGGACATATCCACGACCCTCATTTGTGGGCTGCACACCGTCAGCGATCATAAAGGTAGATGCACGAATATGGTCGGTAATAACACGGAGGCTCACATCGGTCTTATTGCTCTGACCGTAGGATGCGCCGGTAATAGCAGTTACGTGGTTGGTAATGTTCATTACGGTATCCACATCGAACAGGCTACTCACATCCTGGCATACAACTGCCAGACGCTCCAGACCCATGCCGGTGTCGATGTTCTTCTGTGCCAGCTCGGTATAATTGCCCTGACCGTCGTTATCAAACTGGGAGAACACATTGTTCCACACTTCCATAAAGCGGTCGCACTCGCAACCAACCTTACAGTCGGGACTGCCGCAACCATACTTTTCACCACGGTCATAGTAGATTTCGCTGCAGGGACCGCAGGGACCGGAGCCGTGCTCCCAGAAGTTATCCGCCTTGCCGAAACGGAAGATCTTCTCAGCAGGAACACCGATCTCCTTATTCCAAATTTCGAATGCTTCTTCGTCGTTCTCGTAGATAGAGGGATACAGACGATCCTCTTCCAAGCCAACCACCTTGGTCAGGAATTCCCAGCTCCAGGCAATTGCCTCACGCTTAAAGTAGTCGCCAAAAGAGAAGTTACCCAGCATCTCAAAATAAGTGCCGTGACGGGCAGTCTTACCGATGTTCTCAATATCACCGGTACGGATGCACTTCTGGCAGGTACAAACTCTGCGGCGGGGAGGCTCCACTTCACCCTTAAAATAGGGCTTCATAGGTGCCATACCGGAGTTGATCAGCAACAAAGATGCGTCGTTTTGGGGAATCAGCGAGAAACTGGGCAGACGCAAGTGGTCCTTGCTCTCAAAGAAGGACAGGAACATCTCGCGCAGCTGGTTTACGCCATATGCTTTTTTAGCCATTGGAAATAACCTCCATAATATAATACAAAAAATAAACGTCGCCCCTAAAAATAGGGGCGACGAAAATCGCGGTACCACCCTAATTCATCCCAGAAAGGATATCTTAGTCACTCTGTAACGGGAGCACCCGTCCCGGTCATCCCGGGCTGCCCGAAAGTGGCTCACAGCATGAACGCAGAGGGCTTTCACCGTTCCCCTCTCGCTAAGTGCGGTCATTTACTGATTTGCTTTCGCTTTGCTTTGCTTATCGGCATTATTGTA
>JAZNZH010000040.1:0-7692 GCA_045594845.1 Faecousia sp. | reverse complement strand
TGAACACACCGTTGTCGTCCCAGCCGTGCTCGTCATCGCCGATCAGCAGACGCTTGGGGTCGGTAGACAGGGTAGTCTTGCCGGTGCCGGACAGACCGAAGAACAGAGCGGTGTTCTGGCCGTTCATGTCGGTGTTGGCGGAGCAGTGCATGGAAGCCATGCCGTTCAGGGGCAGGTAGTAGTTCATCATGGAGAACATACCCTTCTTCATTTCGCCGCCGTACCAAGTGTTCAGGATAACCTGCTCACGGGAAGTCAGGTTGAACAGAACTGCAGTTTCGGAGTTCAGACCCAGCTCCTTGAAGTTCTCTACCTTAGCCTTGGAAGCGTTGTAGATCACGAAGTTGGGCTCAAAGTTCTTCAGCTCCTCTTCGGTGGGAGTGATGAACATGTTCTTAACAAAGTGTGCCTGCCATGCCACTTCCACGATGAAACGGATAGCCATACGGGAGTCGGGGTTGGTGCCGCAGAACAGGTCCATGACATAAAGCTTCTTGTTGGACAGCTGCTTCAGAGCCAGCTCCTTGCAGGTGTTCCATGCTTCGATGGAAGCGGGCTTGTTGTCGTTAGCGAACTCGGGGGAGGTCCACCACACGGTGTCCTTGGAGGTGTCGTCCATAACAATGAACTTGTCTTTGGGGGAGCGGCCGGTGTAGATGCCGGTCATCACGTTCACAGCGCCCAGCTCGGTGAGCTGACCCTTGTCGTAGCCCTCCAGGGTGGGGTCCATCTCAGCCTCGAACAGCTGCTCGTAGGTGGGATTGTAGACAATCTCGGTGGTACCGGTGATGCCATACTTTTCTAAGAAATTGGTTTGCATAGTGTCTTTCCTCCTAATAATATGGTATGCGGAAAACCGCTGACTTATGGGAACGGGTGGCACTGGAAGAAATCCAATTTCCACCAAGTACAATTCTAACACAAACCGCGAAAAATGTCCATATAAATTTGTGTGTTTATCCAGAAAATTTCGGTATATTTTCCTGGGGTGTCGGGGGAAAATACTTGACAAAGCAAAAATATTTCGTTAAAATGAGGTTGCTACATGAGGGAGTAATTCCGCCCCACGGGGCGAAGTGTTTTCGTCAATACGGCCTTATGGCCCGGAATGCTGTAGAATGAGACTCATGCACCGCAGGAATTCTGGGTGCATGAGTCTTTTATTATTTATAAAGGAGAAGGTAAGGATGGACAAAACCTATACCCAAGACAGCCAGAAGGTGCTGCAGGATCTGGAAGTTTCCCCTTCCGGCCTGACCGCCCAGCAGGCAAGCGAGCGTCTGGAAAAGTACGGCCCCAATAAGTTGGCTGAGGGCAAGAAGCCCACACTGTTACAGCGCTTTTTTAAGCAGCTGCAGGATCCTATGCTGATCATTCTGATGATCGCAGCAGCGGTCAGCGCCCTGACCGGTATGCTGTCCGGTCACAGCGAATGGGCAGAAGTCATTATCATTCTTGCAGTGGTGCTGCTGAACGCTATTTTGGGCGTGGTGCAGGAGAGCAAGGCCGAAGCGGCCATTGAAGCCCTGCAGACCATGACGGCGGCAACCTGTAAAGTGATCCGGGACGGTAAGCACCTGGTGCTCCATTCCGACGAGCTGGTTCCCGGCGATATTGTGATCCTGGAGGCCGGCGATGCTGTGCCTGCTGACGGCCGTATCATTGAAAGCGCCAGCCTGAAGATCGAAGAGGCTGCCCTGACCGGTGAAAGCGTCCCTGTCAACAAGATCATTGAAGCCCTCTATATGAATCCCGGCCAGGAGGATGTACCTCTGGGTGACCGGAAGAATATGTGCTACATGGGCTCTACCGTAGTCTATGGCCGCGGTAAGGCTGTGATCACCGCCACCGGTATGGACACCGAGATGGGCAAAATTGCCGGCGCGCTGGCTGCTGCCGAGGAAGAGGAAACTCCTCTGCAGAAGAAGTTGGACCAGCTGGGTAAGACTCTGAGCTGGATCGTGCTGGGCATCTGTGTGTTCATTTTCCTGTTTAATCTGCTGATGGAGGGCGATTTCCACCTGGGCGCCATTCTGGAGACCTTTATGGTGGCTGTTTCTCTGGCGGTTGCCGCCATTCCTGAGGGCCTTGCTACGGTGGTGACCGTGGTGCTGTCCATTGGTGTTACCAAGATGAGTAAGCGCAATGCCGTCATTCGCCGTCTGACCGCTGTGGAGACCCTGGGCTGCACCCAGGTAATTTGCTCCGATAAGACCGGCACTCTGACGCAAAACAAAATGACTGTTGTGGAGTCTTTCGGTGATGAGACCCTGGTTGCCACCGCGATGGCTCTTTGCTCCGATGCAGCGCTGAATGAGGAAGACCAGGCCGAGGGTGAGCCCACCGAGTGTGCGCTGGTGAATTTTGCTTGCAGGCTGGGCCTGAAGAAGCAGGACCTGGAGGCAGCCGCTCCCCGTGTGGACGAAGCTCCCTTCGACTCCGGCCGTAAGATGATGTCCACCGTGCATGCTGTGGACGGCGCATTTGTGCAGTACACCAAGGGCGGTCCCGATGTGGTACTGGCCCGTTGCACCGCTTTCCTGGAGGATGGCAAGGTCGTACCTATGACCGATGAGATCCGTGCCCGGATCATGGAAGAGAACAAGCGCATGGCAGATAAGGCACTGCGTGTGCTGGCCTGCGCAAAGCGCCACTGGAGCGAAAAGCCTGCCGACAATACCCCTGAGTTTTTAGAGCAGGAGCTGGTGTTTGTAGGCCTTTGCGGCATGATCGACCCGGTGCGTCCCGAGGTAAAATTGGCCATCGAGGAGTGCCGTACCGCAGGTATCCGTCCGGTGATGATCACCGGTGACCATAAAGACACCGCTGTGGCTATCGCAAGAGAACTGGGCATCATTGAGGATGCATCCCAGGCACTCACCGGCGCAGAACTGGATAATATTTCCGATGAGGAACTGCCTGAGGCGGTCAAGCGCTACAGCGTTTACGCCCGTGTGCAGCCTGAGCATAAGACCCGGATCGTCAACGCCTGGAAATTTAACGGCTACATCACCGCTATGACCGGTGATGGCGTTAACGACGCACCCTCCATCAAGTCCGCCGACATCGGCGTGGGCATGGGCATCACCGGTACTGACGTCACCAAGAACGTGGCAGATATGGTGCTGGCAGACGACAATTTTGCCACCATCGTTGCTGCTGTGGGTGAGGGCCGCCGGATCTACGACAATATCCGTAAGGCCATCCAGTTCCTGCTGGCATCCAATATGAGTGAGGTGCTGGGTGTGTTCACCGCATCTCTGCTGGGCTTTATTTTGCTGAATCCCGTCCATCTGCTGTTTATCAATCTGGTCACCGACTGCTTCCCGGCCCTGGCGCTGGGTATGGAGGAGGCGGAACCCGACACCATGAACCGGCCTCCCAGAAATTCCAAGGACGGCATTTTCTCCGGCGGCTTAGGTTTCGATGTGGTCTATCAGGGCCTGCTGGTTACGGTCATTACTGTGGCAGCATACCTGATCGGCGCATCCTTTGAGTTCGGCGCAGACTGGTTTACAAAGCTCCGGGAGCTGGGCGAGTCTCAACACGGCATGACCATGGCCTTCCTGACTATGAGTATGTGTGAGATCTTCCACAGCTTCAATATGCGTTCTCAGCGCAAGAGCGTCTTTACCCTGAAGGGTCAGAATAAGGTTCTGTGGGCCGCGATGCTGGGCAGTCTGTTGCTGACAACAGTGGTCATTGAGGTTCCCTTTATCGCCGGCGCTTTTGGCTTCTATTCTATTGGCGGTTTGGAATACGCCATTGCAATGGGCCTGGCAATCCTGGTGATTCCCGTTGTGGAAATCGTAAAGGTTGTTCAGAGAGCCCTGCATAAGTAATCAAAAAACCACCCATCACGCAGATGGGTGGTTTTGTTTTGTCTTTACCGCATTTAACAGGGAGTCTTTTTCGTTGGGGAGTTCTTCATCCTGCACCTGACCCAAAAGCCACAGCAGAATTTTGCCCATTTCCGGACCGGCGGGAATACCGACAGCCTGCAGATCTCGGCCGTCAATGGCAAGATCTTTTACGCTCAGGCAGGCATCTTCCTCTAATATTTCTTCGATCAATTTCCGGAGAATGGGGAACTGGGTGATCTCCGCCGGGGTCTCGTAGCCTTTGCTCAACATATCGGCCTCCTGCAGCTGCAGTAAGTGCAGGACGGTATCCACACCCCATTTGCCCAAGCGCCGCCGCAGGAGCTTTTTATCCGGCTCCAGCTTTACCATATGCAGGCGGATCAGCATGACGACTTCTTCCCGCAAAGCGGTGGGGGCTTTCAGCCGGAGAAGGATTTTGTTGGCAGTTTCCGCCCCTTGTCGGGCGTGATCGGGGAAATGTCCCCGGCCGGTCTCATCCTGATAGAACACACCCGGTTTTTCCACATCGTGTAAAAGTGCCGCCCAGCGAAGAGAAAGGTCGCCGGGACAATGCTCTGTCACATAAGCGGTGTGGGTGAACACGTCGTAGCGGTGGTAAGGGGAGTGCTGGCAAAAATCTAAGGAAGCCTTCAGTTCCGGAATCGGTTGGGTCAGAACAGGAGCATAGGTCAGCAGATCCTCAGCGCTGACCAGAGGAATAAGTTTACATAATTCTGCAAACACCCGCTCTCTTGCCAGCTTGTCCATCAAAGGCGCCAGGCGGAACATAGCATCCATAGTAGCTGGGTCGGGGGTCAGTCCGTAAGTAACTGCGAAGCGGACACCCCGGAGAATTCGCAGGGGGTCTTCAGTAAAGCGGGTCTCCGGATCGCCTACTGCCCGCAGGCACTTGCTTTGCAGATCCTGCTGACCGCCAAAGGGGTCAACATATCCGCTATCCGGGGAATAGGCCATGGCGTTTACAGTAAAATCCCGGCGGGAAAGGTCCTCTTTTACGTCGGCAACAAATTCTACCCAATCCGGATGTCGGCTGTCCCGGTAGCCGCCTTCCGTGCGGAAGGTGGTGATCTCATATACCGCGCCGTCCATCACCACGCCGATGGTGCCGTGCTTTTCACCGGCCTTCACCAGAGAGTAGTCGGCAAATACCCGGCAAATTTCCTCCGGGGTGGCGTCGGTGCAAAGGTCATAGTCCTTGGGGGTCAGACCCAGCAGGGCGTCCCGCACGCAGCCGCCTACCGCATAGGCGCAGTAGCCCGCTGCCTGCAGCAGCGCTATGCACTTTTCGGGAGACGGGGGTAGGTACATAAGAAAGAGTCACTCCTTTTCGGGGATTCTAAAGAAACAGCTGTCCAGCAAAAGCCAAAGGGCGCTGGTCAGATAAAAGGGGTCGCGATGAGAAGGGAAAGCCACACAGCAGAAAAAGATAGCTGCGTGGGAGAAGTAGATCAGCCATCGAGGATTCTTGCCGGTGGCGCATACTGCGGTGTACTGGAATACAGTCAGCAGCAGCAACACCTGGGCGATCAGGCCGAAGAAGAACCGGAACACCTGGGTCTCCGTGCCCCATTGGCGGCAGCGCACCAGGCCCATAAACATAAAGAACACAGTGAGGATGCCGTAGAACAGGTAATGGGGCGGCAGGCGGAACATCCGTTGAGAGCCAACAAATAGGAGGCAAACGCCACCCAAAATACCGGAGATCAAAGCGATGATCGTCAAAAAATCCGTGAACTTGGCATTCTGAATGCAGCAATAAGCAATGCCTACTGTACCGATAAAGCAGCCTACGCCCCGCAGGGGGGAGGCAGGCAGCAGAGCCTCCAGCTTTCCCTCAGTGGGGATTTTCCGGACAGCCAGCAGCATAAAAAGCAGGACCAGACCGCTGAGAATCAGCAGGAAAACACCTGCAGGATGCCGATGGTCCAGCAGCTCTCCGGCACTGTTGACGGTGGAATAAAATACGAAAGAAAGCAGCAGACCCACCAGGCTGACAGCCAGGGTAAACAGGGGCAGCAATGTGATTTTCGAAAACTTTTTCAACGGTAGTCCCTCCCAAAATGCGGACGCAGGATACAATTACGCTTATTATACCAGTATGTGTCCCGGATTTCCACCTTTTTTATGAAAAATTACACTTGTTTCCAGAGCTGTATACGAGTATAATGATTAAAATGGCTTCTTTATGGAGGTTTTTATGCTAATCATCGGAGTGGCGGCGTTATCTGCGCTGATTTCTGTTTTGAGCACCGTTGCCAAAGATGCCTTTTCCTCGTTGGATTGGCTTTGGATGCTGCCTGCAACCTTTGTGGCAATGTTCGTGCTGTTAGGCATTCTGGCATTTTTATTCCTGCTGCTGATGTGTTTGATTGTGGATATGGAAAAGCCCCAGGAAGAGGCCAGCCGTTTTTACCGGGTGCTGACCTTCCTGTATGCCCAGGCGGCGATCAATCTTCTGCAGATGCGGGTACATAAGACCGGTATGGAAAAACTGCCTCAGGGAAGATTTCTGCTGGTGTGCAATCACATCCACGATCTGGACCCCGTGACACTGCTGGCGTGTTTCCACAAGAGTCAGCTGGCATTCATCTCCAAACGGGAGAACGATGCCCGGATCCTGGCTGGTCCGCTGATGCATAAGATCCTGTGTCAGCCCATCAACCGGGAAAATGACCGGGAGGCGCTGAAAACAATTTTAAAATGTATCAGCATCATCCGGGAGGATAAGGCCTCTGTTGCGGTGTTCCCCGAGGGCTACACCAGCCTGGACGGCCTGCTGCACCCCTTCCGTCACGGTGTATTCAAGATCGCCCAGAAGGCCGGCGTTCCCGTTGTGGTCTGCACGCTGCAGAACACCAACAAGGCTTTCTCCAATGCCCCCAAGCTAAAACCCACCCATGTGCATCTGCATCTTCTGGATGTGATCCCTGTGGAGGAGGTCAAGGCGGTAACGGCTGTGGAACTGGGCAACCGGATCCATCAGATGATGGCCGAAGATTTGGGCCCGGATCTGGTTTTAAAGGAAACAACTTGATTTTCTGCGGCGGCGCAGGTATAATGCCCCGTAGAAACATTTTAGGAGGATAAACATGAACAACAGCGAAAAGACTTTGGATATGATCGTAAATCTCTGCAAGAACCGGGGCTATGTCTATGCCGGTTCCGAGATCTACGGCGGTTTGGCAAACTCCTGGGACTACGGCCCCTTGGGCGTGGAATTCAAGAATAATGTCAAGAAGGCTTGGTTGAAGAAATTTGTCCAGGAATCTCCCTACAATGTGGGCCTGGATGCCGCTATTATTATGAACCCCACCACCTGGGTCACCACCGGCCACGTGGGTTCCTTCTCCGATCCTCTGGTGGACTGCAAGGGCTGCGGTTCCCGTCAGCGTGCCGACCAGCTGATCGCTGCTTCCGAGTCCGGCAAGCTGGTGAATGTGGACGCTATGGACACTAAGGAAATGAACGCCTTTATCGAGGAGCACGAGGATGTGGTCTGCCCCAACTGCGGCAAGCATCACTTCACCTCCATCCGGAACTTCAACCTGATGTTCCAGACCAAGATCGGTGTTACCGAGGACTCTTCCTCCATTGCATACCTGCGTCCCGAGACCGCCCAGGGCATCTTCCTGAACTTTGCCAACATTCAGCGCACCACCCGCCGCAAGCTGCCCTTCGGCGTTTGCCAGGTTGGCAAGGCTTTCCGTAATGAGATCACCCCCGGCAACTTCACCTTCCGCACCCGTGAGTTTGAGCAGATGGAATGTGAGTTCTTCTGCAAGCCCGGCACCGACCTGGAGTGGTTTGC
>JAZNZH010000039.1:0-11559 GCA_045594845.1 Faecousia sp. | reverse complement strand
TATATGCTCTGTGATACCTTTGGCATCTATGTAATGGATGAGGCTGACCTTGAAATGCACGGTGCTTGCAGTCGTGACGGCGGTTATGATATTGAACTTTGGAAAGAGTACGCCGAAAATAAATTCT
This sequence comes from Faecousia sp., assembly GCA_045594845.1. Taxonomy (GTDB): domain Bacteria; phylum Bacillota; class Clostridia; order Oscillospirales; family Oscillospiraceae; genus Faecousia. The sequence continues at coordinate 11,432 of JAZNZH010000039.1, read as the reverse complement.
TTGAACCCGGTATTACTGACAGACATATAGCACTTGTAGAAAGAGATAAAAACCGCCCAAGCGTTATCATTTGGTCGCTCGGCAACGAAAGTTCTTTTGGCAAAGCATTCTTCAAAGGTGCCAACTACATCAAGGGTCGCGATAACACAAGACCGATTCATTACGAAGGTCTTCAGAATGCAAACCCGAAATATTACTACACCGAGCTTGTGGATATGGTCAGCATGATGTATCCGAGCTTCCAGAAGATCCGTGAGGATGTACTGGATAATCCAAAAGAAAACCGTCCGTTTGTTCTTTGCGAATATACTCATGCAATGGGTAACAGCTGCGGTGACATTGCTGAGTATTGGGATATGATTTACAACAACGAGCAAATGATGGGTGGCTTCGTTTGGGAATGGGCAGACCATGGAATCAGAACCGACAAGGGCTTCCTCTATGGCGGTGATTTCCAAGAGACGGAGCACGATGGAAACTTCTGTGCTGACGGATTGCTGACACCTGATAGAAAGATTAAATCTAATGCCCTTGAAATGATGGCAGTATATGGCGGTAAAACAAAAGCCGAAGTGTGCGATGTGGAAATTCCTGTAAGTGCATATAAATTCTCATCTGCCATTGATATCGAAGTGAACGAACATACCGGCGAAATTACTTCTATAAAATCCGATGGCAACGAAGTGCTTCGCACACCGATTCATTTTAACATCACACGTTATACCGATAACGACCGTGAGTTGACCACACATTGGATTGACAGATGTCATCTTAACGCCTGTAAACCGCATATTTTCTCTTGCGAAAAAAATGTAAATTCCTACGAATTCGAAGGTGTACTTGCAGCTAATTGTTTGATGCCTGCTGCGGAATTCAAACTCAAATATCAAGTGCTTGGCAACGAATTGATTGCAACCATCGAATATAAGCTTGCAGACTATATTAAGAGCTTCCCGCGCTTCGGTATTGAGTTTGGTGTAGATAAGGCACACGGAAACTTCTCCTATGCAGGTTTCGGCCCGAGCGAAAGCTATGTAGATAAGCACGTTGCTTGCGAGTACGGTTATTACGTAAGTTCTGCGGAAGAAAATTACGAATATGAGTACATTCGTCCGCAGGAATCAGGTAGCCATCACGCTTGTAAGTATCTGGCGGTAAAGGATTTGTTCAAGGTTACAGCAGAAAAACCGTTTTCTTGTTCGGTAAATCCTTTTACAACCAAGCAGTTGTGTGAAACGCTTCACTCCTTTGAACTTGAGGAAAATGATTTTGTAAATGTATGTATTGATCTCGCAATGCGCGGTGTGGGCTCAAAATCCTGCGGTCCCGATTTGCCGCAGGAATATGAAATTCCCAAAACATACAAGAATACTTTTACATTCAAATTTTAAGAAATTTCGATGCGGGTTTGTCACCGTATGAAGACAAAAAACGGAGGCGCCTCATCAAGTGGGTATTTCCGTTTTTTACTAAATGGAAAGGAATGATATAATGAAAATAGCTTTGATTGCGCACGATAAAAAGAAAAATGAAATTATCGAACTTGCCAAGAAATACAAAGATGTTCTCGGCAAGTATGAACTCTATGCAACCGGTACCACCGGAACACTTATTATGGGTGAAACCGGACTTAAGATTACAAGAATGAAAAGCGGTCCGAAAGGCGGCGACCAACAGATCGGTGCTATGCTTGCAAACGGCGAACTTGATTTGATCGTTTTCTTGCGTGATCCACTTACTGCGCAGCCGCACGAACCGGATGTATCAGCACTTCTTCGCTTGGGTGATGTACAGAAGATTCCGCTTGCTACCAATGTAAATAGTGCGACCATTATGTTGGAAGCTTTGAAAGATGAAACCTTTTTCAATATGGTAAAAGGCTCAAATCCAGACGACTAAAAAACGAAAGGCATCGCTCACAACAGCGGTGCCTTAAGTTTTGCCTATAAAAAGACGATTCTTTGCCGATGACATTGGGATATGAATCATATATAATTGTTATTGTGAGAAAATATAATTAAAGAAATTTTGGAAAATCGCCATATTTTCGATTTTTTATACGTGTTTATATTATGAAGGGCAAATTAAAGGTAGGATAGGCTATGTATAAAGCAGAGTACTATGATTTTTCTGGAAATAAAGGAAAAAGAATAAAAGAAGATTTGAAAAATTGGGGGTTTCATCATCTAACGATATCTAGGTTGCCGGCGGATTTCTTTAGGATGAGCAAAAGTCAATTAGAAAAACTTTTCGAGCATGCTTCTGATGCATTTATTGCTCGAATGTATGATGTTCCAGAACAGCAAATTCAAAATCGGCGAGATGATTTCGGCATTAAGCAATTAACGAATACTTTGAACCGAATGGAGCGTGAAGATGAGGCTGCGCAGATCTTCAAAGAAATACTGAGAATCGTGTCAAATGAGTATAATAATGGCAATATTCCACATACTAACTCCACACCATTAAATAGTGAAAAGGAGTTTTTAAATATGAAAGCAACAGGTATTGTACGTAGAATAGACGACCTCGGGCGTATCGTTATTCCCAAAGAAATCAGAAGAACCTTAAAAATCCGTGAGGGAGACCCCTTACATACAACATTGACACCAATCGACAGATTCTGCTGGGCAATGAATAGCCTAATACATAGAATAACAGCGGAGTGAAATTTCACTCCGCTGTTATTTACCATTTTCTGAAAACATCTTTCCAGCCAGGGCCAAGCTCCTCAAACGGGTCTGGAGACGATTTGCTTGGTGATAAATTTGCAAAATATGGCACACTAAAACTAAGAATAACAGATGTAAATAAAAAACAAAACTGAAGAATTACATTTTCTGAAAAATTAAAAACTTTCGAATAAGAAGAAACGAAATCACCGATTCCCGCAGGAATTAAAGCAAGAAGATATGTCCATAAACATTTAAAACAGTGTTTTATCTTTATTCGTGATACAATCAACCATATTAAAAAGTTTATTATCACAGCGGTTATGGAAAATATTAATACACTTTTGTTTGTTGCGTAGTTATTAAATGTAATGCAAAAGCAAAATGTATAATAAAGAGAAGAAATGATGACAAAAACACCTTTGATGATACGATCTTTCAAGCTAAATATACCGACAATAAGTGAAATAAGCCCAAATCCAAGGGTAAAATAATGCCCAAAATTCAAATTCCCTTGGAGTAGTTTCTGTATTTCCAATGACAATTCCTTAATAAATACTGCCATAAATTACACCTCCATTTTTATAATACTATAAACAGACGAAAATGTAAAGTCTGCGGTATAATCTCCGTCAGTTTACAGATACTAACAGCGTAATTTGTAAAATAAGGAGATAGATATATATGAAAGCTACTGGTATCGTCCGTCGGGTGGACGATTTGGGAAGAATTGTAATTCCGAAGGAGATTCGGAGAACTTTAAAAATCCGTGAGGGTGATCCCCTGGAGATCTACACAGAGAAGGACGGCGGCGTGATCTTCCGCAAGTATTCCCCTATGGAGGATCTGCAGGAATTTGCAAGCCACATTTGCGACGCCATCCACGCCACCACCGGCCGGGCTGCCGCGGTGACCGACCGGGACAGCATCATCGCCACTGCCGGCGTGCCCAAGCGGGAGCTGCTGGACAAGCCCAACTCCCCGGAGCTGGAAAAACTGATGGAGAGCCGCAAAGCCTACCGCTTCCAGGAGGGAGACGCCATCGTCCGGTGCGCCGACGGCATCGACAAATTTCCCGTGGGAGTGGCCGCGCCGGTGATCAGTCAGGGAGATCTTCTGGGCTGCGTACTGCTGCTGAACGAAGATGCGTCTCCTATGAGTGACACCGATCACAAGCTGGCTCAGACCATCGCAAGCTTTTTAGGAAAACAGATGGAAAGTTGAGGCATTTCCGGGGTATTTCCCCGGATTTTTGCCGCCTTTTGTAAGGCTTTCGGCTGGATTTTTTCAAAAAGGGTTGACAAATCGTTTCTGTTATGATAGAATTCGTAACTGATATGCCACTTAGTCGTAACTAATTTGTAACTTTTGTCTGCCTTTTGGCCGAAAGGAACCATATGCATAACAACCGTAAACTGAGAATACGGCTCTTTGCTTTCCTGCTGGTCTGCGCGCTGCTGGTACCCACCAACGGCTATACCGCCGCCGCAGAGGAGACCGCACCTGTCACCGCCCAGGCGGTGGCCACCCAAGAGGGCGCCACGGTACTTGCGGAAGCTGAGCCTGCCCCCGCTGCCGCGACCCGCAGCAGCGATATGGGCTACATAGAAAAAGAGATTGTCCTCACCGGCGAGGAAGAAGCCAGCACCGGCCTTCCCCTCCAGGAGGCTCTGGAGCTGCGCCGGCAGGTGGTCTCCATGCTGGAGGACCAGCTGGGTACCTACTATGTCTATGGCGGTATCTACCCCGGCGGTTTCGACTGCTCCGGTCTTGTGTACTACATCTACTACATCACCCTGGGTTATGAGATCACCCGCTGCGCTGACACTCAGCTGCTCAACGACGGCACTGCCGTTGCCGATGAGGATCTGCAGCCCGGCGATCTGGTGTTTTTCCGGGATCCCTGGAGCCCCTGGGCCGCTTCCCATGTTGGCATTTATGTTGGCAACCGCCAGATGATCCACGCCAGCAACAGCGGCGTGCGCTACGACTCTCTGGACAGCGAATACTACGCCAGCCGTTACGTAGGCGCCAAGCGTCTGATCCAGGTGGAAGCCCCCACCGTTTCCACGGAACTGCCCACATTGAATTTGCGATAACAAAAAGACCACCCGATCGGGTGGTCTTTTTTTATTTCTTCAGCACTTTGGAGTAGCCCTCTCCGTATTGCACGCACCGGGAGACCCGGCTCAGAGTGGCAGAAGAGATGTCCGACAGCTCCATTACCTGATGATAGGTCTTGCCCTCTATCAAAAGCTGGGCAGCATAGACCCGCTCGGCCATTTTCTCCAGTTCCTTGCGGGTGCAAAGATCGTCGAAAAACGCCGCGCATTCCTCTTCCGTTTCCAGGGAGCGGATCACCGCGTATAACTTCTGTAATTTTTCCGTATGTCCCATTTAGTCCTCCTGCAGCAGACCATCCCGCATTCCCCGTAAAAAGGCGCGGGTCTTTTCACTTTTCGGATTTTCGAAGATTTCCTCCGGGGTGCCCATTTCCTCGATGACACCCTCCGACATATATATTACCACATCTGCCACACATTTTGCAAACTCCATTTCGTGGGTTACCACGATCATTGTGGAATTTTCTCCCTTTAACCCCCGGATAACTCTTAAAACCTCACCTGTCAGCTCCGGATCCAGGGCAGAGGTAGGCTCGTCGAAGCACAAAATCTCCGGCTGCATGGCCAGCGCCCGGGCAATGGCCACCCGCTGCTGCTGACCGCCGGAAAGCTGGTAGGGGTAGCTGTCCTTTTTGTCAGACAGTCCCACCTGTGCCAGGAGCTTCAACCCATTTTCCGTGATCTGCTCCACCTCTCCCCGCTTGAGCAGCTTGGGAGCAAGGGTCACATTTTCCAGCACCGTATACTGGGGGAACAAATTGAAATTTTGGAACACCAGGCCGAAATGCAACCGGTTCTGCCGGATGGCTTCCTCACTGACCGTAGCGGCATCAGCAGAATCAAACAGCACCTTGCCGCCGGCAATAATCGTGCCGCTATTGGGGGTCTCCAGGAAATTCAGGCACCGCAGCAGCGTAGTCTTGCCGCTGCCGGAAGAACCGATGATCGCCAGCACCTGCCCCTTTTCCAAGGAAAAGCTGATGCCTTTGAGCACCTCGGTCCTGCCGAAATTTTTCCGTATATCTTTTACTTCCAACGCTTTCATAGCTTAACTCCTGAAATAACTCAGCTTTTTTTCCACGCCGTTCAGCGCCACCGTTAATAAACCCACAAACAGCAGATAAAACACGCCGGTATAAAACAGCGGCCAGATCAGCTGGTTGGTAGCCGCCAGATCCTTGGCATTTTTGATGATCTCACAGACCATAATGCAGTTGGCCAAGGCCGTGTCCTTAATGAGGGTAATGATCTCGTTGGACATTGGCGGCACAATTCTTTTCACCACCTGCAAAAGTACGATCCGGCGAAAGATCTGCTTTTTGGTAAGACCCAGCACATAGCCGGCCTCATACTGTCCCAAATCGATACTCTCAATACCGCCCCGATAGATCTCGGAAAAATAGCAGGCATAATTGATCACAAAGGCGATCAGCACCGCCACCAGACGTCCGGCATCCTGAATGCCGTAGGTCACGATAAAGTACCGATCCACCAGGGAAAAAACCGGTTTTCCGAACAAAAGACCCGGCACATAATAAATGATAAATATCTGCAGCATCAGCGGAACGCCCCGGACGATCCAAACAAACACCCTGGAGATCCCCCGGATCAGCCGCACCTTGCTCATAGAACAAAAGGCTATAGGCAGACCAAGCGGTGCGCCGCAAAGCAGCGTCACCGCAAAGATCAACAGGGATACACAAAAGCCGTCAAGGAGGAAAGAGGTAACTTCAAAAAACGACATGGTATCCTCTCCGTTATGGATTTATTATTTCTGGTCAGCAAAGTCGGTGATGACAGAATTGGAAACGCCGTACTTTTCACCCAGTTTTGCGATAGTGCCGTCGGCCGCCAGCTTTTCCAGCTGCTCGTTGACCTTGGCAGTCAGGTCGCTGCCCTTCTTAAAGCCGATGGCGTAGTACTCCAGGGTACCGTTGAGGGCTTCGATCACTTCCAGATCGCTGTAGTTGCCCTTGCCCACATAGCTGCGGGCCAGCTGCACATCCAGAACCGCAAAGTCCGCAGTTCCGGCGCTGACTTCCAGCAGGCAGTCGGTCTGCTTGGTGCAGCCCTTGTAGGTAGCGCCCTCAAAATCCTTGGCCATACCCTCGCCGGCAGAGCCGATCTCGGCTGTACCGATCTTGCCACTGAGGCCGGCTGCATCGGTGATGCCCGCATTCTTCTTAGCCACCACTACCTGCTGATTCTCCATGTACCGGTAGGAGAAATCCACTTTGTCGGCACGGGCAACGCCATCGTCGTCATTGGCATTGCAGGTAAAGCCGTTCCAGATGCAGTCGATGGAACCGGAATCCAGCTCGGTGTACTTCTGGCTCCACTCGATCAGCTTGAAGATCACATCGTCATAGCCCATATTCTTAAACACGGCCCGGGCCAGCTCGGTGTCAAAGCCGATCAGTTCACCGTTTTCGGTGTAATTCATAGGGGCATATTCGGTATAGCCCACCACGATGGTCTTGTCTTTCTTACAGGCAGTAAAGGTCAGGAGCATTGCTGCCACCAGAATCAGTGCGAACAGTTTTTTCATAATGAACATCCTTTCTTTCCCGTGGGGAAATGTGCTTGATGTCTGCATTATACTTTAGTTCGCTAAAGTTGTAAAGTGGTATTTTGCATATTCTGACACTTTTGGAGAGTTGCACACATCTCCCCCTCACTTTACCACTTTAGTTTAGTAAAGTGTCACAAAACAACTGTCATCTGTCCACTACCCTCGACTATGCTCGGGGCGACAACCGTTATTCGATAGGTATCACTCGGTAACGCACCCTCTTACCGTGTCATTCCGAGCGGAGGCGAAGCCGGAGTCGAGGAATCTCAGAAAACCACCGGGCTGCCAACTTCCCGTGAGGCCCCTCGACTACGCTCGGGGCGACAACAAAAGCTGTCAACTAAAAAAGAGAGGACAAAATGTCCTCTCTTACAGTTGATCTAAGTTCAGGGAGAAGGCCGGCAGGCAGTTGTCCATAAACCAATCCATCTCCGGCATCTTCAGATTTTTCAGGATCTTTCTGGACTGCTTGGCGGCAGAGTCGAACTCCGTGTTGCCCGCCTTCTGCTCCTCGATACATTTAATATACGCAGAGAGCTTGTCCGCTGCCTTGACGATGGGCTTTACCGCCTCGTCCTCCTCCAGCACCAACGGTGCATAGGCATCCCGCAACGCCGGGGGCAGCATATCCAAAAGCCGGTTGCCGGCAATATGCTCCACCTGCTTATAGGCATCCTTGATATCCGGGTTATAGTACTTGATAGGGGTGGGCAGGTCGCCGGTGAGGATCTCGGAAGCATCGTGGTACAGCGCCGCCACTGCGCACTTATCGGGATCGGGGCCCTCCAGATGGAGAATATCCCGGCGAATCAGCGCCAGGGCGTGGGCCAGCACTGCCACCTGATGACTGTGCTCCTGAATATTCTCGGAAAATGTGTTGCGCATCAGACCCCAGCGGGTGATGTACCGCATCCGGCTCATCAGCGCGTAAAATTCGTTAGCCATTTAGAAAAATTCCTTTACCATTTCATCGATCATCACGGCGATCTGCCAGGGTTCCCGGCACAGGTGTGTTGCGCCGACCTCTGCCAGCACATCCTCATCCCGAAAACCCCACAGAACGCTCAGGCAGGGCACTGCGGCATTCTTAGCCGTCAGCACATCTACCTCACTGTCTCCAATATAAATACAGTTTTCCACACCCAGATCTGCCATGGCCCGGCGTACCATATCCGCCGCAGGCTTGCGAGGCAGGTCAGGGGTCTCGCCCAGGGCATACACTCCGGGGAAGAACTCCGCGCACAGCGCTTTCACCGCCCCGTCGGGCTTATTGGATACGATGGCCACTGGGTATTGCTCCGCCACCGCATTTAACTGCTCCACCACCCCGGCAAAGGGGTGGGTTTTGACCATAGAGTGGGTCATATAATAGGTCCGAAAGCCCTGCAGCGTCTCCTGCACATCCGCCTCCGTTGCGCCCTCCGGCACAGCCCGGCGGATCAGATTCAACGCGCCGTTTCCCACAAAATCCCGCACCTCACTGTAGGTGCGCGCAGGGTAACCCTTTTGGGTTAGGGCGTAATTTACCGCGTCGGCCAGGTCTGCCAGGGTATCCAGCAGCGTGCCGTCCAGATCCCACAAAACACCGATTTTCATCGCGCACCCCGACTCTTTTGCACCCGGATATCCTCACCCACAAAGGTCAGCCGGTGGAAGCTGCCCTCAAGACGGGAGGCGATCTGGGGATTGTAGCGGCGGCTCAGCTCCTCCACCGTCAGGTTGGTGGAGATCACCATAGGCTTTTTCGCCAGCAACCGGTCGTTGAGCAGACTGTACAGGGCTGCGGTGACAAAGTTGCCCGGCAATTCCGTGCCCAGGTCATCAACGATCAGCAGATCGCAGCGGTTCAGCTTTTCCACATCCCGATAGGATTGCTCGTCCGGGTTGAAGCGGTGCTTTTCCAGCTTTGCGAACAGGTGGGACGCAGTCTCGTAGGCCACGGAATACCCTTTCTCTGCGGCAGCGGCTGCGATGGCCGCGGAAAGGTGGGTCTTGCCCAGACCGGTGCCGCCCACAAACAGAAGATTGCCGCTGTCAGCGCCGAAATCAGCTGCATAATCCTGGCAAACCTTGAAATTATGCTCCATCACTGCCCGGGGGCTGACGCCGAATCGGGCATCGATCCGGTCGGAGTAATAAGAAAGGTCGAAATTGCCAAAGCTCTGGTCGCCGGCGCAAAGCAGACTCACTTCCCGAACCTGCTCCCGGCGGCAGTATTCCTTCATGCAGTCGCACATGGCGCTGCCGATATAGCCCACATCCCCGCACTTGCGGCACGCAGGCCCTTCCAGCAGCCAGCCGGCAGGGAAATTGGCTGCGAGCAACTGCTCTTTTTCCGCCTGCAAAGCTAAATTTGCCTGCTTTGCCTCCTCCATCAGCGCAGCAGCATCGCCACCGGCGGTAAAAGCCGCCTGGGCTGCCACAGCCATGGTCCGCTGCAAAAGCCGGTGGATCTCCTGCAGACGGGGAACTTTTATGTAAGCTTCCTGCAGCCGTTCCCGGTGCAGGGATGCACGATCCGCCTTGTCGGACTCCAGCCGCTGCCGGGCCGCCCGGATCACATCGATACTGTATGCCATAATTTAACCTCCAAAAGCCTTTGCGATGGCTTCCAATTCGGCTTTTCCCAAGCCGCCGGAAGCGCCCTTGGGCATGGCGCCCTTATCGCCGGCAGCAACCTGCTCGGCAGTATGGATACCCGCCTCGTGCCAGCGGGTCAGGATCTTGTTCATATACGCCCAGCTCAGTCCGCCGGTGTTCAGGCAGGTGCGCTCATAAGCCATAGAAATCACTTCTTCAGCAAACCCCATATCGATCCAGCTTTGGGCATAGCGCTCCTCGCCGGGGGTCAGGCTTCTGCCCCGGATCTGCAGGATCTCCATAATTCTGCCCAGGCGGCTGCGGCGCAGATTCTGACGGTGGATAAAGGCCGCAGCCTCCTCCATGGAATCGATGCCCTGCTCCGCCCAGAAATAGGCCTCTTTCTCGATGCTCCGCAGGGAGGGATTGCGCAAAGAGCCTCTCTGCCGCGCCCGATCCCGGCAATAGCTGATCAGCACGGAGATCACCTCCGCAGGCAGACCCAGATACCGCACAAAGCCCAGCACGATCTTCAGTTCCTCGGTGTTCAGGCTTCTGCCCAGCACCCGCTGGACCTCGCCGTACAGCGCCCGGAAATCGCTGTCGGAATTCATAGCGCCGATCACATCCTGCTCGGTATACTGAGGACGCTCTCCGGACAGCACCACTGCAGGCTTTTTCTCCTCCAGCAGACCCAGCTGCCGCAGGGTGGCAGCGGCACAGGAAAGACGGGCTTCATTCAGCTGCAGATCCTTGGCGGCGTTCTTAGGGTCGTTGCCGCACTGCAGGTAGCAATAAAGCACCATGGCATCTCCGCTGCCGGCGCAAAGGAGCTTGTGCATATTCTCTTTTTGGATGGTAAGTTCAGTTGCGTTCATAGGGTCTCTCCCGGGAAATGGCGATAGTATGTTGAATTATAGCATATATTATAACATAGGGCATTGTGTTCCACAATGGGACGCATCTCCGGTTTTTAAGAGAAAAATCGACCCGTTTTTTGGCACACCTCTGTATGTTGTGTTTTGCTCCAACTAAAAACACAATTCGTGTCATTCCCAGCGGGCGGCAAGCTGCCGCTGACGATACGTGCCCCGGCGAGCCGCCGGAGGCAATACGTGCAAAGTGCGGTGTGTATCGTTCCACCTTTGGGTTTCCCTCGGTATCGTTACTGGTTTTGTCATTCCGAGCGGAGGCGGCGAGTCGCCGCTGACAATACGTGCACAGAGCGGTGCGTATCGTTCCGCCTTTGGGTTTTCCTCGGTAACGTTTTATATTCTGTCATTCCGAGCGGAGTGCAACGGAGTCGAGGAATCTCAGAAAACCACCGGACTACCGGAATCCCGTGAGGTCCCTCGACTGCGCTCGGGACGACAGCGGCTATTCGGTGGAGATTGCCACGTCGCTTCGCTCCTCGTAATGACAAAGCAACTGTCAACTGAATAAAAAAGAGGCTCTGTTGAGCCTCTTTTTTTATTCCTTTTCCAG
>JAZNZH010000038.1:0-4630 GCA_045594845.1 Faecousia sp. | reverse complement strand
GGACACACCCGGATAGCTGTGGTGCTTCAGTGCCACCCGTAATTTCTGCAAAAGCATCCGGCTTATTTACACAACATCCCATAGACTCACCTCATATTAGCCTATGCCGACACACTGTCTTTGTTATGATATGTTTTCATGTCTGTGTCAACACCATTAATAGCCTTGTACGGCGTATTCCGGAGCGCATTCGTACGCAGATAGCTTTGTGAGGGCGTTAGCGGCTTTTTGTGCCACAAATATAAGCCCAAGGCAGGTAAAACAATATCGATTTCATCAACCGCCCATATCAGCGTCAGCGCCCTCATAAGAAAGTAGCGGTATTGTCCCATACAAGTCACCCAGCACATTCTTTCTTAACCGGAGTCCATAAGCAGGTTGGTTATAGATCGATTGGCAACCAAAAAGCACAGGCCCACAAATGTGGACCCGTGCTCTTAGGAGAAAAGGAGGAAGAAGCCTCCAAAGATGAAGTTAAATTCTATACAAAAAAGATATCAATAAATTTGTGCGTTATTAAGCTTCCAGGCTGATGCCGGTTTCCTTGCTGAACACATGGCAGTTGTTGCCGCCGTAGTTAAACTTCACAGCAACGCCGGTCTTCAGGGCGGCGACTTCCGCGCCGGTCATATTCATGGTGTCCACCACGATGACCACATCCTGACCAACCGCAGTCACATGCAGGTGGACGGAGGAGCCCATCATTTCGCTCACATCGATGACCGCATCCACGCCCTCGTCACCCAGGGTGATGTGGTCGGGACGGATACCGAACTTAATGTCCTGAGGCTCCACATTGTTGGCAGCCAGGGCAGCCTGCTTCTCGTCGGACAGGACGACCACATTGCCGCTGAGTTCCACGGCGTACTTGCCATCGCACTTCACCAGCTTGGCGTCAAAGATGTTCATCTTGGGCGCACCGATGAACTCGGCAACGAACAGGTTGTAGGGATGATGGAAGACCTCCTGGGGAGTGCCGATCTGCTGGATGTAGCCGTCCTTCATAATGACGATACGGTCGCCCAGAGTCATGGCCTCAGTCTGGTCATGGGTAACATAGATAAAGGTTGTATCAATACGCTGACGCAGCTTGATGATCTCAGCGCGCATCTGGTTACGCAGCTTGGCGTCCAGGTTGGAAAGAGGCTCGTCCATGAGCATGACCTTGGGGTCACGGACGATGGCGCGGCCGATGGCAACTCTCTGACGCTGGCCGCCGGACAGAGCCTTGGGCTTGCGGTTCAGATAGTCGGTGATGTCCAGGATCTCAGCAGCTTCCTTGACCTTCTTGTCGATCTCGGCCTTGGGGGTGTGGCGCAGCTTCAGGGCGAAGGCCAGATTCTCATAGACGGTCATGTGGGGGTACAGAGCGTAGTTCTGGAAGACCATGGCGATGTCGCGATCCTTGGGGGCCACATCGTTGACGCGCTTGTCATCGATGTACAGGTCGCCGTCGGTGATCTCTTCCAGGCCTGCCACCATGCGCAGGGTGGTGGACTTACCGCAGCCGGAAGGACCGACCAGAACGATAAATTCCTTATCGGCGATCTCCAGGTTAAACTCCTGCACAGCCACGACGCCCTCGTCAGTGATCTGCAGGTTTACCTTCTTCTCCGGCTCCTCAGCCTGCTTCTTGGACTTCTTCTTGTTCTTCTTGACCTCATCTGCGTTGAACGGGTAGATCTTCTTGATGTTTTTCAGGGTTACAGTTGCCATACACATTGACTCTGAACGCACCTACCTTTTTCGCGTGCGCTCTTGCTGCAGCCGAGCAAGGCAGCAGCATTACGACAGGTCTCCACACTGCCGCACCGTGAGTCAGACGGGGTTTATATTCCTCCTTTTTTGATATGCCATTGCTAATATGTGGAGTAGCAAATACCATATCTTGATTATGAAATAATTGATTTGTCTGAAATACAGACCTAAATAACTCTCAATACACGATTTCTGTTAAAGGTGGATATATTGCCGTTGGATATCGTTTCTCCAACAGGCAGCATCTCCTAGAGTGCAATGTATGCACATTGTGCAAAGCAGTTTAGTACGGATGAATCAGGCCTATCGTCACATCATTGACATTCGTCCCGGTGGGGCCGGTAATGATCAAGCCATCAATTGCTTGTAGCGCATGGTAAGAATCATTATTGTCTAATATTGCTTGGTAATCGATCCCCGAGGCAGCTAACGCGGATATTGTGTCTCCATCCACATATCCTCCCGCTGCATCTGTAGGGCCGTCGGTTCCGTCCGAACCTACGCTAATAATGCAGATTCCAGGAATTCCTGACAGTTTCTCTGCTGCAGACAGCGCCAGTTCTTGGTTGCGTCCGCCAAGGCCGGTACCCTTCAAGTGGACTACCGTTTCTCCTCCAGCAAGGAAAGCCATCTTTTTCCCATTTCCCACATACGGGAGCATCTGTTCTGCCATCCATCGGCCCGCATCCGATGCCTCGCAATTCAGCCGATCAGTAAGAAACACAGGTTCATAACCCATGCTGACAGCTTGTTGCTCCGCGGCTCGACATAGCTCTCTGACCGAGCCGATAATCTGTGTATGTACATTGAGGACTTGCTTGGGTGTTTCTTTCTGTAGAAGCTCCCGTACGCCAGGATCTATGTCAACACCATATTTTGCCGCAATTGCCTGAGCCTCGCATGCCGTTGTAGGATCAGCAGCAACCGGTCCCGATGCAATCATATCCACCGGATCACCTAGTATATCTGACAGTATAATCGCCTCTACCCTGGCGGGGGAACAGTGAAGCGCAAAGCGTCCGCCTTTGACCGCAGAGAGTCGTTTGCGCAGAGTATTGATTTCTACAATGTCAGCGCCGTTACCCAGCATAGTCTGGGTTATCTCCTGTAATACACCAGGTTCAACCAGTGGTTTTTCAAGCAGCGCACTTCCGCCACCAGAAAGAAGAAATAACACCGTATCCCCCTCCGCCAAGTTTGCTGTCATATCCAAAACCGCCTGTGTGGCCTGAAAGCTATTCTCGTCCGGCACGGGATGTCCCGCCTCAAAGCATTGCACCCCATCAAGTGCTCCCATCACATGGTTGTACTTAGTCACCACAATTCCTTGCGTTATGGAAGTCTTGACGTATTTTAACGCAGCGGCCGCCATTTGCCATGCCGCCTTACCCACCGACACGAGGTACACTTTCCCTGTCAGCGTAATACGTTCCAGCGCCCGGCGAACCGCATCATCCGGGCTCACTGCGCGAATCGCCTCTCTCGCTATCTGCTCGGCATCTTTACGAAGTAGGTCGTACATAACTTGTCCCTTCTGCGATCTGTTTTCTTTCCGTGAAATGCGGCTTCTTATGCGCACTTTCACTGTGTTAAATCAATCCACGAAGTTTCCAGATGACTGTGTAAAACGAAATCTTATACATCAAGCACTACGCCGGGTAATCTATGTGTATTAAAGAAATAATATATTCTTCGTCTAAACAAGCACCCGTCCAGCACCCGGTGTAAATACTTTTCGTTCTTGTTGACGTATTCGACAAGCTTCACTGCCGCCAGCCTGGTTTTTTCAATGTCGGCTTCGCCGTAAGAAGCGGTCCATACATCCATATAGAGCGATGCGTACTCCGGATAAAACTCCAGGTACTTCCAGGATCGCAAGACTGCCTCCGGATGGTTACAGTCGCTAACATTCTGACGGATAAGTTCTTTCAACTCCTGGATAGGTTCGTAAGACTTTTGAATCAGCGAGATCATATCTTCGCCTTTGGTTTTATCCCAATCCAGCGCTTCAGCTGAAGTCATGATACGAGTGATTTCCGGCTTGCCGATTGCTGCAAGTAGGGTTCCCAGTTTTTTGCCGTCCTTGCCAAAGGCAGCTGTAAGGTAACTGTCCCTTATTTTTTCAAAGTCCGCATCCTTGTTCCACAGCGTTTCTGCCATTGCAATCATCGGAAGACCCGTGGGGAAGAATACACGCTGGCCTTGGCAGCTGCTTATGCCATTGATTCCGGAGGCCTGCAGATTTTTGACATCCTCAGCAATTGTTTCAGCACAGAACATATATCCGGGATCCATAAAATGGAACCAGATCAGAAGATAATCATAAACCTCTGTATCTCCAGCGAATACATTCTGCCATTTCTTAAGCAAGGCGATATTGTTCTTCATGGGCTTGAAGAAATCTGAGAAGATCGCGCAATCACTTTCTGTGAATACGGGCAGTTCAAGGTTATATTCATCGCCTACGGTTTCAGGGTAAGTTTCGCTAAAGTCTCTAAAAATAGGAGCCAGCATCATGATCACACGGTCTTTGTTCTTGATGCTTTCAACAGTAGGAATGTTGTGAGTCAGCAGAAAGACGATTTTCGTGTCCATTTTATGGGCTGTTAACTTTTCGTCCAGCAGATTGATCATCTGCACATAGAAATCGACAAAGGTGCCTTTTTTACATTCTTCACACTCACAGTAATTGCCTTCGTCATCGGCAAGCCAGAAAACCAGATTAGACACTGCAGGATGCTCCTGGGCATACTTGACCATGTAATCGGTCATCAGTTCCTGTACTTCGGGATTGGAATAGCACAGGTTTGTATTTACCGGCACTTCACCATACCAATTTCGTTCTCCGTTACACATTGCCAAGTATTTGCGA
>JAZNZH010000037.1:0-59877 GCA_045594845.1 Faecousia sp. | reverse complement strand
ATGGAATTTGAAACTATCCATATTGTCTATCTCGCAATCACTGGCAAACTCACTGCATCCGATCTCTTTTGCCCATTTTTCACAAGCAAAAAGGAGCTCTTTTGCATATCCGTTCTTTCGGTATTCTTCTTTTACGAAAATGCCTTCCAAGTAACCCACAGGAGAACTTTCTGTGCCTTCAACATAGTCAGTTCTCAAACCGCATTGTGCAAATCCTACGGGTAAATCATTTATATACTTGATAAAAAATGCAGATTGCTTGTCATTAAGTGTTTCAACAAACTCTGCCTCTAATTCATCAACAGTATGACTATCCCACATTTGAACAGCCATTTCTGCTAAAACACGACTGTCTTTATTTCTTGCTATTCTAACCATTGATACACCTCGTCAAATTCTCACTTATTAAACTGTTCGACATAATTAAATTTATCAATCTAAATCAATGTTAATCTCGTATTGGTCATCAATGAGAATAAAGTTTGCATTATGCTTTTTCGCAAGGGCGAGGACTTCCGCATTATCTGTCAAAACGCTCTCAATGGTACACCACGCATCATCCAAACGGTTTTCAATGATGTTTGCATATTTCTTTATGTCAGCAAAGTGATTTCTGATATATTCCTCACTCATTACCATACAGTAATATTTGATGCTTTCAAGATAGTTAGAGTCAAAATCCTTCTGCCAATCGAATGGAATATAGCAGCCTTCGACAATTAAGTTCTGCTTGTTTTCGATAGCTGTTTTAACCATTTCACAGATGATCGGCCATAAGTATGCGGTCAAATCCTTATCATCACTCATAGGAGTAAGCCCTGTATTACCGCCACGAATCAGGCCCATTTTCAGATGGTCTATTGAAAGATATGGGTATTTATATTTTTCAAGCAGTTTTTGGGCAAGTGCTGTTTTTCCTGTATGCGATGCTCCTGTAATGAAAATAATCATCTCAATCATCCCCACAAATTGGCATTTATCTGTGTGCTTTGTCTTAAATGCATTATATCGCATTTTTGTAGGGTTGGCAACAAAAAGCGGATGCCGAAGCATCCGCTTTTGCCTATTATAGACGCACGAGATAAATATCGATGACCTGCTTGGCAAAGGCGCCTGTGCCCTCGCCGCCGACTTTGTCGATGTTTTCCGTCATGCTGCCACCACCAGCGTAGCTTTCTGCCAAACCCTTGAGAATCTGGGGTGTGCAGGTGTAAAAATGCTCCGTGAAGAATGCCTGCAATTCCTTCGCCCAGTTTTGGGCTGTTTCGCTGTCCGGTTCACAGGGGCGCATCTTGCCCAGCTTTGCAAACAGCTCCATCACCTGCGCGCCCAGGTCTTTTTCCTGTTCCTTGGTGCGGCTTTTTTGCTTCTGCTCGAATTCTTTGTAGGCATCCGTCTTGCCGTAAAGCACCTTGGCCTGCTGGCTGTATTCATCAATTTTCTTGGGGTCAAATCCTTCAAAATCCATATATTTCACTCCTAACATTAACATTCCTCTTGCAAAACTAATTCGGTTTTGCAGTTTTTCTACTCGCTCTTGCATCAGCTTGATCTGGTGCTCCAAAACCCGGTTTCGGTCATAGTCCGGTGCGTCCAAAATGCTGCTGATCTCATTCAGAGATAACCCCAGCTCCCGATACACCAGGATCATATAAAGCTTGTCTAAAGCGGCGGCGTCATACAGCCGATAGCCGGCATCGGTCACCTCGGTGGGGTCAAGCAGGCCGATCTGATCGTAATGGTGCAGCGTCCGCACGCTGACACCGGTGCGCTTGCTCACTTGTGCAACCGTCATCATACGCATCCCTCCTTCTGGGACTATCATATACTATGACGTTACGTTA
This sequence comes from Faecousia sp., assembly GCA_045594845.1. Classification (GTDB taxonomy): domain Bacteria; phylum Bacillota; class Clostridia; order Oscillospirales; family Oscillospiraceae; genus Faecousia. The sequence goes on along the minus strand of JAZNZH010000037.1, from coordinate 58,033 downwards.
GAGTCAAGAGGTTTTTATAGATTGACCACAACTTTCTTTTGCCGCCTGGCTTTTTCGGCGCACCTGTATGCGCCGCCCCAGGTGTGGATGATGTAGGTGACAACATACTCGGACTGCTGGAGCATCCAGTTATTGCGCCAGGAGATGGCGTAGTGTGGGTGAACGGACTCGATTCCTTCCGGGAGCATTGTGTCTGAATAGTCATCGTATTCTGTCTTCTTGCCAGGCATATAGGCTAGTACAACTGCGTAGTTGACCTGCGGATATTCTTGCTTTAATTTCTTTAATTCGCTATGCACATAGGCATCAAACTGGCCCTGATGCCCTACATAGAACATATCCACCCCGTGGTTGACTATCAGCTCTATAAGCACCTCTCTTAACTTCGGTTTGATCGTCTCCGGACAATCCCGGTGACCAAAAAACGTACATGCTGGCATAGTTTCACCCCTTTTGGGTTATTTTAACTCAAAAGGGGTAATCTTTTCAAGTACATAAAGGTATCATTTTACTTAGAAAGAGGTGATACCCATGACCGTAGGCGAAGCTGTCCGGCAGAGAATCATTCAACTGTGCCAGGAATGCGATATTTCCATCAACAAACTGAGTAGCATTAGCGGTGTTACGCAGTCTACCGTAAACAACATTGTCAGCGGCAGAAACAACAGTGCGACTGTATCCACCATCAAAAAGCTATGTGACGGTTTGGGTATTACAATTGACGAGTTTTTCCACTCTGATCTGTTCGCCGGACTGGAGCAGGAAATTAAATAATTAATAAGCTGTGAGATTCTCTGTTCTCACAGCTATTTTTATGTCACCGGGGTATACCTTAGTTACATTTATTCTCATAATGGTTTTGTGTTTCATATATGCCATATCTCATATTTTGAAACATTGTATAAAAAGAGAACGCCCTATTGCTAGAATCCGTCAAAAAAGGTATAGTAATATTCGAAGCAATCTGGGGGGAGCTATATATGCGATTCTTCCGCCAAATTGACGCCCTCACAGAATTCGGGCGTGCTAGCAAAATCTCAGCCTCTGCGATAACAAAAGAAGTTGGAGAATGATCATGACACTATCTGAAAACCAAACAGAATTCAACAAACTAGTTAACTGTAAAAGCCTTGGCTTTTACAATTGTGCAGAAAAAATAACAATTTTCTTGACAAGCAAAGACTTTGGCCCTGTGTCAAATTACTTTACTATTTTTGTCTTTGATGAGCAAAAAAATCCAACATATACTACAACATGTCTGACACCAAAACTAATATCCATTTCTGACAGTATTTCCCTTGGAATTGTTCGGGAGATTATATCAATCGAAGAAGCTGTAAAATGCTTTGATGCACTTTGTGCTAATATAAATAACACTACGATTGATCTCGGGCAAGGCCAATTAACCAAAAGTGTCTGTGAACTTGTTCCTAAGGTGTTTGTTCCTAAAAGCAGCACCAAAGAGCCTCAAATCAATAAGGTGTTAAAAAACAACTACTTTAACGGAAGCTATGTCGTAGAGTTCTTTGATTTAGAAAAAAGCTGTCTCTCCTGCCTAAATGCAAGCCAGATCAAGAAAGCGAACGAAGCGATTTATGATATCATTCCGATCGATCTTTTTACGGTATCAGACCGGATTGGAAACTTTATTTTTCAGTTTCCTTCTATCAATCTGAAGCTTCATTACAAAGCAAATCAGAAAGGGGAACTAAACTACACAATTCATACAGATAACCGATTAGCCTCTGATATCAATTACCAACTGATTTGCGAATCCATTTATGATGACAATGTTATTGGATATGGAGTAGCGCAAATTTCATCCACGGATAATAGTATCAATATTACAGTTGGTGACACTTCAAATGTAATAAACACATCAGTAATAGACCTAAAAGCTAATATCATATTGAATCGGCAAAGCACCTCATTTATCCAAAGTATGGCCTTTACACTTTCGGTTGGTTCAAGGTTTGGAACACAGAGGGAAATGTATGATGAAAACAAAAAAACAATTAGGGCAATAGATCTCGTTTCGAATGAAAAAATCGAAATACCAAAGTCAAAACCAGAAGAGTATATGTCTATTGTAGAACGCCGACAGTATAACAAAAGAACAGCAGACTTATTAGAAAGGCTTGAATTTAAGCAATATGGGAAAGTCAATCATGACGCCCAAGCCATCGAAGATATTATTTCAATTATGAAGAAGGCTTCAAGTGGTAAGGTTTATCTGTGGGATCCTTACTTATCTGCTGAAGATATCTTAAAAACCTGGTACTACGTTGATGTATACGGATTATGTCTGCATGCCATAACCTCAAGCGAAATACCTAGACTTAAAAAAATGGACCTTTCCGAGTGGATAACGGAGCAAAGAAAAGCTTTTGAAACGGGAAGTAATAATTATGGGATAAACCTGGAGTTTAGATGTCAACATAGTAATTTCGGTTATGGGTTCCATGATCGGTTTATTATGATTCAAAACGAACAAGAAAAACCGAAAGTTTGGTCAATAGGTACATCATTTAATAGCCTTGGTAACTCCCATCATATAATTCAAGAAGTGCGTCATCCCCAGATGATTGTTGATGCTTTTGAAGAATTATGGGACAGCCTATCGGACGAAACTTGTTTGGTTTGGAGGAAAGAATAATATGATGAAGGACAACAAACCCCAAAGAACAGTTTGGGAAGTTTTAAATTCTGTTAGTTATTCCTTCAACGTTGGTGAAGATGCAGAAAGGGTAGATAAGGAATATCTAAAAATATTGCACAATGGACAGGCTGAAAATAACCTTAGCAAAATATATGACTTTATCGAAACTACAGAAAGGGGCGCAAAACCCTTTGGGGACAGTAATATCCCACTAATTATAGAAGAAGCGTATAAAGCGGATTCTGTTAGATTGTTTCATTTTATTGAAGGCAAGAATGATTTGATTTCTTATTGGGTCTTTTTATCAATGATTTGCAGCAAAGATATCTTATTCTCCTTTGCTGAAATGGAGTCCGACAATCCATTATTTCATTTTGAATGCGCACGACAAATATTGACCCGTTTTTTATGCAATGAAGGGTATGAATCCCCCTGCGCTAACGCAGTCATTAAATTTGCACTCAAGGATATAGCTTTGTGGAGTTTTTGGACTAAAAAATACGAGCACAATTCAAAATGGGCAAAGATTACTTGGATAGTGCTTCAAGAATTGGAATCTATGGAGCTGATTGAATATTCTAAGAATATTAACTTAATAACCTCTTACACACATGAAACAGGTAAACTCCTTGAAGATGGTTTCAATAGTGTCGATACTGTAAAAAAGAATCAGATATTATCAATAATTTCCCAAACTATTTATGAGCAGTGGGAAACAGCACTAAGCATTGCCAAAAAGGATAGCAAATACCAAAACAGTATACTTATTTCTAACTATGCAAGTGTTCTTTTATCTTCTATGGATTTTCTGTTTTCCGACAACGGTTTGTGGGCTGAACAATTTAACAAACAAGTCTGCTTGTTGAATTCAGATACTCAAAATTGGTATTCGTCAGAAACCAACTATTCTAGTTCTTTCTTCCTGAATTTGACAAATATATACTATCTGATAGTAATCAAAAAAGATGAGCAGAAGTTGCTGGATCAAGATAGTGTGAGAACTTCGGCCGAGATAATAAAGTTTTTACTAACAAAATATGAATACCTCTGGAGATATAATGACTCTGTAGCAAGAGTTAATCAAATCAAGGAGATATTTCTTTGAGCTAAACAGTGTCGTCAGTATAGAAAATAAAAACTAAGCAAAAGGCCGCCCTATTCAACAACACAGGACGGCCTTTTCGTTGTATATAGATGTTTGGTCAACTCCAAGAACTACACAGTAGCAGAGATAAGCTCCTTAAGGTACTCATAGCCTAGCGGGAAGGTAATTTTATCCCATTCTATCTTCTTTGCAAGATATGTAATCTCACTATACCGGGGTTCGTCTTTCGTCTTTCGATAACAAGCAATCACCCTAACCTGACCGCTGGTATGCTTTTTAATATCGTCTTTTAAAACGGTATCGGGGATATACCGCGTATTCTGCGTATTTTTTCTGAAGCCCATGCATGCTGTTACTCCGCCTGCCAACTTTTCTGTCTGAAGTTTAGGTTTATCTGATTGGAAATCGCCAATCATTTTCGCTGTAAGATTTTTACACAGCAAACCAGGCAGGACATCTAATTTCATTTCCGTTGTTCCATCATCGGCGAAATCAAAATCATTTTCACCTAGTTTGTGGTTTAAACATTTATCGTAAAAGTCTATAGCACTGATTTCTTCCCCGGATAGGATTTCTCCATTTGGATCCGGTTGTGTGTCATCAATATCAACTCCATTGGCGTTGTATCTTTTCCGATTTTTTAATTTTAACCCAGTTAAATGGAGAAAATTACTTGCGTCAAAGGTGAATTCGATCGCGCTAGTGTTCTTATGCTTGTCTTGACATATAAAAAGCAAGGATCTATTAGTAAGATTGTCCCTATATTGTTTTGCACACTGAACAACAATCCGTATAGCGTCTTTCTTTGTATACCGACCCATATGTGTAGCCCTCAATTTTTCTAATCTACAAAAAGAGGGAGACTGCAACGCCGTAACGTTACTCGTCTCCCTTTTAAATGACTGGTTTTTCTGTTGTCCGCCAACGCTCAGGTCTTTTCACCCTGCATCACTTTCGGATTTTTCTGTTGTCCGCCAACGCTCAGGCCATTTCTTCCTGCATCAATTTCGGATTTTAAGTGCCAGTCACACTGATAGGATGACGCCTATCTTCCACCATCATTATACTGTCTTGCAAAGCAAATGTCAATAGTTTTTCAATAGGTTGTTGGTGCGCAATATGTAATGGCAAAAACATCTCTCCATAACTATGTTTCGTTACTACGGCACCTCCTATAGTATAAAGCAGCACAATGCGTCAAATCAGTCCACGATGTGCTAAAAAGTCTTATAATTCCATTTTTGTCCCACTCTTGACATTTTTGTCCCTTTGGTGTATAATATAAAAAACATCAAGGAGAGGGGTATGCATCCATGAAAAAGAAGAATATTATTAGCCTGATCCGGTATCACGTAGAGAACAACGATGAAGGCTTTCGGAATGAAGCATATGAGATTGCAAAGGCTTTTGACACATTAGGCGATAGCCAGCTTGCAGAGTATATTATGTCCCTACTTTCAAGTGTCAACACATTTGTTCCTCAAATCGATGGACAGCAGTCTGCTTTTTTTGAAAGAGTGGAAGCAAAAGAGGATATGCTTCTTCTTCCCGAACCGGTTATGCAGGATTTGTTAGGCGTAGTTAATGCTATCGCACATCGCATAGGAATTCATAAATTTCTATTTCAAGGTGCACCTGGAACAGGAAAGACTGAAGCTGTAAAGCAGTTGGCTCGCATCCTTAACCGAGAAATATTTATGGTTGACTTCTCAACCGTAATTGACAGCAAATTAGGTCAAACGCAGAAGAATCTAGCTGCCCTTTTTTCGGAGATCAATAGTTTTCCTCAACCTGATCGTGTCATTGTCCTGTTTGATGAAATTGACGCCATCGCTCTAGACAGAACAAACCCAAACGACCTCCGAGAGATGGGACGAGCAACATCCGCAATGCTTAAAGGATTTGACAGGATGAATGAAAACATCATTCTTGTCGCAACCACTAATCTATACAAGCATTTTGATAAAGCGCTAATTCGCAGATTCGATTCTGTAATAGACTTTAACCGTTATTCAAAGGATGATCTAATTACAATTTCAGAAAAAATGTTGGATCGTTATTTGGTAAAATTCCAGCTTGCCAACAGAGATGTTCGTTTGTTCCGAAAAATCATAAATCTCCTCGATCCGATTCCGTATCCCGGAGAATTAAAGAATATTATCAAAACCGCAATTGCTTTTAGTAGTCCTACCGATGGACATGATTATTTTAGACGGCTGTATTATGCTGTTACTGGAGAAAAAGCAGAAGACTTACAAAAACTACAGGCACAAAATTTTACAGTTAGAGAAATGGAAATCTTATCAAAGAAATCCAAGAGCAGTGTTGCCCGCGAATTAAAGGGAGGTGAATCAGGTGAATAGTATTCTTCGCTTAAAGGGCCGATTTGAGCAACGCCCCAACCCAACCAAACCAGGACCTGCAATTTTGCCTAAAGGAAAATCTGTATCAGCATCTCATATCTATGCTTTGCAGCAACAATTGAGCGAAATCTTAGCATACTGGACAGAACACAGAGAAATTGCCGGTGCCCTTATCAGTGTCCATTACCAGCATGTTATTGCCAAAAGCAACCGTATTCGTATCCTTCTTGCTGAGGCCAATGGTTCCCCTGTGGATTCCATTAGAGGTGCTAAATTTGTGTGGGATGATTGTGAAGATGGTAGTGAGTTACAACGCCACGTTTTTACACACTACATTTCCCTAAAAGCCCTTGAAAAAACGATAGAGCTCTTAAGGAATGCAGCATATATCGTTGAGAACGGATATGATGGTTCCATCACCTTTGCCGATACAGAGCAAATTGCCGCCCAAAAGGGGTATCCATATCAAGATACTATTGCCTGGACTGCGTTCCTCAAGATTATCCTGGATTGTCATTATGTTAGGTCCTTTGATATTGATCGTGTAAACGACAGTATTATTGAGGAATCCATTATCACCATCTATAAGACAAATGTCGAAACGAAAGCTCTCCTTGCAAAATTTGGAATCAATATCTACGATGATCGTATTATTGACGAGACTACAATCCGGCTTAACCGCGATGAGATCACGATACTGCAAAACGAGGCTTCGTATCTAATTGCCATGAATGTTGTGGATCTTTCCCAGCTAACCAAAGAAGATATTCTTCTGGGTGATGAAGCTCTTCCTGAGGCCTCTATTACAATTCCCGCACCCCATAACGAGCCCATTGTGGGCGTTATTGATACTCAGTTCAATCAGGAAGTTTATTTTAATGAATGGGTTGAGTATCACAATATGCTTAGCCCAGAAATTCCCCTCTTTGACGTCGACTATCACCACGGCACAGAAGTTACATCAATTATTGTAGATGGTCCTGGGGGCAATCCGTCTTTGGACGATGGTTGCGGTCGTTTTAGAGTGCGACATTTTGGTGTAGCCACCAGTGGCCCTTTTAGTTCCTTTGCCGTTCTTCGTATGATCCGCAGTATCGTTGCGGCGAACCGGGATATAAAGGTATGGAATCTTTCTCTTGGATCCACGAAAGAAATCAATCCCAGTTTTATTTCTCCCGAAGCTGCAGAGTTAGATAAAATACAAAGTGAATATGATGTCCTTTTTGTAGTGGCAGGTACTAACAAACCTAAAGATGTTACTAAGAAGAATATGAAGATTGGTGCCCCTGCCGATTCCTTAAATTCTTTGGTTGTTAATTCTGTTGGGTTTGATAATAAGGCCGCATCCTATACTCGTACCGGTCCTGTTCTCTCCTTCTTCCACAAGCCCGACCTTAGCTATTATGGTGGAGATGGCCAGGAATACTATAATCGTATCGCTGTGTGCAGAGATAAGACGGGTGCCATCTACGCTGCCGGAACCTCTCTGGCTGCACCATGGATTACCCGAAAAATGGCATATTTAATCCACATAATGGGTCTCAGCCGCGAGGTTGCAAAAGCATTGATTATTGACGCTGCCGCTGGCTGGCAACGCAAGGACGACCCTTCTAACTCAATCGGATATGGTGTTGTCCCAATTCACATCTCCGATATCATTCACAGCAATGACGAGGAAATCCGTTTTATACTCAGCGGTACGGCAGATGAGTACGAAACCTATACTTACAATCTTCCTGTTCCCGTGGTAAAGAATGCCCACCCCTTCTATGCTCGCGCAACGCTGGTGTATTTCCCTCACTGTGACCGCAATCAGGGCGTGGATTACACCAACACAGAAATGGACATTCATTTTGGTCGCCTAAGTTCTCCCAAAGGAAAGCCTGTTATCAAATCCATAAACGACAATGTTCAATCTGAGGAAGGTCTTAGAGTTATTTATGAAGAGAACGCCCGCAAACAATATCGCAAATGGGACAACGTGAAGCACATTAGCGATGTTGTGAAAACAAGGGCCGTTCCCAGAAAGGCATATGATGCGGGACTTTGGGGCCTTAGCATCAAAACTAAGGAGCGTATGAAAGCCCGCGGCAAGAAAGATCTTCCCTTTGGTATCGTTATTACGCTTAAGGAGATGAACGGAGTTAACAGAATAGAGGATTTCAAAAAATTGTGTATGGCGCGTGGTTGGTTGGTAACACAACTCGATGTGCAGAATCAGTTCGACATTTATCAGCGGGCTGAGGAAAATATCGATTTTGAATAATGGCACACCAGAAAACCGCATGACGAGGTACTCCTCTCTCAAGGAGAAGTACAATATATTGTGCTTTAATTCCCATTCTGCGTCATTTTATACAACATATGGTGATTCGCTCTTGCATATTACACACTGATATGCTATACTAATCACCGAAGTTTCCAGGCAAAAGAAAACAGCGTCTGCGGATTAGGGCCCGCAGAACGCTGCACATCGTGTCCACATAGTGCAAGGTTAGAGCCTAAACACCATGTTTTCGCATCGACACATGGATAGTTTAACACGGATCCCTCCTTGATTCAAGTGGTATTTTTCAATATCACGGTCTGTGATGGCAGATTTTTTCTTGCGGCTGTTTATATATAGTTCGTCTATCCGCCATTTACGACCGCGCTATATGCATCTCCAAGGAGGGAGATTTTTATGAAAGCTATTAAAATTAAGATGAAAGCCGGCTGTCAGTATTCCAACAATCTGACCGAGATTGATGAAATCTATATTACCGGCTGTACCAACCCCGGCTATTTTAAGAAGGCCACCATCCACGATTATGTAAAAGAGAACCCCGGTTCTATCCAGGTTGATACTTGGCCTTACCCAGATGTCATCGATGCCATCAGCAGCAATGGAGAAAAATATGTGCGTTCCTCACCGAACGCCTATGGCCACGACAATCTGCTGGCACTGCCTCGTAAATAAGGGGGGTATAAGATGAGCGTCAAGTTCAGTTTTGACTCTAAAAAACTGATGAAAGACCTGGAAAAGGAACTGAAGAAGAGTGTGGAGTCCGAGGTAAAAAATAACCCCCAAAAATTCCTGAAGGGCCACGAAGGAAAACAGTATTCCGGAAAATGTCCTAAGTGTGGTCATAACGCTGTGATAATTAATCGCGGTGGCAATGCCACATGCCCTAATTGCGGACATACTTCAAAAGTCGAACTCAATGTCAGTTGGACCTAAAACTATCGCCGCCGTACTGCCTTTACCGGCAGTACGGCGGTAACAACTTAGGTAAAAGAAAAGCCAGTCATTTACAACAGGGCAGCCGTAAGGCTGCCCTGTTGCGTTGGGGAAATCAATCTTTTAGTTCTTGGGCTAAGCAGAGGCCAAGGCGGATGCCGTCGATGAAGCCGGTTTGTTGGTGGAGGCTGCAGAGGCGGCAGACGGTGTCGATGACTTCGTCCTTCTCACGAAGTTGTTTGCCGTTCATAGCCTGATAGAGGTCCTCAAAGGCTTGTTTGATTTCATCGGTATCTGTACCGTTATACTCATTATAAGCACCGTAGAGGAGTCCCAGGACTGTGTTGGCATCATCACCGAAATTGGGCTCTGTAACATTAAGTTCTGCCTGCAGGGCGTGCAGAAAATCATTCATCCTCATAGTCATAGTCATCTTCCTCCTCGTCGTCTTCGACCATATACTCACACGGGCGATCCTCGTCCAGTTTCTGCAGTTCTATCTGCGCCTCAAACCGGTCCTGCGCAGCTGCAACAACCTGTATGAGTGTCATTCTGTTCGTCTGCCAATTCTGGATACCTTCCAGGTATTGTCTGCGGTGCTTGTCATCCAGAATAAACGGCATCACATTATGACGAAGGCATTCTTTAAACATAATGAGTCTGCCGATTCTGCCGTTACCATCCTCGAAGGGGAAGATCTCCTCGAACCGGACGTGAAAATCCAGGATCTGCGTTCTTCCAATATCAGTCTGGGATTCGTACTCTTTCAGAAGCACTCCCAGACTGGAATTGATTTTTGCCGGATCCAGCAGTTGGCGGTTCCGACCCGCAGCCTTTTCCGTACGGTGAATACCGGGTGAAACCCGATTCTTTCTGTGATCAACAGTGCCGAACATCAAAAGATAGTGCAAATGCTGGATCAGTTTCTGGGTTAACGGCTCCTGAATACGGTCCAGAATGTAATCTATGCAGACGCAGTGATTCATTGCCTCCACCAAATCAGACACTTTCAGCGGTTCGAAAGATTCCCGTACTTTACCTTTTTTGAATATGCTTTCAACTTGATCTCGGGTCAGTCTGTTGCTGGCCATACGGGAGGATGAGTATGTAAAGTTAATCTGGACATAGTCATATAGACCGTGGAAGTTTTTCTTTTTCTTCTGCCGAACCAGTTTGACAGCAAGAGGCGAAAGTTCCGGCATATTCGGTGTTGGACCAAGCTTTTCAGGCTTTTCTGCCTTCTCAGGGATCAGCCACGAGCCATTCTGATACTTGGCTTTTGGGATCCGGTTCTGCCCGCAGTAACGGCGGACAAGGGTCTGAGAAATGCCCCACTTTTCAGATACTTCTTTTACTGATAAGTAATTCATAAATCTACATCCTTTCAGCTGTTTGTGTTGCCCGCAACCCCGCGCAACTCCACGGGTTTGCGCAACTTTGGCAACCAGAATAAAACACGAAACACAATTAAACAGTATGTACCAGCTGAATAATTATAGATTTTTTGTTAGAAATAATAGACTATTTTGACTAAATAATGCATAAATACTCTTTGATATTCACTCTCCAGCCGATGGCATTCAAGAGGTCAGCGGTTTGATTGCGCTTATCTTCACCAACAAAAAACCTTGGAAACACTATGTTTCCAAGGTTCTTTTGCTTTAGGGGGAAACCGGGTGCAGCGTGAGGGAAACATTGACCACATTCTTAACCATATCCCCAACACCCGTCCACTCATTTTTACGCACTGCAAGAAGCAAATCCGAACCGTTTTAACCTCCTATTTCCTTTCTTTAACTGATGCTATTTATCTGTTATGTCAAACTGCTAAAGCTATCGGACTTTCATGTAAACAAACAATCTCTTGACAGATTTCAGCCCCTCTGGAATACCGAACATGATAACAATTTGACAATATTTCTGATTCTTACACACAAAGCGGTACAACCGTGAAACTGGAGCGAAGAAGACAAATCATTGATCTGATTACCCAGCAGCGGACGGTAACCAACGCAGAGCTTATGACACATTTCTGATTTTGCATCGAAACCGTGCAGCGGGATTTGGATTATTTGGAACAGCAGGGTATCCTTCGTAAGGTATACGGCGGAGCGGCAGTAAATGTATCCCTGAATTCCGAGCCGGAATATGCCATTGCGAAAGAGGCCGTCAAGTTGATCCGTCCCGGAGACACGATATACATGGGCGTAGGCACAGCGGTACAGGCAACGGTGCAATATATGAAAAACATCGGCAACATCACAGTATTACCAATGCCCTGCGTATCGTTGTGGAACTCAGCGAAATCCCGGATTGCACAGCGGACAGCTCCAGCCAAGGAACTGATGCTTTCCGGCTTCCCTGCCGCGAAAAACCTCACTCACTTTAATGTAGACAAAGCCTTTATCGGCACCAGCGGCATTACCGATTTCCACATTGGAGAGACCCAACTGCACAAGCATATGGTGCTGAACGCAAGGCAGTCTATTGCACTGGCAGACTCCAGCAAGCTGGGCATACGGGCAATGAACAACGTCTGCGCCCTGGACCAGAGCGACCTTGTGATAACTGACAGCAATCAGTCGGTGAAGGTACTGCAAAATACCGGAGGAAAGGTGATCGTGGCAAAGTAATCATAACCATTGGCCGTGCCCGTTGTATCCCTATACAACAAAACAGCTGCCGGCAATGCGCCGGCAGCTGTTTTGTTATTTACTTATAGCCAAACAAGGTCTTCCTGATAGGGTCTGCCACAAATCCAGGCACGATCTTATGATCCCAGATTGCCCGTGCTGCCTGCTCGGTTTGCAGAATCAGATCTGCATCCGCCTTATCTGCAACCGCTCCCAGATGCGGTGCGCGTTTATCCAGATCATGAGCATCAGACGCAATCATCTGCGCAAGTCCGCTTTGCAGACACGCCTTAGCAAAACACTGATCCTTTCTATCGTACAACGCCTGAGCACTTACCTGCATCAAAGCACCAAGCTCTGCCAACTTCAGCAGTCGGTTCGGCTCTTCACGGAAATATGTGCACCGCTCCACATGCGCCAGCACTACGGTGATTCCCTTCATGAGCAACCGGTCCACCACCTCGTGCAGGTGAGCAGGCAGTCTCTGGTCAGAAAGTTCCAAAAGCAGATACTCGCTGCCGCCAAGGGTTAACTGGGACAAATCCATATCCAAAAGCTCAACAGAGTACCGCACTTCCGCACCCAGCTGCACCTGAGGCATACTTTTACTGTCCCAACCCTGCATCAGCAAATCCCAGCTTTGCTGCCGCCGGCGCAGAAAATCCTCCAATTGCTCCTGTAAGGGGTAAAAATGGGGTGTCAGCATAACCCTATCCACACCGCTTTGCTTTTCCTTGCGGAGCATTGCGTAGGCGCTTTCCAAATCTTGCGCGCCGTCATCCATCTGCGGCAAAATGTGGGTATGGAGATCCGTCAGAGATACTCTCACGAAATCACTCCATTCCGTATCCGAAGCTACGGTAATAACCGTAGCCCTTGTGCGAATCCTTGGAGATATCATACTGATTCAGTACAGTGCCTAAAATTTTGGCATTGACCTTCTGCAGTTTCTGCAACGCGCTGTGCACCTGATTTTTATTGACAAATTTCTGCCTGATGACAAACAAAACACCGTCACACAAAGGGCTCAACTCGGCTGCATCGGTGATCACGCCCACAGGAGGTGCGTCACAAATGACATAGTCATAGTGCTCTGTTGCCACCTGCAGCAAGCTTTTCATAGCATCGGAACTGATCAGTTCTACCGGATTGGGGGGAATCGGTCCGCCGGGGATCACATCAAAGCCGTGCTCTGTATGCAGCAGGCAGTCGCCCACTTTTATTTCACCGGACAAAATTGCAGAAAGGCCCATCAGCGGATCTTTCTTCAGGCGCAAATAGCGGTGCAAAGAGGGATTGCGGGTATCCGCATCAATCAGCAGAACTTTGCTACCAGCCTGCACTAAAGAAATAGCCAGGTTGATAGAGATGCTGGATTTGCCTTCCCCCTGCAAAGTGCTGGTCACCACGATTTTCCGGTTTTTGCCGTTCATAGCAACAAATTTAAAACTGGTACGCAGGGTTTTATACGCTTCTTCGTATTCAAACGGTACTGTTGCGCTGATCAGCTGGGGCATTTTGATGCTGACAGCTTGGCTTTTTCTCTTCATCATCTCCCTCACCTTCTTCCTTTTGCGGATGTGGAGGAACGTCTGTATCCGTATGTGGATTGATTCTTGCAGCTTTCAATCGTAGGAATTACACCCAAAACCGGGAGATTCAAATCATTTTGGATATCCAATTCCGACTTATATGTGGTATCGGAAAGGAAAACAACAACGATTACAACGGATGCCAGCACCAAACCCACAAATGACATAATAATCATATTTTGCAGAATATTCGGCGACACAGGTTTGCTGCCCACATGGGCCTGCTCCACCGGCTTTACAGAACCGGCTTCCACTGTTTCCACCAGCACATCCGGCGCAATATTCAAAATCTTATCTGCCACTGCCAGTGCTGTTTTGGGATTCGGGTTTCGGACAACAATTTCCATAACCTGTGTTTCATCCACTGCTTGCACCTGAATGCTGGCCTTCAGATTTTTATAAGAAATATCCAGGTCTAAATCATCGATTACCTGTTTCAAAACATCACGGCTTGTGATAATGACAGCATATGTGTTGACCAGGCTCTTAGCCGAGTTCAGCTGGTCGTTGGTCAAATTCTCGGTTTCATTGCTGCGGGTATTAACGATCATTTTAGCATTTGCTTCATAAATAGGAGTCATCAGCAACACGCTGCCCAAAAGTCCCAGCAAACCAGCGATCACAGTTGCAACAATAATAAATTTCACATTTTTCCACAACACGCCGGCCAGTTGAAATAAATCAACTTCCCGCTCCTGCTTTATCATAACAACACCTCTTTTATAATAGATACATACTGTTTTAAATTGATATCTACAGATTAAAAAGACCTTATCTGAAATTGAACATATTCCTTATCAGTATACTATTTTTCCACCTCAATGTCAAAGGATAAACCACAAATATTTTCTTTTTATCCATCTTTGTTTTAACACAAATAAGGCAACCATTACTGACACAACAAGCCACTGCATTTTATGCATTATTGCAGTATATTTATTCAGCATCATTAAATAAAACGTAATTTGCAGACAGAATTTATAAGAAGTTGGGCAATTTGTACAAGAAATTCCCTCTTAAGCGTTGCTTTTTGTTGATAAAATCGTTCTGTTTTTTTGTTTTACCTATTGCATAAGTATTCACTCAGTGCTATAATCAATGCATAATTTCAAAAATGTATGCAATATCCTTGCATATTTTATGGAGGACTTCAAAATGAGCGACAAAAAGATCAAAAAAGTTGTACTGGCCTACTCCGGCGGCTTGGACACTTCCATCATTATCCCCTGGCTGAAAGAGAACTACGACAATCCTGAGATCATCGCCGTCTCCGGCAATGTGGGTCAGGCCGATGAACTGGAGGGTCTGGAAGAAAAAGCCCTGAAGACCGGCGCTTCCAAGCTGTACATTGAGGATCTGACCGATGAGTTTGTCAACGATATGATCATCCCCACTATGCAGGCCGGCGCTAAATATGAGGAGTACCTGCTGGGCACTTCCCTGGCCCGTCCCATTATCGGCAAGCGTCTGGCTGAGATTGCCCTGAAGGAAGGCGCTGATGCTGTTTGCCACGGCTGTACCGGCAAGGGTAACGATCAGGTTCGCTTTGAGCTGGCTGTGAAGGCATTTGCTCCCGGTATGAAGATCATCGCTCCCTGGCGTGAGTGGGATATCAAGTCCCGCGAGCAGGAAATCGACTATGCCGAAGCACACAATGTACCTCTGAAGATCAGCCGCGAAACCAACTACTCTAAGGATAAGAATATGTGGCATCTGTCCCACGAGGGCTTGGATCTGGAAGATACCGGCAACGAGCCTCAGTACGAAAAGGAAGGTTTCCTGGAAATGGGTGTCTCTCCCCTGCAGGCTCCCGACAAGCCCACCTATGTGGAGTTGGAGTTTGAAGCCGGTGTTCCTGTAGCACTGGATGGTGTGAAGATGAGCGCCAAGGACATTATCCTAAAGCTGAACGAAATAGGCGGTGCCAACGGCATCGGTCTGCTGGACATTGTAGAAAACCGTCTGGTGGGTATGAAGTGCCGCGGCGTATACGAGACTCCCGGCGGTGCTATCCTCTACTTTGCTCACAACTATCTGGAGACTCTGTGTCTGGACAAGATGACTTCCCACAAGAAGCAGGAGCTGAGCATCTGCTTTGCTGAACTGCTGTACAACGGCCAGTGGTACACTCCCCTGCGCGAAGCACTGTCTGCCTTTGTCAGCAAGACCCAGGAACATGTTACCGGCAAGGTTCGCATCAAGCTCTACAAGGGCAATATGATCACGGCCGGTGCCCGGAGCGACTGGTCTCTGTACAGCGAAGAGATCGCTACCTTCGGCGAGGACAATGTCTACAACCAGGCTGAAGCCGAGGGCTTTATCAACCTCTTCGGCCTGCCCATCAGCGTGCAGGCACAGGTCAACGCAAAAAACAAAAAGTAAGGAACATTACTATGGATAAAATGTGGGCCGGGCGGTTTTCCAAGGCATTGGACGCCCAGGCAGACGATTTTAACTCCTCTATCCACTTTGACAGCCGAATGTACCGGCAGGATATTCAGGGCTCTATGGCCCACGCCACGATGCTGGCTGCCAAGAATATCATCAGCAAAGAGGACCTGGAGCAGATCCTGACAGGGTTGGAGTCCATTCTGACAGATCTGGAAAACGGCAATCTTTCCATTGACCTTGCCGCCGAGGACATTCACATGTTCATCGAGGCAGAGTTGACCAAGCGGATCGGCGATGCCGGCAAGCGGCTGCACACCGCCCGCAGCCGAAATGATCAGGTGGCGGTGGATATTCGCCTCTATCTCCGGGATGAAGCCGAAACCATCACCCAGTTGCTCAAAGGTCTGCTGGAAGCCATCCTGTCTCAGGCAAAGCAGCATAAAACCACCATTATGCCGGGTTACACCCACCTGCAGCGGGCGCAGCCCATCACTTTTGCCCATCATCTGCTGGCTTACGGTATGATGTTCACCCGGGATATAGACCGGATCCGGGATGCAGTGAAACGTATGAATATCAGCCCCCTGGGCAGCTGCGCTTTGGCCGGTACTACTTATGACACAGAACGGGAGATGACCGCAAAAACCCTGGGCTTTGACGGCATCACTCTCAACAGTATCGATGGTGTTTCTGACCGGGACTTCTGTGTGGAGCTCCTGAGTGCGTTTGCCACCGTAATGATGCATCTTTCCCGATTCTCGGAAGAAGTGATCCTGTGGTCCAGCTGGGAATTTAAGTTCGTTGAACTGGATGACTCCTACACCACCGGCTCCAGTATCATGCCCCAAAAGAAAAATCCCGACATTGCGGAACTGGTTCGGGGCAAGACCGGCCGGGTCTACGGCGACCTGATGGCAATGCTGACGGTTCTCAAAGGCATCCCCCTTGCGTATAACAAGGATATGCAGGAGGATAAGGAGGCCATCTTCGATGCCATTGACACAGTAAAGCAATGTTTGACCGTATTTCCCCCTATGATCGCCACTATGAAAGCATTGCCGGACAATATGCTCCGGGCAGCGCAAAAGGGCTTCATCAACGCCACCGATCTTGCGGATTATCTGGCTAAAAAGGGTATCCCCTTCCGGATTGCATACAAAACGGTGGGACAGATCGTTGCCTACTGCATTGCAAACAACGCTGTTTTGGAGGAACTTCCTCTTGAAACATATAAATCCTTTGAACCCGGGTTCGAACAGGATGTCTACCAGGCCATTGACCTTAAAAACTGTGTAGAGACCCGCATCTCTGCCGGCGGTACAAACCTGGCGTCCATCGAGACCCAAATCCACTACATTGAAAATTTTATTTGAGAGGTAATTGACTATGAAAAAACTGATTGCTCTGGTATTGGCACTGACTATGTGCCTGACACTGATGGCCGCTTGCGGCGCTAAGGGCCCCTCCCTGAAGGACATTAAGAAGGCCGGCAAGCTGGTGGTTGCTACCAGCCCTGACTTTCCTCCCTTTGAGAACCTGGAGGGCGGCAAGGTCGTTGGTATTGAAGTAGAAATTATGGAAATGATCTGCAATGAACTCGGCGTTGAATTTGAACTGGAACAGATCAACTTCGACGCAGTTCTTACCGGTGTCCAGAGCGGTAAGTATGATTGCGGTATGTCCGGCATCTCTGTGACCCCCAAGCGTGAAAAGAACACCCTGTTCACTGTGCCCTACTGTCTGGCAGCCCAGTGCATCGTTGTAAAAGCGGACAGCACAATTGCTTCCAAGGCTGACCTGGACGGCAAAAAAATCTCTGTGCAGACCGGTACCACTGCCGCCGAATTCTGCAGCGGCGAGGGTTATACCTTGAGCCAGTTTGAGGCCAATCAGGACGCAAAGCTTGCATTGACACAGGGCAAGGTAGATGCTTGGGTAGTAGACGACCTCACTGCAGCAGAGCTGTGCAAGGGTGATGACTCTGTAAAGATCCTGGATGAGGCAATGACAACAGAACCTTATGCTTTCGCATTTGCTTTTGGCTCTGAGGATCTGGTTGCAGAAATCAACAAGACGCTGGAAAAGCTTATTGCTGACGGAACGATTGCAGCCCTGTTCGAAAAATATGATGCCCCCTATACCAAACCCGAAAACTAATTTACAAATCATTTTAGGGGTTGCTTTTTAAAGCAACCCCTAAAATTTCTTTGATTTGAGAGGAACAGAAATGAATTCTTGGTTTGAAAAATTACATGAAACCTTTATCGTAGATGGCAACTATAAACTGCTGCTGGAAGGCTTTGGCAACACCATATTGATCACCCTGTTTGCGCTGTTAATCGGTGTTGTGATCGGTGCGGTGATTGCCATAACAAAATACTACGCCGACGGAAACAAAAAGCTGAGGTTTGCCAGCTGGCTTTGTGATATTTACACCACCGTAATACGGGGCATTCCGGTTACTGTTCTGCTGATGATCTTCTACTTTATCATTATTGTTTCTGATACAGAAGGCATTACTACAGCAATCATTGCCTTTGGTATCAACTCCGGCGCGTATATGGCAGAGCTGATCCGCAGCGGCATCAATGCGGTGGATAAGGGTCAGATGGAGGCTGCACGTAGTCTTGGCCTTTCCAAAGGTCAGGCAATGGCGAAGATCATCTTCCCACAGGCCATTAAGAACATTCTTCCCGCCATCGGCAACGAGTGTATTGCACTGCTGAAAGAAACCTCTGTTGCAGGCTATGTAACTGTGGTGGACTTGACTCGCGCGGCAAATTTGATCCGTACCAACACAAACGATGCGGTAAATCCGCTGATACTTCTTGCACTTGTGTATCTTACCGTGGTTGTGGTACTGACCCAACTGCTGGCTGTTTTAGAAAGGAGGCTGGGTAAGAGTGACAGAAAATAATGCTGTGATCTCCGTAAAAGATCTGAAAAAAGACTTTGATAACACCGCTGTGCTCAAAGGCATTGATGTGGACATTTATAAGGGCGATGTGGTTTGTGTTATCGGCGCCTCCGGCTCCGGCAAATCTACCTTCCTGCGCTGTCTGAATCTGCTGGAAACACCCACCGCCGGCAGCATCTTTTTCGAAGGTGTGGATCTGACACAGGAAAAAGTGGACCTGAACCTCCACCGGCAGAAGATGGGTATGGTATTCCAGCAATTTAATCTATTCCCCCATCTGACTATTTTGGACAACCTGACACTGGCACCGGTGCTGCTGAAGAAATTCACCAAGGCTGAAGCAGAAGAAAAGGCTATGGAGCTGTTGGATCGGGTCGGTCTTGCTGACAGAGCTAAGGATTACCCCAACCAGCTTTCCGGCGGTCAGAAACAGCGAGTAGCCATTGTCCGCGCCCTTTGTATGGAGCCGGACGTAATGCTGTTCGACGAACCCACCTCCGCTCTGGACCCGGAAATGGTCGGCGAAGTGCTGGACGTTATGAAAGAGCTGGCAAAAGCCGGTATGACCATGGTAGTGGTCACTCACGAAATGGGCTTTGCCCGGGAAGTCTCCAACCGGGTCATGTTTATTGACGAAGGTATTATCCTGGAGCAGGGTTCTCCCGACGAGATCTTCTCCAACCCCAAAAGCGAACGTCTGCAGACGTTCCTGTCCAAGGTTCTGTGAGGTGGCCATATGAAAGGTAAAGATTTTCTGAAACTTTTGGATTACTCCCCGGAGGAGATCCTGCAGCTGATCGACCTTGCTGACCAGCTTAAGGCACAGAAAAAAGCCGGCATCCCCCACAAGCTCTGTCAGGGTAAAAACATCGCCCTGATCTTTGAAAAGACCAGCACCCGAACCCGCTGCAGCTTTGAGGTTGCCGCTTACGATCTGGGTATGGGCGTCACTTACCTGGATCCCACCGGTTCCCAGATCGGCAAAAAGGAAAGCATCGCAGATACTGCCCGCGTGCTGGCATCCATCTATGACGGCATCGAGTACCGGGGCTACGGTCAGGAGATCGTGGAGGATCTGGCAAAATACGCTGATGTGCCAGTTTGGAACGGCCTGACCAATGAGTTCCACCCCACGCAGATCTTAGCGGATATGATGACCATTCGGGAACAATTCGGTTACCTCAAGGGCATCCGGTTCGTGTATATGGGTGACGCCCGGTACAATATGGGCAACTCCCTGATGGTAGGCTGCGCAAAACTGGGTCTGCACTTTACCGCCTGCTGCCCCGAAAAGTACTTCCCCTCCCCCGAACTGATCGCTCAGTGCCAGACAGTTGCCGCCCAGACCGGCGCAACATTGACCTTTGAGACCGATCCTGTAAAGGCTGTCAAGGATGCCGATGTGATCTACACCGATGTTTGGGTTTCTATGGGTGAACCGGAGGATGTGTGGCAGGAGAGAATTGCCGAGCTGTCTCCCTATCAGGTGAATGCTACCTGTATGAAGAACACCGGTAAGGACTCCACCGTATTTATGCACTGCCTTCCTGCTTTCCACGATCTGAACACCAAGATTGGTAAGGAAATGGGTGAAAAATTCCACATCGACGCTATGGAAGTCACCGATGAGGTGTTTGAGAGTAAGCAATCCATTGTGTTCCGGGAAGCAGAAAACCGGATGCACACCATTAAAGCTGTGATGCTGGCCACCCTGGAGGGTATCACCAACGTATAACAAAATCCCCTGTGCAGCCGCACAGGGGATTTCTTTTTAAGAAAGCAGAAGCTTGTCGTCTGCCTCATCGGAGCCGCTGGCCTTACTGAACAAACCCAGAAGCTGCTCTACAGTGAGATTCTTCTTCTCCTCACCGGATACATCTACTACGATGCGACCATCGTACATCATGATCAGACGGTTGCCGTAGGCAATGGCATCACGCATATTGTGGGTGATCATCAAGGTGGTCAGGTTGTCCTTCTCCACGATCTTCTGGGTTGCCTCCAAAACCTTTGCAGCGGTCTTGGGGTCCAAAGCTGCGGTGTGTTCGTCCAGGAGCAGAAGCTTGGGTTTCTGCAGAGTTGCCATCAAAAGAGTCAGCGCCTGACGCTGGCCGCCGGACAGCAGACCCACCTTGGCAGTCATACGGTCCTCAAGGCCCAGATCCAGGATCTTCAGCTGCTGGCGGAATGCCTCCCGCTCTTTTCTGGTGATACCCAAACGCAATGTGCGGCGCTTGCCGCGGCGGGCTGCCAAAGCCAGATTCTCTTCGATCTGCATAGTAGCAGCCGTTCCCATCATAGGATCCTGGAACACACGGCCAATAAACTTTGCACGTTTATATTCCGGAAGCTTGGTCACATCCACACCGTCGATGGTAATATGACCCTCGTCCACGGTATAGGCACCGGAGACACAGTTAAGCATTGTACTCTTACCGGCGCCGTTGCCACCGATGACGGTGACAAAGTCGCCGGGCTTCAGATGGAGATTCAGACCCTGCAGGGCAATCTTTTCGTTGATGGTACCGGGATTAAACACCTTCACAATATTCTCAATTTTAAGCATGGTGTTTCTCCTTTCCCTTTTTAATATTCAGCTTTCCGGTCAGGCTGGGTGCCGCCAGGAATGCGGCCACGATCAGCGCGGAGAAGAGCTTCAGATAGTTGGTATCAATATCCAAAACACTGATAACGAACTGCACCACGATGTAGTAGATCACAGAACCGATGCAAACCGCTGCCAGCTTGAGACCGAAATTGCGGAAAATCTTGCTGAACAGCACATCGCCGATAATAATTGCAGCCAGGCCGATGACGATGGCGCCGCGACCCATATTGATCTCGGCAAAACCGTTATACTGACTCAGCAGAGCGCCGGACAGCGCTACCAGACCGTTGGAGATCATCAGGCCCAGCATTTTATTGGAATCCGTATCGATGCCCTGGGCTCTGGCCATATGGGCATTGGCGCCGGTAGCGCGGATAGATGCGCCCTTTTCCGTGCCGAAGAACCAGTACAGCACGGCAATCAACGCCGCAATCAACAGACCGACTGTAAAAATCGGGTGCATATAGAACGGCTCTCTTCCCTTTGCCACATCCTTGATAAAACGCAAGGAAACCAGCACATCCATTTTATTCACATCCAGCCGCTGGGTGGCGCTCATATCCATAATGGCCAGGTTCACCGACCACAGGCCCAGCTGGGTCAAAATACCTGCCAGGATTGCAGGAATCTTGCACTTGGTGTGGAAGAAACCTGTAACCGCACCGGCAGCCACACCGGCCAAAGCAGCCACCAGCATTGCCACCCAAACATTGGCGCCGCCGATCATCATCATAACGCAAACTGCACCGCCGGTACAGAAAGAACCGTCCACCGTCAGATCGGACAGTTCCAGGATCTTGTAGGTAATGTACAGGCCAATGGCCATAACACCCCAAATCAAGCCCTGACCCACTGCACCGGGCAATGCATTAAAGAAACTCAACATAGTAAAAACCTCGCTTCATGAGTAAAAAGGGCGGGATAGCAGTGATCCCGCCCTTGGTGCTTAATTACTTCAGTTCCTCGTAATTCTCAGGAGCCTTCAGGCCCAGCTTGTCGCAAATAGCCTTGTTGTACTGATACTTCAAAGTAGACTCGTCTACATATTCGATCTTCATTTCGGAGATCTTAGCTTCGCCCTTAAGGATCTTAACAGCCATCTTGCCGGTGGCCACGCCCAAATCATAGTAGTTGATTGCCAGAGTTGCAACGCCGCAGCCCTTGCAGATGCCGGCCTCGCCAGCGATCACAGGCTTGGTACAAATACCGCCAACAACGCTGGCTGCATTTGCAACTGCATTATCGGTGGGAACATAGATCACGTCGGACTCTGCATTGCACTGCTCAGTCACTGCAGACAGGTCGTTGGTGTCTGCGAAGGAATACATCTTGCAGGTGTAGCCCATGTCGGTCAGCATTCTGGAGACTTCTTCCACCTGATACTTGGAGTTTGCCTCAGCTGCGCAGTACAGCAAGCCAACCTTCTTGGCATCGGGGAACCACTCTTTGACCATAGCAGCCTGCTTGTCCAGAGGTGCCAGGTCGGAGGTGCCGGAGACATTGTTTCCAACCAGACCGTTAAAGTCTTCGATACCCAGCGCAACACCGTACTCGGTGACGGAGGTGCCCAGGATAGGAATGTCAGAGGTTGCATTTGCAGCAGCCTGCAGGGCTGGTGTTGCATTTGCCATAATCAGGTCCACATCGTTGGATACAAAATCGTTGACGATGGTTGCGCAGGTGTTGGAATCGCCGGCAGCATTCTGAAGATCAAATTTCACAGCATCTTCGCCAAGAGCTTCCTTAACCGCATCCATAAAGCCCTGGGTTGCAGCATCCAGCGCATCGTGCTTGATCAGCTGGCAGATACCGATTGTATACTGCTCCTTAGTCTGTTTGCAGGCGCAGAGACCAAGGATCATAACTACTGCCAAAAGCAGTGCAACTAACTTTTTCATAATCTTATTCTCCTTTCCCAACTGCGGGATATATGATTGTTCTAATATAGCACTTACCACTTGTTAAGTCAATGAAAAAAGCGAAAAAAGTCGGTAATTTGTACATCTTTTTTCCATCTGTCAAAAACACATGTTTTTCGCACGCGAATTTTATGCGTATTTTACATATACATCTTGTATATTTTAACGTATAATTGTATACTCATTCATTCGCATTTCTCCATCGTGTACAAACACCCCCAAAGCAGCACCGTATCCCCCTCAAAATATCGCTGTTTTTGACAGTTTCTTTGCTGAAATAGGGATTGCATTCTCACGCCGCCTCGTGTATAATATTGCTCGTATCCGGATGTAGCTCAGTTTGGCCGCGAGCCCGAGCGCTACCGGTGGCAGACACAGCGAGGGCGCAGTGTGTGCCGCGGTCGGCAATACGCAAGCCACTTCGTTGGCGCAGCGGATGCCGGGCACCGCAAACGGAACAGCACCATCCCCTTTTCTCAACCCCACGCAATTGAATCATTCCCGGATGTAGCTCAGTTTGGTAGAGCGCTAGCTTTGGGAGCTAGATGCCGCAGGTTCGAATCCTGTCATCCGGACCAACGGACAAAACCGCTTTGCGGTTTTGTCCGTTGAATACACCGTATTAGCTCAGTGGATAGAGCACCCCTATAAGAAAGGGGAGGTCGCGGGTTCGAGTCCCGCATACGCATTTTCCGCTATCGTATGTAGCGTTTAACCTGACACTACTGTGTCAGGTTTTTGTTTTCCCTTTCGTATATTCTCCTTATGCCCGTTAAAAATAAGAGCAAAGGAGTGATGATATGAACGGGCAAGAGCTTGTAAAGCAGACATTGGATCAGATCCCGCAAGCAGGTGCCAACGCAAAACGGATCGTTGGCCTGGTTAAGGAGGGTGGCAGAATCACCGGGTATCAGCTGTCTGACAACACTGTTGTGGAGAAACAGCAAGCAGTGGATATGGCAAAGCAGGGACAGATCGCCGGTGTCGGCATCGCTCACCGTGGGGACACCGAATACCTGAAATCCATCCCCGACGGCAGCGAAAACAACAATCTTGGCAACCTCCCCTCTGTCTCCCCCAGCTATCATAAATAAATTTTGGCCTTCAGTATTTCCGACGGAACGCTGAAGGCCTTATTTTTTGTCTATTGCACATCATTTTCAACCGCTTATGGCGTTAAAATCACCGATGGAGGCAATTTTCAACATTTTTGATTCTGGATATGATAGAATAGTACCACAGGAGGTGAGGTGATGAAGTTCACACTGATCATCGACAATGAAAAGGCCGAAGAGGTAGTCGCTACCGTCCACAAGCGGACAGCCCTGACGGACGAGATTGAAACACTAATTTTAAAGTATACAGGGATTGACCGCGTTCCGGCTTATCGTGATAACGATATGAAGATGCTGGCGTTTTCGGACATTGAATGTGTCACGGTCCTGGAGGGCAAAACCTACGCCATTGACTCCCAGAACCGGCACTATCGCTTAAAGCAGCGGCTGTACGAATTGGAAGCACAACTCCCCTCGTTTTTCATCCGTATCAACAAAAGCACCTTGGCAAACGAGAAACGTCTGGACCGGTTTGCCGTGACCTATAGCGGCGCTGTAGACGCTGTGTTCAAATGTGGCTACACAGAATATGTATCCCGGCGGTGCTTTGCCCAAATCAAAAGGAGGTTGGAAAGCAAATGAAAAAGTTTCTGAAAGAGTTTTTGCTCCGGGGTTTGCTTTGTGCCAGTGGGGGTCCCATCGTCTTAGCCATCATCTACGGCATCTTAGGGGCTACCGGCCAGGTGCAAGCACTCTCCCCAAGGGAGGTCTGTCTCGGCATCCTGACCATTGCTCTGATGGCCTTTATTGTGGCGGGTATGACCGCCATCT
This sequence comes from Faecousia sp., assembly GCA_045594845.1. Taxonomy (GTDB): domain Bacteria; phylum Bacillota; class Clostridia; order Oscillospirales; family Oscillospiraceae; genus Faecousia. The sequence continues at coordinate 32,740 of JAZNZH010000037.1, read as the reverse complement.
ACCAGATGGAACAGTTGCCGCTACCCATTATGATCCTGCTCCACGGCGGCGCATTGTACGTTGTCTATATACTCACTTATCTCATTAACGGCTGGATGCAAGATTCCCCTGTTTCCATTTTGGTATTCACCGGTATTTTCATCGCAGGTTATGCTCTCATCTGGCTCATTATCTACCTGCTTGAAAAAGCCAAGGCAGAAAAGCTGAACAAATTGCTTAAAGAATAATAAAATGTGCGTTGCAAGCTCTGCAACGCACATTCTTTATTGTTCGTAGTCTGATTCAAAACTGCCGGCGGGTAAAACATGTCCGCAAGTACAGGTTTCGTCGCTGGTGAGCGTTCCGGTCTGGCCGGGGCGGCCGCCCATCTGCACAAAAACTTCCACATATTCTCCGCACTTGGGGCATTTTACCTCCGTCAGCCGGGGAGTGTTTTTTCCTTCGTGGCATCCGTTTAGTAACATTCTTCTTCCTCCTACGATTCAATTATCTCTGATCAAGTTTTTTCATTATATCACATCAAAATGACCTATGCAACAGCCCCGCTCTTGTTTCTGCGCCCTTGCTGTGATATGATTTACTTATCACTCAACCACCGGTTCGTGTACTATTTGCCCCGTTTTTGCTATACTGACAGCGAAAGGAGGATACCTATGGATCAATTAAAAATCGGAAAATTTATTGCTGATTGCAGAAAAAATGCAAACCTGACACAGCTGCAGTTGGCGGAAAAATTAGGTATCACCGACAGAGCGATCTCCAAATGGGAGACCGGCAAATCTCTGCCCGATTCTTCCATTATGCTGGAGCTGTGTGATGTTCTGGGTATCAGTGTAAATGATTTATTGTGTGGGGAGGTAGTTACAGTGGATAATTACAACAAAGAATTAGAAAGCAACTTGCTTGAAATAATAAAACAAAAAGAGCAGGCAGATAAAAGGTTATTGCGGCTGGAGATCTTCATAGGCGTGGTGGTATCGCTGATTCTGTTTGCCTTGGTGTTTATTGCCGCCTTTGTTGAAATGGCAGATTGGCTACGGATCGTCCTAATCGTTACAGGCGGTATCCCTTTTGCGATAGGCATTGCTTACGCAATCAAGATCGAGCAGACAGCAGGCTACTATGAATGCGCCAAGTGCGGACACCGGTATGTTCCTACCTATAGTAGTGTCCTGTGGGCAATGCATGTAAACAGAACCAGATATATGCGCTGCCCGAAATGTAATCAAAAGTCCTGGCAGAAGAAAGTATTGACAAAAGAATAAACAAAAGGAGCCAAACAAAAGCTTGGCTCCCTTTTATTTTTCTATCAGATACGCGCGGCAGGGTGCGCCGTCAGCACCGGCAAGATTTAAGGGTGCAGCACTTAGAAAATACCGCCCCTCAGGAACATCCGATAAAACAATACCCTCCAAAAGCACAATATCCTTTTCAAGCAACATCTTATGCACCTGCATCGGGGCATCTTCAGGTCCTACCGTCTGACTTTCGTTACCCAGCAGACAAATACCGGCATTTGCAAACACCTGCGCCGCCTCCGGTGTAACTGTGGCAAGCCCCGCGATCAATATCCGGGGCGCACCTCCTGCTTTATCCAAGATAGCAACCGCATCCCCGCCTGTTACATCTCCGTTATGGCGGGCAACATAGCAGTCTCCCACAAAGGTGTGCAGATCCATCCGCTCCACGGTTTTCCCCTTATCAAGAAAATGGAAAGGCGCATCAATATGGGTACCGTTGTGGGCGCACATAGAAAAGGCAGTGAGATTGTACAGATCCCCTTTTTCCGTTGCGCAGAGAGCCTGCTTTTCCGGTTTGGGATCTCCGGGGTAGACCTTGCAGGAAAACACCTCCTGCGATATATCATAGATCTTCATAGTGCACCTCCTTTTACGCCATTATATCACCTATGTATTTTAATTGCAACGCATTTGCACCTGCAAGGCAAGTGGTGCAAATCCGGAACTGTCTTTTATAAAAACGAAAAACCAGATATGTGTTGCGAATTTCTTGTTTCAATGTTATATTGATCTCGCAGGCTCTGCCTGACAATATTTAAGGACATATTATCATGGATATTATCATTCGCAACGAAACCCCTGCCGATTACCGCGCAGTTGAACATTTGACCCGTGAAAGTTTTTGGAACGTCTATAAACCCGGTGCGGACGAGCATTACTACGTTCACATGATGCGTTCCCACCCCGATTTCATTCCGGAACTTGCCTTTGTGCTGGAAAAAGACGGCGAGATCATCGGCAACATCATGTACACCAAAGCCTGGCTGGAAAACGAAAACGGTGAAAGAAAAGAGATTTTGTCCTTTGGTCCGCTTTGCGTTGCTCCCAAGTACCAGCGGCAAAAGCTGGGTAAGATTCTCATTGAGCATTCCTTTAACATTGCCCGAAAGATGGGCTACGATGTGAATATCAACTTCGGCAACCCTGGCAACTATGTCAGCCGCGGATTTGTCAGCTGTAAGAAAAAGAATGTCAGCTTTGTAGCAGACGGAAACTTCCCTACCGCGCTGCTGGTATGTGAGCTTGTCCCCGGCGCTCTCGACGGCAAGAAGTGGATGTACATTCCCAGCACCGCCGCTGACTGCTGCGAGGATACCGCCGCTGTGGAAGCCTTCGATGCAACCTTCCCGCCCAAGGAAAAGGCCTGGATGCCCAGTCAGGAAGAATTCTATATCTACCGTCATTCCTCTGTGGTCAGATAACAAAAAACCGCCCCTGAACCGGGGCGGTTTTCTTATTTTGTGATTTCATAGGGCCAGTCTATGATACCGCCGAATTCCTTGATATTGGTATAACCCAATTCTAACAGATCTTCCGCCGCCAGCTTGCTGCGGCGGCCGCTGCGGCAATATACCAGTATCAGCTGATCCTTATCGGACAACACACTTTCCGCGCTTTCCAGGATCTCATCGTGAGGGATCAGGATCGCGTTGGGGATATGACCCTCGTCATATTCCTGCTGGGTGCGTGTATCCAGAATGATATAGTCTTCCCGGCTGTCCATGATTTCCTTTGCCTGCTGTGCCGTGATGTTCATATAAACTGCCTCCTGCTTATTTTGTTTATCTTGCCCGCAGGCGGTCAAAATAAATGCTGCAAGTATGATCAAAATCAGTTTCTTCAAGGTGTTTTCCCTCTTAATTTACAGATCCACACCCAGGAATTGCTTTGCCAGGATGCCTACCACGAAGGAGACGACTGCCACGCCGATACTGATCAGCGCCATCTCCATAAAGCGGGAGCCGAATGGCTGATCCATTGCCACACCGGTATAGTATGTAAAGCCTGCTATGATCAGCACCACCACTGCCAGCATACAGATCATTGCCAAAATATACTGCCCTGCCGGGAAAAGCAGATAGGGCGCTATCAATGCGATCACCGTAAGCAGATAGGCAATGCCGGTATAGGCGCAGGATTTAAAGGCGTCGCTGCGGCCCTCGCTCCGGGCAGCCAAAAACTCACTGGACGCCATAGAGAACGTAGCGCTGATGCCCACGATCAGACCGGACAGTGCGATCACCCGGTTATCCCGCAGGGCAAAGGCAAAACCAGCCAGTGAGCCGGTGAGTTCCACCAGGGCATCGTTTAGACCCAGCACCATGCTGCCCACATAGTGGAGGCGTTCCTCATCCAGCATACCAAGCAGCGCCTGCTCATGCTCTTGTTCCTGGTGGCGGATCATTGCGCTCTCCTCCACCTCCTGAAGCAGGAGTTCGTACTCCTTCTGCGCGCCCTTTTCCCCCATTTCCATACGCTTCACCGCAAAGGTAAAGCCTAAAATCCGTGCCATCATGGTATAGCAGAAGATCTTGCATTTCTGGGGTTTTAACTCCAGATCGGTATATTTCCTCCAGATTTCATAATGGGCCTTTTCCTCCTGCGCAAGACGCAGGAGCGTCTTTTTGTTCTCCTCGCCCTTGGCAAAGGCTGCGATCTTTTCGTAGATCACGCTTTCGTTCAATTCGTTTTGCTGCATTTTGCGGATAATGTTAAAAGCAGCGGCAGAAATCGTTTTTTTCATCGGGTTTCCCCTTTCTTCATTTTTTCCTGAATGCGGGATAACAATATTCCCAGCGCATACCAGGAGGTTTCGTAACGGATATATCGTGTGGTGTTTTCATCCCACAAAAAGCGCAGATGCGCCGGGAACTCCTCATCACCGCGCCAAAGCTGCACCAAAATCTTCAGGCCGTCCACCAGTTCAATGGCATAGCCTACATCTGCGCCGGGGTGGGGTTCCCCTTTCAGGGCTAAACAGGCATCTTTGAATGCCTGGAGATTGCTATCAAAAAATTCTGCATTGCGGTCGGGGCCCTCCTGAAGATTACGGTGAAAATATGCTCCCTGGTTCACCAGATTCACCCAGTTGCCGGTAATATATCGGTCAGTACGACTGTCGCAAAGCCAGTCCAAAATCGTCATTACCTCGCCAAAGCTGTTGGCATCCATCCACATATCACCGCAAAAGCGCTCCATATCACCTCTGTGGCGGTGGATTCGATAAGGTTCTGTCAGGAAAGTAATATAGAAATAATCATCATCGTAACGCAGAGCGCAACGGCGGATCAGTTCCTGCTGATCATAGGTCAAAAACAGCTTTTTCGCCTGGGCCATCTGTATGGCATAATTGTCAATTTTCCCGGCCATTGCGTTCACCTTCCCTTTTTCATTAGCATACAACACAAGATCGCAAAACGCAAGGCAGGCTACAGGAAAAATTTATCATTTCTGGGATATTCCATTTGACTATTTTACTTTACTTTGGTAAAATATAGACAAGAAAAGTTTTGCTTTTCGGATTTTTTATTTAGAGAAAGGACGGATCTCATGTTCGAAAAAGTTTTCAAGCTGAAAGCGAGTGGCTCCAACGTCAAAACCGAGCTGATCGCCGGTTTGACCACCTTCATGACGATGGCTTATATCATCGCCCTGAACCCCAACATCCTCACCAATTACGGCGCAGGCGGCGCAAACCTCTGGAACGGCGTGTTCCTGGCTACTTGTATTGCTTCTGCAATCGGTATGTTCTGCATGGCTTTTATGGCCAACAAGCCCTTTGCTATGGCTCCCGGTATGGGTCTGAACAGCTTCTTTGCTGTGGTCGTCGGCAACATCGTTGCTATGACCGGTATGACCTACATTGCCTCCTTCCAGGCTGCACTGGTTATCATTTTGGCAGAAGGCATTGTATTTATGATTCTCTCCATCTTCAAGATCCGTGAGAAAATCGTGGAGTCCATTCCTCTGGGTGTCCGACTGGGTATCGCTCCCGCTATCGGCCTGATGCTGATGAACATCGGCTTCGGTTCCAACATCTATATTGCTGACAAGAACTTTAACCAGTTCTTCGTAATGAAGGACTTCTTCGGTTCCCTGACCGCAGGTGTTGCTAAGACCAATATGAGCGACGCCTATCCCGTTATGATCCTGTCTGTTGTGACTCTGTTCCTGGGCCTGTTTGCCATCGTGATCATGTCCAAGAAGGGCGTCAAGGGTGCTGTTCTGTACGGCATGCTGGTTGCTTCCGGTATCTACTGGGCCGGCCAGGCTATCTTCCTGAAGGTCAACCCCTTCGCTTCTCTGGCAACCGCTAACTTTATGCCTCCTTTCAAGGATATGGCTGATACCACCCTGTTTAAGTTTAACTTCAAGGGCTTCCTTGAGATGGGCTGGTTCACCTCTATCACTCTGCTCATCACCTTCTGCATCATCGATATGTTCGATACCATCGGCACCCTGGTGGGTACCGCTTCCCGTGCCGGCATGGTAGACGACAAAGGCAATATGCCCAATATGCGTGAGGCTCTGCTGTCTGACGCTATCGGCACCGTGGCAGGCGCTGCTACCGGCACCTCCACCGTTACCACCTTCGTGGAGTCCGCTTCCGGCGTGGAGGCAGGCGGCCGTACCGGTCTGACCGCTCTGGTCACCGGCATCCTGTTCCTGGCTTGTATCTTCATCGCCCCCATCGCTGCTATCATCCCCGCACCGGCTACCTCCGCTGCGCTGGTTTATGTTGGCATCCTGATGCTCCAGGGTCTGAGCAAGATCGACTTCAACGATATCGACCAGTTCGTTCCCGTTGCCATTATGCTGATCGCAATGCCCATCTCCAGCTCCATTGGCCATGCTATCGGTCTGGGTCTGATCGCTTACACCTTCATCAAGGTCTTCAGCGGCAAGGCTAAGGACGTCTCCGTCCTGACCTATATCATTTCCCTGCTGTTCCTGGTGAAGTTCTTCCTGCCCGTGTAATTCCACAAACACAAAAATCCCCCTTCCGGAATCCGGAAGGGGGATTTTTTATTGCACTATGTTGCCGTGAGGGTCAATAGTAATGACAGTTAATGGAATATCCTTCCCGCTTTGCGCAATGGCATTTTTCACCGCAAAGGGCAGACCCCCGCAGCACGGTACGATCATACGCACCACAGTGATGCTACGGATGGGGTTCTCTGCAAAGATACGGGAGAGTTTCTGAGAATAGTCCACACCGTCCAGCTTAGGACAGCCGATCATGGTCACCTTTCCCACCATAAAGTCGTTGTGGAAATTTCCGTAAGCGTAAGCAGTACAGTCCGCAGCAATCAGCAGATCTGCATCCCGGAAGAAAGGTCCATTCTCCGGCACCAGCTTCAGCTGTACCGGAAAATTCTCCAATTGGGTGGGTACAGTCAACGCATTTCTTTTCTCCTTTTGCGCCCGCGCTACTGCCGCCGCATCATAAGGAGCAGCCTCTCTCTCCACAAAAGTGATGGCACCGGTAGGGCAAGTGGGTAGGCAATCACCCAGGCCGTCACAGTAATCATCCCGCAGGAGCTTTGCCTTGCCGTTCACAAGACCGATCGCGCCCTCGTGGCAAGCACTGGCGCACAGACCGCAGCCGTTGCATTTGTCTTCATCGATTTCAATGATTCTGCGGATCATCTTTACCACTCCTTTCTTTTTGGGAACGCAAAATTTCCATCATCTTCTCATACATCTCGTCGCCTACGCATTTGCGGGCGTATTGGCACCACTGAACACAGCTGAGGGTGTCGTTGTAAGCCACAAAACCGCAATGCTCACAAGGCATCTGGGTGTCGATGGAAAACAATTCGATCTCTGCACCGCAGTTGGGGCAGGTCTTTTCAATAATGGTGGGTGTTCTCGGCTTTGCCTGGCATCCTTCCATAATCATAATACATCCCTCCTTTTCCTCTATTTTAGCAAAGAAGGAAACCACCGTATGTTGCGCAGGCAACATACGGTGATGGTTTTAGAGAATTTTAAAGGTATTTCTATGAAAATCAATGAGGCCATCTGCCCGCATCCGTTCCAGTTCCCGGGTCAGGGCGCTGCGGTCAGCACACAGATACTGGGCCAGCTCCACACGGCCAAGCGGTAACTCGATATAGCGGCTTTGCTGGGTCTGTGCCTGAATGGAGAGGTATGCCATAATCTTTTCCCGGAGAGATTTCTTGGACACCACATCTACTTTACGCAGCAGTTCCCGGTTTTTTTCCGCAATAATCTGCACCATATTCTCCACCAGGCGGTGGTGAAATTGGCAGGAATTGCTGCAGGTGTGCATCACCTTATGAAACGGAATGAACACCACACTGCAGTCCTGCGACGCCACAAAGGTAGCCAGCGCCCGATTGTCCTCACTGCAGGCGAAGGTCTCTCCGAACATTTCTCCCTGGCTCTGTCGCACCAGCAAAGTTTTGCCGCCCCACAAATCCTCCAGCACCATATCTACAGCGCCGGAAAGCACCACACCGATATGACGGATCTCCTCCTGCTCCAGGGAGATCACTTGTCCTTTTCGGTAGTCGGCTAACCGATAGCCGGTACAATAGAGCATTGATGTAAGATTTTCTTCCTCGATACCTTTAAAGAGCCCACGGCGCAATATCTTTGCAAGCTGTTCCATACCGGCACCTCCTTTTGTTTCAGTATAGCATAGTTTTTACCCTGTGAAAAGTCAAAAATCCGGCAGTCTTATGACTGCCGGATTTAATTTTGGCAATTATACCTTTTCGTTGCGGTTTTCCATGTACTTATCTACCACGATAACCACCAGCAGGATCAGACCCTTGAAGAAGGGCTGTAGCGGTGCAGGGATCATGAAGAAGTTCATGGCGTTAAACACCAGGCTCAGCAAGATGACACCGAACAATGTCTTCACTGCGCCGCCCTTACCGCCGGCCATAGAGGTGCCGCCCACGATAACCATGGGAATCACCGCCAACAGTGCCTGAGAGCCGATATTGCCGTTAGCAGAGAAAGTACGAGTCATCAGCATAATGCCTGCGATGGCTGCAAACAGACCCTGGAGAATAAAGGCGCTCCAGATATAAAGGTTAGCCTTCAGGCCCAAATTATCTGCAGTATTGATATTGCCGCCAACCAGGTACAGATTCCGTCCGTACTGGGTCCTGCGGAGGATAAATTCCACCACAACTACCAGCACCACAAACACCAGGAAGGATACCGGGAAGATATCAAAGAGCCGGAAATCTGCGATCTTCAGCAGAGCGGGATGGCTCATAGCCTGGGGAGTGGAGTCGGTGATCAGCAACGCCACACCTCTGTATGCCAGCTGCATGGTCATAGATACGATAAAGGGAGACAGCCGGAAGTTGGCGATAAAGAAACCGGTAAGTGTGCCGCAGGCAACACCCACAAGAATTGCCACCAACATAGCTATAAACAGGGACTGGCCGCTCTTGAGTAGCATCATAAAGACACAGGAACTCAGGGAAATCACAGAGCCAAAGGAAATATCCAGCTGACCTACCAACAAAATAAAGGTAAAGCCCAATGCAGCAATGCCGTTCCATGCAGCAGAGTCCGCAACTGTAAACAGGTTGTAGGAATCCAGGAACCGATAATCCCAGAAGAACATGAACACCAAAAGCAACACGCTAAGGGAGGGAATACGGTAATCGGTGACCACCTTTTTGCCGAACAGCAGCGTATTCTGCTTCAGGCGCTGGCCGGTCATAGAATTGCGATTTTCTTGTCTCTTCATACCAATCACCTCTTCTTGAATCGGTCAAGGTTGATGGCCAACAGCAGGATCGCACCCTGGATAATATACTGCACAGTGGTAGGAATGCCCATCAGTTGCAGAATGTTGGTAATCAAACCGAAGGTAACTGCACCGATAAAGACCTGCACCATACCGCCGTGGCCGCCGTAAAGGGCGTTGCCGCCGATGATGGAAATAACAGCGCCGTTGAAGTCGCCGCCCACACCGGAGCCGTCAGATGCACTGTTGAACCGGGCTGCGAAGATCACAGCTGCCATACCGCAGATCAGGCCCGCCACAGTATAGGCGATGACCTTGATCCAGCCGGCGTCGATACCGGCCAGATATGCGGATTTCTTGTTAGCACCGGTAAGCAGCATCTTTCTGCCGAAGGTGGTTTTCTTAATAATGATCTGCAGGATCACCATAATCGCGATCCAGATCAAAGCGCAAATGGGGAAACCCCACAGGTTACCCTGGCCCAGCTGGCGGAACCAGTCCTGGTTCTCGGGGATCTGCACGCGGATGATCTCACTGCCGTCGGTATACCACTTAGCCAATGCCTGGGCCATCATACCGGTGGCCAGGGTGATCATAAAGCCTTCACCGGAACCGCCTCTGGTCAGCTTCATCAGAAGACCGTTTACAAGGCCCATCAGAGAGCCCACAGCCAGCGCCACAATAATGGCGACTGCACCACCGTGGGTCTTTTCCATACCGATACACATAACGGCGCACAACGCCATATTATGGCCGATAGAAAGGTCAAAACCGTTGACCAGCAGGGTCATGGTACAAGCAACTGCCAGCATGCCGTTGACGGTGATCTGACGCAGGACGTTTGCCAGGTTCGACCCGCTGAAGAAGCTCTTGGTAGTACAAGCGCCCACAATAATCAGCGTGAACATCAGCAAAATATTGGTATTATTCATCGCCCATTCCCCAGCGCGTTTCGGGGTCAGACGATTACCATTCAGGGAAGTTTGTTTCATTGCTCCGCCTCCTTCTTTCTAAACTTTAAATCAAAGGGCGTAGCGCATCACTTCCACGGCGTTGATCTTGTCACCGGTCAGTTCTGCTACGATTGCGTCGTCCTTCATAACCAGGACGCGGTCGCTCATACCCAGCACCTCAGGCAGTTCGGAGGAGATCATAATGATAGCCTTGCCCTGAGCTACCAGCTCATTGATAGTCTCATAGATCTCCCGCTTGGCGCCCACATCGATGCCGCGGGTAGGTTCGTCCATAATAAGAATGTCGGGTTCGGAATTGAGCCACTTACTGACGACCACCTTTTGCTGGTTGCCGCCGGAGAGGTTACCCACCTTCTGGTTGCGGTGAGGGGTCTTAATGCGGGTCTTTGCGATATATTCATCGGCAATTTCCGCTTCCTGCTTCTTGCTGGTAAACAGACCCTTTTTAATGGAACCCAGATTGGCAGCCACGATATTGGACTGCACGGTAAAGTCCAGTGTCAGACCCTCCAGCTTCCGGTTTTCCGTCAGGAAGGCGATGCCGTATTTCTTGGCATCTTCCGGCTTGCGGATACGGGCCTTCTTGCCACGGACATATACATCCATTCTGTTGATATAGTCCACACCGAAAATAGCACGCATGATCTCGGTTCTGCCTGCGCCCACCAGACCGGCAATGCCCAGCACCTCGCCCTTGCGGAGGCTGAAGCTGACATCCTGCCGGCGGTCCTTACGGCAGAGGTTCTCCACCCGGAGCACTTCCTCCCCTACCTCACAATCCCGCTTAGGGAATGCGCTGTTGACCTCACGGCCAACCATCATTTCCACCAGTTCGTCGTTGGTAACTTCTGCCACCTTGCGGGTGCCGATCACTTGTCCGTCACGCAGCACGGTGACCGTTTCACAGATCTCAAAGATCTCTTCCATACGGTGGGAAATATATATCACGGAGATGCCCTTGGCCTTCAGATCACGGATAATCTGGAACAGGGCGTCCAGTTCTTTTTTGGTTAATGTTGCAGAGGGTTCATCCATCAGGATGATGCGGGAATTGCGGCTCAACGCCTTTGCGATCTCCACCATCTGTTTTTCTGCCACTGTCAGAGTGCCAACAATTGTGGTGGGAGCTTTTTCGAAGCCGATGCTTTCCATCAGCACTTTGGCTTTTTGGTTAATTTCCTTCCAGTTGATCAGCTTGCCCTTGGGAGCAAGACGACCGGCAAAAATATTCTCTGCCACAGACAGTTCGTCCACCAGGTTCAGTTCCTGGAAGATGATGGTGATACCCAGCTTGTCTGCCACCTGGGGGTCAGTAATATTGACCTCTTCTCCGTCGATCAGAATGGATCCGGAGTCTTTTTTATAGTTACCGTTGAGGATCTTCATCAACGTGGATTTGCCGGCGCCGTTTTCGCCGACCAGTGCGCGGACTTCGCCGGCCTCTACGGTAAAGCCCACATTATCTAGGGCCTTTACGCCGGGAAATTCCTTGCTGATACCGCGCATTTCAAAAAATACAGTATTGTTCACAGCTAATGTCTCCTCTTTTTAGAAGCCGGGTGCGCGAACACCCGGCTTCTTTGCTCAAGATTTAATTAAACGGACTGATTTTGTTAGATCAAAAATTAGTCGTGCATTGCGGTATCGACGTTCTTCTTGTCAACCAGTTCCATGCCAACGTAGGTCACGCGCTCCTTGATGGTGCCTTCCTTAGCTTCCTTGATCATATCCAGAGCTGCATCGGAGAAGAAGCCTGCGGGATAGGTGATGGTGAACATGAACTTGTCGGACTTGATGTATTCCTTGGACCAGTCATAGAAGCCCTGGGAAGCGATCTTGCAGGTATCCTGCTTCTTAGCAGCTTCGATTGCGTTCCAAACGCCCTTGGACATGCCGTCGTCCTGAACCAGGAATGCAGTCAGGTCGGGATGTGCAGTCAGGATGTTCTCAGCTGCGGTCTGTGCCTTCTGGGTATCCCAGTCGCAGTACTCGGTAGCAACGATCTCGATGTTGGGGTACTTCTTCAGAACTTCTTCGAAGCCTGCGGTACGCTGCATAGCGTTGTCAGCGCCGGTCAGACCAGCGATGATAGCGACCTTACCGGAATCGCCGTTCAGCTCGATATACTTTTCAGCCTGGAGCTTGCCTGCGCCCTTCTGGTCAAACAGGTTCTGATAAATCTTATCGGAGGGAACCTGCTCGTTGCTGAAGCCATAGTGGTCGACAACGATAACGCCCTTCTCTGCTGCTTCCTTAACAACGGGAGCCAGAGCTGCCAGGTCAACGGCCTGGATGGTCATTGCGTTGTAACCCTGGGTGATCAGCTGACGGACATGGTCGATCTGAGTGTTAGCATCCTGCTTTGCATCAAAGATCTTGTATTCCCAGCCCCACTCGTCGCACTTTTCCTTGACGACCTTCTCGTAGTTCTTGTTCCACTCATTGTACTCAGCCAGAACAATTGCAACCTTGAACTTCTCGTCCTTCTTACAGGCCACCATCAGGCCGATAGCCATGGCCAGAACCAGTAACAGTGCTACAAATTTCTTCATTGATGTTTCCTCCATAACAGATGTTTTGATGAGGGGTTTCCTCATACTGTTTGCAATGGCAGTTCCCTTGTGGAACACCTCTTGCTTAACAACATTTTACTAAATCCGTTTGCTGTTTTCAATTCTCCGTTTGTACAAATGTATGCTATGATTTTTGTCGATTTGTACAAATAATATTTTATCGATTTGCCATTTATTCGTTATTGTCACCAAATCGTAACTGCTATATATGCAAAAAAGCGTAGGTTTCCCTACGCTTTTTGTGGTATTATTCGGTTTGTACGCCGTTTTGCTCCGGCATCCAGGGAACAATGGCGGTTTTCCCGTCCTGCTCTACCCGCTGCGCCTCTACAAAGCCATCAGTATCAAACAGCAGTCTGCCATAGACTGTATCCTGCCAACCCTCCGCAATAGGCGTGCCGTCCATCTGCAGATAGCGGGTCTTACCCTCTTCCTCCAGCCAGGCATCCCGGTACATTACGCCGTTGTCATCAAAGCAGTAGCGCTTACCGTCGATCTCACGCCAGCCCTGCACAGGTACGCCGTTACACATTAAATAATAGGTGTTGCCGCCGTCTTCCAGCCAGCCGGTGCGCATCACGCCCATATTGTTAAAATAGCGGGGCTTTCCCAGGACCTCTGTCCAGCCGGTAGTGATAGAGCCATCCTGCTTCAGGTAGTAGTCCTTGCCCTGCTGACAAAGCCAGCCAACATAGGGTGCGCCGTCCTTATAATAGTACCAGGTATCGTTGCGATAATTCCAGCCGTCAGTGAAAGCTTCTTCTGTTTTTGTCTGTACGATCTGCGCAGTCTCACCAACACAGATGGGCAGCTCCAGCACAGTCTCCTTCTGCAAAATGGTGACCGGTCCGCCATAGATCATAGCGCCCTGTCCCCTGCTGGCGTCGACGCAGACCCGATATGCGCCGTCTTCCAGATCACGGATACCCAGCACATCGCCGCTGGCCTGCCAGCAGTCATTCTTCAGAGTCATAGGGGTCGAGACCAGAACTTCACCGTTTTCACCCTGCAGCACCAGTTCTGCGGTGCAGGCATCCGGAAGGGTCAGGCTGATCTCCATTGCGGGAGACTTTCCTGTTTCTACACGCCGGGGTAACTCTGCTTTATGTACCACGGGAACGATCTGCCGCATTGCCAGCAGTTCCAGCTTCTCCACCGGAATATAGCCAATCTGATTATCCTCAGTGATCTGGAAGAAATAATTCGCATCTGCATCTTCCAGAATGCCGGTTACATACAGACGCTCCTGTGGGTCAACCTTGCGTAGCACCTGCGTCTGCTTGTCGTTGGCAGGTTGGGCATACATCTGCGTTTTCTCAACTGCCTTGTAGTAAGCTTCCACCGCATATTTTTCTAATGTATAGGCCCGGTCCTTCATACCGAACTCGATGGTGCCCTCATACCGGGTCCAATCGGCGTAGTATTGCACAAACTCCGGAATGGAAAGCACGATCGCCTGGCCCTCAGAAGTGCCCATAGAGGTGCTGAAGCCTTCGGTGAAATAGACTTTTCCATCCATAATAGCGTAAATCACCACAGCATGGCCATAGGTTGCCCCGGCGGCAGTACTTGTCCACTGGAAGCCCACCACCAGGTTATAGGCATTGCGGATACCATAGCCGGTAGCAGCGTAGAGCGCCTCCTCCAAAGTATACTCCTCTGCGGGATATACCTTGACTCGGTGGCCGCCGGAGGTATACTCCATATCCTTATAATAATCGTATTGCTTGTTGCCGTCGTTGACCTCCAGGTGCTTGGTCACGCCCAGCAGATACAGCTGCCAACTGGTCATAAGGCCACAGTAGCCGCCCAGTGTCTTTTTGCCGGTACCGGCCAGGGCGGAATAATAGTGGGATGTGATTTTCTTGCGTAATGCCACATCCTCGTCGGTCACTGCTACCGCAGGCACAGAGGCCACAGTCAGCAGCACAAATGCCAGCAGGCAAGCGAATATTCTTTTAAATCTTTGCATAACCGCGTCCTCCTTTTTACAGACTGCGGGAACTATTATACCATTTTGCCCCCTCAAAATCAAGTAAAACTTTGGAAGAAGCGGTAATTTGCTACTTTTTTAGAAACTTTTTCTTTGCCGTTGCAACTTTTGTCTCTTTTTGATACAATAAGAAAAATACACAAAAGGCAGGTGAGACCATGGCCAAATCCACAGACTATATTGCAGTATTCGACTCCGGTATCGGCGGCATCAGTGTCCTGCGGGAGCTGGTAAAGCAGATGCCCGGAGAAAAATATCTCTACTTCGGCGATTCCCGGAACGCCCCTTACGGTGAAAAAACCACCCAACAGGTCAAAGACCTGACTCTGGACGCCGCTACCCGGCTTTATGCCCGGGGGCTGAAGGCTTTGGTCGTAGCCTGTAACACTGCCACCTCTGCTGCCATTACCGAACTGCGGAAAACCTATCCCGATCTGATCGTGGTGGGTATTGAACCAGCGCTGAAGCCTGCGGCGGACCGATTCCCCCAAGGTCATATCGGCATTATGGCCACCCAGGTCACCCTCCGGGAAGAAAAGCTTCATCACCAGCTTTCCCGCTTCCCCGATATGCAGGTGGCGCTGATCCCGGCGCCGGGTCTGGTGCGTAACATTGAAGCCGGCAAAAGGAATGCTCCCGAAACCCGAAAAATGCTGGAAGCGTTCCTCGCTCCCTATGCCGGCAAATTAGATGCTCTGGTATTGGGCTGCACACACTATCCCTTTGTGAAAGACACCATCGGTGAGATTTTACCGGACACGCTGCTTTTGGACGGTAGTGAAGGCACTGCCCGGCACACCCGGCACCTTCTGGAGCAAGCCCGCCTGCTGGAGGATGGCGAAGGCTCTGTGCAAATAGAAAACAGCAGCCAGGATCCCGCATTGATCCGCCTGGCATCGCAACTGCTGGAGGCCTGAGTATGAGTTTTCGTGTGAATTCTATCTGTCTGCCCTGTCTGATGAATCACTGTCTGAATGAGTTGCCGGAAATTCAGAACGAAGAAAAGAAAATGGCTTTTGTCAGGGAGCTGATGCAGCATCTTTCCAATGTGCCGCAGGATCTGTCTGCGCCGGAGATCGATCTGCAAAACCGCCAGCTGGCAGAACGCTACTTTGGAAAAAACGAAGCAAACTATCTGCGGGAAAAGAAGCTGTCCAATCAGTTCGTTCTGGATCGGTTGGATATGTTAAAAAAGCGGATCCTCAACGCCGAGGACCCCCTGTTTGCTGCGCTGCAATTTGCAGTGTTGGGCAATTATATTGACTTTTCCGCGCTGCAGGACACAGTAGATTTCGGGCAACTGGAGGATATGCTGGACGGTGCCCAGTCGCTGGAGTTGGACAAAGCCTGTTATAACCGATTTTTGGAAGAACTCGCTGCCGGAAAGCAACTGCTTTATATCGCGGACAATGCCGGTGAGATCTGCTTTGACCGGCTATTTGCAGAAATGCTTCGTAAGCATTTCCCCCATCTGCAGATCACTTTCTGTGTCCGGGGCGCTTTAGCCAAAAATGACGCCACTATAGAAGATGCCCGTTTGGCCGGGATTTCTTTCCCCATCGTTGAGACCGGTGACGGTATCTGCGGCACGAACCTGAAAGTTTTGCCGGAAGCTACCAAAAAAGCATTCCGGGAGGCGGATGTGATCCTTTCCAAGGGTCAGGGAAATGTGGAAACCCTGTACGGCAGCGGCTACAATATCTACTACGCCTTTTTGGTGAAATGCCCCCGGTTTATGACCGCCTTCCAAAAACCGCAAATGACCCCTATGTTCCTCCGGGAAAAAGATATGAATCCATAAAAAATCCCCCACCCGTTCGGGTGGGGGATCTTATTTATGGGATATAGGTAATCATGCAGCGATTAGCAAACGCCCATCAGCAGCTCCATGACGTACATCTCCAGCTTCTCGAAGTTCTGCTCCTTGACGCAAGCAGCCTGGAACTCGTAGTCGAAGCGCTTAACCTTCTCCAGCAGCAGCTCAACGATGCGCTTGGAGTTGATGATGTGACGGTAGCAGTCCTCATCGGGCTGAGTACGCAGAGCCTTGACGTCCAGACCGACACACTCGAAGTTGCCGCGGTCGCCGAAGTTGTTCTCGTACAGAACCTTGACCTGGTTGAAAGCGTTACGCAGGTTCTCAACACCGAAGGTCTTGTCCTGGTCGTAACGGATGCCGTTCTGGTCGTTCAGGTGAACGCCCCACAGCTTATTCATAGCCAGCGCAAAGCCCATATCGTTGGCGGGATCCAGGCCAGCCAGTACGGAGTGAGCAGTCTCGATACACAGACCGACACGGCTGGGATCGACGGTGTTTGCACCGATAGCCAGAGCGTGGCCGGCAGTACCTGCGATGGAACGGTCGACGGGCTCATTGGGCTTGGGCTCAACCAGGATCAGCACGTCATCGCGGTAAGTCAGGATCTTGTTGAATGCATCGATCAGGTTGTTGGTCATATCAACAGGGCTCTTGGACTCAGCGCACAGGGTGCCTTCACGAGCCAGCCACAGCTGGATCTTGTTGGTGCCCAGTGCCTTGGCGATGTCGCAGGAGCGCTGTGCACGCCACATAGCAAAATCGCGGTCTTCCTTCAGGGAAGCGGTGAAGCCGCCGTCGTTGGTGCGCTTGTCGAACCACAGACGGGGAGCAACGAACTCAGCAAACAGACCATACTTGTCCAGCTCGGACTTAACGTCCTTAGCGTAGTCAATGATCTGCTTCTCAGTCATGTTGTTCATATCGGGCACTGCATCGTCGTCGTGGAACTGGATGCCGTCGATACCGATCTCTGCGAACTTCTTGATCTTTTCCTCGAAGGGAACGCTCTTACGGTTACCGGGACCGAAGGTCTCGTTGCCTTCATGTACGTTCCAAGGGCCGACAGTATAACGGAAAGTTGCCATAATTCTATCTTCCTTTCAAATATTGTGTTCTACAGGGTTTTCCTGATAGTCTCATAATGCCATAGGGTTATGGGGTATTCAAGTTTTTGTTGCGATATCAAGCCGACTATCTTGTTATTTTATCTTTTTTATACAATGGTGCCAAAAGAATATTTCTCCGCTTGTGTAAATTCACAACAGGGCATTTTGTGCATATTTTCCCTGTTTGCACAGAAACTACCCAAAAGAGGTGGTAGATTTGATATTGTCCTATACCCGCTCCCTGCTTCTATATTCCCTTTTGATCCTGGTGATCCGATTGATGGGAAAACGGCAGATCGGGCAAATGGAACCAACAGAATTGGTGGTGACGATGCTGGTTGCAGACTTGGCATCTATCCCTATGCAGGACGGTGGGATTCCCCTGCTCAGCGGCATTATTCCCATTGTGACTGTGCTGGGAATGGAACTGGTGCTGTCCACCGTTTCCCTGCAAAGCGTCCGGTTGCGAAAGTTTCTGTGCGGTAAGCCTGTGATCCTGATTGAGAACGGCAAGATCCTGCAGCGCAACCTGCGGCGGACCCGGGTCACTTTGGATGAGCTCATCGGCCATCTGCGACAAAAGGACATCCTGGATCTGAACAGCGTACAGTTTGCTATTTTGGAGACCAACGGCAATCTGTCCGTTTTCCCCTACCCCAAAGAAAAACCTGCCAGCGCCAAAGACGCCGGCATCCAGACTAAGCCTCAGCGGCTGCCGGTGACCATTATCTCCGACGGAAAAGTTCTGTATGACAATCTGCAGCTTGCCAAAAAAGACCGGCATTGGCTGCGGCGGGTACTGGCTACCAAAAACACCACCCCGGAAAAGGTTTGGCTGCTAACAGTGGATGCCGGGGATCATATGGTGCTGCTGGACAAGGAGGATTAGATGCATATTAAATTTTATCTCGGTCTGGGGCTGCTGACCGTTGCCCTTGCCGGCTGTCTGTGGATCGGCAAAGGGGTCAGCAATGTGGCCTCTCCCGTAAGCCGTCAGGTGACAGATGCCCAGAATCGGGGCGAAAGCGGTGATCTCTCTGCCGGGGTTGCCGCCTTGAAGCAGGCGAAAAAGCTCTGGGAATCCCACGGAAAAGGCCTTGCCGCCGTTTCCAACCACGGCCCTGTGGACAAAATCGATACACTCATTGACGAAACGCTCAGCTACGGCGCATCGGGACTGAAAGAGAAATTCCTGGCAGGCTGCGCCCAGTTAAAACTGCTTTTGAAGTCTCTGGCGGAAGATCACCGGCTGACCTGGTGGAATTTACTGTCCCATCCCCCCATAGAATAAACCAACAAACAGTTGGAGGGATGTTTTATGAAGCGACTTGTGGGAATCGGGTTGCTGATGGTAATGTTGTTGGGCGTGTTTCCGGTGCACGCCCAGGCTGCCGACCTGGATGTGGCTGCAAAAAGCGCAGTCCTCATGGATCTTGCCACCGGTACTGTACTCTATGAGCAAAACAGTCATACGCCCCTGGCTCCTGCCAGTGTGACCAAAGTTATGACTATGCTGCTGGTAATGGAGGCCATTGATTCCGGGCGCATTGGCTGGCAGGATACCGTGACAGCCTCGGAAAATGCCGCAGCCAAGGGCGGAAGTCAGGTCTTTCTAAAGGTGGGTGAGACCATGACGGTGGAAGAAATGCTGAAATCTGTGGCAGTCTCTTCCGCCAACGACTGCGCCTGCGCTCTGGCGGAGCATATCTGCGGCAGTGAAAAAGCCTTTGTGGACGCTATGAATCAGCGGGCTGGCGAACTGGGAATGCAAGATACCCACTTTGTCAACTGCACCGGTCTTGACGATGATCCGGAAGCCCAAAACCACAAGACCTCCGCCCACGATATTGCCCTGATGTCCCGGGAACTTCTGAAAAATCATCCTGACATCAAAAAGTACACTACCATCTGGATGGATACGGTCCGAAACGGCGCTTTCGGTCTTTCCAACACCAATAAACTGGTGCGCTTTTATCGGGGCGCTACCGGTCTGAAAACCGGTTTTACCTCCGGCGCCGGATATTGCCTCTCGGCCTCGGCTATGCGGGACGGCATGGAGCTGGTAGCGGTGGTGATGGGCAGCGAGACCTCTGCACAGCGGTTTTCCGGCTGCAAGTCTATGCTGGACTACGGCTTTGCCAACTACGCCACTGTGACGCCCCAGATGCCGGAGACCGCATCGGTGCCGGTAGTACTGGGTACCCAGGAAACTGTTGCCGCAGAACCCGGAACACAGGACGCTATTCTCATAGATAAATCCCAGCAAGCCCAAATCCATACAAAAATAGAACTGGATCCTGAGGTGGCCGCACCGGTCAGTCAGGGTCAGCGCCTGGGCACTCTGCACATTCTCTCAGGGGAGCAGGTCATCGCCCAAATCCCCTTACTTGCCAAAGAGCCGGTGGCAAAGCTTACCTTCGGGCAGCTTTTCGTCCGGGTGCTGAAAAGTCTCGTCATGGCAAAATAAAATCAGGGAGAGTCTGACTCTCCCTGATTGTTCTTTAATAATGAGCAACTTTTGTATTTTTCAGTTGCAGCTGAAGCTTATCGGCAATGAGGGCAATGAATTCGGAGTTGGTGGGTTTGCCTTTGGTATTACTGACAGTGTATCCGAAGAACCGCTGCAGGGTGTCCAGATCCCCTCTGTCCCAAGCCACCTCAATGGCGTGACGAATGGCTCTCTCCACGCGGGAGGGTGTGGTCTGGAAGGTCTTTGCCACCTGGGGATACAGGATCTTTGTAATGGCATTGATCACATCCATATCCTCCACGGCGATCATGATCGCCTCCCGGAGATACTGGTAGCCCTTAATGTGGGCCGGTACGCCGATTTCGTGGATAATATTGGTGACCATAGTCTCAATATCGGTGTGGGCGATCCGCTGGGTGCCGATTCTCTGGATGTTCTCCCCTCCCCGGATCTCCTCCAGCCGCTCCACCAATGCGGTCATATCACAGGGCTTGAGCATCAGGTACTTTACCCCAAGATTTGTCATTGCGGATACCATATAAGTGGTCATCATCGATGATGTAACCAAAATTGCAGGCTTATGCTCCTGGGTGGAGATTGCCTTGAGCACGCTGATGCCATCTTTCTTTGCCAGCATCAGATCCAATACCAGCACATCGGGCTTGCGCTGGGTCACCATCGTCAGTGCCTGCTCTCCATCATTGGCAACTCCGAGAACCTGAAAGCCCTCCGCGCGTTGAAGAGCTTTTACTAAACTGCTACTGAATTCTTCTGCAGAATCTGCAATAATCACGGTTGTCTGCTTGTCCATAAATTCCTCTCCTGACTTCTGAAATTGCTCCCCTAACCGAAATATATCATTTATATGCGACAATAATAATTTAGCATAAATGTTCGCTTTTTGCAACATCATTCCCACATAATCGTACGACAGATTTGAGGAAAAAGCCCTTCATTTTCACCCCTTTCGACACCCTTCGACATTATTCGACAAAATAAGAATTTCTATGGCAGCGGTTGACGCAAAAAGAAAAATAAAGTACAATAGATCCATCTATTGGCAAAGGGAGGATCATCCTATGCAGAACAATGTCAAAGAACTGGTGGCCTATCTGAATAAGGCTCACAGTGTATACCACGCCACCGCAGGCTTTGTGTCCCGGCTGGCTGAAGCCGGCTACACCCGTCTGGACGAGCATCAACACTGGCATCTTACCCCCGGCGGTAAGTACTACCTGACCCGGGGCAGCACCAGTGTACTTGCTTTCCGGATCCCTGAAAACACTCCCGCTGGTTTTATGATGACCGCCAGCCACTCCGACCGTCCCACCTTTAAGGTAAAGGAGAACGGAGAACTTAAGGGAACCTACACCCGACTGGCTGTGGAGCGTTACGGCGGCATGCTGATCTCTACCTGGCTGGACCGTCCCCTGTCCGTAGCAGGTCGGGTTGTGGTGGCTACCGACAACGGCGTAGAAAGCCGCCTGGTAGATATTGATCGGGATCTGCTGATGATCCCCAATGTAGCCATTCATATGAACCGCAAGGCAAATGACGGCTACACCTGGAATCCCGCAGTAGACACCCTGCCCCTGATGGGCGGCAAAGACAGCGCCGGTGCGCTGGAGAGTCTGCTGCAAAAGGCTGCCGCCGGTAAGATCTTAGGTCACGACCTGACTCTGTATGTCCGCCAGAAGGCTGCTGTTTGGGGTCTTAAGAAAGAATTCCTCTCCGCCGCCGCATTGGACGACCTGGCTTGCGCCTGGTGCTGCTGGAAGGGTTTTGTCAGCGCAGAGGATGCTGCCAATGTGCCTGTTCTGTGCGTATTTGACAGTGAAGAAGTGGGTTCTGCCTCCGTACAGGGTGCCGCTTCCGACCTGCTGGAGACTGTTCTTAGCCGTATCTGCTGCGCTATGGGTTGGAATCTTGCTCAGATGCTGGCCCAGTCCTTTATGGTCAGCGCAGACAATGCTCACGCAGTCCATCCCAACCATCCGGAATTTGCCGATCCCACCAACGCCCCTGTGATGAATCAGGGTGTGGTGCTAAAATTCAACGCCGCACAGCGGTACACCACCGACGGCTTCTCCGGCGCTATTTTCCGGGGCATTTGTCAAAAGGCAGATGTGCCGGTACAGACCTACTACAACCGGGCGGATCTTCCCGGCGGCTCTACTTTGGGCAACATCTCCCTGGCTCACGTTTCTGTTCCCACCGCAGACATCGGTCTGCCCCAGCTGGCTATGCACTCCAGCTATGAGACTCTGGGTGTGCAGGACGTGGACCATTTGGTCAACGCCATCACCCAATTCTACAGCACCTGCCTGCAGGCAGAAAAAGACGGTGCCTGCCGCCTGTAATACAAAAAGAACTCCGCAGGAGACCCTGCGGAGTTTTCTTATGCTTTTTTCAGTTCCTTCATAACGGGATCTGTGGCAAAAAACACGCTCATACGGCAGTACTGTTCATAAAGTCTGTCATAGATCTGTGTATTTTCCGGACGGGGGTAATAAGCCACATCCCACTTATCCGCCATAGCCTTGGTGGCTGCGGGGATATCCGTATACACCCCTGCTGCGGCGGCTGCCAGAATAGCGCTGCCCTTGGCTGCTCCCTGGGATGCGGAAATCACCCGGATTTCCTTACCCAAAATGTCCGCGTAAAGCTGCATCAGGAAGGGGTTTTTCTGGGGGATGCCGCCGGTGGCGTAGATCTCTCTGACATTGACACCATTATTCTCGTAGATCTCCACGATCTGCCGTGTGCCGTAGGCTGTGGATTCCATCAGCGCCAGGAATATCTCCTCCGGCTTTGTCTGCAAATTCAGACCCACCAGCATACCGGTCAAAGAGCCGTCTGCATAAGGCACCCGGTTGCCGTTGAACCAATCCAGAGCCAAAAGGCCGCTGTCACCGGGTTTTAGAGCTTGCGCTTTTTCGGTAAGGTAATGATATATGTTTTTACCCTCTGCCGCAGCCTGACAGCTGTAGCTTTCCGGAACGGCATTTTTCACAAACCAATGGAAGGTGTCTCCCACAGAAGCCTGTCCGGATTCCAAGCCCGTAAAGCCCGGCAAAACGCCGTTCTTCACACTGCCGCTGATACCTTTCGGCTGTACATCCGCCCAACTGAGCATCAGCTGACAGCTGGATGTGCCCATAATCAGCACCAGCTTGCCTTCCTCTGCCACACCCGCAGCAGGCAAACCTGCGTGGGCATCGATCATCGGAACAGACACCGGTATGCCTGCTGGCAAGCCGGTCAGTTCTGCGCCTGCGGCATTGAGTAAACCTGCTTTTGTTCCAAGGTTTCTCACCTCACCGCGTACCTTTGTGCCGATCACATCCGAAAGTCCCAATTTTTCCCAGAAGCCGTTATCGGGATAGCCGTTTTCCTGACTCCAAAGGGCTTTATAGCCAGCCATACAACTGCTGCGTACCGTTTGACCGGTGAGGAGCTGTGTCAGCCAGTCAGCAGCTTCCATGTATTGGTCGCAGGCTTCGTATACCCGGGGTGCTGTCTCATACAGTTCCAGCAATTTGGGGAAGAACCACTCTGCGGATACCTTGCCGCCGTAGCATTTGAGCCAAGGGGCGCCTGTCTCCTCCGCCAGTCGGGTGATCCGTTCGGCCTGACGATGGGCGCTTTGGTGCTTCCAAAGCTTTGCATATGCCTGAGGTTCGTCTTTATACGCCTGTAAAAAACACAAAGGCGTACCCTCTGCATCCACCGGCAACACTGTGCAGGCAGTAAAGTCCATACCGATACTTACAACAGACTCCCTGGGGACATTTGCTTTTTCCAGCAGCTGCGTCACACAGACAGAAAGAGCATCCAAATAGTCCTGGGGGTGCTGATAGGCATCTGTCTTTTTCCCGGTAAAATTCAGTACGCCGTGGGGATAAACAAACTCCGCCTCTGCCGCCACAGCGCCGTTGCTTACGCAGGTCAAGATTGCCCGGGCAGACAGTGTTCCGTAATCTATGCCAATGATATAATTCTCCATCTCTTCACATCCGTTCAATGGTTTTAAGACCCGGAAAATGCTTTTTCCGGGTCTTATATCATTCCTTCAACAATGCTTTTTCCATGGTTTTTCCCAAGGAATAGAAAAACACATTATCTCTTGCCGGGGTCAGATCTGTCAGCAAACCGCGGGTGGCATACACCGCATAGCTGCGGAACAGTACCGGACACAACAGGCCGTTCTCCATTACCGACTGGTGGAGGGTATAATAGTTGCCGTGGTTCTCAAGAGACCGCTGGCAAAGCGCGTATGCTTCCACATTGTTGATGCCGCCCTGGCTCAAACTGCCGTAAGCGGAGAAGAAAGCGGAAAGGTCCATATTGGGAGAGAGTTTGGTCTGACCTAAGTACAGATCGTAGTCCCAGCTTTCCAGGGCATAGCGGTACTCAGAGCCTGCCAGCTCTTTCATTTCCACCACCAGGCCGCCCTTTTCCAGCATATCACCGATCTCCCGGGCGGTACGGGCCCGCAGGCTGTCCTCCCGATTTACCAGCAGCTTCACAACACTACCCTCCAGGCCGGCGTCTTTGATGGCCTGAGCAAATTTCTTACTGTGATACTGGTACTTTTCTGCCAGTGCAATATTGTAATAGGGGCTCAAAGGCGATGCCGGCAACGTGGCGCTGCGGGCAAAACCCCGGTAAAATTCCTTCACCAGCAGATCCCGGTCAATGGCATAAGTCAGCGCCTTGCGCACTGCCGGATCGGCAAAGACCGTACTGTTTTGGCAAGCTGCCAGGTACATAAAGATGCCGTTCTCGCAATCCCAAAGCTCAAAGTCGCAGCGGTAGTCCGCATAACGGTCAGAACCGGGGTCTGCGCACACCAGACTCAGATCACCGAACTCAAATTCATCCCGGATATTGGTCACCGACTCTGCGGCATGGAGAGAAATTGTAGAGGCGGTGATCACCATCTTCGGGTCGCACCACCAATTGCTACGGCGGCGCAGACAGGCACTCATAGATGTAGTCTCCAACACATAGGGACCTGTGCCCAGGGGGCGGTCCTCTTCCTGCTGGCTCTCCTTTACGATAGGCACGTCCAACAAAATGGGAAGATCCTCATAGGGAGTGCTGAGCTGCACCAAAAGGCCGTTATCCGGCTGCAGAGACATCTCCACCACATTGTGAAAGCGTCCTTTATAAACATCACTTTTTCTTGCGGTCTCCAAGCTCGTCAGCACATCCTGCATTGTCAGAGGGCTTCCGTCGGAAAAAGTGGCGTCCTCAATATAGAAGGTATAGCTCTTCATATCCTGGGACACAGAATAGTTCTTACAGAGTATAGGCTCTGCCCGGTAATCCCGACCGGTAGTGAACAGTCCTTGATAAATCAGAGGAAACAGCGCCCGGTTGGTAAAATCCGTGGCGGTGTAGGGATTCATGGTACGGTCCGCATAGTAGGCCAGCACCAGGGATTGCTCTTTCTGCTCCTGGTTGGGATTTTCCACCGGCTTATCATCCCCGCTCAGGGCATCGCCGGTAGGCTGGTAAGCCTTTTTACCGGATGCGCAGCCTGTAAGCAGGATTACGCACAGCAAAAGGCACAGTATTCTCTTCACGGCGTTTCCTCCTTACATACAATGATAGCGCCCTGAGAGCCGCGGTTGGCTCCCACTTTTCGGTGGGACCAGAATCGGTCCGGATCACAGGCGGTACACTGGGTGGCAACGGTTATGTTCTCCACACCGGCCCGCCGAAGAAAGGCTTCGTTCAACCCTTTTAGGTTTACATAATATTTGTCGTGATTGGGGGTGATATAAGCATCTGCCGCTTCCCCTAAGGCAGCAACCATTGCTTCCGGCACATCTGCGTGGGTTTCAAAGCAGCACGGACCGATGTTGGGGCCAATGGCTGCCCGGATATTGGCAGGTTCGCAACCAAAGTTTTCCACCATAGCCTGCACCGTCTTTTCCGCAAGGCCTGCGGCAGTTCCCCGCCAGCCTGCATGCAACGCTCCCACCGCTCCGGTAACCGGGTCATAGAGCAGAATCGGTGTACAGTCTGCAGCAAACACTACCAGCGCTGTTCCCGGCTCATTGGTAATGAGGGCATCGCAGATGGGGTACGCGTGGTTATCAAGGCCCTTCGCATCCTTCCTCCCCACCACCCGAACAATGTCGGTATGGGTCTGATGGGTCAGCACCAGGTGCTGTAGCTCAAAGCCCAGTTCCCGGGCCAAAATGGCATAGTTCTCCTCCACGTTTTCGGGAAGATCTCCCCGGTGCATTCCTAAGTTCAATGCCCCCAACGCACCCCGGCTGACACCGCCCAAGCGGGTGGTAAAGCAGTGGGCAGCGGTGATCTCCTCCGCCATCAGGTATTCAAGAGTTCCTTTTCGAACGGTGGTTAATGCCATATTCCCCTCGCAATTTCGATTTAGTTGGCAGTTTTATCTTTCTGCATGCAGCACTTTTTATATTTCAGTCCGCTGCCGCAGGGGCAGGGATCATTGGGGCCTGCCTTTTTGGTACTGCGTACAGGCTGCTTTTTCACAACGGAATCTCCGGAGCCTACCGCAGAGGTTTCTTTCGCCACCTGCTTGCGCTGGATCTGGCTGGGAGAATGGACCTGGATCATAAATACCCGACGCACAGTCTCCTCCCGGATGGCCCGGATCATAGCCTCAAACATCTGATAGCCTTCCTCTTTGTAGGCGATCACAGGATCGTGCTGACCGTATGCCCGCAGGCCGATGCCCTGCTTCAGGTCATCCATTGCATCGATATTGTCCATCCAGTACTCATCCACCACCCGGAGCATTACGACCCGCTCCAGCTCACGCATCATATCGTTGCCGATGCGCTTTTCCTTTTCCTCGAAGGTCTTAAGGGCAGTTTGATAGATCGATTCTGTCAAATCCTCAGACTTTTTGACGCCCTCGGGCTTGCAGCTGCCCTTGGGGAAATACACATTTTCAAACTGAGAAAGCACATTCTTGATCACATCGGAATCCACACCGCCTGCCAGGCTGACGGCCTCGGTAACAGCAGAATCCACCACGCCTTCAAGAATATTCAGAATGCTCTCCCGCAGATCCTCACCGTCCAGCACCTTTTTACGCTGGGCGTAGATCACCTCACGCTGGGTATTCATCACATCGTCGTATTCCAGAACCGTCTTTCTGGAACGGAAGTTGCGGCTTTCCACACTCTTTTGGGCATTTTCCACTGCACCGGTGATGATCTTTGCGTTGATGGGAGTATCCTCATCCAGTCCCAGGCTGTCCATCATTCCAATCACCCGGTCGGAGGAGAACAGGCGCATCAGATCGTCCTGCATACTCAGATAGAAGCGGCTCTCGCCGGGGTCACCCTGACGACCGGAACGGCCGCGGAGCTGATTGTCGATCCGTCGGGACTCGTGGCGCTCGGTGCCTACGATAAACAGGCCGCCGGCGGAGCGCACCTTCTGGGCTTCTTCTGCGATCTCGTTCTTAAAGCGGTTCAGCAGTCCGTCGTACTTGCTGCGGATGGCCAGGATCTCCGGATCATCGGTCTGAGCATAGGAGTCTGCCTCCTGCAGCAGTTCCTCGGGGATATCCTGCTTGCGCAGCTCGCTGATGGCCATAAACTCCGCATTGCCGCCCAGCTTAATATCCGTACCGCGGCCTGCCATATTGGTGGCAATAGTAACCGCGCCGAATTTACCGGCCTGGGCGACGATCTGGGCTTCCTGCTCGTGATACTTGGCGTTCAGAACATTATGGGGGATGCCCACACGCTTGAGGAGCTTACTGAGCACCTCACTCTTTTCAATGGAGATGGTACCCACCAGCACCGGCTGGCCCTTTGCGTGACAGACCTTGACCTGCTCAACGATGGCCCGGAACTTACCTGCCTCGGTTTTGTAGATCTCATCGTTGTGGTCCTTGCGGATCACAGGCTTGTTGGTGGGGATTTCCACCACATCCAACCGATAGATAGAGCCAAACTCCTCCTCTTCCGTCAAAGCAGTACCGGTCATACCGGAAAGCTTGTCGTAAAGGCGGAAGAAATTCTGGAAAGTGATAGTAGCCAGCGTCTTGCTTTCGCTTGCCACCTTGACTCTTTCCTTAGCTTCAATGGCCTGGTGCAGGCCCTCGTTATAGCGGCGGCCGTACATCAGACGGCCGGTGAACTCATCCACGATGATGATCTGACCGTCCTTAATGACGTAGTCAATATCCTTTTTCATCAGGCCGCGGGCCCGCATTGCCTGATTGATATGGTGGGAAATGGTGGTGTTTTCCGTATCTGACAGGTTCTCCAGTCCGAAGAATTTCTCCGCCTTGGCGATGCCGGCAGCGGTAAGAGTAACTGCGTGGGCCTTCTCGTCTACCACATAGTCGGCATCGATGCCGTCCAGTTCCTCTTTTTCGTCGGTCTTGGCAAAGACCTTCTTTCGCATGGTTGCCACCAGACTATCCGCCATCTCGTAGAGCTTGGAGGAATCCTCGCCCTTGCCGGAGATGATCAGCGGGGTACGGGCTTCGTCGATGAGGATAGAGTCCACTTCATCCACGATGGCAAAGGCATGGCCTCGCTGCACCAGATCCTTCTGGTAGATAGCCATATTGTCACGAAGATAGTCAAAGCCTAATTCGTTGTTGGTGCAGTAAGTAATATCTGCGGCATAGGCCTTGCGGCGCTGGTCCGGACTCATGCCCGGAATCACCAGGCCTACCGACAGACCCATATAACGGTGGACCTTGCCCATCCACTCAGAGTCACGCTTTGCCAGATAATCATTGACGGTGACAATGTGGACACCATTGCCGGTAAGGGCGTTCAGATAGGTGGGCAGAACCGCTACCAGGGTCTTACCCTCACCGGTCTTCATTTCCGCAATGCGGCCCTGATGGAGCACGATACCGCCCATCAGCTGCACAGGATAAGGCTTCATTTCCAGCACGCGCCAGGCAGCCTCCCGAATCGCAGCAAAGGCCTCGGGCAGAATATCATCCAGAGATTCACCGTTGGCAAGGCGTTCCTTGAACCAGGGGGTCTTGGCCTTCAGTTCCTCTGCACTGAGGGCAGCATACTCCTCCTCCAGCCCCAGGATTTTATCCACCAGGGGCATAATTTTCTTGATTTCCCGTTCAGACCGGGTTCCAAACATCTTCTGAAACAGTCCCATAAAGCACCTCTTGCCTGAGAAAATAATAACTTAACTTGTATTATAGCACATCTGCCGTGAAAATAATAGATAAATCGTGAACAAAATACGAAAAAAAGAGGGAGGATTTCCTCCCTCTTACCAGTATTCCTCTACTTCCTCCAACGCCCGTATGCCGGCACAGGAAAGTTCCTCCGTAACCACGGGACTGGTAAGCTGCCCCTGTCGGAAACACTGGGCAATGTGCTGCACCTCATAAATCAGTTCGTGCTCGCAGGGAATATGGATCTCCTCCGCGCCCCTGTCGGTGTGGAACACCGCTCTTCTCGCTTTCCAGTACTCTGGAATCTCCACATAGCCCTTGCTGCCAAAGATCCGGGCAGTATTATCCAGTTTTGCTCTTGTGGAGTTTTTGGCAGAGAACAAAACACCGCTTTCCGTCTCTCCGGTGAGAATGTACTGCCACTCCACACCGGTATCCAGTTTGGACGCTGTTCCTCTAATGGTTTTGATGGGTCCAAACAGCCACAGCAGTAATTGCACTGCGTAAATGCCGCTTGAGAGCAGCGGACCGCCACCGGCAGTCGCATCGAACATCCAGCCGTTATAGGATGCCGGGAAGCTGTGGCTCATTTCTACCATAGTGATCTCGCCCAACACTCCGTTTTCAATACGGTTTTTCACCTCTAAAAGTGCCGGCAAAAAGAGCATTTTCTCCGCCTCCATGAAAAAGAGGCCTTTCTCCCTTGCTAGGGCAAACAGTTCTCTGGTTTGCGTCTGCGAGGTAGTACACGGTTTTTCGCAAACCACATGTTTTCCTGCCTGCAGCGCCGCTTTTGCCCAGGGATAATGCTGGGAATTCACATTAGAAATATAGACGATATTCACATTTTTATCTCGCAAAAGAGCCAGGTGATCCCCATAAAATACAGGAATTTCCCACAATTTCGCTTTCTCTTCAGCCTTCTCCAAGGACCGGGAAGAAAGGGCCACGATCTCTCCTTCGCCGCTGGCGCGTACCGCCGCAATAAAGCGTGGTGCGATAGAGGATGTGCTTAAAACACCAAATTTCAGTTCACACATACTTTTCTCCCATTAGTGCCAAAAAATATAGCCGAGGCCCATCAGTATGTACAGCGGGCCGAAACAGTACACCATAAACATCTCCGTATGGGGAACTTTTGTCTGGAAGCAGTCCGTCACCGCCAGGCACTCAAAAATATAGGCGCCGGAACCGCAGAAATAGCCGATGGCTTTCAGGATATTGTAGCTGCCGTGAAAAAAGAAGGACAGCAGGAAGAAGATCACCGCCACTCCTACAAACACATTGCGCAGAATCAAAAAGGTATAGTCGACCTTCGGGTGCAGGCCGTGGGTCAGTTCCTCTTTATCGGGGATAGTGGCATCCACGGTGTGCTTTATCTGTTCTAATAGATGTGACATAATGTCCTCCATTTTTTATTCTTTTCTATATTGTAGCATATCGCAGCACATATTGACAGATATATTTTCCATAAAAGGAAACCGCCGCCCAAAGGGCGGCAGTTTCTTAGATGGTATAGTAGTTATTAATGATCCAGCGTCCGTCGCTGTAAACAAAATCTACCTGGTAGGTGCATTCATACTCACCGAACGCAAGACAATCCACTGTGACAGAGCAAGCGCTGGTACTCTGGGAAACGATCTTGGCAGTATCCAGCTCCAGCAGCCATGCACCGTAGCCCTGACCGCCCCGCAGCATGTAGAGTTTGCCGCTATATTCCGCCAAAACGTCCTGCTCTGTCTCCCATTTCGTGATCATATCAACAGAAAATTTCTGAGCAAGAGATTCTTTCCATTGCGCCATTGTCTTCACATTGGTCACAGGATAGAGAACCATTGCGGCAGGATCATTGCTCTCATCCATACTGAGGATGCCGGCGCGAACCTCTACAGGGTCATCACCATTCATGCAAGACTCCTGGCTGGTAAAAATGCGGCTATGGGGTTGAGTCATATCCGCTTCAGCGCCGTAGGTGCCTTCAAAAGAGGTATTCAGGAACTTAAGTAATTCCGTAAAATCGGCAATTGTAGGGTCTTTTGCAGGAACATCCTCACTGGGATCGGTGTCATCTGTGGAATAATCATCCCCCGCAATCACAGCGCCTACCATACTGCTCTCCATATCCCCACGATTACCGCCGGGGAGCAACTTACCAAGATCTAAACCGATTTTCTTGCATCCGGCAAAGACCAGGGATAACGCAAATACCAGTGCCATTGCTGTAATTTTAACCATAATTTTACGCATTTTCAGTTCCTCCTTATGCCGTTATGGTATTTTCATACTACCATAATGAACAAAAGATGTCAAATAGGGTCAAAAAATAGAGACCACCCGGTGGGGTGGTCTCTATTGGCGCATAGCATTGTAGGCAATCTCTGCTGCATCCAGATCCTTGTTACAGTACATTTCCCATAAGGGGACTATCTCTGTGATTCTGTCTACCAGGGAAATCGCTTTCTGTGCCAACGATTTGCCTACCGGTGCGTGTGCCTGATGGTAAAGGATGTCCAAAAGTCGTTCTGCCACAACAGGTTTTATCACGTTATCTTTCCCGCGGTGAAGTAGGCAAATCCCTTTTAACGGAACACAGATGTTAGTAGCCAGACCGTGTTTTCCGCTCCAGGGCGAGCCGTATGCAAGTACGCCGGATGGTGTGATCTGCAAAAAAGGCTTATCGTCATTCACCATAACCGCTCTCTGGCCAAACAATTCTCTCCACAACCTGGTGTGAGTGGATTTTCCTGTACCGCAAGGCGCAGTAAAAAGGTACGCGTTTCCGTCCACCGAGACTGTACTTCCGTGCAGCATCAAGGTATCCCGTTCCAAAAGGTAATCCGCTACCCGGCGTTGTATAGATGTACGCTCCAAAAACGGATCGGTAAACTTGCGGATCTTCAATCCCTCTTCAATTGCTTCCTGCTCCAGCATTTTCTGCTCAAAAGCCAGGTCTTCAGTGGATACTTTTACAAAAAGCTCCGGATCCTTATCAGAAAGGTAGGGTCTGCAGTATTCTCTTGTACTTTGAAACATAGGCGTAACACCCACAACTGCTCCCGCTATTTCCATAGTAAAGTTTTCCATCGTCAGACACCTCCCAAATCAACATAAAGAAAGACCACCGTTTTCACGGTGGTCTTTTGGCTCCCCTTGTTGGACTCGAACCAACGACCTGCGGATTAACAGTCCGTCGCTCTACCGACTGAGCTAAAGAGGAATATGAGTGTTGGCGTTATCTATTTTCCCAGGCAGTCGCCCGCCAAGTATCGTCGACGTACATGAGCTTAACTTCTGTGTTCGGGATGGGAACAGGTGGACCCTCACGACAATCAACACCAACTCATATGGATGGCTTGCGCCATCGTTTATATTAAAAGCCGTTTGGCTCTTAATGCCTTTGCATTATACATCTTTCCGCCTCGGTTGTCAAGGAGAAAAATGGTGACCCGTACCGGATTCGAACCGATGTTAACGGCGTGAGAGGCCGCTGTCTTAACCACTTGACCAACGGGCCATTGGTGCACCTTCAGGGACTCGAACCCGGGACCCACTGATTAAGAGTCAGTTGCTCTACCAACTGAGCTAAAGGTGCAGGTC
>JAZNZH010000036.1:0-60469 GCA_045594845.1 Faecousia sp. | reverse complement strand
AATCAGGGAAAAGCTGGGCAGGCGCAGATGGTTCTTGCTCTCGAAGAAGCTCAGGAACATCTCGCGCAGTTCGTTTACGCCATAGGGTTTTGCACTCATTTGGAATCTAACCTCCATAAAAAAATACAATTTCACGGGCAGCGCAAAAGAAAACGCCCCTATCTTCCGATAGGGGCGAAATAATCGCGGTACCACCCTAATTCGTCCGCAAAGCAGACATCTTAGATGCTCTGTAACGGGAGCTCCCGTCCCGGTCATCCCGGGCAGCCCGAAAGTGGCTCACAGTAAAGACGCAAAGGGCTTTCACCATTCCCCTCTCGCTATGTGCCGTCTTTTGCTGATTTGCTTTCGCATTGCTTTGCTTATCGGCATTATTGTACCATAAAACCCGGATTTGTCAATGTTTTTCCTAAAATCACACCTGATTTTCCAACCATTTTTTCAAATCCGCCCTACCCCCCTCGGACATGGGAAACTCAGCCTTGTCCTCCATCTGGCTTTTCTCATAACACAGCTGGCCATGCCAGGTTTCCGCCATAATAGAGCTTTGCTCCATATCCACTTCCTTTTGGGTCTTTTTCACCACATTCGGCACGATACGAAACCGCAGATTGCCGCAGGATCCGGTGAAAACATTATTCATTGCAAAGCTGTGGAGAGTAGGCAGATAAATATCGATCTCACTCATCGATCAGCGCCTCCATCTCATCCAGCAATTCGCCGAACAGAGCCAATGCCTGGTTCACAGGCTCGGGACCGGACATATCCACACCTGCCCCTTTCAGTAGATCCACAGGGCTCTTGGAGCAGCCGCCGGAGAGGAAATTCAGATAATCCTTCACCGCAGGCTCACCCTCGCTCAGGATACGGCGGGACAGCGCAATGGCTGCAGAATAACCGGTGGCATACTGAAAGACATAGTAGTTATAGTAGAAATGGGGAATTCTTGCCCATTCCATAGCGATCTCGTCATCCACTTCCATATCGGGGCCGAAATACATCTCATTAAGACGGCGGTACTCCTGGCACAAAACATCTGCAGTCAGGGTCTGTCCCTCCTGTACCATTTTGCCGATGTTCAGCTCAAACTCAGCAAACATAGTCTGGCGATAAATCGTACCCTTAAACTGCTCCAGGAAATGGTTGATGAGGTATGCTCTTTCCTTCTTATCGGTGGTCTTATTCAGCAGGTACTCCATCAGCAGCGCCTCGTTGCAGGTAGATGCTACCTCAGCCACGAAGATCACATAATCGGCATCAATGGGGTTCTGCTCCCGGTTGGACAGATAAGAATGCAGTGCGTGACCCATTTCGTGAGCCAGAGTAAACTGACTATCCAGGGTGCCGCTGTAGTTTAGCAGCACATAAGGGTGCACTGCTGCACCGGCAGAATATGCGCCGCTACGCTTACCTTCATTTTCATACACATCGATCCAGCGGTTGTCAAAGCCTTCCTTCAGGACCTTCCGATACTCCTCACCCAAGGGTGCCAAAGAATCATAGACCGTCTGCTTTGCCTCTGCAAAGGGGATCTTTCTGTCCACATCCTGCACCAGGGGGGTGTAGATGTCATAGAAATGGAGCTTATCTACGCCCAGGATCTTTTTGCGCAGACGGACATACCGGTGCATCTTATCAAAGTTATCGTGAACAGCCTGGATCAGATTCAGATATACATCAGTAGGAACATTGGTGCGGGCCAGGGATGCCTCGAATGCGTTTTCGTACTTTCTGGTTTCTGCAAAGAACTTCAGCTGCTTATTTTGCGCGTTCAGCAAACCGGCAGCGGTATTCTTGAACTTTGCAAAGCTGTGGTACATACTCTCGTATGCATTCTTACGAAGTACCCGATCGGTACTCTCCTCACAGGCAACAAAAGTACCCTGGCTGACGGGATGAGCAATCCCCTCAGCATCCAGAGCATCCGGGAAAGTCAGGTCCGCATCAGCAAACATACCGTACACATTATCGGGAGTCTGCGCCATTTCTCCTGCGGAAGCCAGGATTTTCTCCTCTCCAATGGAGAGAATGTGATCCTTCAGCCGGCGGGCATCGGTAAGGTAGCGGCGGTAGCGCTCCAGGCCGGGACAGGCGGTATAAAAGCCGTTCAGTGTTTCCTCAGAAATGGCAACGATCTCGGGCGTCTCAAAACTGATAGCAGCGCCTAATGCCACGATCACGCTCATAAACTTACCCACCATACCCTGATACACAGGATCTCTGGTATCCACATCAGCTTTGCGCATACAGTAGTTTGCCAGGAGCTCCGCTTTGGAATTGACACGCTCCATATTCTCTAAATAATGCAAAAGATCTGCAGGGTTGCCGCCTAACTTGCCCTCAAAAGATGCCAGGATCTCCTGATCCTTCTGCAAAGTAGCCAGTTCTACCTCCCAGGCAGCATCGGTGGCATAAAGATCCTCGATCGCCCAGGTGTCCTCTACAGGAATCTCACTGCGCTTTCTGATTTTTTCCATAACAAAACCTCCATATGTTTATTTTTTATATTATAACACATCCCGCATAAAAAACAAAGAGTACCTTGTAATTATCTGTAAAATATGTTACAGTAGCTGACGGTGATAATTATGAACAAAAAACTTAAGAGCTCATTGGTCCTGCTGCTGGCCACCACCATATGGGGCACTGCCTTTGTAGCGCAGGACATTGGTATGGACGCCATCGGTCCTTTTACTTTC
This sequence comes from Faecousia sp., assembly GCA_045594845.1. Lineage (GTDB taxonomy): Bacteria > Bacillota > Clostridia > Oscillospirales > Oscillospiraceae > Faecousia. Next base: position 57,770 of record JAZNZH010000036.1, on the reverse strand, counting down.
CAGGCTGTACGATGCTTTCTTGCGATTTTGGTGCTGCTTCCCATCAGTCTGATTTCCGACAAAAAGAACACAGACGGCAAAACTTTTACCCAACGCTGGTCAAATAAAACCCTGTGGAAAGCCGGCATTCTCTGCGGTATTCCTCTGTTTATTGCCTGCAACCTGCAACAGCTTGGCATCGCCGCCGACACCGGTGCCGGTAAGTCTGCATTTCTCACTGCGATGTACATTCTGTTTGTGCCGATCATCGGCCTGATTCGCGGCAAGAAAATGACCTGGACCATTCCGGTCAGTGTCATCATCGCTGTTGCCGGCCTGTATTTTCTGAGCTGCGTGGGTGTCAGCACCATTCGCCCGGGCGACCTGCTGCTTCTTGGCTGTGCGGTTGCCTATGCGGTACAGATCACATTTGTGGATATATTCGTAAACGATGTGGATGCAGTTCGTCTAAGCATGGTGCAGGCCCTTGTGTGCACCGTGTTGTCTGCAGTCGTTATGTTCCTGATGGAAAAACCCACCTTAAGCGGCATTTGGGAAGCGATCCTACCCCTTACCTACGCAGGATGCCTGTCTATGGGCTTCTCCTATACCCTGCAGATCATAGGTCAAAAAGAACTCGAACCCTCCGCCGCCTCCTTGATTATGAGTATGGAGTCTGTTTTTGCGGTTATCGCAGGATGTATCATTCTCCACGAGCGGCTGAGCGTTTGGGAGATTAGCGGTTGTGTGCTGGTACTCACAGCCGTTATTATTTCCCAGCTTCCCACAAAAACGAAAATCAAAAATGTATAACAAGAACCCGGAGCGATCATTCGCTCCGGGTTTCTTCTTCGATTTCTTTGAGCAGCTTTTGGTCTTTCTTAGAAGAAAAATCCAGTTTCTCATACATATCCGGTCGGCGATCCCGGGTACGGATAATGGACTGCTTGCGACGCCACTGTGCAACCTTTTCGTGGTTACCGGAAAGCAAAATTTGAGGTACTTCCCTGCCGTGCCAAACCGCAGGACGGCTGTACTGGGGATATTCCAGCATGCCGCTGTAATGACTCTCGTCCTCAAAGCACTCCGGATCTGCCAGAACACCTGGTACCATACGGCACACCGCATCTGTCACTGCCATTGCGGCGATCTCACCTCCGGTGAGTACAAAATCACCCAGAGAGATCTCCTCATCCACACACTCATCGATAAAGCGTTGGTCGATACCCTCGTAATGACCGCAAACCAAAATCAGATTCTCCATCTTACTCAGACGAATCGCATCCGCTTGGGTAAATGTTTTACCGCAGGGAGACATATACACAGTGTGTACAGGACCGGATACCCGATCACAGATAGACTCCCAGCAACGGTACAAGGGGTCTGCCTGCATCACTGCACCACGACCTCCTCCGTAAGGATAATCATCTACCTGGCACTGCTTGTTTGCAGTGTAATCCCGAATCTGGTGCGCCTCGATATGGATGAAACCACGCTCCTGCGCACGACCCAAAATACTGTCTGCCAGCACATCAGTAAGAGACTCGGGAAACAGGGTCATAACGTCAATTCTCATCCGTTGCCATCCCTTCAATCAGCCGCACATCCATACGGTTTGCATCCAGGTCTGTGGAAAGAACAAACGCCTTCACCGCAGGGATCATATATTCCCGCTTACCTCTCACGACATATACCTTATTGCCGGGATAATCCAGCACATCAGTGATCTTGCCGATCTGTTCGCCGTCGGCATAAACCTCTACATCAATGAGTTCATCTGCAAAGATCAGATCTGCAGGTGCGTCATCGCGGTATACCTCAACCGTCTTCCCCCGCAGAAGCTGGGCGTCCTCTACTGTATCCACCCCCTGCAATTTCATCAGGTTGCAGGTTTTTTGGACACGGCAAAGATCTACCTTATACTCCTTGCCATTAATTCTCACACGGGAGAACTCACATAAAAATTCCGGGCTGTCTACCCAAGGCAGGATCTTCACTTCTCCACGAATGCCGTGTACATTGACAATTTCGCCTGCCTGCAAATATTGGAGCTTCATACTATCTCCTCCCAACAACAAGAAATGCGTGGCGCCGGGGCGTCACGCATACTCGTTCAATCCACGATATCAACCGTGATTTTTTCGCCGGTGCGCTGTGCAACGGTCTTTACAATTGTGCGAATCTCTTTTGCGATTCGTCCCTGGCGGCCGATAACCTTACCCATGTCGCCGGGGGCAACACGCAGCTCAAGAACCTTACCCTCCTCGGAAGGTACTTCGGTTACACTCACTGCATCAGGATCGTCCACCAAGTTCTTTGCCATATACAGCAAAAGTTCTTTCATGGTGTAACTCCTTCGGGTATTACAGTACGCCAGCCTTCTTCAGCAGACCACGAACGGTATCAGTGGGCTGTGCGCCGTTCTTGATCCAGGTCTGTGCCTTCTCTGCATCAACAGTGATAGCAGCCTGCTCGCTCATGGGATTGTAGGTACCGATCTCCTCGATGCAGCGGCCGTCACGGGGGCTGCGGGAATCAGCAACAACGATACGGTAGAAGGGAGCCTTCTTTGCACCCATTCTTCTCAGTCTGATCTTAACCATTTGGTTTCACCTCCAAAAATTTAAAACATTTCTATATCGCAAAGCTATTTGCTTTTAACGAACATATTTAGAAGCCCGGGAAACCGGGGAAACCTCCCATACGGCTCATCCGCTTCATCTTCTTTCCTGCTCCGGGGCCGGAGAACTGCTTGATCATAGATTTCATCTGGTCAAAAGACTTGAGCAAGCGGTTAACATCCTCCACCTTGACACCGGCGCCGGCTGCAATACGCTTTTTACGGCTGCCACCAATGATGTTAGGATTCTCCCTCTCATAGGGTGTCATGGAAAGGATGATCGCCTCCGTGCGACCCATTGCCTTCTCGTCCACCTGCAGATTCTTCAGCTGACCGCCGCCGGGCATACTGGCGAGCAAATCCTGCATGGAACCCATAGATTTCAACTGAACCATCTGATCGTAGAAATCCTGCAGTGTGAAGCGATTGGATTTCAGGCGCTCTTCCAGCTTGGCAGCCTTCTTCTCATCAAAGGCTTTTTCCGCTTTCTCGATCAGGCTCAGCACATCACCCATGCCCAAAATCCGGGAAGCCATACGGTCCGGATGGAAGGGTTCGATATCCTCCAGTTTTTCACCGATACCGGCGAACTTGATAGGCTTACCGGTAATAGCGCGGACAGAAAGCGCGGCACCGCCTCTGGCGTCACCGTCCAGCTTACTGAGCATCACAGAATCAATATCCAGCCACTGGTGGAAATTCTCAGCCGCATTGACTGCATCCTGACCGGTCATTGCATCCACGACCAGCATGATCTCATCGGGCTTGACCGCTGCTTTGATGTTCTTCAGCTCTTCCATCAGAACTTCATCAATATGCAGGCGGCCGGCAGTATCCAGAAACACCATATCGTGACCGTGCTGACGGGCATAAAGCACTGCATCCTTAGCGATCTTCACCGGATCGGCTATTCCCTCTTCAAACACGGGGATATCCAACTTATCACCGCAGACCTTCAACTGCTGGATCGCAGCGGGTCGGTAGATATCACAGGCAACCAGCAGGGGGTGTTTACCCTGGCGCTTCATAAGACCGGCCAATTTGCTACCATTGGTGGTCTTACCTGCACCCTGCAGGCCTACCAGCATCACAACCGTAGGTCCGTTGGGGTTTGTGGTAATATGCTTTACATCACTGCCCATCAGCTTTGTCAGCTCTTCATCCACGATCTTCACGATCATCTGGGCAGGACTTAAAGACTCCAAAACATCCGCTCCGATGCAACGCTCGGTGACAGACTTTGTAAAGTCCTTACAAACTTTATAGCTTACATCCGCTTCCAGGAGCGCCATGCGGATCTCTCGCATTGCTTCCTTAACATCGGATTCCTTCAGGCGGCCTTTGCCCCTAAGCTTTTTGAAGGCAGCAGAAATCTTTTCAGTCAATCCTTCAAATGCCATATTTACTCCTCAAGACCTGCCACCACGCTGAGGATCTGATTGGCCAGTTCTGCAACGGTGGGGTCATCGTTATAGGACAGGATCTTAGCGCTTTCAGCGATCTTCTGTGCAGCCATTCTGCACTGAAGATCCCGGCGAACACAGCCGGTCTTTTCTTCCATACGCTGCAGCAACGCTTCTGTCCTGGTCAAATTATCATACACACCCTGGCGGCTGATGCCCAATTCCTGGCCGATCTCACCCAGGGAAAGGTCCTGATTGTAACGCAAATCAAAGCATTCCTGCTGGCGCTTTGTGAGCAATTCGCCATAATAATCATACAGCAAAATCATCTGCGTTGCGTCCATACAGCACCTCCTGTCAAGGATTATTTCTTGACACCTGTGGCATTATAACACAGGCGCCGCCCCTTGTCAAGTATTTTTCCATTACATCACAGTATTTTATACCATATGTTTCTGATTCCAACAGCCGAAAAACCTAAGGTCTCATAGAGCCGGACTGCCTTATAGTTCTGCGTTGCTACCTCTAACCGCACCACATCTGTATCCAGCGCATTACAAAGAGCCGCAACCGCATCTCTTCCGCCACCGGGCACCAAAGATGCAACAGCGGATAATGCACCCTCTGTTACGATACCAATACCAATCAGCACATCATTACGGTAGATAAAATAGCAACTTCCCTGCTCCAAAAGCAACTGCGCTTTTTGCCGGGTCAGATATGCGGACGCCGGAACATCCTGCATCTTACTGTGATAGATCTCCATAAAATCTGCAATCGTTTGCTCTGTAACCGGTACTGTTTTTGCTGTGGTTTTTGGAAGATCTGCAACGGTGCATTCCATCTTCTGCACCTGGGTATATACCGGATAGGCAGATAAACCATTATGTCCGCAGGCGTAAACCTTCTCAGCTCCCACTGCTTTACAAAAATCTACAGACTCTCTCAGCAACGCAGACAGATCTTGCGCATCGTGGACGGTGATATAGGCTGTTTGATTGTAGGGGATCTCCTGCAATGTCAATCCGGCAACGCCATGTTCAGTTGTAAACACAGGAATATCTTTCATAATTCCACCTCTTTTTAAGAATATATCATAATTATCCCTTAATCCCAACACATTTTTCTTGATTTTTTCGAAAAATACAGTATAATGCATATAGTTTGTTGGAAAGGAGGACACAAAAATGAAGAAAATCATTTGTAAGAAGGAATACGACAGCGAGAACGCTACCCTGATCAAGAAGTGCACTTTCGGTACTTACGGTGACCCCGCCGGATACGAGGAGACTCTGTTCCAGACTCCCGAAGGCCTGTACTTCCTGTATGTCAACGGTGGCGAGGCTTCTCCCTACGCTACCGAGGACATCAAGCGTATGGGCAAAGCTAAGGCTGAGGAATGGGTAAATGCTCATTAATATAAAGACAGGATCGCATACATGCGATCCTGCTTTTATTTTCTTGACAGATATGGTATTCTATTAAGAGAAGTTTTGGAGAAAGGCGGATGATTATGCAGGATGTTTCCATCTCCGTGATTGCCAGGATGAAAAGCGATTTCCCTTCAAAATTCGGCATCCCCAGACAAAGCGGTTTGGTAAACGAATTGGTATCCACCATTATCTTTGAGCCGGAATACCGCAACAGTGACGCTCTGCGGGGTATTGAGGAATTTTCCCACATCTGGCTGATCTGGCAATTTTCTGAAGCCGTTCGCAAGGATTGGTCTCCTACTGTCCGTCCTCCCCGACTGGGCGGCAACACGAGAGTCGGTGTCTTTGCCACCCGCTCCCCTTTCCGTCCTAATAACCTTGGTCTTTCCAGTGTGCGTCTGGTGGGCATTGAACATACCAAGCAATACGGCACTGTGCTCCATGTGGCAGGCGCAGACCTGATGGATGGCACTCCCATTTTTGATATCAAGCCTTACATCCCCTACGGAGATAGTCACCCGGAGGCTACCGGCGGTTTTACAGACCGCATAGGCGACTTTCTTCTGGAGGTAAATTTCCCCGCACAACTACTGGAACGGCTACCTGGCAGCAAGCAGGATGCCGCTGTAGGTGTTCTGTCCCACGATCCCCGCCCATCTTACCAAAACGATCCCGACAGGATCTATGGTCTGCCCTTTGCCGGGTTTGACATTCGCTTTACTGTAAAAGACAACACCCTGACCGTGGTGGATGTTACACCGCTTTAAAAGGAGTTTACATATGAAGATTTTGATTTGTAATGTTGGTAGTACCTCTCTGAAATACCAGCTGTTCCATATGGACAACAACGAAGCTGTTTTGGCATCCGGTGGTGCTGAACGGGTTGGCGCTGCAAAAAGCAGTTTCTATCATAAGGACCATCTTACCGGCGCTTCCCTTCGGGAGGATGCGGTATTTCCCACCCACGGTGAGGCCATCAGCATGATGCTCACCCACCTGATGGACGGTGTGATCTCCTCTATGGATGAGATTTCCTGCGTTGGCTTCAAGGTGGTGCACGCAAAAGGTGTCACCGGTGTGCAGTATCTCACCGACGATGTATTGCAAGCAATGGCAGACTTCAACTCCGTGGCCCCTGCCCACAATCCTCCCTACATCGCTGCGATCCGCCAGTTCCAGGCATTGATGCCCCAGACTCCTATGATCGGCTCTTTTGAGACAGCATTCCACAAGGATATGCCGGCTGAGGCTTACCTCTACCCCATTCCTTTGGAATTGAGTAAAAAACACGCCATTCGTCGCTATGGCTTTCACGGCGCATCTTTGGAATATCTTTCCACCTGGACGGCTGAAAGGATGGGACGCAAGGATCTGAAGATCGTTTGCTGCCACTTGGGCGGCAGTGGCAGCCTGTGCGCCGTAAAGAACGGCATCAGCATCGACACCACTATGGGTATGGGACTGCAGTGCGGTGTTCTTCAGAATAACCGCATTGGTGATATGGATCCCTACATCATTTTCCACCTTGTGGAAGAATGCGGTATGGAGCTGAGCGAGATTAAGACAATGCTCCAATCTAAGAGCGGTCTTTACGGTATGTCCGGCGGTGTTTCCAACGACCTGCGGGACATCCAGGAAGCAGCAGATGCCGGTAACGAAGATTGTCTGAATGCGGTAAAGGCTTACGCCTACGGCATTAAAAAATATATTGGCGCTTATACCGCAGCTATGGGCGGTGTGGACGCTGTGGTATTTGGCGGCGGCATCGGACGCAACAGCGACTCTGTGCGCCGGATGTCCCTGAAAAATCTGGAATGCTTTGGCATTTGCCTAGACGAGGAAAAGAACAAAAGTGCTGTCGGTGGCGATGACATTTCTAAAGACGGCAGCCCGGTGCGCATCTTCGTAGTAGATACCAACGAAGAAATCATTGTGGCCCGGAAAGCAAAGGCGCTGCTGGAGGAAACCAAATGAGGATCGAGACACCCCGGCTGATTTTGCGGCATCCGGAAGTCCGGGATGCAGAGGACTATTTCTCCTTCTGTAATTCTGAGTTTGTGATGCACTACAATGCTATGACTCCCAAAACCCTTGCGCAAATTGAGGACAGATTTTCTAAAGAAGATACCGAAACATTGTTGCTGGAACGCAAAGATACCGGCAAGGTGATCGGCGAGATCTGCATTCAGGAAGACAGCCTGCGCTACGGTGTGGATTCCAAAGAACTTTCCTATATTCTTTGCCAGGAATGTGCCCGGCAGGGTTATATGAAAGAAGCCCTCCGTGCGGCAATCGAGTATCTCTTTGAAACGGAACATTTGGAGTGTGTGGCATCCCGGTGCTTTGCACCGAATACTGCCTCCCTCGCTCTGCTGCGTTCCTTAGGTTTTCAGCAAAACGGCACCATCCCCCGCTGTGTCAAAGGCTATCAGGACATTGTTTTTGACGATGTTCTCCATACCCTCTTCCGCAAGGATTTTAAATAAAAAAGCCCCGGCTCTTAAGAGCCGGGGTTCTATTTTGTAGAAATTACTTCAGGGACTCCTCGACAGCAACAGCAACGCTAACGGTCATACCGACCATCGGGTTGTTACCAGCGCCCAGGAAGCCCATCATCTCAACGTGGGCAGGGACGGAGGAAGAGCCAGCAAACTGAGCATCACCGTGCATACGGCCCATGGTGTCAGTCATACCGTAAGAAGCAGGACCTGCAGCCATATTATCGGGGTGCAGAGTACGGCCAGTGCCACCGCCGGAAGCAACGGAGAAGTACTTACGACCGGTCTCCATGCACTCCTTCTTGTAGGTGCCGGCAACAGGGTGCTGGAAGCGGGTGGGGTTGGTGGAGTTACCGGTGATGGAAACGTCAACGCCCTCGTAACGCATAACAGCAACGCCCTCACGGACGTCGTCACAGCCGTAGCAGTTAACAGCAGCGCGCTCGCCGTTGGAGTAAGCAATGCGATCAACGATCTTCAGTTCGCCGGTGTAGTAGTCGAACTGGGTCTTCACATAGGTGAAGCCGTTGATACGGGAAATGATCTGAGCAGCATCCTTGCCCAGGCCGTTCAGGATAACACGCAGGGGCTCCTTACGAGCCTTGTTAGCAGAACGTGCAATACCGATAGCGCCTTCAGCAGCAGCGAAGGACTCGTGGCCAGCCAGGAATGCGAAGCACTTGGTCTCGTCCCGCAGCAGCATAGCGCCCAGGTTGCCGTGGCCGATACCGACCTTGCGGTCCTCAGCAACGGAGCCGGGGATACAGAATGCCTGCAGGCCGATGCCGATAGCCTCAGCAGCCTCAGCAGCATTCTTAACGCCCTTCTTCAGAGCGATAGCAGCGCCAACACAGTAAGACCATGCAGCGTCCTCAAAAGCGATGGGCTGAATGCCCTTAACGATCTCGTAGGGGTCGAAGCCCTTGGAGACACACAGTTCGCGGCAAGCCTCAACAGACTCCAGACCATACTGAGCCAGGACGCCATTGATCTTGTCGATTTTTCTCTCGTAACCTTCAAACAATGCCATAGTTGCGTCCTCCTCTTATTCGTGTCTGGGATCGATGTACTTAGCAGCGTCAGCAAAACGGCCGTAGGAGCCCTTTGCCTTCTTCAGAGCCTCGTTTGCATCGTCGCCCTTCTTGATGAAGTCCATCATCTTACCCAGATTGATGAACTCGTAACCGGTGATCAGGTCGTCTGCATCCAGAGCGATACGGGTAACATAACCCTCTGCCATCTCCAGATAACGGGGGCCCTTAGCCTTGGTGGCGAACATAGTGCCAACCTGGCTGCGCAGACCCTTACCCAGGTCTTCCAGGGAAGCACCGACAGCCAGACCGTCTTCGGAGAATGCGGACTGGGTACGGCCGTATACGATCTGCAGGAACAGTTCGCGCATAGCGGTGTTGATAGCGTCCCAAACAAGGTCGGTATTCAGAGCCTCCAGCAGGGTCTTACCGATCAGGATCTCGGAAGCCATAGCTGCGGAGTGGGTCATACCGGAGCAGCCCAGGGTTTCTACCAGAGCTTCCTCGATGATACCTTCCTTAACGTTCAGGGTCAGCTTGCAGCAACCCTGCTGAGGTGCACACCAGCCGATACCGTGGGTGAAACCGCTGATATCGGAAATCTGCTTAGCCTGAACCCACTTGCCCTCTTCAGGAATGGGAGCGGGGCCATGGTAAGCGCCCTTACCGACGGTGCACATATGCTGTACTTCTGCACTATAAATCATGGCAAAATTCCTTTCTTTTCAAAGACGTTACACGCGTCTTTGTTGATCTACTTTCGGAAAAGTTTTCCGCAAATATTATACAGAATTGCGGCTATGTTGTCAATGAATAAGCGAAAAAAAGTCGAAGAGAAAACACCCTGTGAAGATTTCACAGGGTGTTTATAGCAAATTAAAGCAGTCCGGCATCTTTGAGCCAGCCTTCCTGGCGCTTTGTGCACATTTCGGACATTTCTGCATACCAGGGAGTCAGGTTTTCGGCACTACCGATCTCATAGGGGAAGGTCAGACGCTTTCCGCCGTCCATATAGGACATATATTCCTGACAATGCTCACGCTGCAATGTCAGATTGTGTTCCAAAGTGACCTTGGGCCGCCAGTAAATGGAATATGTACCCCAGGTGGAATAAAGCAAGGTCTTTGCTTTGAAATAGCCAAGATCATCTGTGTATAGGTTCAGGCCGTGGTGATGGTTATTCATAACATCTACACTCCAGAATTCAGGCGCGTAGATCGCCGCTGCATCACGCATATTGCTAAGCTCCGTATCGCCGCAAAGCAAGAATGTCTGCCCCTCGATGTTGTACATCAACCAAGTAGAGGAGGTGTTCAGGTTGGTAACATAGCGATCCAGGCGGAACTGCTCCTGGGTATAGAGCACCTCCACACTGATATCGCAGAAATAATAGCGCTCACCGGCATGGACACGGTAAACAGGGGTGGTCTCCCCTGCTGCGGTTTTCAGCATAGGTGCAGACCGCTTGCAGGTGCCAACCTCCTTGATCCAACAGGTACGCTTTTGGACCGTTTGTCTTACCTGGCTGACATAGATGCCGTTAATGGCGATGCGTTTTGCCAGTTCTGCATTTTCAGCTAACTTATCCAGCACACCAATGTGATCCCAATGCTCATGGGATACAAACCAGGCTTCCACCACCGGCTTGCCGCCTGCTTCCTGCTCAAGTGCATCCAGCAGCGGATCGATATTATCTGGGAAACCGCCGTCATTGACAATGTAGTGTCCGTTTTTCAGGCGGATCACATAGCAGTTGCCGTAATCCGGTACCTGGTGCATAGTAAGGGTAGTCTTTGCTCCGGGGATCATATTGGCACGCAGCGATTCACTGTCCCGAAGATTCGGAGAAAGCGGAAGGCCTTCCTTGGCGCTGATGTACATCTCTCCTGTCCGGGTCATAAAGCTGACGGTAACCACCAAATTTCCCTTTGCATAGTTAGCTGCAAACACATCGCCGTTGATGCCGTTTGTGCCGTTATCTGCATACTTTACAAAGCCGTCGGACTCCAACAGCTTCAGGTAATTCTTATAGGTATCAAAAGAAATTCTGGCAAGGGAAATCACATAGTTGTCATCGCCATAGTGGGCCGCATCTGCAACACAAAGACCTTCCTTATCCACAGCAGGAACTTTTTTAAAAACGTCAAAACTCGCATATAAATCGAAGTACCTCATTATTTTCACCTCAAGCATGATTCCTTAATGCTATTATGGTTGTTTTCAACATATACCGCAAATTATCTTACTACATTCTCCCAACAATGTCAAACAACCAAAAATCCCCGCAGATTTTTCAGTCTGCGGGGATCTTACTTTTACCACTCAGCGACAGATCCGTCAGCATGATGCCAGACAGGGTTCTTCCAGTTGTGAGGAGTCTTATTCTCTTCAATAACCAGTTCTTTATTGACATCAACACCCAGACCGGGCAGCTTCGGCAGATCCACAAAACCGTCGGTGAACGCGAAATCATCCTGGTTTTTTACGTAGTCGAGGACGCTCTTTCCCACATTGTAGTGGATACCGATGCTCTGTTCCTGGATCACTGCATTATAGCTGGTAGCATCCACATTCAGGCAAGCTGCCAATGCAATGGGCCCCAAGGGACAATGGGGTGCCAGAGCCACATCATAACTCTCAGCCATAGCTGCGATCTTCTTGACCTCAGTGATGCCGCCTGCGTGACTCAGGTCAGGCTGAATAATATCCACACCGCCGATCTGCAGCAGGCGCTTAAAATCATAGCGGGAGAACAGACGCTCGCCGGTGGCAATAGGAATATTGCAAGCTGCCGCAATCTCCGGGAATGCCTCCATATTCTCGCACAGTACAGGCTCCTCAATGAACATAGGATCGAATTCTTCCAGCTTCTTTGCCAGAATTTTTGCCATAGGCTTATGGACTCTTCCGTGGAAGTCGATAGCGATGCCAAAATACTTGCCGCAGGCTTCCCGGATAGCAGCTACGCGCTCCAGAACTGCGTCCACCTTATCATAGGTATCCACCATCTGCAACTCTTCCGTAGCGTTCATTTTGATTGCCTGAAAACCTGCATCCTGCCGTTCCTTCGCTGCCTTACCCACATCAGAAGGCCGGTCACCGCCGATCCAAGAATACACCTTCATCTTATCCCGGCACTTGCCACCCATCAGCTGATAGACCGGAACACCGAAGACCTTGCCTTTAATATCCCATAAAGCTTGGTCGATACCGGATAACGCACTCATCAGCACACCACCGCCGCGGTAGAAACCGGCGCGGTAAATGGTAGACCAAATTCCCTCAATATCAGCAGGATCGTTGCCGATCAGGTAGTCTTTATACTCCTCTACGCAGGCAAGAACTGCCTTTGCGTGACCTTCCAGCACCGCCTCGCCCCATCCGGTAAGGCCTGCATCCGTTTCGATCTCCACAAAGCCCCAGCGGGGGCGGACAAAATAGGTATTGACCGCTGTGATTTTCATGATTTACCCCCTTATCTCTGCACTCTACCGGAGGCATTGCCAGCCGCCAGAGAGCTGACTTCTGCTACGCTCATCAGGTTGTAATCGTGCTCAATGGAATGCTTCAGGCAGGAAGCTGCAGTAGCAAAGTTGATAGCAGCCTGCTGATCCATACCGGAAAGCAGTGCGTAGATCAGGCCGCCGCCAAAGCTGTCGCCGCCGCCCACGCGGTCAACGATGTGCACCGCATAGTTGGGAGCAAAGCAAGCCTTGCCATCAGCGTAAAGCATTGCAGACCAGTTGTTGTCGTTAGCAGAAATACTGCCGCGCAGAGTGATGGCAACCTTCTCAAAGCCAAAACGCTCAGAAAGCTGCTGCGCAACACTGATATAACCTTCATGATCCAACTTACCTGCATTAATATCGGTGTTTGCTGCAGTAATGCCGAACACGTCCTTTGCATCCTCTTCGTTGGCAATGCACACATCCACATAGGGCATCAACTGGCTCATCACCTTATTAGCTTCATCGGTAGTCCACAGCTTCTTACGATAGTTCAGGTCGCAGCTGATCTTCACACCCAGCTTCTTAGCAGCCTTACATGCATCCAGGCAGATCTGGGGCAGATTGCCACCCAGAGCGGGAGTAATACCGGTCCAATGGAACCAATCAGCACCGGCAAAAATAGTTTCCCAATCAAACTCCTCAGGCTTAGCCAAAGAAATTGCAGAATAGGCCCGGTCATAGATCACCTTGGAGGCTCTCTGAGATGCGCCCTTTTCGCAATAGTAGATACCCAAACGATCACCACCGCGGACCATATCCTTGGTGTCAACACCGAACTTGCGCAGAGAATTTACGGCACACTGTCCAATCTCGTGAGCAGGAACCTTAGATACAAAAGCAGCGTCCATACCGTAATTGGCAAGGGACACAGCCACATTGGCTTCACCGCCGGCATAAGTTGCCTCAAAGCGGTCAGCCTGGACAAAACGGCGGTAACCCTCGGGATTCAGGCGCATCATAATTTCACCAAAAGTAACGATTCTCTTCATAATTTAGTCCTCCATTATACACTTTTAACAGCCGCGATCAATTCACGGGCCGCATTTGTTAACGCATTAAAATCTCCGGCGGCAATTGCCTGTTTATTTACCAGCTTGCCGCCAACGCCGACGCCACAAACGCCGGCTTTCATATAATCTGCCGCATTTTCGGCGCTGATATTGCCCACAGCCAGCATTTTCACATGGCTGATAGGTGCCATAATGGCTTTCACATAGTCAACACCCATCAGGCCAACAGGAAACAGCTTCACATAGTCTGCACCAGCTTTGTGTGCGATCATCACTTCGCTGGGGGTCAGTGCGCCGGGCATGGAAACAAGGCCCAGTTCCAATGTTCTGCGAATCACATCTGTATCCACATTGGGGGAAATAATATACTCCGCTCCGGCTTTAGCAGCCATTTCCACCTGCTCCACAGTCACCACCGTGCCGGCACCGATATGCATTCTGCCCGCAAAAGCAGCCTTTAGTGCAGCAATCGTATCTGCCGTCTTTTGATGCAGCTCGGGATTTTTCTGAGGGAATGTGACCTCCAGCAGCCGAATATCGCCTGCATACAGTGCTTCAGCCACCTTCAGGCAGGTGTCCGGATCTACGCCGCGGACAATGGCGATCACCTTCTCGGACTCAACCAATTTGCAAATTTCTTGCCTCATGTTTACCTCCATACTTGACATTTCCATAGTTTTTTCATATTATGAAAACATATTTCATTACACAGAATCTAATTCCCTTATACAATATATATAAGGGAAAGTCAAGTGCTGAAAAGAGGTAAATTTATGGGTAATCCAGTGCAATCGATCGACCGGGTTTTAGACATTATTGAGATCTTGTCTCAAAACCCCAACGGGCTGACGCTGACAGATCTTGCAAGCCTTTCCGGTCTCCATACCAGTACCACCCACCGGCTGCTCTCTTCCCTGTCTGCCCGGGGATATGCTGTGAAAAATCCGGACACAGGAAGATACAAGCTGACTCTGCGCATCTTTGAAATTGCCAGCCGGGTGGCCAACAGCTCCAACCTCCTGACAGTCAGCCGTCCTATTCTTGAACGACTGCAGCACAGCACCAACGAGACGGTGCATCTGGTCGTGCCCGACGGAACCGATGTAGTATATCTTTATAAGGAATCTGATGGCAGTCTGGATGTGCGTATGGGTTCTACCATCGGTCTGCGTTCCCCTATGTACTGCACAGGTGTGGGCAAAAGCATTTTAGCTTCCCTGCCCTGGGACAAGTTCAAAAAGATCTGGGAGAACTCACATCCGGTGCAGCATACCCAACACACCATAACCGATGAGGAAACAATGCTGGCCGAGTGCCGGAAAATTCAAGTCCTCGGTTATGCAACTGATAAAGAAGAACACGAAGCCGGTGTATGCTGCGTGGCCACAGTAGTTAAGAACTGCTTTGGGCGGCCGGTTGCTGCCATCAGCATTTCCCTGCCCTCTTTCCGTTTCACGGAGGAAACAGAAAAGAATCTGAGTCGGCAAATCATATCTGCTGCAGAAGAAATTTCCAAAAATCTTGGTAAAATATAGAAAAAGAGTGGAAAGTCGAAACTTTCCACTCTTTTTTATTATTGATTACTTAAAGTACTTGACCGCTGCCTCGAACATACGAATGTCGTAGTTGCCGGGAACATTCTTATACAGACCTGCGCCAACACGCTCGCTGTGGCCCATCTTACCGAACACTCTGCCATCGGGAGAAGTAATACCCTCGATTGCAAACAGAGAGCCGTTGGGGTTGAATGCAGCGTCCATAGTGGGTTCGCCGTTCAGATCCACATACTGGGTAGCGATCTGGCCGTTAGCAGCAAGCTGCAGTGCCAGCTCCTCGGATGCGAAGAAGCGACCCTCGCCGTGAGAAATAGGAACATTGACAATGTCGCCAACATTCATCAGGCTCAACCAGGGAGACTTGTTGGATGCGATCCGGGTGCGGACGATTCTGGACTGGTGGCGTGCGATGGTGTTGAAGGTCAAAGTGGGGCAGTTTGCATCGGTGTCGATGATCTTGCCGTAAGGCACCAGACCCAGCTTGATCAGTGCCTGGAAGCCGTTACAGATACCGCACATCAGACCGTCACGCTCATCCAGGAGCTTCCCAACCTGCTCCTTAATAGCAGGATTGCGGAAGAACGCGGTAATGAACTTGGCAGAGCCGTCGGGCTCGTCACCGCCGGAGAAACCACCGGGAATGAAGATCATCTGAGAATCCGCAATCTTATCTGCCACGGTCTCCACGCTTCTTGCCACATCGTCAGCAGTCAGGTTGCGGATCACCACGATCTCAGCCTCACCGCCTGCGGCCATCACTGCCTTGGCAGAATCGTACTCACAGTTGGTACCGGGGAATACAGGGATCAGCACCTTGGGCTTTGCAACCTTAACAGCAGGTGCAACGCCGGCAGCACCGGTAGCATTGAATGCTTCGATCTTTGTGTCGGTCTCCTTGGTCTTGGTGGGATACACCTTCTCCAGCACTGCGCTGTTCAGCTCGTACAGTTCGGAGATCGCCACAGTCTCGCCACCGTAGGTAATGGTAGGCTCACTGGTGGTGTGACCAACCAGAATACCGCAATCGCAGTCCTCAGTCAATTCTGCCAGGATCATACCGTAAGCAGGACCGTACATCACAGGTGCGTTTGCATCCGCAACAAAACCAATATCGTTACCAAAGGACATCTTCATCACAGCCTCGGCAACACCGCCGGCATCCAGAGCCCAGGAGGCCTTAACCTTGCCGGCCAGGCACAGCTCGTGGTACTTCTCCCAATCAGCCTTGCGGCCCTCATAATCAGAGATGTCACCGTTGCCGAACACGTATACGGGATGGCCCGCTTCCTTAAACTCGTTGGAGATCACTTCGTCAGCCTTCAGAGGTGCAATGGCGAAGGAGATCACAGTGGGAGGTACATCCTTATCCAGGAAGGTACCGGACATAGAGTCCTTACCGCCAATCGCAGCAGCATTGAGACCCAGCTGCGCATCCAGTGCACCCAGCAGAGCCTGGAAGGGCTTGCCCCAACGCAGAGGCTCGGTGCGGAGCTTCTCAAAGAACTCCTGGAGGGTCAGGTATGCCTTCTTGTAGTCAGCACCTGCTGCCACGATCTTAGCCATAGAGGAGATGATACTTGCCTGGGCGCCCACATAGGGATCGCTGCTCAGCAGGTCGGGATCACAGCCCCAAGCGAACAAGCTTGCCTGGTCGGTGAACTGACCGGGCAGCACAGGCAGCTTTGCTGCCATAGCTTGGGTGGGCGTAGCCTGGTTCTTACCACCGAAAGGCATCAGCACAGAGCCGGCACCGATGGTGGAGTCAAAGCGTTCCACAAGGCCTCTCTGAGATGCAAATTTCAGGCTGGAAGCCATGGTACGCAAATCAGTCTTGTCATTGCAGTTGCAGTTCTTACGGTCATTGACTTCAACAGCCACATGCTTAACAGCGCCATTGGTGTTCAGGAATGCACGGCTCAGATTGGCAATCTCATTGCCCTTCCAGCTCATGACCATACGGGCTTCCTCGGTGACCACAGCCACACTGTAAGCCTCCAGGTTCTCTTTCTCAGCAGCAGCGATAAATGCATCCACATCCTCAGCAGCCACCACAACAGCCATACGCTCCTGGGATTCGGAGATAGCAATCTCAGTACCGTCCAGACCCTCGTACTTCTTGCGAACCGCATCCAGGTCGATCCGCAGGCCGTCGGCCAGCTCACCGATGGCAACGGAAACACCGCCTGCGCCGAAGTCGTTGCAGCGCTTAATGAGACGGGTGACATTCGCATCCCGGAACAGTCTCTGGATCTTGCGTTCCTCGGGAGCATTACCCTTCTGGACCTCAGATGCCATAGTGGTCAGGGACTTCATATTATGACTCTTGGAGGAGCCGGTAGCACCGCCGATGCCGTCACGGCCGGTACGACCGCCCAGCAGGACGATCACATCGCCAGGCGCAGGGCACTCACGGCGGACATTGTATGCAGGAGCAGCGGCAACCACAGCACCGCACTCCAGACGCTTGGCAACGTAGCCATCGTGGTAGAGCTCTGCCACGTGACCGGTAGCCAGACCGATCTGGTTGCCGTAGGAGGAGTAACCTGCAGCAGCAGTCTGGCACAATTTGCGCTGGGGCAGCTTACCTGCCAGGGTATCCTTCAAAGACTTTCTGGGGTCGCCTGCACCGGTAACACGCATTGCCTGATGGACATATGCACGGCCGGACAGAGGATCGCGGATACATCCGCCGATACAGGTAGCTGCACCGCCGAAAGGCTCGATCTCGGTGGGGTGGTTATGGGTCTCGTTCTTGAACATCAGCAGCCAGTCCTGATCCTCGCCATTGACATTGGCAGTGACGTGGATAGAACAGGCATTGATTTCTTCGCTCTCATCCAGCTCAGGCAGCAGGCCGCGCTTTTTTAGGGTCTTGGCACCGATGGTAGCAATGTCCATCAGGGTCTGAGGACGCTTGGCAGCCTTCTCTTCACCGTAGACCTCAATACGGGCATCCAGGTAACGCTGGTAGGCAGCAGCAACTGCCTCGTCATGGATGCGAATATTATCCAGGTGGGTGGAAAAAGTGGTGTGACGGCAGTGGTCAGACCAGTAAGTATCTACCACGCGGATCTCGGTGATGGTGGGGTCACGGCGCTCTTCGTCACGGAAGTAAGCCTGCAGGAACTTCAGGTCATCCAGATCCATTGCAAGACCCAGCTTATCCAGCAGTTCAGTAAGACCTGTCTCGTCCAGAGTGATGAAACCGTCCACAGTAGCAACAGTCTGGGGAGCCGCATACTCCACAGCCAGAGTCTCCGGCATTTCCAGAGAAGCCTCACGGCTTTCCACTGCGTTGATCACGTGCTTCTTGATAGCAGCAACATTCTCTTCGGTCAGGTTGCCGGCCAGCACATATACCTTAGCGGTACGGATGATGGGACGGTTGCCCTGGGAAATGATCTGGATACACTGGGCAGCGGAGTCAGCCCGCTGGTCGTACTGACCGGGCAGAGGCTCCACGGCAAACACCACCTGGCCGGTGGGAACGTCAAAAGTGACATCATCCACCTGAGGCTCAGAGAAAACAGTGTTCACAGCATAGTTAAAGAGGCTCTCCTCAATATTCTCCGCATCATAGCGGTTCAGGACACGGACGCTCTCCAGGCCGTCGATCTGCAGAAAATCCTTGATCTCCTTACGCAGACTGTCGGCCTCGTGGGTCTGTCCGGCCTTTTTCTCTACATATACGCGATATACCATAGGTCTGCCTCCTTATTTATTTGCAGCCAGCGCACGCTGACCGATATCGCTTCTGCGGTATGCCTTTTCAAACTGCACACCGTCAGCCAGACGATAGGCTTCCTTGATTGCATTTGCCAGGGTATCTGCAACAGCGGTAGTGCCGGTAACACGGCCACCGGAAGTGACCAGCACACCGTTCTTCAGGGCAGCGCCGGCAACATAGGTATGGACATCTGCTTCTGTAGTCATAGTGATGGGATAACCCTTGCCGTAGGACTCGGGATAACCGGCAGAGGCGGTGATCACGCAGCAAGCGTGCTTATCTGCAAATTTGACCTCAGTCTCAGCCAGAGTACCGTTGGTAGTTGCCTGCATAACAGTGAGCAGATCGCTCTCCAGCAGGGGCAGCACCACCTGGGTCTCGGGATCACCGAAGCGGCAGTTGTACTCAATGACCTTGGGGCCATTGGGAGTCAGCATTAGGCCGAAGTACAGGCAGCCCTTGAATGTGCGGCCTTCGGCGTTCATTGCATTGATGGTAGGCAGGAAGATCGTCTCCATGCACTCCTTGGCAATATCTTCGGTGTAGTAGGGGTTGGGAGCAACCGTACCCATACCACCGGTATTCAGACCGGTGTCATTGTCCCCTGCCCGCTTGTGGTCCATAGAGGAAATCATAGGAACCACCACCTTGCCGTCAGTGAAGGACAGCACAGACACCTCAGGACCGGTGAGGAACTCTTCCACAACGATCTGGTCGCCGCTCTTGCCGAACACCTTATCGGACATCATAGAACGGACAGCATCCATAGCCTCCTGGCGGGTCATAGCGATGATCACGCCCTTGCCCAGAGCCAGACCATCAGCCTTAATAACTGTGGGGATAGGAGCATCCTGCAGATAATTGAGTGCTGCATCCATATCGGTGAACACTTCGTATGCTGCAGTGGGGATATTGTACTTTTTCATCAGATTCTTGGAAAAGACCTTGCTGCCCTCAATGATAGCGGCATTGGCCCGGGGGCCAAAGCAAGGAATACCCTTTTCCTCCAATGCATCCACGCAACCCAGAACCAGAGGATCGTCGGGAGCGACCACCGCGTAATCGATACCGGTCTTTACTGCAAACTCAACGATTGCAGGAATGTCCTTGGCGCCGATGTCCACGCAGGTAGCATC
Source organism: Faecousia sp. (assembly GCA_045594845.1). GTDB lineage: Bacteria > Bacillota > Clostridia > Oscillospirales > Oscillospiraceae > Faecousia. The sequence continues at coordinate 37,868 of JAZNZH010000036.1, read as the reverse complement.
CTTTGCGATACCGCCGTTACCGGGGGTGGCAAAAATCTCTGTAATGGAGGGATTTTCCTTTAATTTCTTGATGATGGCATGCTCACGGCCGCCACCACCAACAACTAAAATCTTCATACAGACTCCTTTATTAGTGGTGGAACAGACGCATACCGGTGAATGCCATAGCAATACCGCGTTTGTTGCACTCTTCGATCACCAGGTCATCGCGGATAGAGCCGCCGGGCTGCGCAATGTACTTAACACCGGATGCAGCGCCGCGCTTAACAGAATCGGGGAACGGGAAGAATGCATCGGAGCCCAGCGCAACCGCGTCACGGGAATCCAGCCATGCGCGCTTTTCTTCTGCAGTCAGAGGCTCGGGCTGAACAGTAAAGTAGTTCTGCCAGATGCCGTCAGCGCAGACATCTTCCTCATTGCCGTTGATGTAGCCATCGATAACATTGTCACGGCCGGGACGACCCAGGTCGGGACGGAAGGGCAGGTTCAGAGTCTTGGGATGCTGACGCAGGAACCAGGTATCCGCCTTGCCGCCGGCCAGTCTGACACAGTGGACACGGCTCTGCTGACCGGCGCCAACACCGATTGCCTGTCCGTCATAAGCAAAGCAGACAGAGTTAGACTGGGTGTACTTCAGGGTGATCAGAGAGATGATCAGATCGATCTTAGCATCCTCAGGCAGATCCTTGTTGTCGGTAACAATGTTCTCCAGCAGGTGTTCGCCGATCTTGAAATTATTACGGCCCTGCTCAAAGGTAATACCGAAAATCTGCTTATGCTCCTGTGCATCGGGAATATAGTTGGGGTCGATGGCAACCACATTGTAATTGCCGTTGCGCTTGGTCTTCAAAATCTCCAGTGCTTCATCGGTATAACCGGGAGCAATGACGCCATCGGAAACTTCCTTGGCGATCATAGATGCGGTCATAGCATCGCAGACGTCGGACAGAGCAACCCAGTCACCGAAGGAGCACAGGCGGTCAGCACCTCTGGCACGGGCATAAGCACAAGCCAGGGGGTTCTCGTCCAGGCCCTCGATATCCTCAACAAAGCAGGCCTTCTTCAGGTCCAGAGGCAGGGGCTTGCCAACAGCGGCACAGGTGGGAGAAACATGCTTAAAGGAAGTAGCGCAAGCCATACCGGTAGCTTCCTTCAGCTCCTTAACCAGCTGCCAGGAGTTCAGGGCATCCATAAAGTTGATGTAACCGGGGCGGCCATTCATAATAGTGAAAGGCAGATCGCTGCCATCGTGCATAAACAGCTTTGCAGGCTTCTGATTGGGGTTACAGCCATACTTCAGTTCAAATTCTTTCATTTTAATCTACCTCACACATTCTTATTGATCAGTCTGTCTTCCTTGGCACCGGTCTTCAGATCAGTGTAGCGGACAAACAGAGAAATTTTGTTCTGCTCATTGAGGGCATTCCAAACAGCATCGGTGAACACATCGATACTGTTCTCGGTAGCAACACGCTCAGGCTCACCCTGGAAAGTGGGGATCACGGGGTTGCCGTCACACACATAGGTATGCAGGAAATGACCCAGGCCTGCAGTAGCGGGGTACTCCCAGAAGAAACGGGAGCAAGCATTGCCCTCGGGATCAGCAGCCTTCAGAATGGACATCTTGTAGCTGCCATTGCCGGCCAACAGGCCGGAAATACGGGGAGTCCAGTTAGGACCATCGTCCTCAAACATTCTGGTACGCAGAGCTGCTTCCCAACTCTCGCCTCTTGCTAAATACTCCCAAATGGTATCAGTCTGGTCACCGTTGGTAACGATTAGGCCGCAACCTGCCTCGCGGACAGGGTGGTAAATGATCAGATGAGGATCCTTCATCAGGCTGGGATCGTGGGCCTCAGTCCGGATACCATCGGGCTCCTTGACGAACACGCGGTTACGGGAATTGACGCTACGACCCATAATGAAGTAGGCAGCCACGCTCTTGGTGCCGTCGGGAGTAACGCCCAGCATAATGCCGCGGCCGGGGTATGTATTGGTAGAAAGCATATCGGTGAAATTACCGATCTCATAAACGTTCATATCTCGATCTCCTCCTGATTATTTCACAACTACAGTCCGTCCCACAACTTCGAGACGGTCCTGGCAGAACAGCGCTACTGCTTTCGGCAGCAGTTCCCATTCTGCTTCTTCCATAATTCTTTTTTGGAGTGTCTCCGGGGTGTCACCGTTCTTAACTGCAACAGATTTCTGGGCAATAATGGGACCTCCGTCACACTCCTGGGTAACAAAATGTACTGTGGCACCGGAAAGCTTCACGCCATACTGTAAGGCCGCCTCATGAACGTGAAGTCCATAGAAGCCTTCTCCACAGAAAGACGGGATCAGCGCCGGGTGAACGTTCATAATGGCATTCGGGTAGGCATCCACCAACTCCTGGGTAAAAATGACCATACATCCGGCAAGTACCACCAGATCGATCTCCAGTTTTTGCAGCAGTTCCACCACGGCAACTGTCATCGCCCGGTTGGAATCATATTGCTTTCTGGGAATCACATAACCGGGGATATCCGCCAGTCGGGCACGTTCCAGGGCATATGCGCCCTCTTTGGATGAGATCACCGCTGTGATCTTGCCGCCTCCCAGCTCTCCCCTGCTCTGGGCATCAATCAGCGCCTGCAGGTTGGTGCCGCCACCGGACACCAGAACCGCAATTTTCTTCTGTGCCATAGTAATGCACCTCTTACACGATGGTGATCTTTTCGTCAGACTTCACGATCTTACCGATCACATAAGCATCCTCGCCGTGAGCCTTGAGAACCTCAATGGCGGTGTCCACCTCGTCGGCAGGAACCACGATGCTCATACCAACACCCATGTTATAGGTATTGAACATATCACGCTCGGGAATGTTGCCGGTCTTAGCGATCAGATCAAAGATAGGCAGCACCTTCACAGCGCTTCTGTCAATCACTGCACCCAGGCCATCGGGAATGCTACGGGGAATATTCTCGTAGAAACCGCCGCCGGTGATGTGGCTGATACCCTTAACATTCACCTTCTCCAGCAAAGCCAGAACGGGCTTTACATAGATACGGGTGGGGACCAGGAGGGCTTCTGCAGTGGTTTTGCCGCCCAGCTCTTCCTTGGGGATGTACAGATCGGGATTATTGTTGTCGATGTCAAAGACCTTACGACAAAGGCTGAAGCCGTTGGAGTGGATACCGGTAGAGGGCAGAGCGATAACCACATCGCCCTCTGCCATCTTGGTGTTATCCAGGATCTTCTTCTTATCTACGATACCCACAGCAAAACCTGCCAGGTCGTACTCTTCTACAGGCATCATACCAGGATGTTCGGCAGTCTCACCGCCGATCAGAGCAGCACCGGACTGGACACAGCCCTCAGCAACACCGCCCACGATCTCTGCGATTTTCTCAGGGATATTCTTGCCGCAGGCAATATAATCCAGGAAGAAGAGGGGCTTTGCGCCTACGCAGATAATATCGTTGACGCACATTGCCACGGCGTCGATACCGATGGTATCGTGCTTGTCCATCAGGATAGCCAGCTTCACCTTGGTGCCGCAGCCGTCAGTACCGGAAACCAGAACAGGCTCCTCCATACCGGCGATGGGCAAGCCAAAGCAACCACCGAAGCCGCCAACATCATCCAGGCAGCCTTCATTGCGGGTACGCTTAACATGCTTCTTCATCAATTCCACTGCCCGATAACCGGCAGTGATATCTACGCCGGCAGCGGCATAGCTTTCAGAAAAACTCTTTTCAACCATGGTTTAAGCTCCTTATCATTCGTTAACCTTTGCCGTTCCAGCAGTAGGTGCAGATCTTTTCTTTATCGATGCCGATGGCCTCCAGCAGACCGTCCAGGGACTGGTAACCCAGAGAGTCAAATCCCAGCTTTTCGCAAATAGCCTTGGCAAGGCACTTGCCCCGCTCGGTAGTAGACTCGGCATATTCGGAAATATACTTCTCAGCCTCGTCGCCTTCCAATTCCTGAATGGTCTGGCGGGCGATCAGCTCCATAGCAGAATTACTTCTGGAGAAGTTCAGATACTTACAGGGATAGAACACAGGGGGACAAGCGGAGCGCATGTGCACTTCCTTGGCGCCGCTGTCGTAAAGGAATTCTACGGTCTCACGCAGCTGGGTGCCACGGACAATGGAATCGTCCACCAACAGCAACTTCTTGCCCTCGATCAGCTCCGGCACAGGAATCTGCTTCTTTTCTGCAATTTGATTGCGGAGCGCCTGGCTGGCAGGGGTGAAGGACCGGGCCCAGGTAGGCGTATACTTCACAAAAGGACGGGCAAAGGGCTTATGGCTGTAGTTTGCATAGCCGATTGCGTGGGGAACACCGGTATCGGGCACGCCTGCAACATAGTCAACATCCGGCATTGTGCCGCTGTCCATCTCATTCTGTGCCATAATTTCGCCGTTGCGGCAGCGCATAACTTCAACGTTCTTGCCCTCGTACTTGGAGTTGGGATAACCGTAGTAAGTCCACAAAAATGCGCAGATCTTCATTTCCTTCTCTGCCGGCAACAGTGTCTCCACACCATCGGCGGTGATCTTTACCACCTCGCCGGGGCCAAGCTCATAGTGGTCATCGTAACCCAGCTTCTGATAAGCAAAAGATTCGAAAGACACACAGCAGCCCTCAATGTTCCGGCCCACCAGCACAGGGATCCTTCCCAGACGATCACGGGCAACAATGATGCTGTCCTTGGTCAGAAGCAAAACAGTGGCAGAGCCATCGATCTGCTCCTGGGCATAACGCAGGCCCTCTTCCAGGGAGTCCTTCTTGTTGATCAACGCTGCGATCAACTCGGTAGCGTTGACCTCACCGGAAGACATAGCCGTAAACTGATGTCCGTGGTCAGAGAAGTACTGTTCCACCAGCTCCTCGGCATTATTGATAATGCCCACGGTAGAGATGCCGAAAATGCCCAGGTGGGAGCGCATCAGCAGAGGCTGGGGATCAGAATCGCTGATACAGCCAATGCCGCTGTGGCCCTGGAACTTGGCGACATCGCCCTCGAACTTAGTACGGAAGGGCGTATTTTCAATATTGTGGATCTGTCTCTGGAATCCCTTCTTATCGTCGTAGATCATCATACCCGCCCGGCGGTTGCCCAGGTGGGAATGATAGTCTGTGCCGAAAAAGATATCCATCACGCAGTCCTTACGGGTTATCGCGCCGAAAAAACCACCCATGGTTTTCTCCTCCTTTTAGCTTAGGCGAAAAACATCTTGGAAAGAGTCATAGGATCGATATACTCACCGTTCTTATAAACACGCATATTGCCGGAAGCAACCTCGTCGATCAGCATAACCTTGCCTTCGGGATCGTAGCCGAACTCGAACTTGATGTCGTACAGCTCCATACCCTTCTCTGCCAGATCGTCAGCAACGATCTTGGTAATCGCCTGAGTCTGAGCCTTCAGGGAGTCATACTGCTCAGCGGTCATAACACCCAGGTCAACCAGGCCGTCCTTGGTAACCAGAGGATCACCCAGAGCATCGTTCTTGAAGGTGGTCTCTACATAGTAAGGCAGGTCCTGACCCTCGGTGCAGTACTCAACATAGCGGCGGAGGAAGGAGCCCACAGCCTTACGGCGGCAGATAACTTCCAGGCCCTTGCCGAACACCTTAGCGGGCAGAACTTCCATAGTGGTGTCGTCCAGGTTAGCGCTGACATAATGGGTACGGATACCGGCAGCGTTGATCTTCTCAAAGAAGTAGATGGACATACGCAGGTTTACATCACCCACACCGTCGATAGTCAGGCCAACAGAGTTTTCACCGGGATCGAACACGCCGTCCTTGCCGGTGCAGTCATCCTTAAACTTCAGCAGGCAGTTGCCGTTGGGCAGTGCAAAAACGTCCTTAGTCTTGCCAGTGTAGATCAATTTCTTTTCCATAGTAGTTATCTCCTTTTATTTTATGAGTTTGGGGTCTCTTACTTACAGATTTGCAGCAATGGTGCGGTCCTTTTCCAGAACCTTGTCCGCATCCGCTTTACGCTTTGCGTCCAATTTGGCAGCCAGTTCTTTATCCTCAATGGCGATCATCTGAGCACACAGCAAAGCTGCGTTGGCAGCGCCATTAATGGCAACAGTAGCTACGGGAATGCCGGTGGGCATCTGTACGGTGGCAAGGAGCGCATCCAAGCCATCCATCATACCGCCTTTGCAAGGAATGCCAACAACGGGCAAAGTAGTATTGGCAGCGATTGCACCTGCCAGGTGTGCAGCCATACCGGCGGCACAGATCAAAGCGCCGAAGCCGTTGGCTCTTGCATTGATCGCAAAATCCCGGGCCTCAACGGGGGTACGGTGGGCAGAATAGATGTGTACCTCGTAGGGCACTTCCAGGCTTTTGAGCATATCCACAGCCTTCTGCACAATCGGCAGATCACTGTCGCTTCCCATAATAATTCCGACTTTTTTCATCATTTACCTCCATTCATTGACCCGACAAAACAAAAAGAGCGCACTAACCCGCAAACGAGTTAAATGCGCCCAGACGGTCGGCAATAGTATTCTTTGTTCCCTTGTGGTGCTCCACATTTCCGTCAGTCGCAAAGAACCTCATTTTGTACCTTACAATTTTATCACGAGACACTTTAAGTGTCAAGGCAGGAACCGGCGCTTTCTCTGTTTTTGACACGAAAAAACCGAGTTCCTGCCTATATTTTGTACAACTTGATTTACAGGGTTTTCTTTGCCTCGCAGTAGATGCAACGATAGATGCCGCGCTCGGCATCCACAAGACGGAATTTGTGTTCCAGCTCCTGCTCCACGGAAGAAATACAACGGGGATTGTCACACACCAAACGAGGATCAGTAACCGCTTCGATTTCCTCCATTTGCTTGCCTTGTTTTGCCTCTTCCAGAAGCTTCAGGATCAAGGCCATACGCATCAGCTTGCCATTAAATGCCTGACGGAAATAGGCTGCTCTGGGGTCTGCATCTACCTTTACACTGATCTCGTTAACGCGGGGCAGCGGATGCAGCACACGCATAGTAGGCTTACCCAGTTCCATCTTCTCAGCTGTCAGGACATAAGAGTTCTTCAGTCGCTCATACTCTTCCCTGCAGTCGAAGCGCTCCTGCTGGATACGGGTCATATACAGCACATCCAGCTCAGGCATAGCCTCTTCCAGAGAAGTAGTCTCCACATACTCCATACCGTTCTTCTCGATGACCTCGTATTTCATATAAGCAGGCAGTTCCAGCTCTTTGGGAGAGATCAGCACCAGCTTGATGTTCTTGTAGCGAGCCATGGCGGAGATCAGAGAATGGACAGTTCTGCCGTACTTCAAATCGCCGCAGAAGCCGATGGTCAAATCGTCCAAACGGCCGATCTCACGGTAGATGGTCAGCAGGTCTGCCAGGGTCTGAGTGGGGTGGCAGTGGCCGCCGTCGCCGGCATTGATCACAGGGATGCTGGCATTACAAGCTGCCACATAAGGTGCGCCTTCCTTGGGATGGCGGATTGCCATAATGTCTGCATAGCAGGAAAGGATCTTTGCGGTATCTGCCATACTCTCACCCTTGGATGCAGAGGAAGAACTGGCTTCACTAAAACCGATCACATTGCCACCCAGTTCCATCATAGCTGCTTCAAAACTCAGACGGGTACGGGTGGAGGGCTCGAAGAACAGTGTAGCCAACTTCTTGCCGTGGCAGGACTCTGCGTATTTCCAAGGGTTCTCGCTGATATCGCAAGCAACCTTCAGCAATTCGTTTACTTCTTCTTTGGAAAAATCAACTATATCAATCAGGCTTCTCATCTTTATTTTGCTCCATTCACTGCAAGATAATTCTTGATGCGGGTAACATTCTCTTCGTTGGCAGGATCTTCTTCCAAATACTCAATGATGTCATACACATCCACGACGGAATATACCGGGAAACCGAACTGCTCCTCGATCTCCTGCATTGCGCCCTTCTCGCCCTGACCCTTTTCCTTACGGTCCACCATGATGAAGGTAGCTACCACCTTGGTACCTTCCAGGTGCTTGAGAATCTCCATAGACTCACGGATAGCAGTGCCGGCAGTGATCACGTCCTCGATGATGACGATCTCCTCCCCGGCCTGGGGCACATAGCCGACAAACATGCCGCCTTCGCCGTGGTCCTTGACTTCCTTGCGGTTGAAGAAGAAAGGCACATTCAGGCCGTTCTTGGAAAGGGCAACGGCTGCAGAGATGGACAGAGAGATGCCCTTATAGGCGGGACCATATAAGACCGCCTGCTTCTTGCCCAGCTTGTCGAAATAGGCCTTGGCATAAAACTCACCCATCTTGGTGATCTGGTCACCGGTCTTGATCATACCGGCATTGACGAAATAAGGGATTTTTCTGCCGGACTTGGCAGTAAAGTCACCAAACTTCAGCACGCCTGCATCCTGCAGGAACTGGATAAATTCTCTCTTATAGCTTTCCATAGTAACCTCCAGATAATCAGTCGCAGAATTCTGCTACGCAGCGCTCGTAGGCAGCTACGGGGTCAGCTGCAGCGGTAATGGGACGGCCAACTACGATGTAGTCGGAGCCGATCTCCTTGGCAGCAGCAGGGGTCATCACTCGCTTCTGGTCACCGATGTCACCGTCAGCAAAGCGGACGCCGGGGGTGATGGTCAGGAAATTCTTACCGCAGCGGTCATGTACCTTTCCTGCCTCCAGAGGAGAGCAGACAATACCATCCAGGCCTGCGTTCTTGGCAGTTTCTGCATAGTGCATAACCACCTGGTCGATGGGTTCTTTGATCAGGATATCCCGCTCCATAGCCTCCTGGTCAGTAGAGGTCAGCTGGGTCACAGCGATCAGCAGAGGACGGGTTCCGTCTTCCCGGGTCAGGCCTTCCAGCGCGCCCTTCATCATAGCGGTAGTACCGGCAGCATGGAGGTTGGTGATATCCACATCCAGGTTGCGCAACACAGCCATTGCCTTCTTGACAGTATTGGGAATGTCGTGGAGTTTCAGGTCCAAAAAGATCTTGTGGCCTCTTGCCTTGATTGCCTTGACGATGGCAGGGCCTTCTGCATAGTACAGCTCCATGCCGATCTTCACGAAAGGCTTACGGCCGGTGAACTTATCCAAAAAAGCGAATGTCTGCTCTGCGCTTGCAAAGTCGCAAGCTACGATTACGTCTTTACCCATTATTTTGCGCCTCCTATAATCTCACTTAACGTGTTAATTCTGTATTTATCCATCACTTCAGGGAGTTTTTCAATAATATCACGGCAGACAAAGGGGTCTACCAGATTGGCTGCGCCCACCTCAACAGCGGTCGCGCCGGCCAGCATCATTTCGATCACATCTTCTGCGCTGGAAACACCGCCCATACCCACTACGGGAATGTTTACTGCGTTTGCCACCTGATAGACCATACGTACTGCCACCGGGAAGATAGCACTGCCGGAGAAACCGCCCATCTTGTTGGCGATCACAGGCTTACGGGTACGCAGATCGATACGCATACCCAGCATAGTATTGATCAGGCTGATGCCGTCTGCGCCAGCATCCTCACAGGCTTTTGCGATAGATACAATGTCTGTTACATTGGGAGAAAGCTTTACGATGACAGGCTTAGTAGTAACAGCTTTGACAGCGCGGGTCACTTCAGCTGCGGCCTTGGGGTCAGTACCGAAGCTCATACCGCCGCCGTGAACATTGGGACAACTGACATTGACCTCCAACCAACCCACCTGCTCCTCTTTATCCAGCTTTTCGCAGGTGTAGGCATAATCCTCCACGGAAAAACCGCTGACATTTGCCATAACCGGCTTATGAAAGCTCTTTTTCAGCTTGGGTAATTCTTCGGAAACCACCTTTTCCACGCCGGGATTCTGCAGTCCAACGGCATTGATCATACCGGCGGTACATTCTGCAATTCTGGGGGTGGGGTTGCCGAAACGGGGGTCTTTAGTTGTGCCCTTAAAAGAGAAAGTGCCCAGACAATTGATATCGTAAAGTTCTGCGTACTCGTAGCCGTAGCCAAAAGTACCGCTGGCAGGAATTACGGGATTATCCAGCGTAATTCCGCAAAGGTCTACGCTCAGTCTTCCCATAAAATCTCCTCCTTCTTCATCACAGGGCCTTCCTTGCAGATGCGCTTATAGCCGGTGATAGTCTTGCAGGAGCAACCCATACAAGCGCCAAAGCCGCAGCCCATCCGCTTTTCAAAACTCATCTGACCGGAGGTAACGGAAGCCTTATAGATCGCTTTCAGCATAGGCTCCGGTCCGCAGGTATAGAAATACGTATAATCCATCTCTTTCAGAGCGTCGGTGACAAAGCCCTTCAGGCCGTAGCTACCGTCCACAGTGGTAACAGTAACCTCAGCGCCCAAAGCACGGAACTCGTTCTCGTAGAACAATTCACTGGCAGTATTAAAGCCCAGGATCACCTGCACGGACTTACCCATAGCGATCAGGCGCTTTGCCAGCTCATACATAGGAGGCACACCAACGCCGCCACCCAAAAGGACAGGCTTTTCCCCTGCAAGGCTCAGGTCATAGCCATTACCCAGACCGGTGAGGATATCCAGGGTCTCCCCCTTTTGCATCTTGCTCATCTGCTCGGTACCGGTACCAACCACCTTATAAACGATAGTCAGCAAATCTTCATTTACCTCACAGACAGAAATGGGTCTGCGCAGGTACTTACCGGCAAGCTGAATATTCACAAACTGGCCTGCTGCGGTGATAGCAGAGGTGTCACCCTTCAAGATCATGCGGTACACGCAATCAGTCAAAGGGGTGTTTTCTACGATAGTAAAGATACCTTGTTTCATCTCGGCTCCTTAAATCTTTGTATTGGGTGGGGTCTCCCCCACCCGGTATTATGCATCGATGGTAGAAATGGTCAGAGTGGTCTCCTCCAGAACATCCAGCAGCACCTTTACGGTGTCCAGCGCGGTGAACAGAGGTACGTTGTTCTCGGTGGCCAGCTGACGGATCTGCAGACCGTCGTCAGAGGGTGCACCGGGATCCTTGGTGTTGATTACATAGGCGATATGGCCCTGACGCAGTGCATTGGGGATCTCCTCGCTGCCCTCGCTGATCTTGCCCAGCGCATGGGTGCGGATACCATTCTGCTTCAGGAACTTTGCGGTACCTGCGGTAGCCTCAATATTGAAACCCAGCTGGTAGAACCGGCGGATCAGCTCCAAAGCCTCTTGCTTATCCCGGTCGGCGATGGTAGCCAGCACAGTACCGTAGTTCTGCAGGTGCATACCGGATGCCTGCAGTGCCTTATACAGCGCACGGGTCATAGTCCGGTCATAGCCGATGGCTTCGCCGGTGGACTTCATTTCGGGAGACAGATAGGCATCCAGGCCGCGGATCTTATTGAAGGAGAACACAGGAGCCTTGACGTACCAACGTTCTTTTTCCTCAGGATAGATATCGAAAATGCCCTGCTCTTTCAAGGTCTTACCCAGAATGACCTCGGTAGCAATATCCGCCAGGGAGTAGCCGGTAGCCTTACTCAGGAAAGGTACGGTACGGGAGGAACGGGGGTTGACCTCGATGATAAACACATTGTCATCCTTGTCCACGATGAACTGAATGTTGAACAGACCCACAATGCCAATGCCCAAGCCCAGCTTCTTTGCGTACTGCAGAATGATGCCCTTGACCTTGTTGGAAATGGAGAAAGTGGGATACACGCTGACAGAGTCACCGGAGTGAACACCGGTGCGCTCTACCAGCTCCATAATGCCGGGAACAAACACATTGTGACCGTCGCAGATGGCGTCGATCTCCACCTCGCGGCCTTCGATATACTTGTCAACCAGGACAGGCTTGTCCTCGTCGATCTCAACAGCGGTCTTCAGGTAGTGGCGCAGCTGCTCCTCGTTGGCAACGATCTGCATAGCACGGCCGCCCAGCACGAAGGAAGGACGCACCAGAACAGGATAACCGATCCGGGCAGCCGTCTCAATACCGTCTTCAATCTTGGTAACTGCCTTACCGGTGGGCTGAGGAATGTGCAGCTCCTGCAGCAGCTTTTCAAATGCATCGCGGTTCTCTGCCTTGTCGATTGCCTGGCAGTCGGTACCGATGATCTTCACACCCCGGTCATAGAGGGGCTGTGCCAGGTTGATAGCGGTCTGACCGCCCAGGGAAGCAATGACACCAATGGGCTTTTCAAATTCGATGATGTTCATAACATCCTCGGTAGTCAGCGGCTCGAAATAGAGCTTGTCGGCAGTAGTATAGTCGGTGGAAACCGTCTCAGGGTTATTATTGATAATAATAGCCTCGTAACCGGCTTTCTTAATAGTCATAACTGCGTGAACAGTGGAATAGTCAAATTCCACGCCCTGACCGATACGGATGGGACCTGCGCCCAACACGATGACCTTCTTGCGGTCAGTCAGGATAGAAGCATTTTCGCCGGTATAGGAGGAGTAGAAATAAGGAATATAAGCGCCGGTGTGGCAGGTATCCACCATGCGGTATACCGGGAAGATATTCTCTTGCTTGCGGAGGTTATAGACCTCAACTTCCTTCCAATCCCACAGCTTTGCGATGAACTTATCGCCGTAGCCCATCTTCTTGGCAGCCTTCAGGGTATCCACGTCGCCCACATTGTCACGAATCACGGACTCCATAGCAACGATTCTCTGGACTGCCTCCAGGAACAGATCGGTGATCTTGGTGACCTCGTGGAGCTTTGCCACACTCTCGCCGCGGCGGAACATCTCAGCCACAGCAAAGATATTGTCGTCCTGGAAGGTCTCCAGATATTTCATAATCTGCTCGGTAGGCATATTGTCGAACTTGGGCATATGGAAATGGCACACGCCGGTCTCCAGAGAACGGACGCCCTTCAGGAGGCACTCCTCCAGAGTAGCGCCGATACCCATGATCTCACCGGTAGCCTTCATCTGGGTACCCAGAGTGTTGGCTGCACTGGTGAACTTATCGAAGGGGAAACGGGGCAACTTTGCGATCACATAGTCCAACTTCGGCTCAAATGCCGCATTGGTATTGGCAATAGCGATCTCCTCCAGGCTCATACCCACAGCGATCTTGGCAGTCACACGGGCAATGGGATAGCCGGAAGCTTTGGAAGCCAGTGCGGAGGAACGGGAAACACGGGGGTTGACCTCGATGAGGTAGTACTCAGAGGTCTCAGGGTTCAAAGCAAACTGCACATTGCAGCCGCCCTCGATTTTCAGCTCGCGGATCAGCTTGATTGCGGAATCGTTGAGCATCTTTTCGTCTTCCTTGGAGAGGGTCATAATGGGAGCAACCACCAGAGAGTCACCGGTATGGACGCCCACAGGATCGATGTTCTCCATGCCGCAGATGGTGATAGCGTGGTCGGTGGAGTCACGCATAACCTCAAACTCGATCTCCTTATAGCCCTTGACGCTCTTCTCGATCAGAACCTGGTGCACGGGAGACAGTTTAAATGCGTTCAGGCCGATCTCTTCCAGTTCGGCTTCATTGTAGGCAAAACCGCCGCCGGTACCGCCAAGAGTAAAGGCAGGACGCAGAACCACAGGATAACCGATGCGCTTTGCTGCTTGCTTAGCCTCATCGATACTATAAGTGATCTCAGAGGGAATGACAGGCTCACCGATGGACTGACACAGCTCCTTGAACATTTCACGGTCCTCCGCCCGCTCGATGGAAGCGCTGGATGTACCCAGCAGCTGCACGCGGCACTCACGGAGGATGCCCTTCTTCTCCAGCTGCATTGCCAGGTTCAGGCCGGTCTGGCCGCCGATTCCGGGAACGATGGCATCGGGGCGCTCGTAGCGGATGATCTTGGCAATATATTCCAGAGTCAGGGGCTCCATATAGACCTTGTCCGCAATCACGGTGTCGGTCATAATGGTAGCGGGGTTGGAGTTGCACAAAACCACCTCGTAACCTTCCTCCCGGAGAGCAAGGCAAGCCTGGGTGCCTGCATAGTCAAACTCGGCAGCCTGGCCGATGACAATAGGGCCGGAGCCGATGATCAAAATTTTCTTAATGTCTGTTCTCTTCGCCATAACTTACTTCCTCCATTATCTGTGATACACAATTTTACCGTCGCAGACAGTGCAAATACATACGCCGTTGAGCTGCCAGCCCTCAAAGGGAGTGGCTTTACCCTTGGAAACAAATTCCTCCGGGTTCACCGTAAAGGTCTCGTTCAGATCCCAAATCGTGAAATCCTGACCCATAGGAATAGAAAAACGCTTACGGGGATTGATGGCCAAAAGCTCCACCAACCGCTTCAGGGAAATAACATTTTCTTCCACTAATTTAGTATACAGCACCGGCAGTGCAGTTTCAAGACCTACAACACCAAAAGCGCTGCCCTGCAGGCCTTTTTCCTTTTCTTCTGCGCTGTGGGGTGCGTGATCCGTGGCAATCATATCGATAGTGCCGTCCACAATGCCCTGCACCAGGGCTTCCCGATCGGCTTTGCTGCGCAGAGGAGGGTTCATTTTAAACCTGCCGTGTTCCTGCAGATCGCTGTCATCCATTACAAGATAGTGCGGTCCTGTCTCACAGGTAACATCCAAGCCTTTTTTCTTTGCCTGGCGAATCAGCTCTACGGTTTCCTTGGTGGAAATATGGCACACATGGTACTTGCAACCGATCTCTTCCACCAGACGCAGGTCTCTTGCCACCTGGGCATATTCGCTTTCGCTGCAGATGCCCTTATGGCCGTGAGCCTTTGCATACTCACCGTCGTGAATATATCCGCCCCGAAGCAGTTCGTTGACCTCACAATGGGCCACGATCATTTTGCCCAGGCGCTTTGCTTCCAGCATAGCTGCACGCATCATATCGTCGCTTTGGACGCCACGGCCATCATCGGAAAAGGCAATGCAGTTCTCTGCCATTGCTGCAAGGTCTGACAGTTCCTCGCCCTTCTGCCCCACAGTAATAGATGCATAAGGATAGACATGGATCACTGCGTTATCCGCAATGAGATCGTTCTGAATTTTCAGATTTTCGGCACTGTCCGGTACCGGGTTCAGGTTGGGCATGGTACAAACTGCGGTATATCCGCCTCTTGCTGCCGCGTAACTTCCTGTGGCAATGGTCTCCTTATAAGAAAAACCCGGCTCACGGAAATGCACATGCACATCACAAAAGCCGGGAAAAACAACATATTTATCATTCAAAAAAGGAAACAAATCACTTGCCAAAGGAGAATTGGAAACAATAATATCGTCGAACTGAATACCAACATTTTTCATCTTGGTAACGCTACGCATCATTGTGTCTTCCTCCCTCGTTTTGTATCTGAGTAATCATACCACAGGGAGATATTTTTGTCAAACGATTTTTACGAATTTTTTCGGCAAATTTCTTCCACATCCAAGTCCCGGAAAGGATATCTTCTCTGCCAGCCTTGGGCGTTTTTTTGCAGGCTGCTTCGATGCCCGGAAAGAAGTCTCACAATGTGATAGGCGTTGATCCATATTTCGCTATTGCACTCTTTTTGACTTTCATCAAAAACAAGTTGGATACCGAAGTGCAAATGGACCGTTTCAATATTATTTGTGTTCTCTTTGTCCGAGTAGCCGGTGCGTCCCATAAAGCCGATCAGGTCTCCCGGCTGAACGATATCCCCCACGGAAAGTCCAGGTGCAAAGGGCTTGTCCTTTTGCAGGTGGGCATAATAGTAATAGCGCTTGGAATCAAAGGAACGGATACCGATCCGCCAGCCACCGTACCGATTCCAGCCCATTGCCTCCACAACGCCCCCTTCCACCGCTACAATAGGCGTGCCTTGAGCGCCCATCAGGTCATTGCCTAAGTGTTTGCGCTTAAACCCAAAGGAACGGCCCATACCGAAATCGTCGCAATGGGAATAACCATAGCCGGAGGCGATGGGACTGAAAGCTTTGAGCCCATAGACAGGCTTTTCTTCCCCATCCACTGTGATGGAATAATGTCCTAAAAGACCACCCAACACTGCAGTATAGGCTTCGTGATAATAAGGATAATACTGATAGAGATTTCCCAAGAGATCTTCAGGGGACTTTCCGCTTTTTCTGTCCTGCACCGCTTTTTTCACAGAGGATAATTGACATTTTCCTCCGGTGCGGCAGGCCGCTATGGCTAAGGTTTCGATCCATCCCAAATGTAATTCCTGTTCCGCGGTGAAAATATCCGTATCCATCGCATATTTGAGGGCTTCGTAGGGTACGCCGAAATCCACCCAACGGATGGCTGCCGCCGAAGCCGGCGTTATCGTAAAACAAATCAACAAAAGTAAAGCAAAAATCCGCCGCTTCATACCATCACCTCGGGTGTAGGATATGAAACGGCGGAAAATCCATACGATGTAATTATTGGAGGTCTCTGCGGATTCCCTCTGCGATTTTATAAATATCTTCCATAGAGGAAATACAGGAGATCTGCGCTTTATAGTAATTGCTGTGGCTGACGCCCCGGAGATACCATGCAAAGTGCTTGCGGGCCTCCAGACAGGCAATATGCTCGCCCTTATCTGTCAATGCTAATTCAAACTGCTTTACTGCGGTACCCACTCGCTGGGAAAGTTTGGGTCTTGTGAATACAGATTCACCAGCGAGCGCGGCATTGACCTCACTGAAAATCCAGGGATCGCCAAAGGTGGCTCTGCCGATCATCAGGCCGTCTGCCCCGGTCCATTTCTTACAGCGAATTGCAGTCTCACCACTGATCACATCCCCGTTGGCGATCACAGGAATCCCCCGCTGCTGCTTGACCTTTGCGATCATATCCCAATCCGCAACACCGGAATAGAGCATACTGCGTGTGCGGCCGTGGACTGTCAGCATATCTGCGCCGCAATCTTCCATCCGCTGAGTGAAATCCAGTACATTGATGCTGCCCTTATCCCACCCTAAGCGGCATTTCACCGTCACCGGTACATCCACCGCTTTTTTTACGGCTTTGACGATGTCGCCTGCCAGTTCGGGGGTACGCATCAGTCCGCAACCGTCACCGGAATTGGCGATTTTCGGCATCGGGCAACCCATATTGATATCGATAAAATCACATCCGGATATTTCCAACGCCAGCTGCGCTGCCTGAGCCATAATTTCCGGATCGTTACCGAAAATCTGTGCGCCGCAGACACTGCCCTCATTTTTGCGCAGGAGCGCTGCGCTTTTCTTATCCTTATACACAAGCGCTCGGGAGGAGACCATCTCCGTTACCGTGATGTTAGCGCCCAGCTCTGCGCAGACGGTACGAAACGCCCAATCTGTGACGCCGGCCATAGGGCCGAGAATCAACGGGTCATCCACCCGGATATTTCCGATCTGCATTTCATCACCGTCCTTTTCCCGGTGATTATAGCATATCAGAAAAGTTTACGCAAGCAGCAATGCGTACAGCAGCCAGACCGCACCGGTAGATGCCGCCCCCATCATTGCCCAAAACAGGCCGTAGCGCCAGAGTTTCCGTTTTCTTGTAGGCGCAGGACCCGCAATCAGATGCTTTGCTTCTTTAAGCAGCATTTCATCTGTAATGCCCCCCTGCTCCACCGCGCTGTCCTTTAATATAAAGATCGCCTGATCGAAAAGTTTTCGATCAGGGCTGTGTACCACGATCACTTGACGGGAAATACCTTTTACCATAAATATCACCTCTTGGGAAAGTATTCCCGGAAACAAAAAAGAAAATACCCCGACAGAGCTTTCTGCCGGGGTATTTGTTATTTTGCTTCCACCCGGATATTTCCGTCTTCCACGCAAATATGGAGGGCAGAAATGGGGGTCTCGAAGGATTCGATGATCCGCTGGGAAATGGGATCTTCCAGTTCCTTCTGGATGGTACGCCGCAGATTGCGTGCACCGTAGGTAATGGAAAATGCCTTTTCTGCCAGGAATGCCCGGAGCTCCGGATCCCAGGTAAGCGTCAGCCCGCGGTCGCTGAGACTGTCCTGCAGTTCTTTCAGCATAATATCCGCAATATCCAGGAAATTCTCCTCTGTCAAATGATTGAAGGTAATGATCTCATCCACCCGGTTGATAAACTCAGGACGCAGGAATTCTTTCAGTGCCTTCATAGTGCGCTCTGCCACCATATCTGCAGAAGATCTGCCAAAACCCACACCGCCTACCCGGCCCTCAGAGCCGGCATTGGAGGTCATCACGATAATGGCGTTTTCAAAATTCACCACTCTGCCCTGGGCATCGGTGATCCGACCGTCATCCAGCACCTGCAGGAGGATGTTCAGCACATCGGGGTGCGCCTTTTCGATCTCGTCGAACAGCACCACACTGTAGGGCTTGCGGCGGATCTTCTCCGTCAGCTGGCCGGCTTCATCGTAGCCAACATAGCCGGGAGGCGAACCGATCAGCTTGGAAACGGTGTGCTTTTCCATATACTCGGACATATCCAGCCGAATCAGAGAATCCACACTGTCAAACAGGTCATCAGCAAGGCATTTGACCAACTCCGTCTTACCAACACCGGTGGGTCCTACAAAAATAAAGGACACAGGGCGCTTCTTGGGATTGATACCCACCCGGTTTCTGCGGATGGCCTTTGCCACAGCATCCACCGCCTGATCCTGACCCACCACATGGGATTTCAGCCGGTCTGCAAGACCCTGCAGACGGGTGTACTCCTGGGCCTTGATCTTGCTGGCCGGAATCTTGGTCCACAGCTCGATAATGCGAGCCAAATTCTCCATAGTGACCATAGGTGCCGGGATCTTTTCCAGCTCCTCCAGTTCATCCTGGATCTTGCAGAGCTTACTGCGAATCTGGGCAAGCCGCTCGTAATGCTCATTTTCCGTATCCTCGGTGAGCATACGCAGCTCCAGCTCGTAGTCATCCCGCTCCTTACGCAGTTCTGCCCGGCGTGAGATCTCTTTGCTCCGCAGATTCAGGTCGGAACAGGCTTCATCCAAAAGGTCGATAGCCTTATCCGGCAGGAAGCGGTCGGTAATATACCGTTCAGAAAGAATCACGCACTGTCTTGCGATCTCAGGAGAAATGGTAACACCGTGGAATTCGGCATAATTTTTGGCAATACCCTGCATGATCTGGCAAGCCTCTTCAATGGAGGGCTCTGCCACAGACACAGGCTGGAAACGGCGCTCCAGGGCCGCATCCTTTTCGATGTGCTTGCGGTACTCATTAAAGGTAGTAGCACCGATCACCTGGATCTCGCCACGGGAAAGTGCGGGTTTCAGGATATTGGCCGCGTTCATGGAACCCTCGGCATCGCCTGCACCCACCAGGTTGTGGACCTCATCGATCACCAGAATAATATTGCCGCAGGCCTTAATCTCGCTGATCAGGCTCTTCATACGGCTCTCAAACTGACCGCGGAATTGCGTGCCTGCCACCAGAGAGGTCAGGTCCAGCAGGAACACTTCCTTATCCCGCAGCTTATAAGGCACCTCCCCTGCAGCGATCCGCTGGGCAAGGCCCTCTGCAATGGCGGTCTTACCAACACCGGGTTCACCGATGAGGCAGGGATTGTTCTTCTGACGGCGGTTCAGGATCTGAATCACCCGCTCCGTCTCCACATCTCTGCCGATCACCTTATCCAAGGTGCCGTTTTTGGCCCGGGCTGTCAGGTTCATACAGTAGCTGTCCAGGAACTTATGCTTTCCGGCTTTGCCCTTTTGCTTTTCTTTGTCCTTTTCGGTTGTTTCATTTTCTGCAGGAAGATTCTCCTTACCTGCAGATGCTTCGAACAGCTGATTGAGCATAGGGAATGTAGCGGTACGGCTGTCCGGCTCTTCATCTTCGCCCAGCTCCTGCTGGCCGAACATACCGGTCATTTCATCGTTGAGGGCGTCCAGATCTTCTTCAGAAAAACCCATCTGCTTTACTGCCGCATCGATCTGGGGGATACCCAAACTTCTTGCGCATTTCAGGCAGAAGCCCTCATTCATAGTTACACCGTTTTCCACCTTGGTAATGAAAATAACGGCGATATTTTTCTTGCATTTAGTACACAATTTCGGTTGCATACGCTTTCACGACCTTTCGCTGTGGGAACCTCGTTCCCGGAAGAAATTATTCAGGGCATTCAAACTTCTCTACCCCGTCATCATACCACAGATGCGTCATATATAGACCACCCGGAGGTACGGTAGGACCTGCGGCGGTGCGGTTGCCGGAAGCCAAGATCTCCCCAATCTCCTGGGGTTTGATCTTTCCCTCTGCTGCATAGACCACTGTGCCCGCCATAGCCCGTGCCATATTGTAAAGGAAACCGTTGGCGCAAACACGGAGATATATCTTATTGCCCTGCCGCTCCACATTGTAATAGTATACGGTACGAACGGTAGATTTAACATCGGTACCCACACTGCGCACAGCCGCAAAATCGTGAGTGCCTACAAATTGATCCGCAGCCTCCTGCATGATTTTCTCATCCAGGTGCTTTGGATAAAACCAGGCGCGGTTCACAAAGAAGGGATCCCGCACCCGGGAATTATAGATTACATAGGTATATTCCTTACGGGCGCAGGAACCGATGGCATTGAAGTCCTCGTGGACATCAAACGCCTTATTGACAACGATATCTGCAGGCAAATGGGTATTTAAAGCGTAGGGCAGCCGCTGAGCAGGAATGGTGGATTCCGTGCGGAAATTGGCCACATAACACTTGGCGTGGACACCGGCATCGGTACGACCGCAACCAGTGACATGGACGCTGTGTCCCACCACCATAGATACGGCTTTTTCCAGGGTTTGCTGCACTGTCGCCAGATTTTTCTGCATCTGCCAGCCGTGATATGCAGTTCCCTCATAGGTCAAAAACAACGCTATATTTCGCATACTTACCTCACAGGCTGAAATGACGCAGGGTAAACATTCCCACCAGCAGCACAATCGCTGTCAGGAAAGAGAAATAGTCTCTACGCTTAAAGCGCAAAAGTTTCATTTTTGTACGGCCGGTACCGCCCTGATAGCAGCGGCACTCCATAGCCGTAGCAAGCTCATCGGCACGGCGGAAAGCGCTGATAAACAGCGGCACAAGAATCGGCACAAGTGCCTTGACACGACGCAGCAGATTGCCGCTCTCAAAGTCTGCACCTCTTGCCTTTTGGGCGCTGATGATCTTGTCGGTTTCCTCGATCAAAGTGGGTACAAACCGCAACGCAATGCTCATCATCATTGCCAGCTCGTGCACCGGGAAATGAATTGCCTTCAGAGGATTGAGCAAAGACTCAATGCCATCAGTCAGGGCGATGGGAGATGTGGTATAGGTCAGCAAAAAAGTGCCGGTGATCAGCATCAGGATCCGGGCCATCATAAACACAGCGCGAACCAAGCCTTCCTGGGTAATGCGGATGCTCTTCCACTGCCACAGTACAGTCTTTCCCTCGGTGAAAAAGACATTCAGCAATGCGGTAAACAGCAGGATCACCACCAGCGGCTTCATTCCGTGGAGAATCGACTTCAGCGGAATGGTGGAAATGGCAATACAGAATGTCAAAAACACCAGCATCACACCGTAGGATATCCAATTCACAGCGGCAAATAAAGCCACGATGTAAACAATTAAAAAAAGCAGTTTCGTCCGGGGATCCAGACGGTGGATCACAGAATTTCCCGGGAAATACTGACCTAAAGTGATGTCCTTAAGCATCAGGCGTACCTCCTTTCAGACGGCAAAGCACCTGTGCTGCCTGCTCCAGTGTGTACACCGGCTCCACCGGCACACCCAGCTTTTGCAGCTGCAGAAACACTCTGGTCACCTCAGGAATATCCAAACCCATATCCAACAATTCCTGAGCCCGAACAAACACCTCCTGGGGAGTACCATCCATCACAAGGTGGGAATCGTTCATCACCAAGATGCGTTCGGCCAGCCGAGCCACATCGCTCATAGAATGGCTGACCATCATAATGGTGGCGTTTTTAGCTTTACGGTAGTCCTGAATATTCTTCAGGATCTCTTCCCTGCCCTCCGGGTCAAGACCAGCGGTAGGCTCGTCCAGGATCAGGATCTCCGGCTCCATCGCGATCACGCCGGCGATAGCCACCCGGCGCTTTTGGCCGCCGGACAGGTCAAAAGGAGATGCATATAATTGGTCACGGGTAATACCCACAAATTCAGCTGCCTCAAGAACCCGGCGATCGATTTCCGTCGGGGACAGTCCCATATTCTTAGGACCAAAGGCAATATCCTTATAGACCGTTTCTTCAAAAAGCTGATACTCCGGGTACTGGAAAACCAGACCAACCCTGAAACGTGCAGCTCTTGTCTGCTTTTTATCAGCCCAAATATTTTTTCCATCCAGCAAAATTTCGCCGGAGGTGGGCTTTAACAGTCCGTTCAGATGCTGGATCAGGGTGGACTTTCCGGAGCCGGTATGACCGATCACCGCAATAAACTCTCCCCGCTCTACCTGAAAAGACACATCCTCCAAGGCTGTATGCCGGAACGGTGTGCCGGCACTGTATATATGATGTAGGTTATTCACCTGCAAAATAGGTGCCACGTTCATTCCTCCAGTGGGTCAGACCTTCAAAAAATTATAAAGTGTCTGCGCACAATCTTCAACGGTAAGTCTCTGGGGCTGCAATGCAAACCCCTTTTCTTCCAAAATATGGCATAATTCCACGGTTTCCGGGGCGCAAAGGCGGATCTGATGCAGCTTGTCCACTTGAGAAAATACCTCTTGAGGCGTGCCATCCAACGCCACCTTACCCTTATGGAGCACCACTACTCGGTCACACTGAGCAGCCTCCTCCATATGGTGGGTGATCAGCACTACGGTGATTCCCTTTTCCCGGTTGAGCTTGCGGATTGTCTCCATTACTTCACGTCGGCCCTGGGGGTCAAGCATAGCTGTGGGTTCATCCAACACAATGCACTTGGGCTCCATGGCGATCACACCGGCAATGGCAATGCGCTGTTTCTGGCCGCCGGAAAGCAAGTGCGGTGCGTGGTTGCGATACTCATACATACCAACCTGCTTCAACGCACGATCCACCCGCTGGCGGATCATAGGACTGGACACCCCCAGGTTCTCCGGGCCGAACGCCACATCCTCTTCCACCACATTGGCAACAATCTGGTTATCCGGATTCTGGAAAACCATACCCACCGTCTTGCGGATGTTGATCAGCAGGTCCTCATTTTGCGTGTCCATACCCCAAACGCTGACACTGCCGCCACTGGGAAGCAATATAGAATTGAAATGCTTGGCCAGGGTGGATTTTCCGCAGCCGTTGCCTCCTAAAACCGCAACAAAGCTGCCGGATTCCACTGTCAGGTCAAGGTCCTGGAATACGGCAACACCGGGCGTGTCATCCACGCCCGGATAAGTATAGGACAAATGAGATACCTGAATACTCAAGTTCTTTCCTCCGTCTCTTTATGGAGTCCATCTTCCGGTGGCGCCGCAGGGTAAGATACCCCCGGTGGAAAGCACCGGTAAACCTAACTCTCCTACCTCAGTATGACCGCCCCGGAGTGCGCCAAACACCACATCGGATGCATAGCCTACAGCAGACGGTGCAAGGCCGGTAGTATAAGAGTTGATAATCACGAACAAGGGGTTCTCCGTCAGGAGTTTACCCACCTCCAGCAGAAAGGGATAGAAGCTGGTTTCCATCTTCCAGATCTCTCCGCTGGGGCCTCTGCCGTAACTGGGCGGATCCATAATAATGCCGTCGTAACGGCGCCCGCGGCGGATCTCACGCTGGATAAATTTGCCGCAGTCATCCACGATCCAGTGGATTGGCCGGTCCGCAAGACCGGAAGCCACGGCATTTTCCTTCGCCCAGGCCACCATGCCCTTAGACGCATCCACATGATATACCTCGGCACCGCCAGCTGCTGCCGCCAATGTGGCGCCGCCGGAGTAGGCGAACAGATTCAGCACACGCACCGGTCTACCGGCAGAGGCTACCTTATCCCGGATAAAATCCCAGTTGGCTGCCTGCTCAGGGAATACTCCTGTGTGCTTAAAATTCATAGGCTTAACATTAAAGGTCAGATAGTCCTTATAATGCACCTGCCAGCGTTCCGGCAGATGGTGGTCGGACCACCGACCACCACCTGTAGAAGAACGCATATATCGGGCATCGTACTTCTTCCAGCCCGGATGGGTGTGAGGTGTATTCCAGATTACCTGGGGATCGGGACGCACCAAAAGGTATTTGCCCCAGCGCTCAAGACGCTCTCCGTTGGAGGTATCCAGCACCTCATATTCTTTCCATTCATCGGAAACCCAGATCATTTATTCTTCCTCTTTATTCAAAAAATCTTCAATAACACCGGGCAGTTCAGGTACATCCGGGATCACAGGGTTGGCTTGAACGTGCATTTCCCACGCCTCCTTAGTGTGCACCGGACAGACCACATAAGGAGCGCTGATACCGGCATTGGCCTTGCCGCCAAAGCCCTTCCAATCCACAGCTTTACCTTCGTTGTTCACAAAGAACACATAACGGTCATCATAGAACTGAGAAAGCAGATCGTTGGAAGCTCTCTTCGCCTCCACGATTTTAGCAATTTCATCAGCGGTCATCTTCACCAGCGCTGTTTCTGTCATAACCACAGTACTGTCCACCTCTGCAAAGTGCTTACAGTACTCGGTGGCAACACCGCCGCCGGAGCAATACTCAACCATCACATGCTTATCGCAAGACTTCTTAGGCAGGTCTTCCGCATAGGCCGCAGTATTGAGCACACGGGTGAATACGCCTCCTGCGCGGATATCGTGCTTACATGCATCCGTTGCGATCAAGCCGGATTCTGCGCAGATTGCCACAGATTTCAGCTTGCTGCTTTGATAGAGAGCTATATCACTCTTACCCTCATGCAAAGGTGCCATAACCTTCTTCCAGAGGTATGCCGCAGGATTATTCACGCCCCAGCCGGTAAGATTGATCACTGCAGGTCTGTCGAAACCGCACCACACCGCAGCGGTATAGTGACCGGTATAACCGCAGTACCAGCGGTCCTTATAGTCCGCTGTGGAGCCAGTCTTGCCGGCAGTGGTGATATAAGGCAGCTTTGCCTCGCTGCCGGTACCTGCCAAGGTGGCATTGACAAGACAGTAATTCATATAATTTACAGTCTTTTCAGACAGGATCTGCTCTGTGACCTGGACATTATCCAGCACAATGTTGCCGTCTCTGTCATAGACCTTGGTGAAGGTTCTGCCCTGACGGTACTCGCCGTCGTTGGCGAAGGTTGCAAAGGCACAGGACATATCACGCACCCGGACACCAAAGGTCTGAGCACCCATAGCCAAAGGCGCAAAACCGTTATCCGAATGGTTGGTGCCCCAGGGATCCAGATAGCTGTCCACCAGAGACCCCAGACGGAACTTGTCCTTTGCAAAGCTATAGCTATAATCAGTTGTAATCTTGTTGAGGGTGTGGGCTGCCACCGCATTGGTGGAATGGGTCACACCGCTGAGGATGGTACGCTGATGCCAGTATTCATAGTCGGCATTCCGAGGCCAGGCGCCGTCGTTATAGGTCAGCGGCATATCCGGCATAACCGTAGCGGGGGTGATCACACCTGCCTCAAATGCAGGAGCATACACAGAAAGGGGCTTAATGGAAGAACCGGACTGCAGGTTCGCATCAGTGGCACGATTCCAGTCGTCAGGAATGTTCTTCTCACCCACACCGCCGCTAAGAGCGACGATATCACCGGAACGGTTATCCACCACCACGATGGCAGACTGCAGCTGCTGTGCGCCACGGGTATCGGGGATCTGCTCCAAATCGGTGTAGATCTTATCCACCTGCTCCTGGACCTTCATATCCAGGCAAGTATAGATGTGGTAGCCGGCGCGCTGGATCTTCTGCAGATAGATCTTTTTGGTTTCAGCATTCCAGGCAAGGCCATCCTTGGCTACCAGGGCTTTTGCCACATCCTCCAGTACAGTATCGGTATACCAGGAGTACACCTCGCGGGAGGCATCCATATCTTTGGGCACCGCAGTGCCGCATTTTACGCAAAGGTCCTGTCCTTCTTCGGTGTGATTGAGGTTCTTACGCAGGCACTTATTTTCGCAGTCCTCGTTGGGACAATAGGTCATCCGGTCTTCTTCATCGATACCGCTCTTAAGAACAATGGGCTGGGCAAGCGCCTGCTTATAGTCTGCATTACTGAGCCAACCGTACTTATTCATTGCCCACAGAACATTTTCCTTACGCTTCATATTGTTATCGTAGTTCTGATAGGGGTCGTAATAAGTGGGGCTATTGGTAATACTAATCAAGCTGGCGCATTCTGCTGCGGTCAGACTCTCCAGCTCTTTACCGAAGTAAACTGCAGCAGCACTGCGGACACCCTGACATCCCTGACCCAGAGAAATACAGTTCAGATAGTACTCCATAATGACTTTTTTATCATAACGCTTTTCCATCTGCACTGCACGGAAGATCTCCATCACCTTACGGCGAACGGTAACATCATCCGCAGTTTTGTCATCATCCAGCAGGCGCATATTCTTGATCAGCTGCTGGGTGATACTGGAACCGCCGGCAGAGTCGTCACCCAGGAACATTCTGGCACAGGCTTTGATGGTAGTAATCCAGTCAACACCCTGGTGCTCATAGAATCTGTGGTCCTCGATAGCAACAGCTGCATGAATCAGGTTCTGAGGTATATCCTCATATTCTGCCCATTCGCTACTGATGGTTGCGTGAACTTTTTGCAGAACCTGAATTTCTCCGTTTTGATCCACATAGTATAGAAAAGAATTCTGATCCAGGTCATAACCTTCCATATCCATAATGGATGCAGGCAGGATATCCTCCTGCAGATAGCTGCCCAGAATGCCCATAAAGACAAAGCCGCAGACGACAACGATCAACACAACTGTTGCAACAGCACCCACCAGAATCTTCAGCGCGGTGGAAACCGGCGGCCATATCTTCTTCAGACCGTAAATGATCTTGCCAAACACCGCACCCATTTTGTCAGAAAAAGATGACGGTTTCTTGGAAGGATCTGTGAAATCTTTTTTACTCATAATATCAACCTCCGATACAGCAGTAATACTGCATGGTCAAAAAACGCGAAACTTTCACCTATATCATATAGTTACACACATTATAGCATATCCCGCGCAAAAACAAAAGCTTTATTTTTTAATATTCCGTAAATTATCTGCAAATACTATGCCCGAAAAGAGGTGGGATATATGAAGACATTTCAAAGAATTTGTCTTTGTGTGCTGTTGGGCGGCTTTCTGGGTGTTCAAAACGGACATCTTGCCCTTTTTGAGGATCGCAGACCGGTGGAGATTTTTCCGTATGCGGCAGAGCACTATTCCCCTACCGATCAGGACGCTTTGAAGCAGGGCATCCCCTACGAAAACCCCCTGGAAAAACAGCGGATCTTAGAGGATTTTCTGTCCTGATTGACTCTTGATTTTCCTCCCGGAAACGAGTACAATATCTTTGTAAATAAAAGAAACGGAGGATTCCAAAATGGCAGATCAATACGGTTCCGATTTCATCACAATTATGGATGAAGACGGTACTGAATATGAGCTGGAGGTTCTGACCAGCGTTGACTACAACGGTGAGAATTATCTGGCGGTCACCCTGGCCGGCAACGATGAGGCTGAGGAGCTGGAAGTCAACATTCTCAAGAATGTGGAAGAGGACGGCGAAATGATCCTTTGCGCCGTAGAGGACGATGCAGAGCTGGAGGCTGTATACGCCCTTATCATGGATCAGCTTTACGAAGAAGACGAGGAATGAATATTCCATCCTGCTTGATGCGTGGCGTGTCCTTTTGGACCCACATTTATATTTTGGGATGTTAGTTTCTCCGGTGGATTGCAGACCTCCCGCCCTCGCTTTGACGTTGGGTGGACGTTGGGAGCAGCTAAATCGGAGAGCGGCGACCCACCTGCCGATTCGTGCAGGTCATAAACGGATGCGTACGGTCAAAGCGGGTCATGGCATGGGGAGTTTCGGCTCCCCATGTTTTTATTTGTTAATTTTTTTGAAATCCGGACCGTTTTCAAAAGAAACCCTTGAAAATTGTCCGGACTTACATTATAATGATTTGGTCTATATGCAGTTTTGCTGCACATATAATCCACAGCACACATTTGAGAGGAATTGATATTTATGAGTGCATCCAGTAAGAAGAAGCTCCGCAAGGAGCAAAACGCCGCTCAGGTAGCTGAAAAAAAGCAGACTGACCGGAAAAAGAGCCGTCAACTGAAGATATCTTCCGCTATCTTTGCCTGCGTGATCGTTGCTATTTTAGTTGCCGGCATTGCCGTTCTGATCGTTAGTGGTATCAAGAGCAGCGCCATTGTCGAGCGCAACACCACTGCTCTGACCCTGGAAGACGGCCACAAGCTCAACAGCATCGAAATGGCTTACTACTACATCGATACAGTCGAAACCCAGATGAATCAGAATTCTATGAGTCTGATGATTCAGGGCCTTGACTTCACCAAGCCCCTGGATGAGCAGGACTACAACAAGGATCAGACCTGGGCTGAGTACTTCATCGATCTGGCCGCTACCCGTGCCCGTGATGAATATGCCATTAGAAAGGCTGCCGAAAAGGCTGGCTTTGAACTTTCCGAGGATAACCAGAATCTGCTGAAGTCTGCTATTCAGGAAAAGTCCCTTTCTGCCACCCTGAATTACGGCTATCCCGATTTTGATTCCTTCCTGAAGGCTTACTACTGCAACGGCGCCAACGAAAAATCCTACACGGATTACCTGTACACCGGTCTGATCGCTGAGTCCTTCTACACCGAGTATGGCGAAGGTCTGGAGTTCACCGATGAACAGCGCCGTGAGCACGAAAAGGACAAGTACAACGAGTACTCCTCCTTTAACTACGCAAGCTACTTCATCAGCTACTCCAACTACCTGGACAAGGATGTCACTGTGACCAACGCTACCGATGCACAGAAGAAGGACGCTCTGGCAAAAGCCAAGGCCGATGCTGATAAGCTGAAAGCCTGCAAGACCGTGGAAGAGCTGGACAAGGCTATCTCCGAGCTGGCATTCAACAAGGATAAGTCTACCGCTGCAGAAAGCGTAAAGAACTCCAAGATTCTCTACACCAGCCTGCAGGCTAAGGTGCAGGAGTGGATTGCCAAGGAAGGCCGTAAGGCTGGCGACACCCTGGTATACGCCAATGAGTCCACTTCCACCGACGCAGACGGTAAGGAAACCAAGAACACCAGCGGTTACACCGTTGTGTTCTTCCAGAGCAGAAACGATAACAACTATAAGCTGTCTAACGTCCGTCATCTGCTGGTGCAGTTCCAGGGCGGTAAGTATGATTCCACTACCGGCATTACCACTTACTCCGAGGACGAGAAGAAGAAGGCAAAGGACGAGGCCGAGAAACTGCTCAAGCAGTGGAAGGACGGCGAGGCTACCGAGGCTAGCTTTATCGAACTGGTAAAGAAGGAAACCGATGATACCGCTTCTGCTGAGGACGGCGGTCTGTACGAAGAGATCTCCCCCTCCTCCAGCTTTGTCACCAGCTTCCGTGACTGGGCTGTTGACGAAAAGCGCAAGGCTGGCGATGTGGGTATCGTGGAAAGCGAATACGGCTACCACATTATGTACTTCTCCGGCTATGCTGATATCACCTACCGTGACAGCCTGATTGATCTGGAGCTGTTGACCGAATCCATGGAAAAGTGGTACAAGGATATTACTGAAGCTGTGGACATGAAACTGGGCAACACCCGTCATTTGAACACTGCACTGGTTCTGCAGTCCGGCGAGCAATAATCCCTATTGAATAAAAACACCTCCTGTGGAAATAATTTCCGCAGGAGGTGTTCTTTTTGAAGCGCAACATTCGACTGATTGTGGCAGGAGGCGCCGCAGGGGCAGTAAACGGTCTGTTCGGCGCCGGTGGCGGTTTGGCGCTGGTTCCTATGCTTCGAAAGGTTGTTAAGCTTTCGGAGGTCTGCATATTCCCCTCTTCCGTTACTATCATCTTGCCCATCTGTGTTATCTCCGCCGCCATCTCGTTTACCGACGGTTTGGTGGATATGAAGCTGA
This sequence comes from Faecousia sp., assembly GCA_045594845.1. Classification (GTDB taxonomy): domain Bacteria; phylum Bacillota; class Clostridia; order Oscillospirales; family Oscillospiraceae; genus Faecousia. Next base: position 7,921 of record JAZNZH010000036.1, on the reverse strand, counting down.
CTCTCCCCTTTCTCATCGGCAGTGCTGCCGGAGGTGTCTTGGCAGGGTTTTTCGGGGGAAAGATCCCTGTAAAATGGCTCCGCAGAATCTTTGGAATTCTGATTCTCTGGGGAGGAATTCGATATCTATGCTGACATCATTTCCTGTTTGCCTTTTGGTAGGAACGGTATTGGGATTTCTGGCCGGCTTGGGAGTCGGCGGCGGCAGTCTGCTGATCTTATGGCTCACCGGGGTACTGGCGCTTCCCTACCCCCAGGCACGAATGCTGAATCTCCTGTTCTTTCTACCCTGTGCTCTTGCTGCTACACTGATTCGCCAAAAAAGCAGCGCGATTCGCATAAAAAAACTACTGCCTGCGATTATCGCAGGCAGTATCAGTGCAATTATATTTTATCTGCTCAGCCGGTTTGTACCGGTAGAGTTTATGAAAAAACTCTTTGGTATCTTTCTGGTGATCGTTGGTGTTCAGGAGCTTTTCCTGAGAAAAGACAGGTAAATTACAGAAGATGATCCACCACAAGCATCACGCAAAAACCTGCCAGCAAGGCATAAGTAGCGCCCCGCTCGCATCCGTGGGCGTGGGTTTCCGGAATCATCTCGTCGCTGATCACATAGAGCATAGTGCCGCCGGCAAATGCCAAAGCAAAGGGCAAAATTGTGGTAGACAACGACACTGCCAGGTAGCCCAGCATCGTACCGGCCACTTCCACCAGGCCGGTAGCAGCTGCCATCAAAAAAGTGCGCCGTTTACTAATACCCGCTGCCAGCATGGGGGCAATGATTACCATGCCCTCCGGGATGTTCTGTAACGCGATACCACCGGCTATTGTCAGCGCTTCGCCCACATTACCGGAGCCGAAACCAACACCGGCCGCAATACCCTCCGGTAAATTATGGATTGCGATAGCCAGCACAAACAGCAGAATTTTATTCACCTGCTGTGTGCCTGCCGGATGGGATTCCTGATCCACGCCCATCATTCTATGCAGGTGGGGCACCAGCCGGTCAATCAGATTCAAGCAGACCGCACCGCAGAACACACCTGCAATAGTAATTAAGAGAGCAAACTTCCCACCCCACTCTAAGGAGGGAACGATCAGTCCCAGCACGGCGGCTGCCAGCATAACACCGGCGGCAAATCCCAATACCACATCGTTGAATTTATGGGATACGCGTTTAAACGCAAAGCCCAGAATCGAGCCCACTACGGTGGCGCCGCCGACACCCAGGGCCGTTAACAACACAAGTTTCATAACCGACTCCTTTCCTTACTATTTTATTTCAGGATGTCAGAAAGGTGTTCTTATTTGCAAAAATCAAACTTATCATCCTCAGTCAGCCCTAACACATCTACCGCTTTTTCCATAACAGGCAGGAAATTGTCAAACCACTGGGGATTATGAGCATCACTGCCGCAATAGAACTTACATCCGCACTCCTTGGCAATCCGGAAGATCCGCAGCACACTCTCGCCTCTTTCGTGGGTGATGCCCACATGCATATCGTCCTGGTTCAATTCGATACCGATCTGCACCTTTGCAGCCTTGGTAAAAAGGCGGCCCAGTTCGCTGTCGGGGATAGAATCCAGAATATTCAAATAGGATTTTTCAGTCTCGTAGTCAAAATGCCAGATCAGACCGCAGGCAAGATGCGCCACACCGAACTTGTGGAACGGCAGATCCATGTCCAGCAGTGCGTCCAAACGGTTGATCCACAGAGGCTTACGGCCTTCGTAGTTATACTCTTCCTCCAGAGGGATAGTATACTTACGCATATGCATATGGGTGGTAGGAATGATGATAAACTCAAAGTCATCATACCGCTGGGGAGGCAGCGCCAAGGTGTTCTCCTTGGTCATTTCGCACTCGCAGCCGAAATGGAATTGGATGCCCTCCGCCTGAGGCAATGGTTTACTCTCGATCACGTGGGGATAATTCTGCACAGCGTACCAAGTAGATGCGCCGGGTACTGCATCATCCCAGTAGTGGTCAGTGAGACAAATATGCTTCAGGCTGTGATCCTTTGCGTGCTGCAAAATCCGCTGAGGATTCTGCTCGGGATAATTGGAAGCGCAATTGGAAAGACAGGAGTGAATGTGCAGGTCGTGGTCAACTACAAATTTCATTTCGTTTCCCTCTTTTCATATTCTTTCACAAGATTGTTATAGTAGAAATCGAAGCCGGCATCATTCGGGTGCAAGCGCAAATCTTCAAAATACACCGGATCGTGAGGTACAAGGTCGTAACCCCGAATCACTGTTACATTAGGATGTTCCTCTACCGCCTGACAAATCAACTCGTGTACATCCGCCAAGGTGATTTCACGGCCTTTTGTGTGCTCATCTGCACGCCAAGTGGGGGTAATGGCAATCAACTTTGCTTTGGGATAATTCTTGATTATGTTGTGATAAAAGCCAAGACAGTTTACCTTTACTTCTTCAGCAGTGGTCTTGCTCCAGTCATTGGTACCGTAAGCCACGGTGATATAGTCCGGATCGATGGGCTCTCTGGTGTCCGCCAGTTCCGGCCAGAATTTTTCTCCGCAGATGGCCTTTGAATATTCCGCCGCTCCCAGGTAATCACAAAACCGGGAGATATAGCGGTTTTTAGAACTGGAAGACTCCGCGCCGTGGGTAATGGAGTCGCCGTAACACAGAGCAACCTTTTCCGGCAGTAGCGGCGTCAGCATTGCGCCTTCACTGAGAGAAAGTTCCCGGAGAATAAAGGCTGCGCACCAGGGAAGATAAATGCAGATATCCTTTTGCCCTGCATCCAAATACCATTCTTTTTTGAAAATATGATAGGGCTGCTCTCTGTCGCCATGGTATGGCGCGAGCATTGCGCTGTAGAGATCTTCCATACCTTCAGTAAACACACCGTTGACGGAAACATCCATCACAGGAATACTGTTTACACCGGTATAGAGCACCGAAAACTGCAGTCCCAGCAATGTGCTGTCAGTTCGAAAACGCAGCCGTATTCCGGCTGTTCCAAAGGAACGTTTATAAAAATCATTGGATCGATTGCAAAGCATTTTCTGTTGTGCATCCGTAAAACGGTAAAAATGAATGCCGTCTTCTTGCTGTTCTATCTGCACCGCTCCGGTAGTTACGGAACAGATTTGTCGAAAATCCAGAAGCATATCGCACCTCCCAATTACAACATCACCATTATACTCCCACTGTCCCACTTTTGCAAGATAATCAGCTCTTTCTTTCACCATTTTTTCCAGGAGTCATAGGCTGAAAATGAGGTGATATTATGCATCATTGTTTTGTAAGTCCCGATGCCGTTGCCCATATTCACGGCGGCTCCGGTCTGCCCAATCTTATAGGAGAAGCCCGGTTCTATCAAAAAGGAGATTGCGTGCTGGTGAAGATTCGGGTATGCGGTCTTCCATCCTCTGATACCGGTTTTTTCGCTCTGCATATTCACGAAGGATGCGATTGCTCCGGCATCCATTTCTCCGGTACCGGCGGGCACTATAATCCCATGAACCTTCCCCACCCCAAACACGCAGGTGATCTGCCACCCCTTTTGCAATGCGGATGCGGTGCATATTTAGAGGTTCTGACTGACCGTTTCTGTGTGTCGGATATTATCGGCAGAACGCTTGTGATCCACGGCGGAACAGATGATTTTACCTCCCAGCCGGCTGGAAATGCCGGAGATAAGATTGCCTGCGGCATCATTACCCGAAAATAAAAAGACCAAGTCTATGACTTGGTCTTTTATTATCATTCACTTTGTGCACCGGTGGGATCCACGATACTATAGCCCACATTCACCAGGTGATCCGCCACACGCTCCAGGCCGATCACAACAGAGGAATAATAAGGGCTGAGCTCTACCTTGCATGTGCCGGCTGCAAGGCGCTGGAAGTGGCTTGCAGTACAGGAAGACTTCATAGCATCCACCTCTTCTTCCAGGCTATCCAGCACCGTCAGGCGCTCTTTATTAACATTCTCAAAAGCATCTCTGGCTGCGGTGAACATATCCTGCACCCGCCGGTACATTTCGGAAAACTCACCCATAGCATCAGCGGAAAATGCCAATCCCTTTTTATGCATTTCTTCACCTATCTCCAGGAAGTTTTCTGCGTGGTCGCCGATTCTTTCCAGGTCGTTTAACACATGGAAATATCCGCCGATGGTTTTCTCATCGCTCTGCTCCACGGAAAAAGCAAGATCAATCAAAAATTTCGTCAGGGCGCCGTTGGTAAAGTCAATGATATCCTCGTTTCGCAGGATCTCGTCACGATGGTGTGCCGCGCCGTTTTGCAATGCAGCAAAAGACAAACGCATATTCTCCTGTGCAAGGCCGAACATATAATCCATTTCCATTTTCACCTGCATCAACGCCACAGAAGGCATTGCCAGCAATCTTTCGTCCACATAACGCAACGAACGGGATTCCTCTGCTTTCTTGTCCTTAACCACAAGCGCAGAAAGCCTTACAAGGCGCTTTGTAAAGGGAAGCAAAAGCAGAGTGGTAGTGACATTAAATACCACATGGAACACAGACAGCCGCATCTGCAGAGACATGGCATCCTCGCCAGGAAGCATCTGCACCAAAAGTGCGATTACATACTCCTTGAAAATCCAGATCAATGCGGCAAACAGCAAAGAACCGATCACATTGAACGCAAAATGGATAAAAGCTACGCGCTTTGCATTAGGTGTTGCACCCACAGAAGCAAGCAGCGCCGTTACACAAGTACCGATATTGGCACCCAAAACAATAAATAGTGCTAAGTCCAGCGGTAAAATCCCGGTACCTACCATTGCAATAGCCACACCGGTAGCGGCAGAGGAGCTTTGAATCAGTGCGGTAAAAATCACACCTACCAAAATCAGCAACGGCGGAAAGCTGATGGCCTGAAACGCATTGGAAAACACCCGTTCGATCAAAGGACTGCCGAACGCTTGCTCACTGCTCATCACATTCAGGCCCACAAAAATCAGACCCAAACCGGAGAAAAGGCTGCCCAAAAGCTTGATTCTTTCCTTCTTTGCAAACCCCATCATTACGCCGGCAAAAGCAAGCAGATACATCGCCATATTGAAATAATCATTTTTCAATGCCACCAAAAGGCCGGTAACCGTAGTACCGATATTAGCGCCCATAATAATCGGCGTTGCCTGCATTAGGGTCATTACCCCGGCATTGACAAGGCCGATCACCATCACCGAGGTAGCGGAGGAGCTTTGAATAATGGCGGTAACACCGGCGCCAATGCCAACCCCGGAAACAGGGTTATTGCTGATCTTACCCAGCAGTTTCTGCATACCGGTTCCGGCGCTTTTTTCCAAGGCATCACCCATAAAGTTCATGCCTACAATGAATACGCCAACGCCCGCCAAAAGCCACACAAGACTTTGGAACAACTGAATGATCTCCTGCGAAGTCAACATACAAACTCCCCTCTCTGTTTCACGATATATTATAAATTTAACACATTATCCAAAAATATACAAGCAGATTACCCTCTCCGAAAATGAAAATAGAAAACCCCGAATGCGATTGCATTCGGGATTTTTTGGAGGTACCGCCCAGATTTGAACTGGGGAATGAGAGTTTTGCAGACTCTTGCCTTACCACTTGGCCACGGTACCATATGAAATTAGGAACGCACGCGCGTTCCTAATTTGTTTGGAGCGGGTGACGAGGCTCGAACTCGCTACCTCCACCTTGGCAAGGTGGCGCTCTACCGGATGAGCTACACCCGCAGATATGGTGCCTCCGGTCGGAATCGAACCAACGACACGCGGATTTTCAGTCCGCTGCTCTACCTACTGAGCTACAGAGGCATATTGTGGAGAGCCGAAGCTCTCCACGATACGTAAATATGGCGACCCGGAACGGACTCGAACCGTCGACCTCCAGCGTGACAGGCTGGCGTGCTAACCGACTGCACCACCGGGCCAAATATGGTGGGAACAACAGGGCTCGAACCTGTGACCTCCTGCTTGTAAGGCAGATGCTCTCCCAGCTGAGCTATGCTCCCGAACTGTCTGTTAAGGTGCGAACCTCAGCGGACGTGGTTTATTATACACATTCAAGGTGTATTTGTCAAGCATTTTTTCCTAAAAATAGTTAAGAATTTTACAAATCAAAAACCGGGTGAATTTGCACATTTTTCAACTGTTTTTCTTACTATTTTGCCGAAAACCGCCGGAGCATTTTCCGGCGGTTTCTGGTAGTACATTATTTTGCTTTTTCTAATTCCTCTACATCCCGGATCAGCTTTTCCAGCATCCCCTTCAGGCCGCGTTTTGCCATAACCTGGGGCAGGTCAAAACCGGAGCCACGGTTGCCCTCGATCAGCAGAGGACCGTCCGGTGTAACTGCCACATCCCAGCCCACAAAGTGGATCTGGTCATTGACCAGCGCCGCATCAAGGCACATCTGCTTAATTTCTTCCCAGTAGGGTACTTCGTAGCCGTCATAGCGGATGCCGGTAGCGCTGCACTCGTGCTCGTTTAGCTTCTTGTCGATACCGGTGCCGGTAAGCTTGCCGGTCTCCATATCGATCAAAACAGCGCTGCCGCCCATATGAAAGTTATCCGCCACAGAGGTACCGGAACCCACACGGGTCGCCGCAAACAGGATCCAGGACTTCCCTGCAGCTGCGCCGGTGATAATACGCATCGTATTGACACAGCCGGGACACAGTGCCTCCCAGGCTTCGTGCTGCTTAACCAGCTCTTCAACGCAGGCCTTCTGGTCAATCACCAGTTGGTAAAATGCCTTTCTGTCGGAAATCTCCGCTGTAACGATCTTGGCAACGCTCTCGCCGCACTGGCCGATCTGAGGCTTATAGATAAACACAGGGTTGCGCTCCAGAAACGCCTCAAATGCCTCATAGCCGCCTTCAGGATCGAAAAAATCCCGGCGGGTGTACTTGCCATAGTTCTTGTGGAAATTGGTCTTATTGGAGATGTAGGGAGACCACTTGATGTTGGACAGCTTGGTGATCACTTTATCCAGATAGCCAACACTGACATACTCCTTGCGCTCCTTATGCTTTTTTTCATAGAAGCGGAAGTTCAGATAGTCCTGCAGTCCGGAACCATAACGCAGCGCGCAGACAGTGGTATCCAGGAACATAAACCAGGCCGGTTTGTGGGTGGTCTTGGACAGTTCCTTCAGGTCGCCGTAAAAGCGCTTATAATTGCCCTGAAGAGCAAAGCTGATAAATCCCATAATACTCCTCCTACATATCCTGCAGCAGCTTTTGAATATCTGCAGGGGTAAATTCGTAAATCGTATCGCAGAACTGACACTCCACAGGGAAGGTCTTGCCCTCCTCCATAATCTCAGTCAATTCCTTTTTACCAAGGCTGATGAGGGCCGCCTCCACCCTCTCACGGGAGCAATAGCAGCGGTATTCCACCTCGGTGGTTTCCATAAGCAACACGCCCAAATCGCCGCAGACAGCGCCCAGGATATCCTCCGGAGTCATTCCGTCAGCCAGCATGGCGGTAACTGCACCGGCACGGCGGATGCCTGCCTCAATCACATCAATGGTTTCATCCGGTGCACCGGGCAAAAGCTGGATTAAATAGCCGCCGGCCACCTTTACGGAACAGTCGGTATCCACCAGCACGCCCAGAGCGCAGGCAGAGGGCACCTGCTCACTCTCGGTGAGGTAGCGGGTCACGTCCTCGGCAATCTCGCCGGAGAGCAGCTCAACAGAGCCGATATAGGGCTCGCGCATACCCAGGTCACGGCTGACGGTGAGCATACCGTCACGACCCACGGCACCGCCAACATTCAGCTTGCCATCGGAGCGCAGGGGCAGATCCACGCTGGGATCCTCCACGTAGCCGCGCACATTGCCGTCACAGTCGGACACGGCCACGACAGAACCGATGGGGCCGCCGCCGTTGATGCGGATGGTGAGGGTGGCCTTTTCTTCC
>JAZNZH010000035.1:0-11487 GCA_045594845.1 Faecousia sp. | reverse complement strand
TAGCGGCGGTTTTTCAGAATCTTAGCTACACTGTTGACCGTGTGGGGATTGCCTCGACTATTCAGCACATTGTTCTCATTCAAGAAGTCCCGGATCTTCGACATGGTAGCGCCATCGTCGTACATCTTGAAAGCATCCAGTACAAAGGGCGCTTTCACCGGATCGATGAGAATGTTCTGCTCCTTATCGGAAGTAAATCCAATGGTCGAATTACCGCCGTTGAACTTGCATTTCAGCGCATTCTCCGTCATGCCCCGGCTGACCTTTTCCGCAAGATCAGCAGAGAAGTATTCAGCAAAACCTTCCAGCATGGACTCCAACAGAATGCCCTCGGAGCGGTCAGAGATCGGCTCGTTGGCGGACACCACCCGGACACCGTTCTTCTTTAGGATGTTCTTGTAGTTTGCACTGTCATAGCGGTTTCTTGCGAAGCGATCCAACTTCCAAACCAAGACAATGTCAAACAGCCGTTGTCTACTGTCGTTGATCATCCGCTGGAACTCCGGGCGGTTGTCAGTCTTGGCAGAGTAAGCCCGGTCAATGTAGTGCTTCAGAATCGTGATACCATTCTTTTCTGCAAAGGTGGTGCATTCCCGAATCTGACCTTCGATGGATTCCTCCCGCTGATTGTCGGATGAGTATCGAGCATAAATGACTGCGTTCATTCTGCTCCCTCCTTCATCATCTGAAGCAAGGATTCTTTCAGCCGCTCGTTCATGGGAGATCCGGGATCGAAACACATTTCAATGAACTTCTCCATCTCTGGGTATACCTTTGCCATCTAGGGTTTGTTCTCATAATGCGTTCCCTGGGGGTTGTCCGTGCGGCAGTAGATGTAATCCAAAGATACATCAAAGTAGTTGGCATAGTTCAACAGAACATCCGCCGGGATATGCGCTTCGCCCATTTCATACCGGGCGATTGCCGGTTGGCTGGATTCCACAATTGCCGCGATCTTGCTCTGGGATAGCTTCACACTTTGCCGAAGTTCCTTCAAGCGTAGTCCGATCTTTTGAATCGTTGTCACTCGCTTCCACCTCCTGTTTCGTTTTCTAAATTATATCCGATATCGCATTATAAGTCAACTCTTGATTAACATAACTATATTGTTTTTGGCAAGGATAAAACACATAACCTCCCAGCACCAGACGGGGCGTGGCTCACAATGTATATGTGATCTATGTGGGTTTGGGATTCTTCCCAACAAGCAGAAAACCATCAATCTCCCGGAAAGGAAATTGATGGTTTTTCGTGTTTGTGGGTACAGACGCATTGCTTGCACCGTTGCTGTCTGTATATACACAAGCATCGCTTGCCGGTAGTAAATTACAAAGCTTCGGCAGACCATTTCAAGGGATTTCCTAAACTGTCATACCAAATTAATCCTTCCTGAACCTTTAGTTGATCGTCTGTATACTTATCAGGAATACTTGTGAGTGCGTATTTTTGAAGTGAATCACGAATAATATTCCATCCTCTATCTAATAGGGAAATAAACTCTTGTGCATCCTTCGTCTGAGCTGGCGCCCAGAAGCAGTTTCGTAAATCCATAGATGTTCCATCATGCATGAAAATATCAATAGCAAAACTACTCGTTTCAGAAAGAAGGAACTTTGCAACAGACTCATCGGGATATCTATCGTGCACAATCGCTAACAATGTGGCCTGCATCTTAAAAAAGCGAATCGCAGGTACTGGGTGATCAGAAGCCAATAGTGTTGCCAGTCTATCAAAAGGTTTTCCTACACGCTTACTATCAAAGAAACCACACATGATGCCTGCTGCACCCATAAGAAGCCCTATGAGGTAACTATGATAACCCATAATAGCCCGCATTTCCTTGCGTTTTTGATCATCCCCGCCAACCAGATTCTTTCTGCAAATATCATTGATTTCATGTTGCAAATCCATCATAACAATATTCATAGCACCGCAATCTGCATCTACTTCCAGAATCTGACGGAGATAATGCAAGTCCGCCAAATGCTCCACAACAAGCTTTCCGTTTGTGGTTGTTAGGTACATTGAATCTTCACAAATCTTTTCTTTTGCTTCGTCGATTTCGAGTTCGCTAACAAGAACCTTCTCTGTAAAAATAGTAACATCGTCAAGATGTAGCATGGGTGCTTTGGCCCGCACTGTATCTTTTGTCCATAAACTGTGGCTATGCCAAATGTGTGTAAGCTCATGGGCAACGATAAGTTCAAGAACATACTTATAGATCCGTGTTTCGGACGAAACCTCAAGTCCCTTTGGAACAACTCGTTCACCATTAACTTTCTTTGTGTCCAGTCGTTCTTTAATGTACGAATGCATCCCAATCATACATGCCGCAGCAATATATATGTCTTGTCCATCCGTAAACGCATTGATTTCGTCGATTTTGTTCTCAACAATATAAACATATAACTTGGGGCGAGTAGCCATAGGATACTTCGATTTATAGGCGTTGAATGTGTTGTCGATCAGCACATTCAACTGTCGCAACGCACTATTAATGACAGTTTGCAGCTCTACTCCAGCTATGTCCGGGCACTCAGAAAAGCAGTGAAGTGTTTTTGTCCCCAGTTGCATTTTTTTCACCATAAAAAGCACCTCCCAATATTCAGTGTACTACAGTTCAGAACATAATTCAACGAGTTCTTCAACGGAAAATAGTAGTGGCAAGCAATGCATTTGTACATACAAATTGCAAAAACCACCCATTTCCGCTCTGGCAGAGATGAGTGGTTTTGTGCTTGTTGGGAGGTTTCCCAATCCCTCAAAAACGCAGAAAAATCTGCGGCTACGCGATTCTGCGAATCACTGAAATTCATTACCATGAGTAAAGTCCATCGCTCATTTATCAATCAAAATGGTTGATGAAATGAGCGATGAAAGTTCTTATATTTTCTTTAGTATCCAAATAAGGTTTCCGGTTTCTTCGGTGCTCTTATGGTAATCCCCATATACCGTCACGACCTCAAAGCCGCATAATTCGATCAAATACAGCAGTTCCTGCTTATAGGTCTGCCGCATTTTGAGGGGTCGGATGCGTTCAGCAATCATATTGCCCTCAGCATCAAAAGTTTCAAACTTCCAATTGCCGAACATGACTTGGGTTTTCGGGTCATAGGAAATAGCATTATATATTTTCTCCCGGTATCCATCGCTGTTGATGTACTCCAATCGGAAGGAATAATCATTTTCCGTTGTTTTCATCTGCTCTGCTTGGAACGGAGGATACGGGGCAAAGGTATTCAGTGTTAAAATGCCACCCTCTACCAAGTTCTCTCGGATATTCAAGAGTGCGGCTCTCTGTAACTCCGGGGTCAGCAAATGCATAAAGCCGCTTCTTGCAATGATCGCAAGAGAATACTTTCTGTTAGACTTGAAAACCGTCATGTTGGCAGGGAAGATATTTAGATTCAATCCACTGCTCTCGGCCTTGCTTCTTGCCACATCACACATAGCTTCAGAAAGATCCGTTCCGTCAATAGCAATACCAGCTTCTGCCAAATACAGCAATACCGCACCGGTTCCGCAGGCAATGTCAATGGTTCCGCCGCTACCGTACTCTCTTGCCAAATCTAGGTAGAAATCTTGGAAGCCTTCGTAGTTGTCATGCTCACTATACATCACATCCAAGTAGCGGTCATAATTCTCCGCTACATCTTTGTAGTCATGCAAATCCATGTTTTTTCTCCTTGGTTATTCTTTCAATATCACAGAGTTATCCAAAACCTTTTTAGATCTCTATCTCCGTTCGGTTCGTGAACTGTGGATTCGTAAACACCGCCATTTGCAAGAATGGTCTTTTCGCTTCCGATATTGCCGTCGATGCAAGCAATCAACACCTTATCAATCCCAATTTCACGGCAAAAAGGAAGTGCAGTTTTCAGCATTTCCTTGGCGTATCCCTTGCGCCGTTCGCTCGGTCTTACGGAATAGCCGATATGACCCGCGTACTTTTCAAGAAAATCATTGAATCGGTGGCGGATTTGGATCATTCCAACAAGCTTGTTGTCGCTCTTGCGGACAAAAAGAAATTGAGTAGCCGGAACTAAATGAGAAGGAACCGTTTCGGGATCTTCGTAATCCTTACACATCTGTATGTATTCATTAGGGTCTTCAAACCTACGCAAAGGGCCACAACCATCCATAGAGCTATCTGCAGCCAAGAACTCTTGTCTGTATTCAGCAAGCTGACTGGCATACTCGCTTGTTGGTCGTATTAAAATAAACGTTTCCAAAGGGGGTCCCTCCTTGAATAGCTTGGTATATTCCTGCAATGCTACCACATCACGGGCTTTCAGATACTTGCCTTGCACCCGGTCAAACTCTTGCTCGTTGATAAGGCGCACCATTTCATCAAAGGTGTGCCATTCCACCACTGTGCGGCTGTCCTGTTCCGCTTCTGTCAGATGATTCTCACCGGGGGTGTGGGTAGTTGTAACCACAAAGTAGTAGTTGATCTGGGTGTAGTCCAGACTTGCCCGGTTTTCTGCTACGATGCCTAATTCCTGGATCTCGTCACAGACACAGCCAATTTCCTCATAGACCTCCCGGCGTAGGGCGGTCAGCACATCTTCACCGTCCTCCACACCACCACCGGGCAGGCTGTGGAGCTTGAATTTGTCGGCATACATGACAGCATAAAGACCGTCCTGGTTCTTGACAATAGCACGGGCAGTAATCCGGGGAGCCTTAGCAGACATTCCTTCCGTACCCAGTATGATCTTGTCATTCAGTTCGCATATCTGTTTCATAGCTTTTAGTCCTTTTGGAAGATAAACTTCCAATGATCTCTTTGATTCTTGAATCGTACTGTATGAATTTCCTCTAATGATACCGTGTTGAACTGTCCGAAGAACTGGTCGAACTGCGCTCTGTTGAACAGCCGAATGTACCGCTCACCGATCAGATAGTAGTTATCTTCCAGCACCTTTGCTTTGTCCTTCACGATCTCATAGGCGACACTTGAATTGACACTTCCGATGAACAAGCCACCCGGTTTCAAAACCCGGTGAATCTCATTGGACAGAGCAAGGGTGGTTTTCTCGTCAAAATAGTGGATTGACAGATTAGCGAATACCACATCAAAAGTGCCATCCTCAAAGGGTAGCGGCTTACTCATATCGAGTTCCACTGTAGTCGCAGAGGGTGTTCTTTCTTTCAGTGCATTCAATGCGTTTACAGAAATGTCGGCAGAAATGACTTGGAAACCATTATTGATCCAGTAGTCTGTAAACTGGCCGATACCGCAACCCAAGTCCAGAGCATGACCCTTATTCAGTTTATCAATCAATTCTTGGTGCTTACCGACCCACAGTTCCCCGAAAATATCCATTCTCTCCGGCTCTGCCAAGTGTCTGCGCCAATAATTGTCGTTCCAATAGTTGCCCATTATTCTCACTTCCGTTTAACGAATTGTAGTGCTGTTCTCCAACTGTGCTTTCAGTCTGTCATAAAAACCGAGCTGATAATCCAGTCGTTCGATCCACAGCTTTTTTGCTGTTTCAGTTCCAAGCTTCAAATCTTTATACCGGGTCAGCTTATCAATAATGCTGTTTACACGATCTTGCTTTTCTGCCAGAGGCATTTCGTTAAATTTCATGTATTGCAACGACTCATAAACCCGGTAAACATCAAAGCGGTCAATATTATCTGCATCACCAACGGTTTCGCAGAAAGGAGTCCGTTTCCATTCAAAGTCGGCTTCATCATCCACATGGATGGCAATACCATAACAAATCTCATTCACGGCATCGGCTGGCAGGCCAAGATTTTCCAGAAAAGGTCTCGCGATGGCAGCGCTGCGGCGACCATGATTTATACGATCCTCACGGCTCACCATTTCCTCGCAGTAGGCAATATCGTGAAGTAGACCGGCAATTACAGCATAGGTCACATTAAAGCCCTCTGCTTCCGCAATAGCCTTTGCGATGTTTGCCACACGATAGGAATGCTCCAAGCGGTAATCCCGGTCTGTGGGATGGCTCTGGAGATATGTACTTGCGGTAAAAGTGTCCTTCAAAAAGGCTTCAGTCTTTGTAATCATGGCTTACTCCTTGATCTTCGTTCCAATATGCTTATCCTGCCGCCATTGGGGAGCAGGGCCATCATCGCCCCAGTATTCATCGACGGACGCAACCTTTCCATCCACCACACGAATGAAGGATGTGGCATGACAGGAGATACTTCCGTCCTTGCTGAATACATGGGTGGCAGTAATAATATGGGTATCGGTGGTAATAATTTGCTCAACTTGGCCGTCCCACTCGCCGGGATATTCGCAGTTCGCCTGGATAAATTCCTCTACGGTAAAATGCTCGTTGGTATTGTGCCAATTCACCCAGGCATCGGGGTGGAAGTATTCACGGATTTCGTCTGCATCCTGCCGCAGAACAGCATCCCAAAACTTTTGAATATCCATTATGTCCTCCTATATTTAGGAATGGTTAGGTTAGATTGCACTTATAAGGAGATAGATTCTCCATCACTGCAAATTTTCCATTGCTGGCAGTCTTTAATCATGTATGCTTCTCCGTACAAGGTTGCCTTGCCGTCCTCAAGCATGATATAACTTCCATCATTCAATGCAACAATTTCGTGACCAACACTATCATCGTATGTAATGTCCTCGATTAACCGCAGTCCGTCCAAGTAATCGTCTTTAAGACTCTGGAAATGCGGAAAGATATTTATATCTGTTAATCCAAGGCCAGTGATCCACCGCTCGTACAGAGGGTCGATTGCTTCACCCTCCAACTCCGGGCCAGCATACACGGTGTCTGCACAATTCATAGACCCCGCACTCCAAGCGACAACAATTCCATGGAAGTCTTTTAACCGTTCTCTCAAACGGAGCTGATCCATGAACTTGTTTTGCGTGGGAACATGGCCACCTGCCAAAATAAGAACATCAATGCTCTCCAAAGCATCAACAGCATTTAGATTTCTGTCATCACACTTGTCAATATGTGAAATGCTCAATCCACTCATAGGGAGAGATTCCCCTAGACAAGCGCAGACACTATCGTTCTTTTCATAGTCACTAGGATCGGCACAAATGATAAGCACATTTGCATCGGTAATCCATATTGATTTAAGGTTGTCCAACAACCCGTTGCGCTGAATCAAGACAGACGGAACTCTAATTCCGTTCACCTTACTTGAACCGCCCAGTGAGCTTGTCAACATTGCTTTCAAAACTTCATACCTCCTTGCCTACGCACTATTTCAAATCATATTTCCACTCGCAGCCCTCTTGATAGTAGAAGAACTCGCTTAAATCTTCTTCAGTGAAAACCCGGAGCATATCATTCATATCCAAAGATAACTTGAGATTGGGCAGGTTTGCAATATCCTCCCACCAAACTTTACCTTCGGAGCTGGAACACAATTCGCCCTCAAAATGGTTTGTCTTATAAAACAGCACTACATATCTGCACTGATCTTCGCACCAGTCTTTGATGCCGCATAACTGCAGGGAACGGATATTAAGTCCGGTTTCTTCCTGCACCTCACGAATTACTGCATCCGAAAAGGATTCTCCCGGCTCCACATGACCACCGGGGAAAGTAACACCCGGCCAGTCCGGCTTTTTTCGGTCGATTACCAAAACCTGGCTACCATCACAGACCATGCATATATTTGTAAACTCAACTTTTTCAGTTCTTGACATAGGAGTTCTCCTTATTTGACTGTTTGATACCAAGCAGGTACTACATGCTGCATTCCATCGTACCACTCAAGCACCTGCGCCGCCTGCTTCCGCATGACCTGAATCTCTCCCTCTCCAAAGGGAATCGCCCAGGGGAGCGAACTGAGGGTGTTGGAGCAGATATACAGTGCCAACAGCTTCCAAAACTCTATCGGAACCTCGCCACCAAAGTAGCCGTCAACCATACCGGAAGCAAAGGCAGGAGCGGCCTGGGCGCACCATACAATGCGGTTGAATTCCTCCCAGGGATCACCAAAGTCATCCCGGTCAAAATCGATAATGGTCAAAACGCCGTCTTTATCAATCATCATATTACCGATGTGGTAGTCGCCATGTTGATAGCTCTGGGGTCTATCTTTCAGCAGATGTCGATTGCGGGCAAGGTAGTCAAGAAACGCATCCCCACCGCTTTCGTACTTTAGCTCGCAGCTTTCGTACATGGCAATTTTTCGGTCGATTTTAGCATTGAAGCGGGTTTCCCAGCTTGGTGCATCCACAGGAGCTGGTACAGTGTGGATCTTCGCAAGGATTCGTCCTGCATCCAAACCATAGCGATACTGCTTTTCTCCTTCCATGGACATCACCAATTCTTCGGTATCCTCACCGTCGATCCAGCTTTGGATAGAGTACGCACCTTCTTCACAGGTGCCGAATTCTACTGGCAGACACATTGGGATGCCTAACTGCGCTACTTGGCTCATCTTCTCATATTCCCGGCGCTTGCGCTCCAACCGATCAATGGATGAAATACGAAGCAGATATTTCTGACCGTTAGCAGTAACAGCACAGTATTTTTGATCCCCCGACCAGCCCTTATCAATGGGCGTTCTACTAATGATATTCTGATAAACACTCATATTCTTACCTCAACAATACTTTGCAAGCTTCATAAGTATCCGGGAACAGATAGTGTTCTAGCTCGTCAGCAGATACCCATTTGAATTTTTCAATTTCGCCTTCTCGCACTTTCGTTTCACCCGCAACCTCACCCAAGAAGAAAACAACCTGCTTCCGGGCAAAATTAGAAATGGGATACTCAATGGCAGCTATTTTGCCGACATCTAGTGTAGCAGTCATGCCTGTTTCTTCATATAGTTCTCGCAGCGCTGCTTGGACATCTGTTTCACCCATCTCTATATGGCCTTTGGGTAAACTCCAACATTTGGAATAGGTTTCAAAAACGAGCAGAAATTCCTGCTGTCCATCTACCATCCGGTACGGCAGCACACCGCAGGATTTTTCAAAACACGAAATAATCCGGCTGCAAAAATACTGCTCCTGGAATTGAACAGCTTCTGCTATTTGACCTTGGTGATACACGCTTCCAACAGGAGCGACTACCAGCTTGTCCTCACGATCATTTCTCCTGCAGATTGCAGCGACAACCTGACCATCAAATTCGGTGATCGGCTGAGGAACACCCAGGATATATGCATCCTGTCCTTCTCCGTCTCCAGCAATAAGACCGGGAATGTAGCCGTAATTAATCGGATAAATAATGTCCCCATGCTGATAGCCAATAGGCCGATCTACCACAACATGGACAAGCTTACCCATCAAGTCTCTTACTTTTTGCCACCGCTCTGCTTTGTTTGCTTCGCATCTGTAGTACTTAAAAGTGTCATCTTCATGGGTATAACAGAAGCCAACCTTCTCAAGCACATGTTGGCTACGGATATTCTTCAGCACGGCATCTGCATTAACCGCAACCATTCCTAATACCTCAAACGCGTACTGCAGGATTAAACGTTCCGCCTGGGTGCCGTAACCTTTTTCTTTGACCGCATCGTTTTGCAGATGGATGCCCATGCTGCATTCCCGCTTTTGGAGATCAATATTCTTCAACTTGCATTCGCCCACGATTTTGTCACCAACTATGATGGCAAACAACTTGCGGTCTGCGACGGAATTGTTATCAAAATAAAGGTCTGCAATTTCCGGGGTGTACACATATTCATAGTAGTGGCCGATGGCAGGATCGTTCTGAAAATCTTTATAGAACTCATGGCACATCTGCCGAGTCATAGGCTTAAGTGAAACCATATTAACCTCCATAAAACAAAAATGGCGCAAGCGTGAAGCTTGCGCCATACTTATGCACCTATCCCGAATATCAACGGGCAAACACACAAGGAGCAAACCTTACGCAGCATACAAAACAGCAAGTCATGGTCTGGGTCTGCATGAAGTTCACTCCTTTCATGAAAATATTGGAATAATCATAGCACTGAGGTATTCATTTGTCAAATAAAACCTGCAAAATAAACTAAAAATGTAACGCTCTAAATGCCAGTTTTGAGGTTGGACAAGGAATCGTATTGCCTTCGCAAAATCGCAGAAAAAAGTTGTTGTGCCGCAGTGCTTTTTCGGGTCAAAAACGTTACAATGTAGACCAATAGAACCCCGGTTTGGGAGGGGGTGGTATCTTACCATTACCCCAACCTTTTTCGTGCGAAAAACCTTTGCTGCAACTGCAATTTTTACCCTCTATTTTTCTTCGTTCTCAGTTCTATTGACAGTATTTTGGATCGATGATATAATAACAACACAAAAGAATAGCTTCGATGCAGACACTCTTGACGGGTGTCTGCATTTTGTTTGTAAATTTGATCGCCGGATGGAACGGACATTAAACATCCGACGGTTTGAATAATCAAAATTCGGAAAGGAGGTATGCCATCGACTAACACCTATTCGCACATCCACACTTGTACCTTGAAAATTTAATACTATCCGGAGGGATCAAAACTTGTGAGCCGCAAACGCAAACCCGTAAACAATTCCGGTATTCCGCAGCACATCATTGAATCAATCGCCCGGTGCATACTTCCCGACATTATCGCCTACTACGAAACCGAGGAAGGCCAGCGGCAGTTCCAAGAATGGAAAGCAATGCAAGAAGCGGAACAGACGGAAGGAAAGAATGGTGAATTCTCCTAAAACGAACTTAAGCGCCACCAAATTGGTGGCGCTTTATTGTATAAAGAAAACCACGCGTTAGACGCGTGGTTCAATAAAGCCTATGGCGGTGAGTAAAAATCCCTGTTAAGATTATAGGTGCGGTCCGCCAACTGCACAAACAATCAAAACAGGGAAGCACTCATATGAGTATGAGTAACACAGCAATTATACTGCAGTGCATAATAAAAAGCAATTAAAAGTGTAACATAGATAGGTAGATGCCATTTTATGCGAAAGAGGGAACTTAGAATACGAATCGTGTTCGGTTCAAAAGTGTAAGTGTGTGTCAATAGCTATCCATTTCGCGGTTGGCAGAATAGAATTACGCGTTTACGTGTTACGCGAGGAACAAAGGGCTTTGCCCGCATATGAAGAACCCCCGGTTTTACCGGGGGGTTCCTTTTTTTGTATAAAGAAAACCACGCGTTAGACGCGTGGTTCAATAAAGCCTGTGGCGGTGAGTAAAAATCCCTGTTAAGATTATAGGTGCGGTCCGCCAACTGCACAAACAATCAAAACAGGGAGGCACTCATATGAGTATGAGTAGCACTACAATTATACCGCAGCGTATATTAGAAAGCAATTAAAAGTGTAACATAGATAGGTAGATGCCATTTTATGCGAAAGAGGGCACTTAGAATACGAATAATGCTCGGATAGAAAGAGTTAGTGTGAGTCGATAGCTATCTATTTCGCGGTTGGCAGGATAGAATTACGCGTTTACGTGTTACGCGAGGAACAGAGGGCTATGCCCGCATATGAAGAACCCCCGGTTTTATGAACCGAACCAGTAAAAACGGACAATAGACAAAACACCCCCT
>JAZNZH010000034.1:0-4025 GCA_045594845.1 Faecousia sp. | reverse complement strand
GCCCCCCGGCAGAACGCACCGCAGAACTTTGCGCCCCGGCAGAATGTGCAGCAGCCCTCTGCGCCCAAAGCACCCACACCGCCTCCCGCACCCAAGACCGCCGATCAGCTGTTTGAAGAGAAGCTGAAGGCCTTTATGTCGGAATCCGACAGCAAGATCTCCTCTCTGCGTGCAGACCACCGCACCAAAAGCCGCAGAAGATAAACAAGCTATTTCCGTAGGGCGGGGTCATGACCCCGCCATACTGTTTGGAGGAAGCCATGTCCAATATACTGATCACAGGGGGCTCCCGTGGCATCGGTGCGGCAGCGGTGGAAGCCTTTGCCGCCCGGGGTGACCGGGTCTGGTTCCTGTATGAGAAAAATCATGAAGCCGCGCAGGCCGTGGCGCAAAAATGCGGCGCCACCGCCATCTGCTGCGATGTGGCCGACGGTGAGGCCGTGAAAAGAGCTTTCGCCCTGCTGCCGGAGCTGGATGTGCTGGTGTGTAACGCAGGCATTTGTCACACGGGTCTGATGAGCATGCTGCCGGAAGACAGCTGGGATCGGCTTTTTGATGTGAATGTGAAAGGCATTTACCACTGTGTCAATGCTGCCATGCCGGGCTTCTTAAGCAAGCAGGCAGGCTGCATCATCACCGTCAGCTCCATGTGGGGTCAGGTGGGCGCTTCCTGCGAGGCGGCCTACTCTGCCACCAAGGGTGCCGTGATCGTACTGACCAAAGCCCTGGCCAAGGAGCTGGGTCCCTGCGGTGTGCGGGTCAACTGTGTAGCCCCCGGCGTGATCCTGACGGATATGTGTGCCGGGGTAGACCCGGAAATTCTGGCCGAAATGGGCGAAGATGCCCCTGTAGGCCGCAACGGCACACCGAAGGATGTGGCAAACGCCATGCTTTATTTGGCAGACGCCCCGTTTGTTACCGGGCAGGTATTGCCCGTCAACGGCGGTTATGTAATTTAGGAGGAACAAAAGATGAACATTGCAATCGGCTGTGACCATGGCGCACTGACTCTGAAAAACGCCCTGGTCGCCTATCTGACTGAAAAGGGCCACGAGGTCCGGGATTTCGGCACCTATACTCTTGATAGCTGCGACTACCCGGATTTTGCCGCTGCTGCCGCAAAAGCAGTCGCCTCCGGGGAATGCGCTAAGGGCATCGTGCTGTGCACCACCGGCATCGGCGTTTCCATCGCAGCCAATAAGATCCACGGCATCCGTTGTGCGCTTCTGAGCGATGTGCGCTGTGCGCAGCTGACCCGGGAGCACAACGACACCAACATGATGGCGCTGGGCGCAGGCTTTGTGGACGAAGCTCTGGCAAAAGAACTGGTGGACACCTGGCTGGGCACGGAATTCTCCGGTGCAGAGCGCCATCAGAGACGTATCGACAAGGTCATGGCCCTGGAAAACGAATAAAAAAAAAGAACTCCCCGGCGGGGAGTTCTTTTTATCTTTTAAAGCTGCGGACGGCGCCGGTAATGCGCTCCAGCCACATTTTCTTCCGACGGCGGTCCATCACATCCGCCACCTGGCGGAACCGTTCACTCCAGCCGAAGGCTGTCAGCTTCGCCTTGGAGCCCAGGTCCATATAGGGGCAGTCGGGCAGCTGTTCTTTTCCAAACAGCTTGGAAAACCGCTTGTCTACACCCAACGCAACCGCATAGGGCGCCACGGAGAAGAAATATTCCGGGTTGTTCCGGCAGATCCGCTGCAGGTCCTCCTTGCTCAGCCTGCGCAGGTATCGGCGCAGACCCAGCACCTCCGAGCTTGCCTGCAGGCCCGCAGGCGTCCGTCTGCCGCCGAAAGCACAGAACAGGCCCGCCAGGAACTGGAACAAAATCGTCCAGATACCCATGGGCGCCACGCCTGCCAAAATGCTCAGTGCCAGCCACAGAACGCTCAGCACCACAGCGGCCCAAAGGTACTTCTTCTGCCGCAGGAACAGACTCTCCGCCCATCTGTGAATATGCCAAGTCGGATCGTAGCCATGTCGTTCTGTGAGCCAAGGAGTTGCTTGCTTTTGTTGTCTTCCTAAGACCGCTTGGCCTCCGACTTCCTGCCAAAATGCTCAGTGCCAGCCACAGAACGCTCAGCACCACAGCGCCCCAAAGGTGCTTCTTCTGCCGCAGGAACAGACTCTCCGCCCATCTGTGAATATGCCAGCTTACCAGGAAGCCTGTCAGCGCCAAAAGGATCACCCACAGCCACTGCAAGCCTGCGCCTGCGGTGAGGGTAATGCCCACGCCGATGCCGCAAAATAGGCCAACGCCTGCCGCCAGGGCACGGAAGATCTTCTTGTTGCCGGTCTTGGGGTGGATCAGATCCTGAATGCCGGGATTTGCCCGGTTGATTTTCTGCCATTGCTCCACATAGTGCAGTTCTCCCGTATCCACCACATTCCGGCGGCCGAACAGGCTGCGGAAGCACTTCTGCTCAAAGCTGCTGCGCTCATTACCCATGTCCATCTGCTTATACAGCAGGATATTTCTTCCTTTTCCCTTGCCGATGAATAGATAGCCCAACTGCGCCCAGGTAAAGACCATGGCTGTCAGGTCTGCGCCCTGCATGTGCAGCACAGAGCCGATCTGTCCGGCACTAAAGCCCTCAGGAGCTGCTGCAGAGGTGATCCGGCGGGGAATGCCGCAGCGCAGGAAGATCGCCCAGTACAGCACCGCCAGCGCCACAAAGATCCACATGAAGGTCTTGGTAAATTCAAAATCCGGCAGTTCGATCTTATTCTGCGGGAACATCTCTTCAGAGACCAGCAGGGTCATTTCCAAGGTTTCGTGATCCTTCAGGGTCTTGGTGGCCCTGCCGGAGATCACCGGGCCGGATTGCTGAGTCTGCAGGTCCTGCTCAATATTGGCCTTATGATAGCCGCTGGAGAATGCCGGCTTGGCCGGTACCGCACCGGGAAGTGTAATGGAGTATTCCAAATTCTCCACGGGATAGGCAAAGCCAGCCAGAAGCGGCAGCTGCAGTTGCAGGATCTCCTTTTCATTATATGCCACCACATCCCGCAGGATGTAGGTGATGGTCACGGAGAAATCGCCCACCAGATTGCCCAGGATCCCGCTCAGATCCACCTGGCGGCCGGAGGAGGTGCGGGTGGTGGTCACACGGGTGCCGTTGAGGGTCACACTTTCCGCCTCCGCCGGAACGGGAAAATAAACCGTGCCCGATGCCTGCTCCAAATGCAGCAGCGCCGTAACGGTTACCTGGCAGGATTCGTCAGAGGAGACGGTGGCGTAAATATTCACGGAATTTGCGCTGGTCTGCGCCGAAACAGTGCCAGCAAACAGGCAAACCAGCAGCATAAGCGCCATTGCAATCACAAAAAATCTGCGCATAAAAGCCGTCTCCTTTCTCTGATTTTCGAGCTTTTCCATTTTTGGCGCAAGTATTTTACCACAAGATGCCCGTAAAAGCAAGACTTACGGCATTTTCCTCTCTGTTTATGCGGCAATGTTTTTGAAAAACTGTTGCTTTACAGACGATTTATGATAAAATCGAAGTATATTCCATGAAGAGAGGCGAATACTGATGAAGAAGCTTTTCCTGAAAATTTTGTGTGCGGTGCTGTGCTTATGCCTTCTTTGCTCCTGCCTGTGTGGCTGCAGTCTTTTGAGCAATTTGTTAGGCGATAGAACAGGCAACACCGAAGCGCCCCCGAAAGCCACCCACACCCTGACCGAAACCACCGACTTCTATGCCGAGCCTGCTTGGGATGCCCCCGTGGTTGCCACTTACTACGCAGGCAACGAGGTCGCTTACGATGAGACCGTACAGTTCGACGGCGCAATCTGGGCCCGGACCGACAGCGGCTGGTTCGTGCTGGAAGGCTCCCGTCCCTCCCCGGTGGAGATCCTCTACTCGTATGAGGTAGATACCCGGGTTTATGCCACCGATTCCATTCCCATTTACGAGCTGCCCGCCACCTACAGCGAAGCCATTTCCAGAGCAGAGCCCGGCGTTCTGCTGGAGATCTCTGAGGTCGCAGAAACTGCAGAGGGTACCTGGGGCTTT
>JAZNZH010000033.1:0-4789 GCA_045594845.1 Faecousia sp. | reverse complement strand
CTTCTGGGAGATGCGTGGCACACCACAGAATTAACACCATCGAGACTGTAAATTACTAAGTTATCCCGGCTCGACAAATCATGATCGAGCCGGGATAGATTTATTTAGCCGTTTAATTGGTAAGCACCCGATAAAATGCATTTCCTCCGAAATTCACTTTTCCAGGGTGTTCGGAGTTTAGCTAAGATATGAAAACTCTATCACATTATCAATCAATTAGTTGCAAATTTTTAAGTTATTTTGCGACTATCCCTAATTAGAATGTAAAATTAAGAAGGTGACTAATCAGTCATAAGTGCTCGCTACAATATGCATTTCGTCGGATGCTTACGCTATTACAATAATGATAGAATCAAACTGAGGCTAAAAGGAAAGAGCCCGGTGCAATACCGAGCTCTGTTCCAATCTAAGTCAGCCTCTTAATATTGTTAAACCGTCCAACTATTGGGGGTCACATCACAATCGCCGCCCGCTACAATATGCATTTTATCGGATGCTTACTAATGACCACAGGCATAATTAGAATTTTATTTATAATCAAAAGTTGCGAGGCTCTTAAACCTCGCAACTTTTGATATGTATATTCGACTCTGACTTATTCTTCATTTTGCGCATCTTCTGTTGTGTGAGCATTTAAGCCCCAGAATACAATAGTCGGTCCGGCTGACGTAGTCACTAGTTCAATGGACACTTTAACATCTCTTAACATATGTAATAGATCAAACTTGGTTGGGATTTCAGTTAACGCTGTTACAATGCCAGCAATGTCAATTCCTGATATTTTCCCGAATATTGCATCTATTGTATTTACAATTTCATTATCAAGTCCCTCAGGTGGCCAGCTCGATTTTAATGTTGTACTTTGAATCGCACCATATTTCTCAACTTCTTCATAAGAACAGGTCGTTGGCAAGTCATCTATACTCGCAGTTGCTATTTTCTTTAAACCATTGAATGTTGCAGTTTTCTGACCAGATTTAAAGGTTGTTAGAAATGAATTAAGGTTTAACTCATTGATTTCTTTATTTGCAAACCCATCATTCATTACAACGACATTACTATTTTTAAAATCAGCATCGAAATAACCATTCTTAGAAATATTTGAGAATGTTATTTTGGATTCTACTCCTTCTCCAAACATCTTCATGATATCTGCTGTTAGGGTAACCTTGTCATAACCAAGAGCTAAACCAGCTACCAGACTTCTAGCACCAGCTCTTTTGCTTATAGTAGAGAAATCAGTTACAGCATCATAATAAGATGTTGTACCTATACCGAGAAAACCACCTTCTTCTTTAGTTTTAGTTCGCGACTGAGGATACTTTGGAATCCATGCAATAACTTTATTAACTGTCATAACAGCAGGATCGTTTCCCCAAGTAGAGACATAAAAACTAATAGGCAATGCCTGAATAAGATCTGGGAGAAAGCCAGTAATAGTAATCGTGTTTGTTGTACCACTCAACTTGTACGCTTCTACAGATTCTCCGTTCACGATAATATTCTGTTTATCGCCAGATGTTGTTATAACTCGACTATTTGGGTTGCCAGTTAGATGTGATCCATCTTCATCAACAGTCTCTCTACCTACCGAGGTTATTGAGAATGCGTCGGATCTCGTTTCGTACGCTAACGGTGTAATAGGAACATTAAAAGTTGTTACCTTTCCAGACTCAAGTTTCACAGACTTAGAAATAGCCCTTTCGCTGCTATTAACCTTTATAGAAATTGTTTTTTTTGCTGAGAATGGCATTACTGGCAAATAGAATGTAAGAGCGTCTCCTTTTTTCAATGATACTGCTGATGGTAGTTCGAATTTTGTAGAAGCAAATGAGTTATCGCTTATTGCAGTGCACTGTCCATTTGCCATATTTACCTGAAACTGTCCTACAATTGGAAATGCATCTTGAAGTTTAGTTGGATTTCCATCGTCATCTAGTACTATTTTGCCATTATTGTCGGTTTTATAAACATCAGGAACCGCAAATTCAACATCCTTTATCTTGATATCTCCACCAAAGCCGTCGTTTACTACTTTGATAGCAACAATAGCTGCAAGGTGTTTCATCTCAATCTCCGGTTGCTCATTTCTAGGTAAGTTAGTGATACGTCCCAACATTGGAGACAAATTGCCACAAATATGTGCCTTAGAATTAGCTGAAAGTACTATATTTTCATCAATAGCACTTATGAGAGTTTGATTGATGGTCTGCGCACCAATCTGCACTCCAGAAACAGTCAGAGTAGTCGCGCTACCCGAATACGCATACCCATCATACTAATTCAGCCTCCCCTTTGGCTATACTATACACTACCAAAGTTTAGGTGCTCTCTAATATCAAAGAAATACACCCTCGAAAGGAACCGCGCACGATTCCTTCCGAGGGTGATATCCTTTTCTAAAGCTTAGGGCCCCAGCAGCAGAAAGCTACTTCCTGAGCTCCTCCACCTGCTCCGCACTCAAGCCTGTCACGGTGCAGATCTGCTCGATGTCCATGCCTATATTGAGCAGGTTGCGGGCAACCTCAAAAAGGTTTCTCCGCGCCCTTCTTCTTTAGCTGCCTTCAGCTGTCCTCGGATTTTGAATTCGTCGTACATATCGTTGGTGTATTTATTACGTTTCCGCTCATCAAAGTTCCGGATTCTGAAAGCGTCGGGCAGGCACTAGCAGACACCTTCACTGCGCCATTCCGGGAGATGCTTCACTGTCTCAGTTTTTCGACCTCTTCTGGAGTCAGGCGAGTGATCTCGCAAATAAGTTCCATATCGATCCCCTTCGCTAGCATGGCAGTGACATATTCAGCCTGTGTGAGTGCCGCACCGATGGCTATGCCCCTTTTCTCGCCGATAGCTATACCTTTCTCGATACCACGTGCCTCGCCGACCTGTTCGGCGTAGTCGATGGTGTTTGCGTAGTCGCTTTCTGCGTATAGACTTCTCATATAGCTCTTTATTTCTCTGGCCGTGAAGTTATTCAATTCTGACAAATTATACAAGAGCCTGAAGAATTCCTCGTCAAAGAATGCGGGCGGGGCGTCAAGCTCGTGCATGAAACTTATCCGTATACTCAAAAAGTTTACGCTTATTTTCAAAAAACGGCTTTGTACGCTTGTGGGAGGCTGTTTTCTACCTAGAAATTTGTTGGATTTTTCTAAAAAATCAAACAAATTCCTAGCTGCCACCTAAGTCCCTTCCTTCCAGCACCTTACGAAAAATCACCTGCGGCATTTGGAGCAGGTGATTTTGTGTAAGGCGCTGCATGTCAGCGTCTTGTCTTTTGCTTTAGAACTCCTTCTGGCGAAAGCAAGGGTGGCAGAAACTTCACTGTCTCAGTTTTTCGACCTCTTCTGGAGTCAGGCGAGTGTATTTACATATGGTTGCAATGTCGACACCATCAGCAAGCATGGCTGTGGCAATCTCGGCATTGCGCCTGGCCAATGTGCGTGCTTCGCCTTCTTTGCGTGCTGCCTTCAGCTGTCCTAGGAGTTTGTATTCGTCGTACATATCGTTGGTGTATTTATTACGTTTCCGCTCATCAAAGTTCCGGATTCTGAAAGCATCGAGGATACGCTTGCATTGCCCTTCATTGCCCCACTTCGGCAGTGCTCTCAGCTGTGGGGAGTTCTTCAGAAGGTACAGAAGCCTGTCCTGTTCAGTCTCACACTCATCCTCACCCTTGCAGAATCTTGTCAGTTCGGCAAATATAATACAAATTGTCTCTCCCAACAAATCGTGACATTCCTTTTCTCTGAAGGTATATTCGGATATATACCTGTCCTTCCAGTACTCCTTGTCTGGATGATCGATGTCTACGCCCATGAGGCCTATGAGGTAGACCGGCGGCACATCATACCCAAGTCCGGCCTTGTTCTGCCTGTCATATGCCCGGCTGGCATAGCTCACGCACCGCTTGAACCATACATCCTCACGGTAGCGCTGCATCTCGACAATGAATACTGCTCCCGATTTGTCCCGGCACACGAAGTCGTACTGAAACTCCTTGCTGTGCCCTATGACCGGGCCCTGTAACTCAGTCGGCCTGTAGTCAATCTCCACCACTTTCCTGTGCTCCGGCAGTAACGCATTGATCAGCACCATGACTTCCTCCTTGTTGTTCTCGTCACCGAAGAACGCCTTGAAACCTCCATTGGTCAGGATGTCCACATATTCCTGCTGCTCCATCCCCTCTGCTGTGATTCTATCCATAAAGATCAGTTATTAAAGTTTATGGATGCAAAGTTCCGCAGACTTATCCGTATACTCAAAAAGTATACGCTTATTTTCAAAAAACGGCATTGTGCGTATACAGAAGGCTGTTTTCTACCTGGAAATTTGTTGGATTTTTCTAAAAAATCAAACAAATTCCTCGCTGCCATCTAAGTCCCTTCCTCCCAGCCTCTTACGAAAAATCACCTGCGGCATTTGGAGCAGGTGACTTTTCGTAATGTGCTGTATGTCAGCATCTTTTGTTTCAGGACTTTCTATCGAAGCAAGGCCACCGGAGACCTCACTGCCTCAGTCTCTCGACCTCTTCTGGAGTCAGATGAGTGTATTTACAAATGATTGCAATGTCGACACCATCAGCAAGCATGGCTGTGGCAATCTCGGCATTGCGCCTGGCCAAAGTTCGTGCTTCGCCTTCTTTGCGGGCTGCCTTCAGCTGTCCTAGGAGTTTGTATTCGTCGTACATATCGTTGGTGTATTTATTACGTTTCCGCTCATCAAAGTTCCGGATTCTGAAAGCATCGAGGATACGCTTGCATTGCCCTTCATTGCCCCACTTCGGCAG
>JAZNZH010000032.1:0-1786 GCA_045594845.1 Faecousia sp. | reverse complement strand
TAAATGGTATCATATTCAATTGCCAAAGTCAACACGAATTGCGCCTGTGCCGGGCAAAATTCCTGCAGGAAAGGAAAATTTCCCGGCTTTGTATAATTTTGACGGCGGTGGCAAACAATACCTGTGGACTTCATTATTCAGGAGGTTATACACGTATGTTCCGAATTCGATTTATGCGCCTGATGCTGGCGCTGGTGTGTCTGATGACGCTCACCGGCAGCGTTTGGGCCGCAGAGGTGGATTGCGATGCCACCTACTGTTTTACTTCCGCAGATTTTTCCCAGGAGGAAGAGCTCCTGACAGGTATCTGCATCACGCAGCTGCCGGATGCTGACAGCGGCACGGTCATGCTGGGCAGCCGGGTGCTGAAGCCCGGGGATATTCTCACCGCCGACCAGGTGGCACAGATGACATTCTGCCCCCTGCATACCGAGGAGGATACCCAGGCCACGGTTTCTTACCTGCCCATCTATGAAAACCAGGACGAGCGCAGCACCACCATGACCATCGCCATCCGGGGCAAGAAGGACGAAGCGCCCGCAGCCCAGGACAGCGCCCTGGAAACCTATCAAAATCTGCCCAACGAGGGCAAGCTGAAGGTCAGCGACCCGGAGGGGGAAGAACTGACCTACACCCTGATCCGCGCACCCAAGCGGGGCACGGTGGAGCTGCGTGCGGATGGCAGCTTCCTTTATACCCCCAAGAAGAATAAGGTGGGCGTGGATTCCTTCGTCTATACGGCCACCGATCCTGCGGGTAATGTGTCCCGGGAGGCCACGGTGACCGTGCAGATCCTGAAGCCCACGGATGCCCGGCAGTATGCGGACACAGCCAATATGAGCTGCCGCTTTACGGCGGAGTGGATGCGCAATACCGGCCTGTTCGAAGGGGAAAAGGTGAACGGCCAGCTTTGCTTCAACCCGGATAAGACCGTCAGCCGGGAGCAGTTTCTGGCCATGGTGGTGCAGATGCTGGACATTCCCTCCGAGAACAGGGATTACGGCGCAATCAATGCGCAGACACCCGATTGGCTGAAGCCTTATCTGGCGGCGGCTGTCCGTGCGGGTCTGACCGCAGGCCTGCCGGAGGCCACGGAAACGGATGCGCCCATTACCGGCGCAGAGGCAGCGGTGGTGCTGCAGAACGCCCTGGCGCTGACGGTGAATCAGCAGGCCCTGGAAACGGCGGCAACAGAGCAGGCCGAAGAAGTGCCCGCATGGGCAGCTTCCAGCCTGACGGTCATGGCGGAAAACGGCCTATACTTGCCTGCCAACGAGGCGCTCACCAGAGCGGATGTGGCCGAGGTCCTGTACCAGGCCAGCATCCTGGCGGTCAATGCTCCCGGCACTGCGGTGTTCCGTCTGCAAGACTAAGATTTTTCGATAGAAACTATAGGGGCGGCGACTCGCCGCCCGCGGGCGAACACAGTTCGCCCCTACATACACAAACGATAGAAACAGGGCTTGTTGCTTTGCGAAGCAACAAGCCCTGTTTTTCAACTTACTTTTACTGCGATCTTGGGGATGCGGCCCAAAATCAGCGCCACCACAGCGGTGAGAATGATCTCGGGAATCATGTACATGCCGTTGTACACCAGGCTGTATACCCAACCCAGGCCTACGGGGCTTAAGGATTCCACCAGCTCTGCGCCCCAGGCGGGGAAGCCGTCCTGGGTGAAGAACCACTCGGCCCAGCCGGAGAAGAGGATATAGCCGGACAGAATATGGCACACATACCGGCCGGTCAGCGCCACGATGCTGCCGCACATCAGACCCACATTGGGCTT
>JAZNZH010000031.1:0-98491 GCA_045594845.1 Faecousia sp. | reverse complement strand
ATGCTAAATTACAGGTAGTCAATTTTCATTGTAATTCTCAAATGGCTTGTGATGAGATCTTGCTTCAGCTTCGCAGGTATCTTCCGGAAGATATCGGCATATATTCCTGCAGAAACGTTTCTGAGCGTTTTCACGCCCGCTTGAATGCAAAGACAAAGACCTATGTATATCGCCTTTGGAACAGCGATGCCCCCTGCGTTTTTGATAGAAAGTATGTGTATAAAGAAACTGCTCTGTTAGATCTGAATCGTATGCGTGAGGCTGCTCAGTTATTCTTAGGTACTCATGATTTTTCCGCATTCTGCGCCAATAAAAATATGAAAAAATCAACGATTCGCTGTATCCACGCTTTTACCATTGAAGATACTGGCAGCGAATTGCGGTTTACAGTTACCGGAAATGGATTTTTGCATCATATGGTGCGAATTATGGTTGGTACTTTGATAGAGGTTGGCAAGGGTGAACGGGAGCCTGAGAGTATTTTGGAACTTTTTGGGAAAGATCGATCGGAAGCAGGACTTTTAGTGCCTGCCTGCGGGCTGTGCTTAATGGAGGTTACCTATTGAATATTCAGATTTTTGGAAAAAGCAAATGCTTTGATACAAAAAAGGCGGAGCGTTATTTTAAAGAACGGCGCATTAAATACCAGTATATCGATCTTACTCGTTATGGCTTTTCTCCAAAGGAGTTTGATTCCGTTCTTCGTGCAGTTGGCGGTGTCGATAATCTAATTGATTGGGATTGTAAGGATGAGCGGATCACCTTAATGCGTTATATGGAAGATGTCCGCGGTAAAGAAGATAAGATCTACGACGAACCCAAGTTGATGCGTACACCGGTCGTTCGAAACGGTAAACAGGCAACCATCGGGTATTGCCCAGAAATTTGGCAAAGATGGGAATAATACAAAAGCAGCTTCTTATGACAAGAAGCTGCTTTTTATAATATTTTTTCTTGTAATTCTATTGGAATGGTGCTATGATTGGAGGAAGAAATGTTTCAACTGCTGGAAAGTGTAAATGTTCTTGTGTGGGGCATTCCTACATTACTGTTGATCTTAGGAAGCGGACTGTTTTTTAGTTTGAAAACCGGCTTCTTTCAGATATCCTATTTTCCCCGAGCGGTGATTACATTCGTTAAAAAAATGAAACCCGACAAGAATCATTCTGATGGGATTTCTCCATATCAGGCACTATGCACTGCTTTGGCTGCAACGGTTGGAACGGGGAATATTGCCGGCGTTGCCGGAGCAATTACCATCGGCGGTCCGGGTGCTGTGTTTTGGATGTGGATCTGTGCATTTCTGGGTATGATCCTAAAATGCGTTGAGGCAACGCTGGCTGTTCGATACCGGAAGAAAAGTCAAACCGGAGAGTGGTTTGGCGGACCGATGTATATGATTGAAAACGGGCTGGGCAGAAAATGGAAATGGCTTGCTGTTTGCTATGCGTTTTTTGGCGTGGTCGCTGCCTTTGGTGTAGGAAATGCCACGCAGGTCAACGCGGTATTGGGTGGCATCCATAGTGCAGCTGCTGTACTGAATATGCAAGTTTCAACTGCTACTGACTATATTATTGCCTTACTATTGGCAGTTGTTGTTGCGCTTATGCTCTTAGGCGGCGCAAAACGAATTGGGACAGTTGCAGAACGACTCGTACCGTTTGCGTCCCTTCTATACCTTGTATTGGGAATTGGGGTTTTAATCATTTGCAGAAAATCGATTCCTACGGTGATCCATGCGATAATTGCAGGCGCTTTTACTCCCGCGGCTGTTACCGGCGGTGTTGTAGGTTCATTCTTTTCCGCCTGCCGAATTGGAGCGTCCAGAGGCACATTTACAAATGAAGCGGGTATGGGAACAGCTTCTATCGCCCATGCCGCGGCGCAGGTAAATCATCCGGTAGAGCAGGGGATGATGGGGATCATTGAAGTCTTCATGGATACGATTGTCATCTGCTCTGTGACGGCTTTTGCGATCCTTTGCAGTGGTGTGGATATTCCCTATGGCACGGATATCGGCAGCGAATTGACATCTGCTGCTTTTGCTCAGATCTATGGTGGTTGGGTGACGGTTTTACTTGCTCTTTCCTTGATATGTTTTGCTTTGGCAACAATTCTTGGCTGGGGATATTACGGACTTCGATGCGCCCAATACCTCTTTGGAGAAAAATCCTATCGGCTTTTTGTATTCTTACAGGCAGCTACTGTGATATTAGGGGCGGTATTAAACACCAGGACTGTTTGGCTATTGGCTGACACAGTCAATGGATTGATGATTCTACCTAATTTAACTGCACTTCTGGCTTTGAGCCCGGAATTTGTGCGATTGATAAATCAATATAAAATAGCAACTGGAGGCACAAATGAAAATCTCAATCAATGCAAATCGCTGCGAACCGTCGCCAATGCGGAAGTTTCATCCGCTGGCAGTTCGGGCGCAGAATGCTGGTAAAACAATTTATCATTTAAATATCGGTCAGCCGGATCTTCCCACGCCGGACGCATTTTATGAGCAAATCCGTAAATTTGACAGCAGCACTGTGGCTTATGCAGAGTCTCCGGGTATGCCCATATTGATCGATGCAATTCGGGAATACTACAGAAAGCTGGATGTTAATCTGGATGCAGATGATGTATTGATCACCAGCGGTGGCAGTGAGGCCCTGCTTCTGACCTGCCTTTCTATTTTGGATCCCTATACAGAAGTGATCATTCCTGAGCCTTATTATCCCAACTACACCACCTTTGTCCACGCTGCTGGTGGCGCAATTCGCGCGCTGCATACCGGTCCGGAGGAAGGCTACCGTTACGCGGACAGAAAGCGAATTGAAAAGCTGATCACCAACAATACCCGTGCGATTATGATCACCAATCCCGGCAACCCCACCGGTGTGGTGCTGAACCAGGACGAGATGCGGATGATCGCAGATGTTGCCAAGGAGCACAATCTGTACCTGATCAGCGATGAGGTATACCGCGAATTCTGCTATGATGACAAGTTTGGTGTACCCACTATGGGTCGTTTTACGGATATTGACGATAATCTTGTGATTATTGACTCTGTTTCCAAGCGATTCTCTTCCTGCGGCGCCCGCGTGGGCTGTGTAATTACTAAGAACAAGGAATTGCAGCAGGCAATCTTGAAGTTCTGCCAATCCAGACTGGCTGTTGCTACCATTGACCAGCTGGGCGCAGCTGCACTGTACAATGTAGAGCCGGAATTCTACGAAAAGAGCAAGGCTGAGTACCGTGTCCGGAGAGATACTGTTGTAAAGCATTTGCGAAGCATTCCCGGTGTTATGGTGGAAGAGCCCATGGGCGCTTTTTATGTAATGGCAAGATTGCCGGTGGATAATGCAGATAAATTCCAGCGCTGGCTGCTGGAGTCCTTCCAGGACCGCAATGAGACGGTGATGTTTGCTCCCGGTGCGCCTTTCTACGAAACTCCCGGTCAAGGTATCAACGAGGTGCGCATTGCGTATGTGCGCAATGTGAATGAGCTGGAGCGGGCTATGGAGCTGTTGGCAAAGGGCATTGCAGCATACCGCCGTGAGGTAATGCACGAAGAATAATTTAATCCCCGGATGCGGTTTGCATCCGGGGATCGTTTAATATTCGATGGTAATCTGCTGATCAGCATCTGTGTAGATGACTGTCAAAGTTTTTTTGGTTTTTTTGTTGGTTTCCAGCAGAACAGCATCACCGGGAGTCAAATAGGGAGTCGCGAATACAATATTCGTATAGCCAGTAATGGGATTCATTTGCAGAATACGGAAATCAAGAACAGCTTGATCTGTGTAGTAAAGAGTCATATCACTGCCGGATTCCAAAACCACCTCAGAAATCTGGGTAAATTTACTGACGTCTGTATCGGCAAAGGCAACCTCTTGTACTGTACCGTGGTAGGGGACACGTTCGCCGGGGAAGTACTCGGCAGCAATTATGTCTGACAGCTTTTCGTAGGGGATTTCTACCACGATAGTGCCCTCAGAGTAAGGTGCGATCTCGTAGGGGGAGAAGAAGAAACAAAGTCCGGTGGGGGTGAAATACCAATCTTCGTCAAAGCTGGCATCTTTTGCAAATCGGGTTTCCACATTGTCTTTGTAACCGCTGAGATTGCGCTCTTTGGCAATTGCATCCAAAGAGGAAATAAGCAGATCCTTGAGGGTATCCTCCTTATCTGCGTGCTGGAGAATACTGCCCAATGTCAATACTTCACCGTTGACCATATCATAGTTTACACCGAAGCCGTGATGTTCGGGGTGTGCGCCGCCGGAGTAGGTAATGCAGTTGCCGTATATACTCAGGACACCCTGGTCAATCCGCATAGGATTGTAGGCAAGGCTGTATAGGTACGGCATAAAGTCTTTACCCGGACGGTAGGCAGACACAGCAGAAAGCCGGATATCTTCAGCATAGGCCAGGTGTTCTGCCATTCGTTTGCGGTGGTGGTTCACGACTTTATCTGCAATAGCTGCGTCCTGGAAAACCAGGTTTAGTGCAGGGTAGGTGTAGTGGAAAATCTCACTGCCGTCGTCTGCGGTGGTGGTCTCAGTAACTGTGGGTGTTGCAACCGATACCATAGGCCGTTGGGAGATTACGATATCGCTGTCAACGACGGAGGAGGGTTCTGTTTCTTTTGTATCCTCTGTCGGTTTTTTATCAACAACTTTGGTTTTATTACAGGCGCAAAGTGAGAAAAATAGGCTTAAAGCCAGCAGCAATCCGAGTGTTTTTTTCATAGTATTTCCTCCTGATTCGGGGAGTTTCGACACTAATATATTTTAGCATAAAATATGAAGAAATACAAGGAAAGCTTTTACGCAAAAACCAACCGAAAATCTTGACAAAACAGGCGCTTTAGTGGTAAAATATTAAAAACTTAATATCGCTGTGAACGGAAATAGTAGCGTATTTAATCCTACAGAGAGTTTGGGTCGTTGGCTGTGAGCCCGGGCGGTGTCGAGTGCGTGAATGTGCGTCCGGGAGCGAACCTGATTTTAAGTGATAAATGAGAGTGGAACCGCGAGTGAATAACCCGCCTCTTGTACCTTTTTGGTGCAGGAGGATTTTTTATTTTCAGGAGGAAAAACGTATGTATCTTTATAACTCTCTTTCCCACAAGAAGGAACTGTTTACCCCCAATAGCCCTGATGTGGTGAAGATGTATACCTGTGGACCTACGGTCTACCACTATGCCCATATCGGCAACCTGCGCACCTACATTATGGAGGATGTGCTGGAGAAGTCACTGCGTTATCTTGGCTATAATGTTCTGCGTGTTATGAATATCACCGATGTGGGTCATCTTGCCTCTGATGCTGATACCGGTGAAGATAAGATGCTCAAGGGAGCAAAGCGTGAGAATAAGACTGTGATGGAGATTGCTCAGTACTACACCGATGCATTCTTTGCCGATTGCGATAAGCTTAACATCAAGCGTCCCGAGATCGTTCAGCCTGCTACCGGTTGTATCGATGAGTTTATCAAGATCGTATCCGGTCTGCTGGATAAGGGCTTTGCCTACGTGGCCGGCGGCAATGTTTATTTCGACACTTCTAAGCTGGAAAAGTATTATGTTTTCAATGACCACAACGAAGAGGATCTGGCCATCGGCGTCCGTGAGGGTGTGGAAGAGGACACCAATAAGCGCAATAAGAACGACTTTGTTCTTTGGTTTACCAAGAGCAAGTTCGAGGATCAGGCACTGAAGTGGGATTCTCCCTGGGGCGTGGGTTATCCCGGCTGGCATATTGAGTGCTCCGGTATTTCCATGAAGTACCTGGGCGAGGATCTGGATATTCACGCAGGCGGTATTGATAATGCTTTTCCGCACCATACCAATGAGATTGCACAATCCGAGAGCTTCTTGGGTCACAAATGGTGCAACTACTGGTTCCACGTGCATCACCTGAATACCGATACCGGTAAGATGTCTAAGTCCAAGGGTGAGTTCCTGACTGTGAGCCTGCTGGAGCAAAAGGGTTATGATCCTATGGCCTACCGTTTGTTCTGCCTGCAGAGCCATTACCGGAGAAATTTGGTGTTCAGTTGGGAGAATCTGGATAATGCTAGCGCCGCATATGAAAAGCTGATTGCGAAGATCGCCGCATTGAAAGACGGTGGCGAAGTGGAGCAGGATGCATTTGCGGCTCTTAAGGAGCATTTTACCAGCGCGCTGAACGGTGACCTGAACACCTCTCTGGCAGTTACTGCGGTCTATGACGTGCTGAAGGCCAAATGCAACGATGTAACCAAGCTGGCACTACTCAGCGATTTTGATCAGGTTTTGAGTCTGAATCTGTTGGCAGCAGCAGAGAATGTGCGAAAGAAGGAAGCTGAGGAGGCAGCAGCTTCCGCCGATCCTGAGATTGATGCGTTGGTTGCCGCCCGTACCGAGGCCAAAAAGGCTAAGAATTACGCAGAAGCCGACCGTATCCGTGATGAACTCAAGGCCCGGGGCATTGAAATTATCGATACCCCCCAGGGCGCAAAGTGGAGAAAAGTATGAAGCTTTTAATTTTAGATGGCAACAGTGTGATCAACCGTGCTTTCTACGGCGTGCGTCCTTTGACCACCCGTGAGGGCATTAACACCAATGCTGTCTACGGTTTTCTGAATATTCTTGAGAAGATCGAAAAAGAGGAACAGCCGGATGCGGTCTGTGTAGCCTTTGACCTCCACGGACCGACCTTCCGTCATCTGCAGTACGATGGCTATAAGGCAACCCGGCATCCTATGCCGGAAGAGCTTGCACAACAGATGCCCATTATGAAGGATGTCCTTGCGGCGATGAATATTCCTATTTATCAATGCCAGGGCTGGGAAGCAGACGATGTGATCGGTACGGTTGGTCGCATTTGTGGAAATAATGGCTGGGAATGTGTTATTGTAACCGGTGACCGGGACAGTTTGCAGCTAATTGATGATCATATCCATGTGAAACTGGTGATCTCTAAGCCGGGTCAAACTACGGCAACGGTCTATGACCGGGAGAAATTCCAGGAGGAATACGGGTTTGAGCCCATCAAGTTGATCGACCTGAAGGCGCTGATGGGTGATAACTCGGATAATATCCCCGGCGTTGCCGGCGTAGGCCCAAAGACAGCAACAGACCTGTTGCTGAAATTTGGTAGTCTGGACGGTGTTTATGCCAATTTGGATGATGTCTCTATCCGCCCGAAACTTCGGGAAAAATTGACTGAGAGCAAAGACAATGCTTATTTGTCATACGATCTTGCAACGATCCGTACCACGGCCCCCATCGATTTTGCGCCGGAAGATGCTTTGATTCAACCTTATAATCGCAAGGCACTCTACGAGATTTTTGTAAAGTTAGAGTTTGTGCGTCTGATCGATAAGTACGGCCTGCGTTGCGCCCAGGAGGATGCGCCGAAAGCTTGCCTTAAGCTGGATAAGCTGCCTGTCTGCACATCGCTACCTGAAAAGTGCGACGGTTTCGCCCTTTATATTCATGATGACGGCAGCATTGGTGTTGCCTGGGAAAAGGGCGTTTGCGAAGTCACGCCTATGGAGGCTATGTACCTGGGTGATTTTCTGGAAAACAGCACCAACGGTATATGCCACGATCTGAAGACCACTCTGCATACTCTGGACGGCCTGGGACTTTGCCACGGTGATTTTATTTTCGATACGGCACTGGCTGCCTACGATCTGAATCCGTCTCAATCCGATTATGCTGTTTCCAAATTGGCAACAAGTTTTCTGGGCTATGCACCCGAGGATGCAGCAGGCTGTGCCGAAGCTCTGTGGCATTTGCGCGGTGTTTTGCGACAGGAATTGGAATGCCAGGAAATGACTGCCCTCTATAACGATATTGAGCTACCCCTTTGCAAGGTTCTGTACAGTATGGAAAAAGAGGGCATCTCTATCGACCGGGAGCAACTGGAGAGCTTTGGAGATATGCTGTCACAGAGCATCAGTGATTGTGAAAGCCTGATCTTCGGTTATTCCGGGGAACCCTTCAATATTCAGTCTACCCGCCAGTTGGGCGAATTGCTGTTTGATAAGCTTGGTCTGCCGCCTGTTAAGAAGACCAAGACAGGATATTCCACAAATGCAGATGTTTTGGAGAAATTGAAGAATAAGCACCCGATCATTCCTGCGATTATGGACTATCGGATGCTGACAAAGTTAAAGTCTACCTATGCCGATGGCCTTCTGAAGGTAATTGCTGAAGATGGTAGAATCCACACCACGTTTCAGAATTTGGTGACTGCCACCGGTCGACTTTCTTCTACTGAACCCAATCTGCAGAATATCCCGGTTCGCACAGATTTGGGCGCAGAAATCCGCAAGATGTTTGTTCCCAAAGAGGGTTGCGTTCTGGTGGATGCTGACTACAGTCAGATCGAACTGCGTGTTTTGGCACATATTGCCGATGATAAGGTGATGCAGAAAGCTTTCTGTGAGGGAATGGATGTGCATACCGTGACTGCTTCCCAGGTATTTGGTGTGCCCCAGGAGTCGGTGACTGCACTGCAGCGCCGCCACGCCAAGGCAGTTAACTTTGGCATTGTCTACGGTATTTCTGAGTTCTCCTTGGCTGAGGATATCGGTGTCAGTCGGTACGAGGCTAAGGCTTATATTGAGAACTATCTCAACAACTACCGGGGTGTCCGTGCCTATATGAAGAATGTGGTGGAAAATGCCAGAAGTATTGGTTATACTACCACCCTTTACGGCAGACGCAGATATATCCCCGAACTGAAGAACACCAACTTTAATCTTCGTCAGGCGGCTGAGCGGATTGCGTTGAATACGCCTATTCAAGGTACTGCGGCTGACCTGATTAAGCTTGCTATGATCCGTGTCTACAATGCACTCGGCGAGCATTATCCCCAGGCTAAGCTGATTTTACAGGTACACGACGAATTGATCGTAGAGTGTCCTGCTGAAATCGCGCCTGCTGTGGCAGAACTGATCAGCAAAGAAATGGAGCAGGTTGCGACCCTGCGTGTGCCTCTGTTGGCTGAAGCAAAGTGGGGTGCAAGTTGGTACGAGGCAAAATGATGGATTATGTACTGATGACCGCAGAGCATATCTCTGCGATAGCTGAGATTGAGAAAATTTGTTTTTCCGACCCATGGAGCATAAACTCTATTGCCAGTGAATTGGAGAATCCTCTTTCTCTGTGGCTGGTTGCGTTGGATGACGAATGTGTG
Organism: Faecousia sp.; assembly: GCA_045594845.1. GTDB lineage: Bacteria > Bacillota > Clostridia > Oscillospirales > Oscillospiraceae > Faecousia. Next base: position 89,306 of record JAZNZH010000031.1, on the reverse strand, counting down.
GTGGGCTATGTGGGCTCCCAGACGGTCCTGGGCGGCGCGGATATGATGAATCTGGCAGTTTTACCCGAATACCGCAAACAGAGCATAGGAGAGACGCTGGTGCGAACTCTGGTGGAGCGACTCCGGGCTAAAGGGGCGATTTCGTTGTCGCTGGAGGTTCGCCAGTCAAATCAGCCGGCAATTTGCCTTTATGAAAAGCTCGGTTTTACTCAGGTCGGTGTTCGACCCAATTATTATCGCAATCCTAAGGAAAACGCATTGATACTGCGAAAGGAGTGGTAAAATTGAATATCCTCGCAGTAGAATCATCCTGTGATGAAACAGCTGTGGCTGTGGTCAAGGACGGTAGGAAGGTACTGACTGATTGCATTGCTTCTCAGGTTGATTTGCACCGCATCTACGGCGGTGTGGTACCGGAGATCGCATCACGAATGCATATTGAGGCCATCTACGGACTTGCAGATCAGGCGCTGAAAGAGGCTAACCTGACCCGAGAAGATTTGGATGCTGTGGCTGTTACCTATGCTCCGGGACTGATCGGTGCTGTTTTGGTGGGTGTGAACTTTGCAAAAGCTGCGGCTTTGGTGATGGACAAGCCCTTAATTCCTGTTCACCATATTCGCGGTCACATCGCGGCCAATTATATTGCCTATCCCGATTTAAAACCGCCCTTTGTTTGTCTGGTAGTGTCTGGTGGTCATACTATGTTTGTGGATGTACAGGATTATACCAAAATGGAGATCCTGGGTACCACATTGGATGATGCAGCCGGTGAATGTTTTGATAAAGTGGCAAGAGTTCTTGGGATGCCTTACCCCGGTGGCGCTGCCCTTGATAAAATGGCAGCCGGTGCTACAGAGGAAAAGTATATATTGCCCACAGCACGACCCGGAGAGAATCCTTTGGATATGAGTTTTTCCGGACTGAAGACCGCTACACTGAACCTGATCCATCACGCGGAGCAAGTAGGGGAGGCCTTAGATATTCCCAGTTTGTGTGCATCTTTCAGTACCAGCGTTTCTAACACTTTGATCCCAAGGGCGGAATTAGCATTGAAAATGACCGGTTATCATAAGATAGCGGTTGCTGGCGGTGTTGCAGCCAATTCCAGGATCCGGAAGGATTTGGAAAGTATGACAAAGCGCCTTGGTGCAGAGCTTTATCTGCCGCCGTTGAAGCTTTGCGGTGATAATGCGGCGATGATCGGTGCACAGGCATACTATGAATATCAGGCAGGCAATATTGCCGAAATGAACCTTAACGCGTATGCTACAAAATCCATTTTAGGCGAGCAAATTTAACAAATGCAGGAGGGGGAAAACTCTCCTGCATTTTTATATACAGCTTGCAATGTATATACACTGACATAATTCGTCGTATGCCGTGGAATGTAGTTGTAATTTGTTTGAAATACCGGTGTTCTGCCGTGAAATGGAGAATTTTAGCAGGTTTTCACTGTGGAGAAACTTGTGGAAAATGTGCATAACTATTTGTATATTTGTTGTGCAGAAATGAAATACAGGCAAAATCTCCTTCATTTTCCTACACAATACAAGAAAAGACGTGCAATTTTCCACAATCTGTGCTATACTAAACGAAAAGTGAGGTGAGTGTGATGTATCAGCCATTGGCAGACCTTTTACGACCGACTACCCTGGATGAAATCTGCGGGCAGGAGCATATTTTAGGTCAAGGCGCGGTGTTGCGCCGCCTGATCGATTCCGGTAATATTCCCAATATGATTTTCTATGGCCCCAGTGGTACAGGCAAGACAACTGTGGCAAAGATCATCGCACAGCAAACCAACCGAACATTGTATCAGCTTAACGCAACCACTGCGTCCACGGCAGATATTAAGGATATCGTTGCCCAGTTGGATACATTTATGGCGCCTAACGGCGTACTGCTGTACCTGGATGAGATCCAGTCCTTTAATAAAAAGCAGCAACAGTCTCTTCTGGAGCATATCGAAAACGGTAAGATCACATTGATCGCATCCACGACGGAAAATCCTTATTTTTATGTATTTAATGCGATCCTCAGCCGGTCTACTGTGTTTGAGTTTAAGCAGATATCTCCGGAGGCGGCGCTCAAGGCCATTGAGCGGGCAGTAAGGCACCTGAGTGAGAAATACAATGTCGTTGCTAAACCGGAAGAAGATGCCTTAGAGTACATCTCCCGGGCTTGTGGAGGAGATATCCGAAAGGCATTAAATGCAGTGGAAGTTCTTTTTTCTGCAGGACGTGTAAAGGATGGCATATTACCGCTGACCTTAGAGGACGCCAAAGCGGTGACTCAGAAAAGCGCAATGCGTGCGGACCGGGATGGAGATATCCACTATGATCTGCTGTCAGCCCTCCAGAAGTCTATCCGTGGCTCTGATCCGGATGCTGCTGTTCATTATCTGGCGCGCCTTTTAGAGGTCGGACAGATGCAGTCTGCCTGCCGTCGTCTTATGGTGATTGCAGCGGAGGATGTGGGCCTTGCGTATCCTATGATCATACCTATTGTAAAAGCCTGTGTGGATATGGCTTTAATGCTGGGCATGCCGGAAGCACGGATCCCGCTGGGTGATGCAGCAGTTTTGATGGCCACATCCCCGAAATCCAATTCCGGCCATGTGGCGCTGGACAGCGCTCTTGCGGATGTCCGTAAAGGAAAAACCGGCGATTTCCCCAGGCACCTGCAAAATATGCATGTGGATACCTATACCATGGAACGGGATCAGGGATATCTGTATCCCCACAATTATCCCGGCAGCTGGGTGGATCAGCAGTATCTGCCGGATGCTTTGAAGGACACCAAGTATTATGCCTATGGCGATAATAAGCTTGAGCAGGCTGCAAAGGCTTATTGGGATGCCATTAAGAAGAAATGAGGTGACCTATGGATATTCGAGTAGGGGATACCCTTGTGATGAAAAAAGCCCATCCATGTGGAGAAAAGAACTGGAAGGTTCTCAGAACAGGTGCGGATTTTCGTCTGCGTTGTTTGGGATGCGGACACGAGATTATGGTCCCGCGATTCAAAATTGAGAAAAATATCCGCCAGGTACTTCGTGAAGAAAATACATCGACAGCAATTTGCGGCAGTTGAGCAATTCAACTGCCGCATTTTCTGTTTCGCAAATTAACCGTGGGGAAGTCCACAGCCTCTGCCCGATTTGTGGCGCAGAAAGATGTATGCTAACCGACGGAATTTTTTATACCCCGGGTGTATACTTGCAGTACTACAGTTCCCGGAGGTGATCCCTTGCGTGCTTATGTTGGTTTTGTTATGATTTTGAATTTTGCTGTGGATCTGCTGTTGTTGTGCGGAACGGACCGTTTGTTGGGGATCCGGACATCTCTTAGGTCAGCGCTGGCAGGTGCATCGGTAGGAGCAGCCTATGCAGCCGTTTGCTTGCTGCCTGTTCCGTTTTTTATGACAAGCCTTGTAGCTCGGATGCTTGTTTTATTTCTTATGGCGTGGATCACATACAGCCTTTCTGTGCGCAGATCGGCATTGTTTCTTTTGCTGATGCTGTCTGTGGGTGGAATCACAACAGGTTTTGCCGGGATAGGCAAATGGGAACTGCTTATTGCCGCTGTATGTTTTTTGGTGCTGCTGTTTACTGCAAGAAGCACCGGGACGGGTGTGGAGTTTGTGCCTATGGAACTTAGTTATGGCGGGCGGTCGATGAAAATTACAGCGTTGCGGGATACGGGAAACGGATTGCGCGATCCCATTACAGGGGAGTCGGTTATTGTAGTCGGCCCGAAGATCGCATTTACATTTACCGGTCTGACTGAACAACAGCTGAAACATCCGGCGGAAAGTTTGCCACTGTTGCCTGGGGGCAGATTGATTCCATATCGCAGCGTAGGTGTTGAAAACGGATTATTGATGGCAATTCGCTTTCCGGTTGTGAAGGTAGGGAATCGAACATCAAATACACTGGTTGCATTTGCACCGGCAGGCTTTCAGGAAAACGGGAGTTTTCAAGCTTTGGTAGGGAGGATGTAATATATGAAATTAAGTCGGCTGTTACGGTGTGTTTTTGCGGTACAAGAGAATCATATCTATTATATCGGCGGGCCTGAGGTGCTGCCGCCACCACTTAAGGGTGCGCAGGAGCAGGAGGCGCTGGAGGCCATGGAAAATGGGGATGAAGCGGCGAAACAGTTGCTTATTGAAAGGAATCTGCGGCTTGTTGTATTCATTGCCAGGCGATTTGAAAACACCGGAGTGAATCTGGAAGACCTGATCTCAATAGGAACAATCGGGCTGATAAAGGCAGTTGGTACATACCGACGGGAGAAAAATATAAAGCTTGCAACATATGCTTCACGGTGTATTGAAAATGAACTTCTGATGTATATTCGGAAAATTGCCAATCAGCGCAATGAGGTTTCTTTGGATGAACCGATCAACCTGGACTATGACGGAAATGAGCTGCTGTTGTCGGATATTATGGGGACTGACGAGGATCTGGTTATGCGCTCGCTGGAAGAGGATGTTGACCTGACAATACTGCGAAAGGCGGTGCGGGAGCTGCCGCCCCGGGAAAAGCAGATTGTACAGATGCGGTTTGGCCTTGACGGGGTGAAGGAACTGACACAAAAAGAAGTTGCACAGAAATTAGGGATCTCTCAATCTTATATTTCAAGGTTGGAAAAGCGAATTATGCTCCGTCTTCGAAAGGAATTGATACGACAGACAAGCTGCGTTTAAATAAAGCTTGCAAAATGGATAGCAGGGTGTTATAATCGATACGATTTTATATCGATATAATTTTGTATCGAAAAGAGGTAATGCAATGCAAAAGGAAATATCAAAATCTGTACTAAAGCGTTTGCCGGGATATCTGGCTTACCTTAAGAATATGCCGGATGACGGTAATTTGTATATTTCTGCTACCGCACTTGCCAACGCCCTTGGTATGGGTGAGGTACAGGTCCGTAAGGATCTGGCGATGGTCTCTGACGGTGGCCGACCTAAGGTGGGATATTTGCGCCAGCAGCTGATTGAGGATATTAGCCAGTTTTTGGGATATGACAACACTACTGATGCAATCTTGATCGGTGCCGGCAAATTAGGACAGGCGTTGTTGGCATACGGCGGATTTGATGCTTACGGCTTAAATATTCTTGCCGCATTCGATGTAGCGCCAGAGGTTAAAAAGACTAAGGAAGGCAAGCCGATTTATCACCTGGATGAGTTGGCGAAATTCTGTAAGTGCAACAATGTTTTGATGGGGATCATTACAGTTCCTGCCCCTTACGCACAGCAGGTTTGTGACCTTTTAATTACTAACGGCATTAAGGCAATTTGGAATTTTGCACCTATTCATTTGGATGTACCCAGCCACATTCTTGTTCAAAACGAGAATATGGCAACGTCTCTTGCTGTGCTGTCTATGCATTTGCAAGCGCAGATTAAAGAAAAGATGTGAAAAAAACCGCCCTTACGTATCTGCAAGGGCGGGTTTTTTCTTTTGAGGGATTGCTATTTAATTTTTCTTCATTTATAATATAACCATAATAAGAAAGAGAGGTACATGTTATGTTCCCGAACGACAAACTGAATCTGACAATGCTTTGCGATTTTTACGAACTGACAATGGGTAACGGCTATTTTGAGCAAGGTTACAAAGACCGTATCTGCTATTTTGATGTGTTCTACCGTCGTTGTCCAGATGGCGGTGGCTTTGCTATTGCAGCCGGTCTGGAACAAATCATTCAGTATGTTCAGGACCTGCATTTCGGCCCTGAGGATATTGATTATTTGCGTAATCGCAAGCTGTTTTCCGAAGAATTTCTGGAATATCTGGCCGGTTTCCGTTTTACCGGTGACATTTGGGCTGTGCCTGAGGGTACTCCAATTTTTCCCAAAGAGCCCATTATTACGGTTCGTGCCCCTGCAATTGAAGCACAGCTGATCGAGACATACATTCTGATGTGCATCAATCACCAGAGTTTGATTGCAACAAAAGCAAACCGGATCGTCAGATCCGCTGATGGCCGCAAGGTTCTGGAATTTGGTTCCCGCCGTGCTCAGGGTGCGGATGCCGCTATTCTGGGCGCAAGAGCTGCATATATCGGTGGATGTAACGGTACTGCCTGTACTATTTCCGATCAGCTGTTCGGTGTGTATGCAGGTGGTACAATGGCTCACGCTTGGGTGCAGATGTTTGATACTGAGTATGAGGCTTTTGCAAACTACTGCCGTATGTATCCCAATAATGCCACTCTGCTGGTGGATACTTACAACACATTGAAGTCCGGCGTGCCCAATGCGATTCGCGCATTCAATGATGTTTTGAAGCCTATGGGCATCACAAAGTGCGGTATCCGATTGGATTCCGGTGATATTGCATATCTGTCCCAGGAGGCCCGTAAGATGCTGGATGAAGCCGGTTGGACGGAATGTGAGATCTCTGCGTCCAATTCTTTGGATGAGTACATCATCCGTGATCTGATCCGCCAAGGCGCGCAGATCGATATGTTCGGTGTTGGTGAGCGCCTGATTACCGCTCGCAGCGAACCTGTCTTTGGCGGTGTGTACAAGCTTGTAGGCGTAGAAGAGCCGGACGGCACGGTGACTCCCAAGATCAAGATCTCTGAGAATGTGGGCAAGATCACCACACCTCATTTCAAGAAATTTTATCGTTTCTTCGGTAATGATACCGGCAAGGCCATTGCAGACTACCTCTGTGTTTATGATGAGACTGTAGACGACAGCGGTGAGATGGAGATCTTCGACCCGGATGCAACCTGGAAGGTAAAGAATGTCTATGACTTTACCGCAAAGGAAATGATGGTACCCATTTTTAAGGACGGAAAATTGGTTTATGATTGCCCGGACTTGCAGTCTATCCGCACATATTGCCTGGAGCAGGTGGATACATTGTGGGATGAGGTCAAGCGTTTTGAAAACCCCCACACTTACTATGTGGACCTGTCCAAAAAGCTTTGGGATATCAAGTACGGTCTGCTGAAGAAGAATGGAAACAAATAAATGTTGGGTTGTTTATATTCTGCGCTGCAAGGATAACACCCTTTATACCGGTATTACCGACGATCTCAATAAGCGCCTGAAGGCGCATAACGAGGGAAAAGGCGCCAAATATACCCGTGGTCGCGGACCGGTGCAACTGTACTACTGGGAATACTGTCCGGATAAATCTGCGGCGCTCCGCCGGGAAATTGCCATTAAGAAATTATCCCGGCAGGAAAAAATCCAGATGATTGAGCTGGGCGAGAAAACTCTGCAATGAAGTATATTGCCTTAGTAGATACAAACAACACCCTGTGCTAACGCACAGGGTGTTGTTTGTTATACGGGAGTTTTGTCCTTCTTGCGACGATCTTTCAGTTTCTGAATATCTGTCTTCAACGACTTATGATCAAAGATCATAGAGATGCCAAAGGAAAGGGGAGTGACCAATACGAAGCAGGGAGCGATCATCCAAAACCATGGCCAGTATTTTGTTTGTCCTGCGTACTCGCCTACAGGGACAGTTTTGAAGAGCTTGGGGGTGAAGAAAGTAAAGAAAGTACCGATAGCATCATTTTCACCAGGGCCCCAAATGTAGGATGTGTTCTTGTAGTCTATGCCGAAGAAATTGCCTCTGTCCCGCAGAGGAATATATCCTAATTCGGACTGGAAGATTTGGTTGAGCATTATGAACAGCATCAGAAGCAACAGTCCAATGGGGGCACACAGGATCCGCTTGTAGGAAGGACGGTGCAGTCCCAGCAGCACCATCAGCAGGGGAACGGCCAGCACCATCCAGTGATGATAGTAAAAACGGATGATATCCAGCTGTTCTGCGTATTGGTCTAATTTTGCGATAGGCTCCTGAGGATAAAACAGTGCAATCAGACCGCTGAGAACGCCGATGTAGAACATATAGTCCTTTATCTTTTTGTTCTTTGACCAGAACATAAAGGGGAACAGCGCAATATTGGCACCGCAAATGTTTACAAACCAGCTGTCACGCAGATTTCGTGCCTCGTCCACACTGTAAGGCGGGATATAGACTTTCAGGAAATGCAGCAGTAAGCCAAATACCAGCAGACCGAATAGAACAGCTTTTTTTGTACAAGCGCTCTTATCCTTGAGCAGATAATAAAGGCCCACGATAGCGCCTGCCGCAAGGATCAGCCAGAAGAAATACCAGCCGTTGAACATTTTAATGAACATGATGCAGACTCTCTCTCCTTAAATCAAGCATAATGAACGGAATAACCCTCAGGGGCGTTAACGGTTAACTTGTCAGATGTGAATTGGTATGTCAGGAGTTGTTTGTTACCCAGAGGGATTGTGACATTGATATCTTCAAGACCCATAGGATGAGGGGCTATGTAAATGTTTTTGCCTTCGATCTTAATACCGAAGATATATTCAATTATGAATGCCAGTACGCCGGCAGACCAGCCATGGCAAAGAGAATGACGGAACTGGGTGTAGCAGAAGCGGCCGTAGTCACCGTGTATGTCTGTTTCACCGTCTTTGGGCAGCTCATCGATGCGGCTGCTTCCGTCCAGCCAGCTCATATCGAAGTCCTCCCAGAAGGTGGTAGCTCCGCGATCTATCATTGCACCATAATATTCCTTCAAAATATCCAGCATATTTTCACCGCCAAGGGATGCCATAGCTGTTAGAATATAATATGCCATAAATGTGGAGAAATCCACAGCGCCATCCTGCTCAAGCATTTTTAAATCTTCAGGATTGCGTCTGCCTGCAACAATCTGGAAGGCGCGAATGGGCTTGCGTTTTCCATCATATGTAAAGTATTTTGAAAGCTTTCGGAGAATACCGCGGCAGTCACTGTTTTCTTCTTTCTCCAGAACTTTTTGCGCGGCAAGGCAATAGACAGCTGCGGCACCAAAGGGGGCATCCGGAGTTTGATATGTAGACCAGTCCAAAAACGTCTCACTGCCGTTGGTATCAGTAAAATTATAGTCTCCGTTTTCGTTAAAACAGCGATTGATGTGCGCCATTACAGTGCATATATAGTCGTGATTATCTGTGTAGTAGGTTTGATTGTCGGTGATTCTGCTGTAGTCGCAGAGATTAATTACCCACCAAGCGGAGTAGGGAGGCATATTGTTGACCCATTGGTCGGCCGGGGTTTCGTCCCGCAGGAAATTCAGGGCGTTTTGAATGTTGGGAGTATCGCCGAATAAATACAGAGAAGTCAGAATTTCCGGATGTAGATCTCCACACCAAACAAGACGATCGCGCTTAATACCGTCCCAAATATAGCCATTCTGGAAGCACAGCTTCACGGTTCTGGCAGCGATTCGAATGATTTCGTTGAGACGCTGATCGTTGGTTGTTATGGCGGCCTCACAGGGGAAATCCGGTTCGACGGAAACGGCAAAAATATTCCGCATCAGTACAGTTGTATCCGTCAGCAATTCCAGCCGTAAAAAACGAAAACCAGATTGACCGAATGTCAGGTCGGACATAAAAGGGGTTAAGATCTCAAAATCCCGGGGGGAGTGGTCGTTGCCTGCATTTTTAACACCGATGGTGCTGCAGGCTTCAGAGACGGATTCACCAAAGGTAATACGCCACTTAGCCAGTTTGTCCGGTGTGTTTACAGAGCGAATAACGATGCGAGCACTTCCGCAAATCTCCTCACCAAAGTCTAGCAATACGTAAGAGCCGGCACCGTTAAATACAGCGCATTCATCCTTTTTAAAGGAGACACAGGGTGCTTTTGCGGCAAGGAGGGATTTCTCCTGCTTCACACCGGAACGAGCAATAATTTTAACGGGAGTGAGATCCTCCCGCTTTTCTGAAATGATATTGCCATCAGCATGGGTAATCATACACTTCACCACCGGTACAAAGATGTTTCCATTATACCATTAAATTCTAAAAATTCAAGAGGTGATAATAAACCGACCTGCAAGATGGGCTTACAGGTCGGTTCTGTTTATTTAGAAATTTTAAAGCGGATGCTACCGGTGGAGGTGGTGACCTTGCAGGTACCTCCGGATGTGGTTTCGGGAACATTTATATTTCCTGTAGATGTCTTCGTAATAAACACCTTGTCGGAAAGGAGCGAGCCCTTAACATCGCCGGTATCTGTTTCGATGAAGAGGGTGTCTGCATCGCAGGAATCCAGTTCCACACTACCGGTGCTTCGTGAGATGGAGATCTGGTTGATTGCAGTAACATGCGCTAAGGTAATGTCGCCGGTATTGCCGGTAGATGAAAGGTTTGCGCAGGTTAAATTGGCAAGTTCACAGTCGCCGGTAGATACGGTAATGTTCACATCACCTGCACATTTAACGGATTCAACGGATACTTCGCCTGTGGATACCGTCAGATTCATTGCTCCGACATTGGTATGTTCCACCTCAATATCGCCTGTGCTTTGGTGGATCTTAAGGGTATCCTTCACCGCTGCAGCGCAAGTTGTGTCACCGGTACTTCCGGTTATGTCGATGCTTCGGAAGGTGAAATTTCCTGGGATTTCAATGTCACTCGTGCTGGAAGTGACGGTCAGCTTTTCGTAAGTCTCCCCGGGAAGATAGATAGTAATAGTTGGCTTTCCAAAAGAAATGTTGATGTGATCGTACCATTTCCGGTTATCGTTGATTGTGATATTCAGGGTGTCATCTTCGACAGAGACAGTGTGGTTGATGTCCTTTTCCTCATAGCATAAAACATTCGTTTCAGAATTGTTTGCGGGAACAAAATAGACATCTGCTGTGTCGGTTTTGATGGAAATGTTTTGGAAACTCTCAGTAATATTATGGGTGGTGTTTTCAAAACCTACCGTAGATAATTTCCGAAAATCCCAGTCCAATTTACTCATTATTAAGCAGAAGAGAATTGCGCCGATTCCAATCAGGACTGCGCCTATAATCAAAAGTATTTTCATTCCTGTTTTCATACTCCTTTCTCCTTTCGAGCAAGAGACTTTTTAACCCGCAAAATAATTTTCTTGGTGAGAACGATTGTGGCCTTGGTAATGGCTTTGCAGCCAAGGAACAGGAACACGGACAGGCCGAGGCAAATGAATCCGGCGCCGATGGTGAACAGACCAGATGCTCCGCTTCCGTTAAATAAAAATATAGATCCTGCAATGAGAGCGCCAAAACCGCTGGCGGCGCAACTGGAAAATACGGCCCAAAGGGAAACGATGACAGCCCATAGAGAAATGTAAAGCGCAAATATGACAGCCGATGCTGCAATCAGCAGGGGAAACCACAGGGGAGAACCAATAGCTAAAAGCGTGATTTCTCCGGCGGATAATCTGCGTTTAGTTTTTATCAGTTTGCTGATGGGCATATCTGCAAGAATCTGAGTGATGATTTGCTCAGGTTTACCGATTTGTGCGATTGCCTCTTCTTCCGATAGACCGTCTTCAATGCGGTCGTCGATTATCTCGCTGTAGTAATTCAGTTGCTCCTCGATATCCTGCTCAGGAAGGGCAGACAGACCGTTGTATAAATCAGCAAGGAATTCAAATTTTGTCATAATTTGTATCCTCCTTGGTTACAAATTGATAAATCGTCATAATTTCTTTCCATTCGTTGCGGAAAGAATCAATGCGGCTGCGGCCGGCACCGGTGATGCGATAGTATTTTCGAAGTCGTCCGCTGTGCTCTGCGGTTCGAACGGTGAGCAGCTCTGCGCTTTCTAATCGTTTAAGAATGGTGTATAATGTAGACTCGGATAGCTGAATATATGGCGATAGATCCTTGATGATTTTGTAACCGTAGGACTCTTCATTTTTGATGGCGGCCAGAACGCATACATCCAAAAGACCCCGTTTCAGTTGAATATCCATTGGATACCCCCTCTCTTGAAATACATCATAACACGAGGCATAGGCAATGTCAAGAGGTATGTAAAAGCTGATGGGAATCGACTTCAGGAACTGTCCACCGGACAGTTCCATATAAATGGGTTCGATTCCCCACGACTTGAATGCCAATTCCATAAAAAAAGGCCACCCGAATGGGTGGCCTTTTTTTATGGTGGAGCCGAGGGGAATCGAACCCCTGTCCGAAGGTAACTTGGAGGGACTTTCTCCGGGCGCAGTTTGTTATTTACATTCCCTCATCCCAGCGGAAACAAACACCCTACGGGAATCAGTAGCTTCATAATGCGTGGCACAGGCAAAGCTTACTGCACTCACGTTCTCCACTGCGATCACACCCGAGCCCGGCTCGTGGACCTTCCGGGGCGGATGGGCGCCTAATTAGGCAGCCAGAGCAACAGTATTGTTGTCAGTTAAATTTAAAAAGTTACCCGTTTTATCGTGGTCAGGTGCCACGGCCCGCTTATCCGGCCTCACTACCCCCGTCGAAACCAGTGCGGCCCCATATGGGGGCTGCGTGTGCAGCCCGGATTGAATTAGTATCTGCCGTAGGGATCAGGGAGCTTGTTAGGCTCTGGATAAATCTCTCCGTGGGTATCAACGGTGATGGAAGAGATCGTCTGTTCAGCTACGGGACGATCCTGCATACCGGTCTTGGTGGTTGCAATGGCATCCACAACCTCCATTCCGGAGGTTACCTTGCCAAAGGATGCATACTGACCGTCCAGATGCTTGGCATCTTCGTGCATAATGAAGAACTGGCTGCCGGCAGAGTTGGGGCTGGAGGAACGGGCCATAGACAGCACACCGCGTTTATGGCGCAGGTCATTCTTGAAACCGTTAAAGAAGAATTCGCCCTTGATGCAGTAGCCGGGGCCACCCATACCGGTGCCATCGGGGCATCCACCCTGGATCATAAAGCCGGGGATGACACGGTGGAAGATCAGGCCGTCATAGTAGTTATGGTTTGCCAGATCGATGAAGTTATACACGCTCTGGGGCGCGATCTCGGGGTACAGTTCACCTTCGATCACGCCGCCGTTTTCCATAGTAATTTTAAATGTAGGGTTCATATCAGTATCTCTCCTTCATTGCTCTTTCTATCTGACGCTTTGCGTCTTTGTTCGCTTCAGTTTGCCGTTTGTCATAGAGTTTTTTGCCTTTGCACAGACCCAGCTTTACCTTAACAAGGCTGCCTTTCAGATAAACCGAAAGAGGAATCAGCGAGTATCCGTCCTGCTTGACTTTGCCCAGCAGTCGCATAATCTCCCGTCTGTGCATCAGGAGTCTGCGGACACGGCGCGGATCGGGATTGTAGCGGTTGCCATGGTCATAGGGGGAGATGTGGAGCTGGTTTACCAGCAGCTGGCCGTCCTTAATACCGCACCATGCATCTTTTAAATTCAATGTGCCAAGGCGGATGGACTTGACTTCCGTGCCCTTTAATTCAATGCCGGCTTCCATTTCTTCTTCCACGAAATATTCGTGATATGCTTGCCGGTTTTGGGCAAGAATTTTAATGTTGTGTTTTTCCGTGATCCACACCTCCAATCTTCAAGTATTATAGCATATCTGTCAAGGCTTTAATCTGCCGAAAACAGAAAATCTTCCAATTCTTTTGTTGTTGCAAAGGAGTAAGCACAGCACGCAGACATTTCCCGGGTAATGGTATCAAAACCGAGCTTGCTCCAACCGGGGAAGGCTACTTTTATACCTAAGGGATCCGCCATTTGACAGGCCAGCTTTGCGTCGTCTACAACCAAAATATCGTTTGGTTGTATGGAGAATTTCTCCATAATATCCAGCAAGGGATAGGGGGCAGGTTTTCGCTGCTCAGAGGGCAGTTCAAAGCCGTAAATAGCATCCGGCAGGATGCCGAAGTGCGCCAGATAATCCCGTTCTATGATATCACGGTTGGAGTGGGAAACAACACAGATCAGGCCATCCTGCTCCTTTTGCTTTTTGATAATTTTTTCAATTCCGGGGTAGATTTCCGGAATGTGGATTTTGCTGTAGGCATCCCATTGTCTGTGTTCTGTTGCCAATTCCTCAGAATTAAAACCGAACCGCTTGCGGCACATCTCCACAAACCCGATGTGGTAACAGTCGTATACATAGTCCTGCAGAGAGACGGTTTCTCCGGGACGCAGAACCTTCAGAATATCCAAAAAGAAAGGGTATCCCATATTCTGTTCTGTTTGCACCACAGTTTCATCGTGGTCTAAGACTAAACAGGGGAATTTCAACATTTTCTCACATCCTCTTTCTGTTGATTATACCAAAGGAACAGGGAAGGGGCAACCATAAAATTACACTTGCACTTTTCGAACAAATGTACTATAATTAAGAAAAAGGCAGGTGAGTGGTGTGGAACATAGCATAGGTCCGGTGGATGTGATTTCTCTTTGCAGCGCAAATGGGGATATCCGCCCCCTGCGTATGCGTATAGAGGATGGAGAACACCGTCTCCTGCGGATTGATATCGATGAAGTGGTCAGCACAAAACAGGTGCAGTATGTAGGCATCGAAGCGCAGATCTTTTTGTGCCGCGCTACAGTATTCGGAAAAGAGTGGCTATTTGAATTGAAATATACGGTCCGCAGTCATTGCTGGAGCTTTTTGAGACGGGTGTGCTGAATATGGAAAAAAGAATTATCTTTCATGTGGATGCCAACAGCGCATTTCTATCCTGGTCGGCGGCTTACAGGGTAAAGGTGCTGGGCGAAACCGAAGATCTGCGGGATGTGCCTTCTGTAGTGGCGGGCGACAAGGAATCCCGACACAGTATTATATTGGCCAAAAGCGCGCCTGCCAAGAAATACGGCATTCATACCGGAGAACCGCTGTTTAAGGCTTTGGAAAAATGTCCGGAGTTGAAGGTGGTGGAGCCGGATTATGGGCTGTATGTGGAAGCCTCCAGACACTTTGTGGAGGTACTGCGTTCTTTTAGCCCCGTGGTGGAGCAGTATTCCATTGATGAGGCTTGGGTGGATATGACGGGCACCCAGCGGCTCCACGGCAGCCCAAGACTTGCAGCGGAGAAAATGCGCCAAAAGATTTGGGAAGAACTGGGGTTTACTGTGAATATCGGTATTTCTACCAACAAACTGCTGGCTAAGATGGCCGGAGACTTTGAAAAACCGAACAAAGTTCACACCTGCTTTCCTGAGGAGATCCCGGAAAAACTGTGGCCGCTTCCTGTGAGAGATTTGTTCCTGGTAGGACCGGCAACTGAAAAGAAACTGAATCTTATGGGAATCTATACCATTGGAGATCTGGCAAAGGCCGATCCCAACCTTTTGCGCCGACGAATGGGAAAACACGGCGAGACAGTTTGGCACTTTGCCAACGGTCGCAATGCGGATCTGGTGAGCCCCACGCCGGCGGAAAACAAAGGTTATGGCAACTCTGTTACTACAACAAAAGATGTTTGCAGCCGCGCGGAGGCCTTTCAGGTGTTGCTGAGTCTGTGCGAAACAGTTGCAATGCGAATGCGCAAGGATGACAAATGCGGAAGTTGTATATCTGTGCATTTGCGCACCCACGAATTTAACCACAGCTCTCACCAGCGAAAACTCAACGGCGCTACCAATATAACCGAGGAGATCTTCCGAGCGGCCTGTAAGGTGTTTGACGAGGTATGGGATGGACATACGCCGCTGCGGCAGCTGGGTGTGCAGGTGACTGAACTGACGGCAGAACCGTACCGGCAGTATGATCTGTTCTCTGAGGTCACCCCGGTGCGGTATGAGAGAAAAATGCGATTGGACGAGACAGTGGATGCGCTGCGCGATAAATTTGGGGAGGATGTGATCCGAAGAGCCAAATTTGCACAGATGCCCGGAGAACATATGTCCGGAGGCCTGGACAAAGCCCGACGTACCGGTGTTACCAAACCTATTCCCGATGAATTTTAATTGAAAAAGCGGCACAGATGGTGTATAGTGAATGTAAATTCATCAAGAGGTGGTTATATGGCCATTGTGAAATTTTATCGGGGAGATCCCAATGCTCCGAAAACAACCCAAAAGACCCATCTGGGCGCCAATGTGCTGATTATACATAATGACCGGGTTTTGCTGGAAAAGCGCGCAGACAGTGATACCTGGGGCATGATCGGTGGCGGAGTCAAGAAAACCGAAGAGCCGATCCAGGCGATTGTTCGCGAGGTGTTGGAAGAAACCGGTTTAAAAATCGCTGCAGAAAAGTTCGAAAAATTAGGAGTTTACGACGAGCCGAAACGAATTGCTGCATATCAGGATGGCAGTATTTGGAAAATGGTTGTGGTAGCCTACATTGTGCGTCTGGAGGATGAACCAGATATTATAATCAGCAGCGAGTCCAAAGAATTGCGCTTTTTCACCCGGGAGGAACTGAAAAAAATCGATATTGTCATTACCCACAGCGACATTGTGGATGACGGTTTTACCAACAGAGTATAAAGGGCGGATTTTCCGCCCTTTTTCTTTTGCGGAAAAATATACAAAAATACAAATGACACTTGTATATTCATAAATTCTGTGATAATATACATTGTGACGGTGCAGTATCCTAGTCAGAACCGCCGGTTCCCAGGTAGGGCCTAAAAATCCTATAAAGGGCATATCGGTGAAGTCCCTGGTGTCTGCTTTTTACGCCCAGTTTAGGGTGGATGCTGGGGGTTAAGGATTTCGGGCGCGCTCCAATGGCATGGAGCATACGACCCGGTTTCCGTGGAGACCCGGTGTTGTACGACGAAGTTGAGAACTCCAATTTATTGGAAGCCGCTTCGCGCACGAGCTGGGTATGAACCTGCAAGGTGGTGCGCAGAATCGCGTTGCTACGTGCAGTGTAGCCTGCCTTGAGTGAATATGCGGGGAAAGGGGAACCTTCAGCCGACGGTAGTGGCCATGCCGAGGTTGTTATTGCCCCTGGAAACCATATTTGCAAAAGAGGATAAGAACCGGATGGGGCTGCTGTGGAAAACACCTAGGCTGTCATAACTGGGCAGACAGGGGATTGCAGTACGGACTAAGTGGCAATCGGGTACTCATTATGGTAACACTTGGGCGGACAGATTAAATGGAAACGGCCTGCGCGGCAACGGCAGGTTCTGTCCGGGGAAAACCAACCCGACCTAAGCCGTAAGATTTATTCTGTCTGTCACCGTCATATTTTAACTATCTTTCGGAAGAGGGAGAACAACCGTGTCAAAATCTGAGGGCCAATCGACCAAGAAAGAACGTAATAAGAATCTGAGTTGGGTGATCACTGTGTTTTTTGTCACCATCCTGATTTCCGGCACAATTTCTCTTATTTCCGATGAAATTATGGCTGTCAGTACCGTGTTGGTAGCCTTTATAATTCTGCTGCTGATCGTGTTGATCGGTATCGTATTTGATGTCGTGGGTGTGGCGGTTACCTCTGCGGATGAAAAGCCCTTTCATTCTATGGCGGCACGAAAAGTCCCCGGTGCGCTGGAAGCACTGCAACTGCTGCGCAAGGCTGAACGAGTCAGTTCTATTTGCAACGATGTGATCGGTGATATCTGCGGTGTTGTCTCCGGTGCTGCGTCTGCCACCATTGCGGTACAGCTATTACAGAATTTTGAATTTTCCTGGCCCCGGTTGGCATCTTTACTGATGTCTGCGTTTGTAGCGGGACTGACTGTGGGCGGCAAGGCTTTGGGTAAATCCGTTGCCATCAACTCCTGCACAGATATTGTTTTTTCGGTTGGCCGTATCATTCACGGATTCCACTGCATCGGCAATATTTTTAACAAAAAGAAAAGTTAGGTTGTGTTACCTTTGGGTATCTTGGAGAATATTAAAGATCATAACGATCTTAGGAAATTAACAGCTCCGCAGAGAGAGATTCTTTGCGGGGAAATTCGTGATTTCCTGATCTCCAATGTTTCAATGACAGGCGGTCATCTTGCGTCTAATTTGGGCGTTGTGGAACTGACTGTGGCCATTGAGACTGTTTTTAATACACAAACAGACCGTCTGGTGTTTGATGTTGGTCATCAGTCCTATGTCCATAAGCTGTTGACCGGCCGCCAGGCGGATTTTCAGCATCTGCGGCAGTTTGGTGGCATTGCCGGTTTTCCGAAACCTTCGGAAAGTATTACGGATGCCTTTACAGCCGGCCACGCATCCAGTTCTGTCTCCATTGCATTGGGTATGGCCCGCGCAAGAACACTTTGCGATGAAGATTACGATGTGGTAGCGCTGATCGGCGACGGCTCAGCCACAGGCGGTCTGGCCTTTGAGGGTTTAAGTGATGCAGCGGTCAGCCATGAACCGATGATTGTTGTCTTGAATGACAATGCGATGTCTATTGACCGTAATGTAGGCGGTATGGCTTACCACTTGCGGCGTTTGAGAACAAAAACACGTTATTTGGGTATGAAACGGCGTTCAAAGAATCTTTTAGCTAAGGTACCCGGCGGTGATTTTACGGCCAGAGGTATTCGTCGCATCAAGGATAAAGTTCGCCGTATGTTAATTCCCGCGACCTTGTTTGAGACAATTGGATTTTCTTACTTCGGTCCTGTAAACGGTCACGATACAGAGCATCTGATTTATCTGCTCGAGGAAGCAAAGCAGATGCGCAGACCTGTGGTAATTCACGTGATTACGGAAAAGGGCAGAGGTTATGCACCTGCACAGGATCAGCCTGAACTGTTCCACGGCGTTGGCAAGTTCGACCCCGATACCGGAAAATCTATCGACACAAAAAAACAGACTTTTTCCGATGCTTTTGGCAGCACGTTATGTCAGATAGCAGACGAGAATGACAAAATTTGCGCAATTACTGCGGCAATGCCCAGCGGCACCGGACTCTCCGGATTTAAGGATAAATTTCCCCAGCGTACATTTGATGTGGGTATTGCAGAAGGTCATGCTGTATCTATGGCCGGAGGTCTTGCAAAACAGGGGATGATCCCGGTCGTGGCCATCTATTCCACATTCCTGCAGCGTGCATATGATATGATTTTGCAGGATATTTGTTTGCAAAAACTTCACGTTGTATTTGCTGTGGACCGTGCTGGTCTGGTGGGTGAGGACGGCGAGACCCATCACGGCGTGTTTGATGTGGGATTTCTGCGTCAGGCACCGGGAATGCGCGTACTTTGTCCTGCAAGCCGTCAGGAGCTTAGTGATATGCTACGCTGGTCAGTCAATGAGTGCAATGGCCCTGTTGCCATTCGCTATCCCAGAGGCGGTGACGGTGTATATGTGGGTTCTTGTATGCAATGTGAGGTGGATGTTTGCCGTGATGGATCAGATGTTACTCTGATCACTTATGGCACAACGGTTAATCAGGTGCTTGCAGCAGCCCAAATTTTGGAGTGGCGCAACATCAATGCGAAGATTCTGCGACTGACTTCAGTAGCACCTTTGGCTACGGATCAAATTTTGGAAAATATTGTGGGAGAAACCTGTGTTGTGATTGAAGAATGCTGTACCGATTCCGGTATCTGCGATGCGATTGCAAGAGCGGTGTCCCATAAAGTTCGTGTAAGTGGTCTGGATCTTGGTCACGAATATGTTACCCATGGTGCAGTGGATGTGTTGCGCCAGCAATACAGACTTTCTCCGGAGGGGATCGCAAATTATGTAATGGAGGTGTGTGGCAATGAAAATTAAAAAGCGCTTGGATGTTCTTTTGGTTGAGCAGGGTCACGCACCCACTCGAGCAAAAGCCCAGGCGATCATTATGAGCGGTCTGGTGTATGTAAATGGACAAAAAGCGGATAAGCCCGGTATTTCCTACGAGGAGACGGTGGATGTTGAGGTCCGGTCCGGTGGTTGTCCCTATGTCAGTCGCGGCGGCTTGAAGCTGGAAAAAGCCTTGCGGGACTTTGGTGTGAAACCCGACGGTTTTGTTTGCAGTGATTCCGGCGCTTCCACCGGCGGCTTTACGGATTGCTTGCTGCAGCAGGGTGCAAAGAAAGTCTTTGCTATCGATGTAGGCTACGGTCAGCTGGATTGGAAGATCCGTTCTGATCCCCGGGTTGTGGTAATGGAGCGTACCAATATTCGGTTTGTAACTCCGGAACAGCTGGGTGAACCCCTGGATCTTTCTGTTGTGGATGTAAGTTTCATCTCTCTGCGGATTGTCCTGCCCGTTATTAAAACTTTGCTGAAAGAGGATGGTCAGGTACTTTGCTTGATCAAACCCCAGTTTGAAGCCGGTAAGGATAAAGTGGGCAAGAAGGGCGTTGTTCGCGATCCGAAAATCCACAAAGAAGTGCTGGATACCTTTACAGAGTCTGTGCTTGCAATGGGGTTTACTATTTTAGGACTCACATTTTCACCGGTGAAAGGCCCTGAGGGAAATATCGAATTTTTAGCGCACTTAACAGCTGCTGATGTTCCCGGGATCAAACCGGATACAGAAGCTTTGGTAACACAGGCGCATAATACGTTGAATGGGGGCGCGGTATGAAAAAGATTATACTGACACCAAATCCCTACAGAGATAAGGATTTCAAAACTGCCCGAGCAGCTATGGAGATCCTGCAGGATGCCGGATTGGATGTTCGGATGTGTCTGCCTTTTGAAGTTGACCGTACTTACGATCTACCCAAGGATATTCGTTTTTCCAGACTGGAGCGCGAACTGCCCGGCGCATCGATGTTGGTCTGCTTTGGTGGCGACGGTACGATCCTGCATATGGCAAAGACAGCAACCCGACATGGTTTGCCTATCCTGGGTGTGAATATCGGTACGATGGGTTTTATGGCGGAGCTGGAGTCCGGAGAACTGGAAGAACTTCGTCGCATTGCTACTGACGACTATACGATTGATAACCGAATGATGTTGGATGTTACCATCCGCCGCGGTGGCGATATTCTCTTCCACGACATCGGACTGAACGATGTTGTGATCACGAAGGGCGCGGTTGCCAGAATTGTGCATCTTTCCGTACATTGTGATGATGTTAAGGCATTGGAGTGCAGCGGTGATGGCATTATTGTGGCGACTCCCACCGGTTCTACTGCGTATAATCTGTCTGCCGGCGGTCCCATTGTTGAGCCCGATGCCCACAGCGTGCTGGTGACACCTATTTGCTCCCACGATGTTGGAAGCAGAACCATCGTTGCTTCTGAGAAGCGAGTAATCAAGGTGGAACTGACAAAGAACGCCCGGAGAAATGCCTATCTTTCTGTAGATGGGGGAAAGGCTTTCCGTATGAATCTTGAGGATGTGGCAACTGTCAGAAAATCTGACCTGACGACAAAGTTGGTTCGTTTAAAGGATCGTAGCTTTTACGATGTAGTGAATATGAAATTCAGAATGGGGTGAGGGTATGAAGAGTCAAAGACAAGCTAAAATTATGGAAATTATTTCTACCCGTAATGTAGAGACCCAGGAACAGCTGCTGGAAGCGTTGAAGCAGGAAGGCTTCAATGGAACCCAGGCAACCATCTCCCGGGATATTAAGGAACTCCGGATTGTTAAGGAGTTGACAAATTTAGGTTCCTACCGATATACTGCCTCTAATGGGGAGATTGCCGGCAGCTTTTCAGCCAGACTGAATACCATCTTCCGTGAGTGTGTTATCGGTTACGATTATGCGCAAAACATCATTGTGATTCGGACACTTCCGGGGCTGGGCTCTGCCGCAGGCGCTGCTATCGACGCTATGAATATGAGCGCTGTTGTTGGATCATTGGCCGGTGACGATACAGTGATGATCGTTATGCGCGATAACAATACTGCCGCTGCATTTTGCGGTGAGATCAAGAATTTATTGAGCTGATTTTAGGAGGAACCACCGGTGCTGACTCTGTTACACATTGAGAATATCGCGGTGATCGAGTGTGCAGATATCTCGTTTCACACGGGATTTAATATCCTCACCGGTGAAACCGGTGCCGGTAAATCCATTGTGATCGATGCGATCTCCGCAATTTTGGGCGAGAGAGCCTATCGGGATATGATCCGTACAGGTGAAGACAAGGCATCCGTGCGTGCGGTGTTTACCGATGTACCGCAGCTGAGCTGGTTTGAGGAAAACGGTGTACCTTACGACTCTGAGATTGTGATCCACCGGGATATACACCTGGATGGCAAAAATGTCTGCCGTGTTAACGGCACATTGGTTACTGTTTCCATCCTGCGCAAATTAGGCTTACAGCTGATCAATATCCACGGTCAGCACGACAGCGCTGCGCTTTTTGATGAGGCAAATCACCTGAAGTATCTCGACCTTTTTTCTGAGTGTGAGCCTTTACTGGAAGAGTACCGCGGTTGCTATTATGCTGTCGCCGAACTTAAAAAAGAGATCGACAGAATGACTATGGACGAGGGAGAAAAACTCCGGAGAATGGAGACCCTTCGTTTCCAAATTGAAGAGATTTCCAAGGCGGAATTGCAGCCGGATGAGGATACTGCCCTTGAGGAACGCAGAAAGGTGCTGCAGAATGCAGAGAAGCTCAGTGACGGAATGTTTGCAGCAGTGGAGTGTCTGTATGGTGGCGATGACAGTGATGGCGCTGCGGGGTTGCTCAGTCAGGCAGAGCGGGAATTTTCCCGTTTGAAACGATATACCGATGCATATGATAAGCTTCACGAGACCGTAACGGAACTGATGTATCAGGTCCAGGACGTGGCAGAACAGGTGCGGGATGCCCGTGACGATCTTTCTTACAGCGGTGACGAACTGGAACGGATTGAGAGCCGCCTGGATGTGATCCACCGGCTTCGCAAAAAGTACGGCATTACCTGTCAGGATATATTGGATTACCTTGAAAATGCGCAGAAAGAACTGGATGAGATCACCTTTGCGGATGATCTTCTGGAACAGCTGAAAAAGAAATTAAAAACTGCTGAGGAAAAAGCCTGGAATGCTGCCCGGAGACTACGGGGAAAACGCCAGCTGGGCGCGGATGCCCTATCGGAACAGATTCTCAGTGAACTTTCGCAGCTGGATATGCCGAAGGTGCAGTTCTCTTGCAATTTCCAGGAGACGGGGCTGACACCCGACGGTGCGGATGCTGTGGCGTTTTATATGTCTGCCAACGCTGGCGAAGCGTTAAGGCCTATGAGCAAGGTTGCTTCCGGCGGCGAACTGGCCCGTATTATGTTGGCAATGAAAAATGTATTGGCACAGCAGGACGATATCGGCACGCTGATTTTTGATGAGGTGGATACCGGTGTTTCCGGTCGCGCTGCACAAAAGGTGGCGCAAAAGCTTAAGAGTGTCTCTGCCCATAAGCAGGTTCTTTGTGTAACCCATCTGCCCCAGTTGGCAGCGTTAGCAGATACCCATATGCTAATTTCCAAGGAGGAACGTAACGGCCGTACATATACAACCGTCACACCTCTTGATCTTGAGGGAAGAAAGCAGGAACTTGCGAGAATCATTGGCGGTGCAAATATCACGGAAACCACCCTGAAAAGCGCGCAGGAAATGCTCAATGCTTGACAAATCTTTCTTGATTTGCTAATATCCTATGGAACACTGTGATGGGAACAAGTAAGCGACCGTTCTTCTACAGAGAACTGCCGGTTGGTGCAAGGCAGCAGAAGAATCCGCCCAAATACATCCCGGAGTGGCTTTTCTGAAAATTGCAGTAGGAAAAGACGGGTTCGCCCGATATTGCGAAATGCGTTCTACGAACGCAGTGAGGTCTTTGTTGTGAAGCAGGGATAAACCAGAGGTGGTACCACGTATTTTACGTCCTCTGTCCGTAAGGGCAGAGGACTTTAATTTTTGGAGGAAAGATATGAAACTGTATGACGAACTGGTGGCAAGAGGCCTGATTGCCCAGGTTACCAATGAAGAAGAAATCCGGGAGATGATCGATAACGGCAAAGCAACGTTCTATATCGGCTTTGACCCTACCGCTGACAGCCTGCATGTAGGCCACTTTATGGCTCTGTGCCTGATGAAGCGCTTGCAGATGGCCGGCAACCGTCCTATTGCGCTGATTGGTGGTGGCACTGCCATGATCGGCGACCCTTCCGGCAGAACCGATATGCGTTCTATGATGACCAAGGAGACTATCGACCATAACTGCGCCTGCTTCAAGAAGCAGATGGAGCGGTTTATTGAGTTTGGCGAAGGTAAGGCAATGATGGTCAACAATGCCGATTGGCTGCTGGACCTGAACTATGTGGATGTACTGCGTGAGGTGGGCGCTTGCTTCTCTGTGAATAATATGCTCCGCGCTGTGTGCTATAAGCAGAGAATGGAGAAGGGTCTATCCTTCCTGGAATTCAACTATATGATTATGCAGTCCTACGACTTCTATCATCTGTACCAGAAGTATGGCTGCAATATGCAGTTTGGAGGCAACGACCAGTGGAGCAATATGCTGGGCGGTACCGAGCTGATCCGCCGCAAACTGGGCAAGGATGCTCATGCAATGACCATCACTCTGCTGCTGAATTCTGAGGGTAAGAAGATGGGTAAGACTGCCAAGGGCGCAGTTTGGCTGGATCCCAAAAAGACCACTCCTTTTGAGTTCTACCAGTACTGG
This sequence comes from Faecousia sp., assembly GCA_045594845.1. Classification (GTDB taxonomy): domain Bacteria; phylum Bacillota; class Clostridia; order Oscillospirales; family Oscillospiraceae; genus Faecousia. The sequence goes on along the minus strand of JAZNZH010000031.1, from coordinate 64,998 downwards.
CGCAATGTGGAGGACTCCGATGTTCTCAAGTGCATCCGGATGCTGACCTTCCTGCCCCTGGAGCAGATCAATGAGATGGACGCCTGGAAGGATGCGCAGCTCAATACCGCTAAGGAAATTCTTGCTTTTGAACTGACCAAATTGGTGCACGGTGAGGAAGAGGCGCAGAAGGCACAGGCTTCTGCCAAGGCTCTGTTTGTTGGCGGCGGTGATGATGCCAATATGCCCACAACTGAGATTGTTGCTGATAAGCTTACTGATGGCAAGATCGGCATTCTCAACCTGATGGTAGCTTGCAAGCTGGCTGCTTCTAACGGTGAGGCCCGCAGACTGGTGCAGCAGGGCGGTGTCTTTGTCAATGACGAAAAAGTACCCGATCCTACCTTTGCAGTTACCCAGCAGATGCTCACCGATGGTGTGAAAATCCGTAAGGGTAAGAAGGTTTTTCACAAGGCAATTCTGGCTTAAATACAGAACACGGGTGCAGATGCACCCGTGTTTTTTATGGATTCAAGTACTTTTGCAATTTTCGATAGGATTCATCTGTCAACGTTGTTAGTGGCAAACGGCAATCACCGCAGTCATAACCAATCATTTTCATTGCTGCTTTTACAGGGATAGGATTGACTTCACAGAAGAGCAACTCGATAAGTTCAGACAGCCGGCATTGTAAATCTGAAGCTGTGTCAAAATCCCCATCAAGAGCTGCACTGCACATTGCTACTGCTTCCTCTGGGCAGACATTAGACACAACAGAAATCACACCTTGACCACCAAGAGACAGTACCGGCACAATCTGGTCGTCGTTTCCGCTCCATATGGTAAAATCGGGGCTGCATTCTCTGCGTATTCTTGTGATTTTCGTGATATCAGCGCTGGCTTCTTTAACACCGACAATGTTGGGGACCACAGAGAGACGCTGATATACGGATACCGGGATGTCAATTCCGGTCCGGGAAGGTACATTGTAGAGTATGATTGGAATACCCACACTTGTGGCAATTGACATATAGTGCGAGATCAGTCCGCTGGGGGTTGCCTTATTGTAGTAGGGGGAGACAACTAATATTGCATCAGCGCCGGCCTGTTGTGCGGCTTGACTCAGTGCTACGGCGTGCACAGTGTCATTGGAACCGGTTCCTGCAATGATTTTACATTTTTTGCCTGCATAGTCTTTGCATCTATGGAAAAGCTCAATCTTCTCCATATCAGTTAATGTGGAGGCTTCTCCGGTTGTGCCCGCAACAACGACAGCGCTGATGCCGGAATGAATTTGCCTGGAAATCAACTGTTCCATCATTGGAAAATTTACTTTTCCGTTCAAAAAAGGAGTGACCAATGCGGTACACACTCCTGTGAACAATGTATTTCTCATTATACATCCCTCCGGCACATTCTATGTAGCTACTGCCGGATTTGCTTGTTGCAAAATAAGAGGAAATGCACTATACTATAAAACGAAATTGATTAACGGAGTAGAATTTATGAAAACCAGTGATTTTTGGTATTATCTTCCGGAAGAGCTGATTGCGCAAACACCCCTGCAGCAGCGGGATACATCCCGGCTGTTGGTGTTGGATCGGAAAACCGGCGCGCTGCAACACCGGCATTTTTATGATATTGTGGATTACCTGCAACCTGGCGACTGTCTTGTGATGAATGACTCCCGTGTGCTGCCTGCACGGCTTTTGGGTCACCGGCCCACAGGTGGTGCGGTAGAGTTGCTGCTGTTGCGTGACCTGGGCAATAAACAGTGGGAGTGCTTGGCAAAACCCGGCAGAAAGCTGCAGGAGGGCCAGGAAGTGGTTTTTGGCAACGGTGAATTGACAGCCACTATTCGTAAAGTCTGCGACGACGGTAACCGCATCGTGGAATTCCATTTTGGGGGTATTTTCTTAGAGGTTTTGGAACGGCTGGGAAAGATGCCCTTGCCGCCTTATATTAAGGCTGAACTCAAGGATCAGGAGCGTTATCAGACAGTTTACAGCAGGGAAGTAGGCTCTGCTGCAGCACCCACGGCCGGTTTGCATTTTACCAATGAACTCCTCAAGAAAATCAAGGAGAAAGGCGTGCATATTGCCTTTGTTACGTTGCATGTTGGTTTGGGTACATTCCGCCCTGTAAAAGCGGATGAGATCACCCAGCATCATATGCATAGTGAGCTGTGCATGATCGGTGAAGAGGCTGCAAACGTGATTAATAAAACTAAGAAAAACGGCGGACGGGTGATCTGCGTTGGTACCACTTCCTGCAGAACATTGGAGTCTCTTGTAAAGCAGGACGGCACTTTTGAAGCGGCCTCCCGTTGGACGGATATCTTTATTTATCCCGGTTATCAGTTTAAGGCCATGGATGGCCTTATTACAAATTTCCATCTGCCGGAGAGTACGCTTGTGATGCTGGTTTCTGCTTTTGCGGGCAGGGAGAATGTGCTAAATGCATACGAGACTGCGGTTAAGGAGCAATATCGCTTTTTTTCGTTCGGCGATGCTATGACCATCCTTTGAAAGGAAGATCTGAATGTTTACACTTAAAAAGACGGAAGGGAAAGCCAGACGCGGTGAATTCACCTGTGCCCATGGTACCGTACAGACTCCTGTCTTTATGAATGTGGGCACCCAAGGTGCCATTAAGGGCGCTCTGAGCGCACAGGACTTGAAGAATATCGGCTGTCAGGTGGAGCTTTCCAACACATACCATCTGCATCTGCGACCTGGTGATCAGTTGGTCAAAGAGTGCGGCGGTTTGCACAAGTTTATGACCTGGGACGGACCTATCCTTACGGATTCCGGCGGTTTCCAGGTATTCAGTTTGTCCTCCTTGCGGAAAATCAAGGAAGAGGGCGTCACCTTTGCTTCGCACATTGATGGGCGCAAGATCTTTATGGGACCTGAGGAGAGTATGCAGATCCAATCCAATTTGGGGTCGGATATCTGTATGGCTTTTGATGAGTGTATCGAAAATCCTGCTCCTAAGGATTATGTGAAAAAAAGCATTGATCGCACTTACCGCTGGTTGGTGCGTTGCAAGGAAGAAAACGCCAGGCTGAATGCGCTTGCTGACACCGTGAATCCGCAGCAGATGCTTTGGGGTATCAATCAGGGTGGCATATATCCCGATCTCCGGGTTGATCACATGAAACGGATCGCAGATCTGGATCTGCCGGGTTATGCGATCGGCGGCCTTGCTGTCGGAGAGACTGCTGAAGAGATGTATGATATTATTGAAGCGGTAGAACCCCATATGCCTGCGGACAAGACCCGTTACCTGATGGGTGTGGGTACACCTAGCAATATTATCGAGGCAGTATACCGCGGTGTGGATTTCTTTGATTGCGTAATGCCTGCCCGTAATGCCCGTCACGCAAGACTCTTTACCTGGCAGGGTGCAATCAACCTGAAAAATGCAAAATACGCAAACGATATGCAGCCTATCGATCCTGAATGTGATTGCCCGGTTTGCCGCAGATATAGCCGTGCATATATTCGTCATTTGTTTGTGGCGGAAGAAATGCTGGCAATGCGACTGAGTGTTATGCACAATCTCTATTTCTACAATAAACTGATGAAACGAATCCGTGACGCGCTGGATGCAGGTACCTTTGCACAGTTCCGTGCAGAGTATTCCGAAAAGCTGGCCCGCCGCATCTAAATTTCCCCTTGCTTTTTATGCAAAATTTGGTATAATGAGTGGGTAATTTCTAACTAAAGGAGAAACGAAACTTATGGATCCTACAATGATTATTATGCTTGTGGTAATGATCGGCATTTTTTATTTCCTGCTGATCCGTCCCGAGAATAAGCGCAAGAAAGAAGCAGAAGAAATGCGTTCTGCTCTGAAGGTTGGCGATAAGGTTAACACCATCGGTGGTGTAGTCGGCACCGTTGTTGCTGTTAAGGATGCAACATTTGTGATTGAGACCAGCGCTGATCAGGTTCGTGTTGAGTTTGAGAAGTGGGCACTATCCACCAACATCACCGCTACCGAGAATGCGAAAGCTGAAGCTAAGAAGCGAGAGGAAGCCCGGGCAAGAGCCAAGGCTGAAAAGAAGGCCAAAGAGCCTGCTAAGAAGGAAAAGTCCGAAAAGTAATAAAAAAGGCTGTCTCAAACGAGACAGCCTTTTTGTTTGTAGATTATTTGTCGGATGCATTAAATGCATCAATAATCATCTGTACGCAACGGTCTTCACCGAGGGAACTGCTGTTAAGACACAGATCGTAGTTCTGAGCAAGACCCCAGGTACCGCCGGTGTAGTGCTGGTAGTTAATACTGCGGCGCTTATCTTTTTCATTCAGACGGCTCTGAGGACTCTTTTCGCTGTCACCGTAAAGACGGACGATACGATCTGCCCGATAATCCATATCTGCATGAATAAAAACATGCACGCAGTCTTTGCGGTCCTTCAGAATATAATCCGCATTACGGCCGACAATCACACACGGACCCTGCTCAGCCAGCTGCATGATTACATTGCATTGGATAGTCCAGAGAAAATCAGCGGCAGAAAGACCGTTCATAACGCCGGGGACGCCATGGGAAGAAAAGGCGTAGGAAAACATAGTTTTGCCGGGAGCGTGTTCACCGTGTTCCTCTACAAAGTTGGGAGCAAAGCCGGATTCCAGAGCGATCTGATCCACCAATTCTTTGTCATAAAAGGGTATGCCAAGTTTTTGGGCAACCATACGGCCAATGGATCGGCCACCGCTGCCAAACTCACGGCTGATGGTGATAATGCGTTTTTCCATAACAGATCCTCCTTGCTGTTTTTTATCTATCTATATTATATCTTTGGAGATATAGGTTGTCAATGAAAAACACAGCCGGATACTGTCCGGCTGTGTTTTTTTGTCAGGATAGTTTCAGTCCGTAGATCTTCTGTCCGCGGGTACCGATTACGATGGTGTTGTTGAATGCGGCAGGGGAGGCTTCAATGTTGGCACCCAGGCCAATGGTCTGGATGACTTCGCCCTTACCGTCCCGCTGTGCAATCAGACGAATATTGCTTGCGGAATCGCCCACTACGATATAGCTCTTGCCTTCAGCGGTGTAAAGTGCCACAGGAGAACTCCAGGAATAAGAATGCATATAGATTTCCCAAACAATTTCACCGGTCTTTGTGTCAACTGCAACCAAAGCGCCGTCACCAACACTGGGGGTTCGCGCTACTGTGTAGATAATCAGGCCTTCCAGGTCGGTATTTTCTTGGCCCAGCAGGGGGGAGGATTGAATGCCACCAGAGACTTCGGAAACGGTGTAGCAATCAAAGGGAAGCTCCCACACGATCTCACCGGTAGCAGCATCCAATTTGTAGATGGAGATCTTTCCCTGACTGCTACCGGATGCGGTCCAGTGCAGGGAGGGAGCGGTGTAGATATAACCCTTGCCGTCTTCCCATTGGAAGACAGGGGTGGAGTTGGAGTCGTCCTTGGTATCCTGTGCCCAAACAAGCTCCATTGTATCCAGATCCACACAGAAGAACATACCGCCGTTTTCAGAGATATAGAGATAACGGTCTACGATTACTGCGCTGGGTTCATAACCGACCCAGTAGGTGCCGTTGTTGGAGCGGGAGGTGTAGTAACGGGTCTTTGCTACCTCTTCGGGTTCAACGGAGATGGTGCCGGCTTTGCGGTCGTATTCTGTATTCAGATCCATTGTGTACAGAACACCACTCTCTCCGGGCCAGATGAGAGTGTCGGTCTCGGCATCTACGAGGGGAGAGGAGTCAAATGCGCACCAGCTGCGCTTTGAGTAGGTGTCGTTACCGCTGCGTTCGTGGAGAATGGTGCCGTCGATAAGACTGATGATGTACATTCTGGGAGAGTAGCCATTCATGCTGTCGCCGGAACCTACATACATCAGAGGGTATCCCCGGGGATCCAGAGAGCCTGCGCCCTTGAAGGGCATACCCACATTAATGGGATCCCGGGTCCATTCGCCGTCGTCCAGATCATAGAAATAAATCTTGCCATCCAAAGTGGCATGAATGACTTCTACAAGATTTTCTTTTGACTTCTTGCTTTCATACATATTCATGATGGATTTTGTGGCTTCATCCCACTGTACCATCAGAGGCTGACCGGTCCAGCCGCTGCCTGTCCAATAGCTCAGGCCGCCAATGTTGAAACTCCAGTCGGTTGTCAAAGTTTCGTCTTTTACATCTGCTGTGCCGTAGAACGCGCCGTTGCGGTAGTTATTGCCGCGGAAAGTCGCGATGCCGGGGAAGGAAAAATAGTCCTTGCCGTCACCGAAGGAAATACCCTGAGGACGCTTATAACTTTCTACAAGCTGCTCGTCGGCAATGATCTCCCAATTAACACCCCAGTTTTCGGGGTTACTGACGTCTGTGTACGCAGGGTGGATCTCAGGAATCTTTTCTACATCAGTGTTGGGTTTGGTGTCCACAGGATTTGTGGGGTCTGTGGGGTCTTCTGCTTTATCCGTGGGGTCTGTTGTATTCTCATTTTCAACAGTTGCATTTTTGTCAACAGGTTTGTTTGCGCCTTTTGTTGTAGAGATGTACTTAAAAAGACAAACCAGACAGCAGATCAATACGACCACTGTAACAATGTAGATCAAGAGCTGAACTGCACCGATTTTTGCGCCCCGATTCAACAGGGTGAAGACAATGCTGACTGCGGCCATTGCCAGGAAGATTACAAACAGCATAATAAGTGCAGTTTTTTGCGCCTGAGGGGTAATACTTGCCAATACGGAAAGCATAAAAATAACCTCCAATTTATGTTTTTCATCATTATATCACCTTGTAGATGGGGATGCAAGCAGGTATGTTATTTTGTCTTAAAATATATATTGATTCGTTGCAAATTCCTCACGTCTGTGATATGATATATTAGTTATATTATACGCAAGGAGCACATGTATGGACAAGATAATTACACTGTTGGCAGCGGAGCTACAGCAGAAGAAAGAATATGTGGAAAATGTAGTAAGTTTGTTGGATGAGGGCAATACCATTCCTTTTATTGCGCGGTACAGAAAAGAGCTCCACGGCAGTATGGATGACACCACTCTGCGTCAGTTGGAGACCAGACTTACCAGTCTTCGGAATCTGGAAGAGCGCAAGGCGACAGTGTTGGCATCTATTGAGGAGCAAGGCAAGCTGACGGAAGAACTTGAAAAGGAAATCGAAAACGCATTAACTCTCTCCGAGGTGGAAGACCTGTACCGACCCTACAAGCAGAAACGTCGTACCCGTGCTACTGTGGCCAAGGAAAAGGGACTTGAGCCTTTGGCTTTGGCTATTTATGCACAGGACGGTGCAGATCCTGCAGAACTTGCTGCGGAATATATCAATCCTGAACTGGGCGTAGAAACGGTTGAAGATGCTCTGGCAGGCGCATCGGATATTATTGCGGAAATGATTTCCGATGATGCCAATATCCGCAAATCGCTCCGTGAAAAGATGGAACGCAGTGCGGTGATCACCGTACAGGCAGTTGACCCCGAGCAGGACAGTGTATACAGACTGTACTACGATTTTAAAACCCCGATTTCCAGACTGATGAATCATCAGATCCTGGCTATCAACCGCGGTGAAAAGGAGGGTTTCTTAAAGGTCAGTGCGACACTGCCCGGCGCTGAAGGTCAGGCTTTGGTATGCCGTGGTGCGCTGAAACCCACTGCGCAGATTTCTGCATTCGTCCGGTCAGCTGCGGAGGATGCATTCCAGAGATTGATCGAGCCCAGCGCTGAGAGGGAGCTGCGCAATACCCTGACCGACCGCGCAGCGGAATCTGCCATTTCCAATTTTGCATTGAATTTAAAACCCCTGCTGATGCAGCCTCCGGTAAAGGGTTTTGTGACTATGGGTCTTGATCCCGGATACCGCAACGGCTGCAAAGTTGCTGTGGTCGATGCAACCGGTGCTGTGCTGGATACCACGGTGGTTTATCCCACCTTCTCACAGAGGAAAAAGGACGAGGCAATCGCAGAGCTTTCTGTGATGGCAAACAAGCACGGTGTGCGGCATATTGCCATCGGCAACGGCACAGCCTCACGTGAGACAGAAGCAATGACTGTGGAGATGCTGAAGAATCTGCCTGGCGTCAGCTATATGATCGTTAATGAGGCCGGTGCTTCTGTATATTCTGCGTCCAAATTGGCAGCGGAGGAATTCCCGGATTATGATGTCAACCTGCGGTCTGCTGTATCCATTGCAAGAAGATTACAGGATCCGCTGGCAGAACTGGTAAAGATCGATCCTAAGGCTATTGGTGTTGGCCAGTATCAGCACGACTGCCCTCAAAAACGCCTGGATGAAGCGCTTTCCGGCGTTGTTGAAGACTGCGTAAACGCGGTCGGTGTGGATCTCAACACAGCTTCTGCAAGCCTGTTACAAAAAGTTTCCGGTCTTAATGGAACAATCGCACATAATATTGTAAACTACCGTAACGAAAACGGTATCTTCACTGCACGCAACCAGCTGAAGAAAGTTGCCAAATTAGGACCTAAGGCATACCAGCAATGTGCAGGTTTCCTGCGCGTGCCGGAGAGTAAAGAAATTCTTGATAATACCGGTGTGCACCCTGAGTCGTATGATGCGGCCGAAAAGCTGCTGACTCTTTGCGGATATAGCAAAGCGGATGTGAAAAACGGTGCGCTGACAGATATCTCTGTCCGTTTTGAAAATTACGGAAAAGAGAAAGCTTCCGTCGATTGCGGCGTCGGTGTTCCTACTCTGGAAGATGTGGTGAAGGAACTCCAAAAGCCCGGACGTGACCCCAGAGATGAACTGCCCGCGCCTATCTTGCGCACAGATGTGCTGGAAATGAAGGATCTCAAGGCAGGAATGGTGCTGTCCGGTACTGTTCGCAACGTCATTGACTTTGGCGTTTTTGTGGACATTGGTGTACATCAGGACGGCCTTGTCCATATCTCTCAGGTCTGCAACAGAAAGATCCGCCATCCTTCCGAAATTGTCAAAGTTGGCGATGTGGTGGAAGTAGCGGTTCTTGATGTGGATGAGAAGCGCAAACGTATCAGTCTTACTATGAAAAACCTGCCGAAAAAGACAGGTTGATTGTTGTATATTTTCTTCGAGTATGTTATACTCTAAGTAATCATACACCCGGAGGCGTTTATGATGGAATTGACCCTACTACAAAGGAAGATTCAGCAGCAATTGCCGAATCTCGAAATACGGCTTTGGGAGCCTATGAGTAAGCATACTTCTTTCCGGATAGGCGGCCCCGCTGAGGTGATGGCTTTCCCGAAAAACCGGGAAGAATTAGTCGAATTGTTGCATCTGTCCGCAATGTTGGACTGTAAGCCTGCTATTTTGGGTGCAGGAACCAATATTCTTGCACCGGATGCAGGGATGTCCGGTATTGTAATTTGCCTCAAGGACGGTTTGGACTGCCTGGAACTGATGGACGATAATTGCATTTGCGTTGGTGCAGGTGTGACTATGGCAAGAGCGGCGGTGTTTGCCGCAAATAACAACCTCAGCGGGCTTGAGTTTGCCCACGGTATCCCCGGTACAGTCGGCGGTGGCGTTTATATGAATGCCGGAGCCTACGGTGGAGATATCAGTATGGTCTGCAAATGTGTGCAGGTCATGAAGATGGACGGTCAGATCCTGACTTATGATAATGCAGATATGCGCTTTTCGTACAGACACAGTCGGCTGGAAGAGGAAACGTCTATTGTGCTGTCTGCGGTGTTTCAACTAACACCGAAGCCGTCAGAGGAGATCCGCGCAGTAATGCAGGACTTGATGAATCGACGCAAAACCTCCCAGCCTCTTGATAAGCCGTCAGCCGGTTCGGCTTTTAAACGGCCTGTCAGCGGCTATGCAGCAGCTCTTATTGATGAAACCGGCCTGAAAGGCTACCGAATTGGCGATGCGGCAATTTCTGAGAAACATGCCGGCTTTGTTGTAAATCTTGGTGCAGCTACTGCTGCGGAGGTTCAAAATCTTTTATCCGATGTGGCGCAAAAAGTTTACGATGCCACCGGAGTCCAATTGGAGCCTGAAGTAAGAATTTGGTAACGAAAGGAGGGGCAATATGGCTGTCTCGTTTTCCTCTAAAGTTAAGACGGAGATTTGCAGGATCAATGTGTCCTCAAAGTGTTGCGCTGCAGCCCAGTGCTTTGGTATTTTGCTGTACTGCAACAGTTTTGGCGCAGACGGAATCCGTATTGTAACTGAGAGCCGCGAATTTGCCCTGATCCTTCCTAAACTGTTCAAGAAAGCCTTTGGTATCGGGTTTGACAGCTATCCGTCTCTGGAAAGCACCGGCAAACTGATCTTTCAAATTTCAGACCAGGATAAGATTCATACCATTATGGATCACTATGGCTTTGATGCAAAGGATACCCTGGCGCTGCATATTAATCTTCCCGTGGTGGAAGAGGATTGCTGCAAGGCTGCATTTCTCCGCGGTGCTTTTCTTGCAGGCGGTTCTGTTACAGACCCCAGCAAGGGTTACCACATCGAACTGACTACTACCCATCCGAATGTTGCACGGGAATGCTTTGCACTTGTTCATGAAGTGCTGTCTATCTCTCCTAAGCTTACAAAGCGAGGCGGCGGCCATGTGCTGTATCTTAAACACAGTGATCGCATTTCCGATATGCTCACTTACCTGGGCGCACCGGTAGCTGCTATGGGAATTATAGAGGCAAAGCTGGAAAAAGAACTGAACAACGAAGTGAACCGGCGGTGTAATTGTGATGAAGCTAACACTTCTAAGGTTGTGGAAGCTGCCCAGGCACAGCATGCTGCAATTCGCAAATTGCGGCAATTGGGGATTCTTGAAGGCCTGCCGAAAAAACTGCAGGATGCCGCTGTTGCCAGGGAGCAGAATCCGGAATCTACACTTACAGAACTGGCTTCTATGATGGAGCCGCCCATCACCAAACCCGCCATGAACCATCGGTTGCAAAAATTGATCCGGTTGGCACAGGAGGCAACACAATGAGTTTTGTACATCTTCATGTCCATACGGAATACAGCCTTCTGGACGGCGCCTGCCGGATTAACGATTTGATGGATCGCGTCAAGGAAATCGGACAGTCGGCAATCGCCATCACTGATCACGGCGTTATGTATGGTTGTATTGATTTTTATAAGGCTGCCAAGGCTGCCGGTGTTAAGCCGATTATCGGCTGTGAGGTTTATGTAGCCCGCAGAGGTATGGAGGACAGAATCCACGGCATTGATGATGAGTCCTACCATCTTGTCCTTTTGTGTGAAAACCGAAAGGGTTATGAGAACCTCTGCATGATCGTCTCCGAGGCGTTCCAAAGAGGTTTTTACGGCAAGCCCCGTGTGGATCTTGAAACCCTGGAAAAATATAAAGAGGGCTTGATCGCGCTGTCTGCGTGTCTTGGTGGCGCCATCCCTAAGCGGCTTCTGGAAGAGGATATGGACGCTGCGCTGAGCTATACGCTCCGCATGAAAGAGCTATTTGGACCTGACCATTTCTATCTGGAACTGCAGGACCACGGTATCCCTGAGCAGACATTTGTCAACCAGGAATTGATCCGTCTTGCAAAGGAAACGGATCTGCCCCTTGTGGCGACAAATGACGCCCATTATCTCCGTCGTGAAGATGCGGCAATGCAGGATATTCTGCTATGTGTCCAGACCGGTAAACGGGTGGAAGACGAGAACCGTATGCGCTTCCAGACAGAGGAGTTCTATCTCAAGAGTGAAGAAGAAATGCGAGAGCTTTTCCCCAATGTGGAGGAAGCTTTTGAAAATACCCAAAAGATTGCCGATCGATGCAATGTGGAATTCGTATTTAACGAGTACCATTTGCCCTCGTTCCCGATTCCGGAGGGATACACCAATGAGGAATATTTCCGAAAGCTCTGTATGGATGGCTTCCGTGAGCGGTATGCCGAGCCTCCAGAGGAGTATAAGGAACGGCTGGAATACGAAATTGGCGTTATCAGCCGAATGGGATATGTGAATTACTACCTCATTGTTTGGGACTTTATCCGCTATGCGAAGGAATCCGGTATTCCGGTAGGCCCCGGCCGTGGCAGCGGCGCGGCATCCATTGTTGCGTATTGTTTGCATATTACGGAAGTGGATCCAATGAAATATGCACTGATCTTCGAGCGCTTTTTGAATCCGGAGCGAGTCAGTATGCCTGACTTTGATACGGACTTCTGTCAGGAACGCCGGGGTGAGGTGATTGACTATGTAACCCGGAAATACGGCGCAGACCATGTGGCGCAGATTGTTACCTTCGGTACTATGGCAGCTCGTGGCGCAATTCGTGATGTGGGCAGGGCCTTGGACTTTACTTACGGCGAAACGGATGCGGTCGCCAAGTTGGTGCCACAGGCACCGCACATCACATTGGATGTGGCGCTGAATTCATCTCCCAAACTGAAAGAGATGTATGACACAGATGACCGGGTGCGGTATCTGATCGATACGGCAAAGCAGCTGGAGGGTATGCCCAGAAATACCTCCACCCATGCTGCCGGTGTTGTGATCACAGCAGAGCCTGTTTGTGAATATGTGCCGCTGTCCCGTAACGATGAGACCATTGTTACCCAGTATACAATGACCACTATTGAAGAACTCGGTCTTCTAAAGATGGACTTTCTGGGTTTGCGTAACCTGACGGTTATTGAGGACGCCCAACAGCAGATTCGACTGGTGGAGCCTGGTTTTGATATTACCAAGGTTCCGGATAATGATCCTGCTACCTTTGCTATGCTGGCAGAAGGCAAGACCCAGGGCGTGTTCCAGCTGGAATCTTCCGGTATCACCGGTGTGTGTATGAATATGAAGCCCACCTCCATCGAAGATATGACGGCTATTGTGGCTTTGTATCGCCCCGGTCCTATGGATTCCATCCCCACATTTATCGCAAATAAACAGAACCCCAAGAAGATCACCTATAAGACACCTTTACTGGAACCGATTCTTCGGGTTACCTACGGTTGTATCGTGTACCAGGAGCAGGTTATTGAGATTTTTCGGTCTCTGGCAGGTTACACCATGGGTCAGGCGGATAATATCCGTCGCGCGATTTCCAAGAAGAAGCAAAAGGTGATTGAAGAGGAACGCAAGGTCTTTGTTTACGGCGATGAAAAGCAGGGGATTCCCGGCTGTATGGCAAAGGGGGTCCCTGAGCACGTTGCCCAGTCTATTTATGATGAGATCGTTGCCTTTGCTAACTATGCGTTCAATAAGGCTCACGCCGTGTGCTATGCGGTTGTGTCTTACCAGACGGCATATTTGAAATGTCACTATCCCAGGCAGTATATGGCGGCACTGATGACCTCGGTTCTCCACGATTCTATGAAGGTAGCCGGGTATATCGCTGAGTGTAAAGAACTGGGAATTGCAACCTTGCCTCCGGATATCAACCATTCTAATGACCATTTCTCCGTAGAGGGAGATGCAATTCGGTTCGGATTAGGTGCCGTTAAGAATGTGGGCAGAGGATTGATCCGCTCTATGGTTGCAAAGCGGGAAGCAGATGGTCCGTACCGTTCTTTGGATGACTTTATCCGCCGCATGGGTGATGAGTTGAATCGCCGTACTGTGGAGAATTTTATCAAGTGCGGCGCTATGGATTGCTTTGGTCACCACCGCAGTGAATTGCTGGCTGTGTATGATCTGATGATGGACAGTGTTGCGGCATCCCGCAAAAAGAATCTGGATGGTCAGATTGAAATGTTTGCGCTGTTTTCTGATGAGGTGAATGTTTCTGAAGTGGAGATACCGTCTATGCCGGAGATCAGTAAAGCAGATATGATGCTGATGGAGAAAGAGACAACCGGTATTTACCTGTCAGGTCATCCTATGGATGAATATATGGATCGCCTTGCCAATACCAACGTTGTACGATTGTCGGCGCTGCTGGATGAAGAAAATACATTCAAGGACGATCAGGTCGTTTTGGTTGCCGGTGTGGTGCAGAGCGTGAAGATCAAGACTACGCGTAATAACAGCTCAATGGCATATATTGTCATTGAGGATAATACGGCATCTATTGAGCTGATCGCGTTCTCCAGAACAATTGGTGAATTTGGCGGTTTGATGATCGAAAACACCCCTGTGGTGGTAGCGGGACGCTTGTCATTGCGTGATGATAAGGATCCGCAGATCATCGTCAATCAGATGCGTCATATGTCCAGATTCCAGTATGCCGACAATGCTATGCCGAAAGAAGTGTACCGGTATGCGGAAAAGGTATATCTGCGTCTTCCTACAGAGGATGATGTGCTTTATCCCAAGGTTAAGGCAATTCTCAATATGTTCCCCGGTAAGTGCCAGGCGATTATCTACTTTGCCGACACCCAGGTAAGACGGGGAACCCACTGTGCGTTAGACAATGATATGATTGAAGAACTTGAGCGAATCCTTGGCAAAGAAAATGTTGTACTGAAATAAAAAGGAGGTACTGCTGTGAAAAGAATCGTTGCCACTGCATTGCTGTTTGCAGCAGTGCTTACACTGTGTGGCTGCAGTATGCTGACTGTGGACAAGATGTACTGTCTCCCTGAACGCTCTGAGGAAGACAGAAAACTGCAGATCGCCATTGAGAAGGAAATGGTAGGTCTGGAGTATTGCGCGCCCTTAACAGGTGAATATCAGCAGTCTGTGCAGTCGGCAGATATTGACGGCGATAAGGAAACGGAATATCTGGTGTTCACAAAGGGAACTTCTGACAGACACTTGCGAATCCTGGTGTTCAAGGAAATCGATGAGGAGTTCTATTTGCTGGACACCATAGATAATACCGGTTCTGCTTTCGTTCAGGTGGAATATGCACAGATCGACGGTTCCGGCGGTGTGGAAATTGTGGTTGGACATCAACTCAGTGACCAGGTGATCCGTTCTGTCAGCGTCTATTCTTGCAAAAAACAGGAACTTAGGACGCTACTGACAGTGAATTACACCAAATTCCTGACGCTGGATATGGATACCGATGGCAGAAATGAATTGTTTGTAATTCGTCCCGGTCAGGTGGAAACCGATAATGGCGTTGCGGAACTGTACGCTGTGAATAACGGTGTCATGGAGCGTTTCAACGAAGCAAGTATGTCCAGCCCCGCAGATAAGCTCAAACGTATCATTGTGGGCAAAACTCAGGATATGCGCACTGCGGTCTATACAGCAAGTGCTGTGGGAGAGACCGCACTGATTACCGATGTGTATACAGTTATGAACGGCGTTTTAGTAAATGTCAGTTTCTCTAACGAATCCGGCACCAGTGTTGGTACACTGCGTAATTACTTCGTATATGCTGAGGATATCGACCGTGATGATGTTGTTGAAATGCCGGATATGAATACAGTTGTCCCACTAACTGGTGATCAGGAGACCCAAAGATATGAAGTGATCCGTTGGTACTCTATGTCCTCTGACGGCACTGAGACCAATAAGCTCTATACCTACCATAATTTCAGCGACGGTTGGTATCTGACGCTGGATGAGAAATGGGCCCATTATTTTACTGTTGACAGGATCTCCGGACAGGATGCGCTCTATATATGGAATTCAGATTATACAAAGGCAACGAAGATAGTTACCATTGCTGCCTTCAATGGCAAAAACCGCCTGGAGCAGGTCAGTCAAAACGGTTATACACTGCTTTTGCAGACGGAGTCCGTTGTATATGCTGCTAAGTTAGAGGATGATGCAGCATCTATCGGACTTACAGAAGATATATTGATCCGATCCTTCCGGCAAATTCGCCAGGAATGGAATACGGGTGAAATTTGAGGTGGAACCAATGAAAAGAGTTCTGATTTTGGAAGATGAAGTGAACATCCGCAGCTTTGTTGTGATCAATTTGAAGCGTGCAGGATACGATGTGGTTGAAGCCGGCACCGGTCAGGAGGCGTTGGATAAGTTGACCGCCTATCCGGATATCGGTGTAGCAATTTTGGATATTATGCTGCCGGATATCGACGGCTTTGAGGTTTGCCGCAGAATTCGCGCAACCAATAAGAGTATGGGTATTATTATGCTCACAGCCCGTACTCAGGAGATGGATAAGATTACCGGTTTGATGACCGGTGCAGACGACTATGTTACCAAGCCTTTCTCTCCTGCGGAGCTGACAGCCCGAATTGATGCGCTGTACCGTCGTGTTTGCGGTGATAACGGCGCTCAGTCTGATATGATCAGCAGCGGCGCGTTTGTGTTGAATATGCGCAATCACACCCTGGAAAAATCCGGAAATCCCATCCGTCTGACCCAGGTGGAATACTCTATCATGAAGCTCTTTATGCAAAATCCTGGCAGAGCACTTTCCAGAGATGATATTCTGACCGCTGTCTGGGGCAGAGATTATGACGGTGAACTGAAAATTGTGGATGTGAATATCCGCCGTCTTCGAATTAAAATCGAGGATGACCCCAATACACCTACGTCCATCACAACTGTTTGGGGATTTGGTTATATGTGGCACGTATAAGTGCTGAAGGAGAGGTAAGATCGTGTTTAAGATAAAAGGCTTGCGCAGGAGATGGCTTATTAATACTCTTGGTATTATTCTGATCCTGGGTTTGGTATGCGTTATAGCGGTTACTGCGTCGTTTGCTGCGTATTACTATGCTACGATTGAATCGGATATGCGCTACCGTGCAAGATCTACAACAGAGTTCTTTGCCGATTATCTGAACCTCAACTATAACGAATTTTATCAGTCCTGTATTACCTATGCACAGACTTTCGAAGATAAAAACAGCATAGAATTGCAGTTTATCAGTGCCGACGGCAAGCTGGTGACGACATCCTACAGCAACTGGTCGGGTCAGGCTCCCAACACCCCCGAGATCGAGGAAGCAATGCGTACCCGTGCCATTACCACATATGTAGGTAAGGATAAAACCACCAATGAGCGCATTATTGCAGTCACCAGCCCCATGGTATACAGCAACGGTGAGGTAATCGGCACGCTTCGCTATGTGACATCTACCAAGATTGTGGATAGACAGATTATCCAGATTGCGGCGATTGCATTTGTTGCGCTGATGCTTGTGGCCTTAGTGGTGGTGTTCAGTAGTAACTACTATATTCGTTCGATCCTTGTGCCTATGGATAAGATCGTGGAGAAGGCGCAAAAGATTGCAGGTGGCAGTTACGGTATTCAGATTGAACATAAATATGATGATGAGATTGGCACATTGGCTGATACCATCAACGAAATGTCGTTGAAGATCAGCGAGAATGAGAAAGTGCAAAATGAGTTTATTTCCTCACTGTCCCACGAGCTGCGCACGCCGCTGACTGCAATCACCGGCTGGAGTGAGACGCTTCTCAGCAGTGACAATTTGGATATTTCAACACGACGGGGTGTGAAGATCATCCACAGAGAGGCCGGCCGTCTGACGGATATGGTTCTGGAGCTGCTGGATTTCAACCGAATCCAAGAGGGTCGAATGGCTCTGTTTGTAGAACCTTGTGATATCCGCAGTGAGTTTGAGGATACCATCTTTATGTACGGCAGCCGTCTGGAACAGGACGGAACTACTATCAATTATCAGGAAAATGATGAACATGTGCCGGAAATTCCCTGTGATGCACAACGTCTGCGTCAGGTCTATCTGAACATCCTGGATAACGCCGCAAAACACGGAGGGGAAGGTAAAGTCATTGATGCCGAGATCCATTATGACGGACAGGATGTGATTATATCTATCCGCGATTATGGCCCGGGTATCCCGGAGGATGAACTTCCTCTTGTAAAAAAGAAATTCTATAAAGGCAGTTCCAAGGCTCGCGGTTCCGGTATCGGTCTTGCTGTGTGCGATGAGATTGTCAATATGCACGGCGGTGAGTTAACCTTGGAAAATGCTAAGGGCGGCGGCACGCTGGTAACGATCCGTTTGCCTGCTACCCAATAAAGAAGGTTTGTTTATGGCAAAAGAAGAAAAAATGAAAACAATGATCGGCGGTCAGGCTCTGATTGAAGGAATTCTGATGCGTGGCCCAGACAAAGACGCCATCGTTTTACGCAAGAAAGAAGGCCTGGTTGCACAGATCACACCTAGAGATCTGCCTGCTAAGGGCTCGTTTAAAACTTATCCGCTTATTCGCGGCGTAGTGAACTTTTTTGATGCGCAGAAAACCGGCATCAAGGCGATTTTCAAGTCCTCCGAGGATGAAGACATTCAGGAAGAGCCCGGAAAATTGGAAAAATGGCTCACAGAAAAGCTGGGTGGTGAGAAGATGAACAAACTCATTTTTTCGCTGGCAATGGTATTTGCAATCGGCTTTACAGTACTGCTGTTTTTCCTGGTGCCAATGATCATCGGCAGTTTTATTGATGGTAATCCTTTGGTGCAGAACCTTGTTGAGGGCCTGATTCGAATTTTGATTTTTGTGGGTTACATGTACGGAATCTCCCTGATTCCGGATATGAAGCGTGTTTACGGATATCACGGCGCTGAACATAAAACAATTCGTTGTTACGAGGCGAAACAGCCGTTAACGGTGGAAAATGTCCGGTCTCATTCCAGGCTACATCCCCGTTGCGGCACCAGCTTTTTGCTGATTGTGTGTGTGATCTCTATTTTGCTGTTTTCGGTGGCTTCTGTTGCCCTTGCGCAGATTCCTATCCTAGCAGATATTGAGGGCACATTTCTTTACCGCCTTTCTATGATCGTTTTCAAGCTGCTGCTGATTCCTGTTGTGGTTGCCTGCGGCTACGAGATAAACCGCTTTGTAGGTCGTCACGATAATTGGTTCACAAGAGCGCTGAGCGCACCGGGTATGTGGTTCCAGAGAATGACAACCTGTGAGCCGGATGACGGTATGATCGAGGTTGCAATTGCGGCCCTGGAAGCAGTGATTCCCGAGCAGGAGGGCGCTGATCAGTGGTAAAGAAACTATCGGAACTCTATCGGCAAGCCAGAAATGCGTTTCTGACCCAGGAGTCGCCCCAAGACGCGTCTTTGCTGGCAAGGAATCTGATATGTCACATCGCAGGAAAACGCCCTGAGGAGTTTCTGGCGCACAGTGAGATGTATGCAGGGGAGCAGCAATGTCAGCAGATGGAACAGGCTGTGGCACGAGTTCTTTCCGGAGAACCTATCGCATATGTGCTGGGGCAGTGGGATTTCTACGGTTTGACCCTATGTGTGGACTCTAATGTTTTGATTCCCCGGGATGATACCTGCGCAGTTACGGACTTGGCGTTGAAATATGCTTTATTTTTAGACGGTGCACCGAGAATTTTGGATATGTGTACCGGTTCAGGCTGTATAGGACTGGCAATTGCTTCCAGAATCAATGATGCAAAAGTTACTCTTGCGGATATTTCAAATGAAGCGTTGATAGTAGCCAGAAAGAATACTGCGTTGCAGAAGTTGAACGGAAGAGTTAGCAGTATCGTATCCGATGCTCTGAATAAGCCGTCTAAATTCTTGGGAACGTTTGATATGATCGTTTCCAATCCACCATACATCACGACGCAGGAAATGCAAGAATTGCCGGATAGTGTTAGGAATTACGAACCCCATCTTGCACTTTACGGCGGTGACGATGGCCTTATGTTCTACCGGTCTATATGCGAGAATTATAGACAGGCCTTGAAGCCAGGTGGATATTTGTGCTTTGAGTTTGGAATGGGGCAGGGGGATGATGTTTGCGGCATTCTCAAATCAAATGGGTTTACTATACTGGAACGTTCCAGAGATTATAATGACAGAGAACGTGCGGTGATCGCACAATACAACAGGAAGGATGATGAACATGGCTATTAAGAAGACTACCTACGAAGCACCGACTCCCGCATCTGATAAGAAAAAGGCGCTGCAAACTGCTTTGCTGCAGATTGAGAAGAATTACGGCAAGGGTACTGTGATGCGCCTTGGTGAGCGCCCGGATATGTCCGTGGACTCTATCCCTACCGGCTCTTTGGCATTGGATGCTGCGCTGGGTATCGGCGGTGTTCCTAAGGGCCGTATTATTGAGATCTACGGACCTGAATCCTCCGGTAAGACCACTCTGGCTCTCCATATTCTGGCTGAGGCACAGAAGCAGGGTGGAGAAGTGGCCTTCGTGGACGCAGAGCACGCTCTGGACCCCGATTATGCTGCTGCCCTGGGTGTTGATATCGACAATATGCTGGTTTCTCAGCCTGACGACGGCGGTCAGGCCCTGGAGATCACCGATGCACTGGTCCGTTCCGGTGCTGTGGATGCCATTGTGGTTGACTCCGTTGCGGCGCTTGTTCCCAAGCAGGAACTGGAAGGCGAGATGGGTGACAGTTTCGTGGGCGTTCAGGCTCGACTGATGTCCCAGGCCCTGCGTAAGTTGGCAGGCACCATCGCAAAGACAAACTGTATCGTTATCTTTATTAACCAGCTTCGTATGAAGATCGGTGTGATGTATGGCAATCCTGAAACCACTACCGGCGGTCAGGCGCTGAAGTTCTATTCTTCTGTACGCCTGGATGTACGCCGTGTTGAAGCCATTAAGGAAGGCGGCAATGTGGTTGGAAACAAGACCCGCGTTAAGGTGGTTAAGAACAAGGTCGCACCTCCTTTCCGTGAGGCTTACTTTGATATTATGTTCGGTCAGGGCATCAGTAAGTGGAGCGAGCTGATCGATCTGGCAGTGCAGCTGGAGATCGTTCAGAAGAGCGGCAGCTGGTTCAGTATGGGCGATGAGCGTATTGGCCAGGGCAAGGATAGCGTAAAGGCTTTTCTGATGGCAAATCCTGATCTTGCTGAAAAGGTCGAAGCTGAGGTTCGCGAGAATCTGTGGAAGATTTCCGGTGGCACACCTAAGGCTCCTGCAAAGGCTGCTGAGCGTCCTGTTGCCGTAAGTGCAGACGATTTTAACGATGAAGATTGAGTGGTTAGCAAGCCAACCGGACAGATCCGGTCGGTATTCTATGCGCTTTGATGACGGCTCTACTGCCCGGCTATATAAGCAGACTGTTCAGGACTTCGGGCTATATGCTGGAAAAGAGCTGGACGAACAGGAGTATGAGAATCTTCTGGAAGCAATTTCCGTAATGTCAGCAAAAATGCGTGCGGTTCGGATTGTTTCTGCATCCTCTGTGTCTGTGAGAGATCTGGAACAGCGCCTGATTCAAAAAGGTGAGAACCCGGAGCATGCTAAAGGCGCTGTACAGTGGATGTTGGATCTAAACCTGCTGGATGACCGCAGAACTGCGGAGCAGGTGATACGCAAGTGTATTACCAAGGGTTATGGAATTGCCCGGGCAAAGCAGGCGTTGTACGAAAAGCGCATTGACAGGGAATACTGGGATGAGGCCTTGGCGGATTATCCTGACCAGACAGATGCGATCGTTGCATTTCTGCGCAGCAGATTGCCGGAAAAGTGGGAACGAAAGGATCTGCAGAAAGCCACAAATGCCCTGGTTCAGAGAGGACATAGCTATGCCGATATTCGCAAAGCAATGCAGATTATCGGAGCAAACGAGGATTCCTGGGAGGATTAATATGGCAGAAATTGGATTTATTTCCCTTGGCTGCGCTAAAAATCAGGTAGACTGCGAGCGGATGATGTTCCGTGTGCAGGAAGCCGGACATACAGTTAGACCGGACATTGTGAATTGCGATGTTGTGGTGATTAATACCTGCGGCTTTATTGATTCTGCAAAGTCGGAAGCCATTGATCACATTCTCCAGGCAGCAGCGCTGAAGGCAGAAGGTCTTGTTGGCAAAATTCTTGTGACCGGCTGTTTATCTCAGCGCTACCAGCAGGAGATCCTGCAGGAATTGCCTGAGGTAGACGGCGTATTGGGCACAGGCAATTATGCCGATATCGTGGATGCTGTTGACCGGCTGCTGATGGGGGAAACGGTTGCGGAGTTTGCCTCTATTGATGCCCCTGAATTGGAGACCGGTCGCATTCTGACCACTCCGGAGCACTATGCCTATATTAAGATAGCTGAGGGTTGTGATAACCGTTGCAGCTATTGCATTATCCCATATCTCCGGGGAAGGTTCCGCAGCCGCACAATGGATGATGTGCTCTATGAGGCACGGCTTTTAGCGGCAAATGGCGTTAAGGAATTGATTGTGGTCGCCCAGGATACCAGCCGTTACGGTATTGATCTTCCCGGTCATCGCAGACTTCTGCCCGAGTTGCTCAGAGAACTTTGTAAGATCGATGGGTTCCAGTGGGTGCGAATCCACTATGTTTATCCTGATGAAATCGACGATGAACTGATCGATGTGATCGCAACGGAACCTAAGATTGTAAAGTATCTGGATATTCCTGTCCAGCACTGCAACGATAAGATTCTGACGCTGATGAACCGTCGCGGAAACGGCAAGTTCCTGCGAGAGTTGTTTGCAAAGCTTCGGCAGCGGATCCCGGATTTGGTATTGCGCACCAGTGTGATCACCGGTTTGCCGGGTGAGGGTGAAGAGGAATTCCGGGAACTCTGCGAATTTTTGCAGGAACAGCGACTGGAGCGTGTTGGTGCATTCCCGTTTTCTCCGGAAGAGGGAACACCTGCTGCATCGATGGATTATCCGGATAACGAAATTGCGCTGCGCAGAGCACAGATTGTGGAGGAGATCCAATCTGAAATTATGGATGCCTATAATGCATCCTGGCTCGGCAAGACAGTGGATGTGGTGATCGATGCTTACGATGAGGATGTGGAACAGTTCTATGGCAGAACTTACGCAGATTCTCCGGAGATCGACGGCCGTGTCTGGATTGCCAGCGAGGAAGCGTTAGTTGAAGACAATTTCATCCGTGTTTGTATTGACGGAATTATAGACGGAGACCTCTCCGGTTACATAGTGGAGGAATAGTATGACAACAGCAAGTAAAATTACCCTGATTAGGGTGGCTTTTATCCCGCTTTTTATGGTATTTATGTACCTAAGTGGAGGAGAAGCGAATTCTTGGCAGCTTTGGGTTTCATTAGCAATTTTTGTGATTGCCAGCCTGACTGACTATGTGGACGGCTACATTGCAAGAAAATATAAACAGGTCAGCGACTTCGGTAAGTTCCTGGATCCTTTGGCGGATAAGCTGCTGACCATTGCGGCTATGACAATGTTCTGCGAATGGGGTATGTTCCCTGCCTGGGCGCTGATGCTGGTACTGACCCGTGAGTTTGCGGTGACCGGCCTGCGTCTTGTTGCGGTGGGTAAAGGTAATGTGATCGCAGCAGGCTGGAGCGGCAAAATCAAAACTGCCAGCACCATGATCGGCCTGTGTGTGTTGATGGCTTTTCCAACACCAGTAATTTCTTGGATCGTCACAGCGGTGATTGTTGTTACCACTCTGTACTCCGGTATTGAGTATTTTGTCTGTAATTGGAACTGTCTTTGGGATAACTAAAAAAGTGCGTGCAATGCACGCACTTTTCCGTGATTAGAGGTTTTTATGAATATTAAAGAGATCAGCGAAATTCGCCGCAGAATCCGGCAGGATCGCACCAATATTACAAAACTGTATGGTTGCTATGTAAACAGCCAGAGGGAGATTGTTTCCTGCTTTTCCAAGAGTGTGGGAATGATGCCCGAAAATGAAGCAGCAGAGTATCTGGGAAAACTGAAAAAAGTGCTATCCGGCGGCTTGGGTAAGAATATGTTGGACCTTGCCTTTCAGACCTCACAGGTGGCAGATTCTGCGGAACATAAGTTTCTGATGGATCTGCGTAATTCGCGTTTGGAGGATATTGCGCTCGTTCAGAAACTTTACGAGAAAATTATCGCAGCTGTAGATCCTCAGGACGGCTACTTGATCCTGCTTGGTTGTGACAGCTACGATGTACCCTTTAAGAGCGGGGAAGAAGAGACTGGCAACAGCGGTGAGACATTTGTCTACATACTCTGTGCAATTTGTCCCGTAAAACTGACAAAGACATTGCTGCAATATGATCCGAACGAAAAACTCTTTTCCAGCGGCGGTGCGGTCAATGCGGCCGGTATGCCTGAGATTGGCTTTATGTTCCCTGCGTTTGACAACAGATCCAGCAATATTTACAATGTGCATTTCTACACCAAGAGTAACAAAGAATCGCATCAGGAGTTGATTGACCAGCTCTTCAGCGTGTCTGCTCCTATGCCTGCTGCCCAGCAGAAAAAGAGCTTTGAGACACTTTTGACCCGCTCTCTGGACAGCCGGTGTAATATGGAGGTGGTTCAGGCGGTGCACGATCAAATTTGCCAGTCTATTGAACTACACAAGGAGAGCCGTATTGCCGATCCTCTTCTAATTTCTAAAGAGCAGGTGCGGGAAATATTGGAGGATTGCGGTGTGCCGGAAAAGAATGTGGCTAAGTTTGCAGTTGATTTTGATGAAGAGTTCGGCGCAGAGGCACAGCTTCACCCGAAGAATATTATAAACAACCGCAAATTCGAGGTTACCACACCGGATGTGGTGATCAAGGTTGCGCCGGATAAAACAGACTTGATCGAGACAAGAGTGATTGGCGGTGTGCCTTATATTCTGATTTGTGTAAACGAAAATGTGGAAGTAAACGGTGTTGCAATTCATATCACCGAGGAAGAATAAAAAAGAACCGCAACAGCGGTTCTTTTTTATTACCATTGGTTGTATCGTTTTCTGTTCCGACGGTCAAGGAAAACCAAAACTGCAAATGCAGTAAAGCATACAGCACTGATGATTGCTCCAGTATAGAAGGCTGTGTTTTTGTATTGGAATGTGATGGAGTGTTCACCCTGGGATAGCAGTAAACCAACCATGGTATCACCGATCTTGATGATATCTGCAGGCTTTCCGTCCACATATGCTATCCAGTTGCCGTTCTGGGGAATGGATGTGTAGAGCACACCGGACCGGTCGCAGGAGATGTGACCGTTGATCTTGGTTTCTTTAAAACTGTCAATTTCCAACACAGAACTCGCTAACTTTTCGTAACCTTTTGTAAATGCGTTTTCGTTAACGGTAGCAGCCTGAATACTGACAGATCCGCTTTCTCCCGCGCTGCAGTGAATACGAATCTCAACCACATCGCCTTTTGCCACATCGCCAATTGCAAGCATTTGCGGTATACTGTAGGTCTCGGTGTAAAGCCATTGGCCGTTTTTGTAAACGCTAAAGGAATTGCGCTTGGATTGATGTATATTAAAGCAGGCAAATCCGGCCTGCTGAACATCATAGGAGTAAACGATAGTATCTTTTGCCTTTCCGGTCAGGTCATAAGTGCAGTAGCCGGACATAGGCAGGGAAGTCAGCTGATTCTCTGCTGTGATGGTAAGGCAGTAGCCACGCATATATTCCCACACATCGTCATTTACGCCGGTGGCGGCGGAGAACAGTTCATTTTGGAACATAAACGGTGTGACATCTTCTGTGAAATCCACATTAATCAGCTGGCTGTTTGCAAGAAAACCCAAAGGAAGATACTTTTTGTTCTCTAAAAGAGTAACATCTCCGGATTGATAGATCGGTTTGAAAAAAATGTCTTCCTCTCTTACACCGTCCCGATGGATCATATACTTCAGATCTAAAAACAGGTTGGCAACAGGGGAGCTTTCTTCGAAGCAGTAGCGGTTATAGGACTGTTTTGCACCGTATCCCAACTGCTCCATAAACTGGGTGACATTTTTATTAGCAGAACTGGTAAAAGTAGAAATGCCGTTATAACCGTTTAAAGCGGCGTCATTAAGGATTTGCGCGTGTGTTGTCTCAGCACGGTAAAAGTGGTCGTCCTGAGATAAATCCTCCATATATGCAATAACCGCTTCGGTGTCAGATTTCTTCATGGGATAGTCGCTGACATCGCCACCTGCAAAGTTTGTGCAGAAATTACTTAGATTTAATATAATTTCCAGTGTAAATACAGCCGATAGGGCAAGAGTAACGTTGCGCGGGGAATGGAGAGGGACAGATGCAATTTGCTGCGTTTTCTTATCAAGTATCTTCTCTTTGCAGGTGGAAATCAAGAAAATTGAGAAGAAAAGTATGATCAGAATTATGTTGTAAACAGCAAAGGAAACCGTTTCACCCCTGATGTTGGCGATGAAGATACCGACAGAAAAAATACCGGCAACAATGACTTGCCAAAGACGGAAATTCTCCCTGAGAAGGTATGCGCGATAGGCCATCACCAGTAAAACAAAGCTGTAAAGGAAGCTGAAGCGGTAGGGGATCATATTGGTGAAATGGAAACCGTGCCAAATATAATCCAGCTGCCGCACAATGAAGCTGATAATAAAGAACAGCAGAAGCAGCACGCTGCAGATCTTGTCGCGAATTCGGATCTCTTTGCAGGTCAGGAATAAAAAAGCTAACATTGTGGTGCCGACTCCACAGTAAATGTTAGGAAGGCCTTCCTTAAAGGTAGGTAGGAGTCCGCCGTTCATATTGCCAGCAACCTGTCGCATTGCGTCTAACAGACCCAGCCAGGTGTCTGTGTCTGTAATATTAAACTGAACCCCCTTTGGGAATTCGTTGATGCTTGCCTGGGTGGTTTGCAAAGCCATAAACGCAGGCAGTTCCAAAATTGCAGTCATACCGATGGCAAGTAACGAGAAAACAGCCATCAATGCTATATCATTCAGAAGTTTTACAAAGCCACCCCATTGGCATACTTCGTAACAAATAACAAGGAGCAAAACAAAGATGCAGGTAAACAGACCTACATAGTAATTGCTGAAAACGGATAGGAACAGGCATAGGGTGTACAGTATGAATTTCCTTGTCTTGAGCAGAGAAACCGCGCCTAACGCAACCAGGGGCAACAGAGCAAATGTGTCGAGCCAAATAATATTCCACAGATAGCCCAGTGCCCAGGCGCATAGTGCGTAGAACGCAGAAAACAAAGGCACCGCAAGATCAGTTTTGTGAAATACGTGATCCAGGAAAATCGCAAAGAACAGTCCGGCAAATCCCAACTTTACCGGGAGCAGAATGGAAAAGTAGCCGAGAAGCCAGTTTTTAGGCACCAGTACACCTAAGAGATACAGGGGAGATGCCAGATAATAGGAGACAAGACCGAGATAGTCCATACCCATACCTACATTCCAGCTGTACAGCAGAGATTTACCGTTTACAAGCGCATCTCTGTAAGCTACAAAGAAGGGATAATACTGATGATACATATCAGAATACAGAAACGATTTGTTTCCAAATGGTGCTGATCCGGAAATAAACATCAGAAACAGAACGCCTATAAACGGGATCATAAAGGCGGCTAAATAATATATCCACTTTTTCGATGAAAAAGCTGTAAATTTCATAATTTCCTCCAGGGAGTTTTCTCGTTCCATATATTAACACATTATTCCTTGTGGGTAAAGAGTTAAACAGAAAAAACCGGATTTGACACAGAAATAGGGTTATGCTAACATAACTGTTGAAAGGTGGTGGGTAAATGCTGCTGGTATGCAACAGTATCTCAGAACTGTCTATGAATCATTTGCAGGATGTATACGGTGAGAATGATTTGGTTTTGCGCTACATGGAAGAGGAGTTCTTTTCAGTACAGGGTGCGCTTTGCTGTGTATGGACACAGAACGGTGTGTATCGGTCAGTTTTACGACTTGAGCCATATGAGGATGGATTGCTGATTACCGGTTTGGAGACCGCACCTGATTCACGCAGAATGGGTAATGCCAGTAAATTATTTCAGGCAGTTGTTAGTGAGCTGCAGCCACATAAACTGTACTCCCACGTGGATATGAAAAACCGCCCCTCATTGCGATTCCACCGAAAATTCGGTTTTAAACAGGTGTGTGACTTTGCAAGGTACATTGACGGAACAGTTTCCGCCAACGCTGTTACATTGTTGCTGGAGATAAACAGTTAACCGGACAGATCAGATCTGTCCGGTTGTTTTTTATGCCATATTTGCAAGATAGCGAATAACGCTGTGGGCAGCCACATTGCCCTCACCAACAGCTTTTGCATATTGATAGGGGCTGCCGGTACAGTCACCGCAGGCAAAGCAGCCCGGGATATTGGTTGCCATAGTGCGGTCTACAAGGATCATACCTTTTTCTGCCAGTAGTCCGGGGAAAAGTGTAGTGGGAGCAATGGCATCCCTTAAGATAAACAGTCCGTCCACAGATAGTTCTGTACCGTCTGCTGTACTGACAGTTTGCAGTTTCAGTCCACCGGATACTCCGGCGCACTTAGAAGTCATAATTTGAATGTTATTTCCGGTAATGTTGGAACCTTTGTATTCGGCAAATACATAGACTTTCTCTGCTAGCTCTGCAAGATATGTTATCTCATGCTCAAAGCGTTTGGATTTACACAGAACAGCAATAGTTTTATCTTTATAAAGGAAACCGTCGCAGGTGGCGCAGTAGCTCAGTCCACGGCCAACAAAATCTGCCTCGCCCGGCAGCATACGGGTCGATACAACACCGGTAGCCAAAATAACGCTCTTTGCTTTATAAACCACATTGTCTGCAAGAAGCATAAAACTGTTGCCGGCAGAGGAGATCATAGTGACCATACTGTCCGTGATGGTTATATCCATATCTGCTAACTGCTTTTGATATGCAGTCTGCAGGTCTGTTCCGGAGATCATAGACAGCCCCGGATAGTTGCCGATCTTCTCAGCGGTGCTGATCTTGGAAGACAGTGCAGGCGTACCGAACCAGATAAAAGATTTATTGTGGAGTTTTAAATTTAAGGCGGCAGAGACACCGGCAGGTCCGGTTCCTACAATAGCGCAGTCAAACATAGTATATCACCCTTTCAATGGATACATTGTAGCATATAGATGGGGAAAAATAAAGATAGATTGTTGACATATTGGAGAAAGTGTGATAACTTATTTTCAATATGTAAATGCTTGGATAGGGAGTTTTGGCAGACTCGTCACCATAGAGAGTGTACGTTTGGTGGAAGTACATGTGGCCTTTGCTGATTGTCGCCCCGGAGCAGACCGCAGAATCAAGTAGAGCGGTACGGTTTCGCCCGTTACAGCGATATAAGTGCCCACGATTTGTGGGAATTCAGGTGGTACCACGGAGAATCTTCGCCCTGAGCCTTTTGGCTCGGGGCTTTTTTATCGGAAAGGAGAACATTATGTCCAGAGAATTACCTAAGGTTTATGAACCTCAACAGGTAGAAAACAAAATTTATGATATGTGGGAGCAAAATGGCTACTTCCGTCCCGCAAAGAAGGAAGGCGCAAAGCCCTTTACCATTGTTATGCCGCCTCCCAATGTTACCGGTCAGCTGCATATGGGTCACGCAATGGACGCAACCCTGCAGGACACTCTGATTCGTTTTAAGAGAATGCAGGGCTACAGCGCACTGTGGCTTCCCGGTGTTGACCACGCCGGCATCGCAACCCAGATCAAGGTGGAGGAAGAACTCCGCAAGGACGGCATTACCCGTTATGACCTGGGCCGTGAAAAATTCCTGGAGAAGGTCTGGGACTGGAAGCATAAGTACGGTAACCGGATTGTTGAGCAGCAGAAGAAACTGGGAGCATCCTGCGATTGGGAACGGGCTCGTTTCACTATGGATGAGGGTTGTTCTGCGGCAGTCCGTGAGGTGTTTGTATCCCTTTACGAGAAGGGGCTTATTTATAAGGGCAGCCGTATTATCAACTGGTGTCCCAACTGCGTAACAGCCCTTTCTGATGCTGAGGTGGAATATGTGGATAAGCCCGGACACCTGTGGCATATCCGTTATCCCTTAGCTGACGGCAGCGGCGATGTAGTGGTTGCTACCACCCGTCCTGAGACTATGCTGGGTGACTCCGGTGTCTGCGTTAACCCCAACGATGAGCGCTATACACATATTGTTGGAAAGAAGGTTATTCTGCCCCTTGTGAACCGTGAGATTCCCATCGTTGCCGATGATTACGCAGAGATGGAGTTTGGTACCGGCTGTGTTAAGATGACGCCCGCACACGACCCCAATGACTTTGAGGTTGGCCTGCGTCATAATCTGGAAGTGATCCGCGTGCTGGACGACAACGGCGTTGTTAACAATTACGGCGGTAAGTATGAGGGATTAGACCGTTATGAAGCACGTAAACAGATCGTTGCTGATCTGCAGGAGCAGGGCTTCCTGGTAAAGGTGGAAGAGCATCAGCACAATGTGGGCACCTGCTACCGTTGCCATAATGATGTGGAACCTATTATTTCCGCACAGTGGTTTGTTAAGATGAAGCCCCTGGCTGAGGAAGCTATCCGTGTTGTTAAGGAGGGTGAGACCAAGTTCGTTCCCGACCGCTTCAGCAAAACTTACCTTAACTGGATGGAGAACGTTCGGGATTGGTGTATTTCCCGTCAGCTGTGGTGCGGTCATCAGATTCCTGCCTGGACCTGCGCAGAATGCGGTCATATTACTGTGTCCCGTGAGGATGCCTGCAAGTGCGAAAAGTGCGGCAGCACCAATATTGAGCGCGATCCCGATGTGTTGGACACCTGGTTCTCTTCTGCGCTGTGGCCTTTTGAGACTTTGGGCTGGCCTGAAAAGACAGAGGATCTTGATTTCTTCTATCCCACAGATGTGCTGGTCACCGGTTACGATATTATCTTCTTCTGGGTTGCCAGAATGATCTTCTCCGGTTGTGAGCATACCGGAAAGACTCCGTTCCACACAGTCCTGATTCACGGCCTGGTTCGTGACGATAAAGGTAGAAAGATGTCCAAGTCTCTGGGCAACGGTATTGATCCCCTGGAGATGATCGAGAAGTACGGCTGCGATGCTTTGCGTATGAATATGGTTACCGGCAACTCTCCCGGTAACGATATGCGTTTCTATGTGGAACGTTGCGAAGCAATGCGCAACTTTGCGAACAAGCTTTGGAATGCATCCCGCTATGTTCTGATGAACCTTGACGAAAACGCTGTCAACGCACTGCCTGCAGTCGATAAGCTGGAGATTGCTGATAAGTGGGTTCTGTCCAAGCTGAATACCTTGATTGCAGAAGTAACCGAAAATCTGGAAAAGTACGAGCTTGGTGTGGCTGTTCAGAAGGTGTACGATTTCATTTGGGACACCTATTGCGACTGGTATATCGAGCTTACCAAGGCACGCCTCTACTCCGAAGATGCTGAGCGAAAGCAGACCGCAATTCAGGTGCTGGTCTATGTATTGGATCAGATTCTGCGTCTGCTGCATCCATTCATGCCTTTCATTACTGAAGAGATCTGGCAGTCCATTCCCCACGAGGGAGATGCGCTGATCGTTGCCCGGTGGCCTCAGGTCAGTGATGCACTTTCCTTTAAGGCAGAAGGCGACCTGATGGAGTCCGTTATGGATGCCATTCGTGCTATTCGCAACCGTCGTGCGGAAATGAATGTTCCTCCCAGCAAGAAGGCGGCGCTGTTTGTTCTGACCAATAAGCCCCAGGTGTTTACCGAGGGTGAAGGTTTCCTGCAGCGTCTGGCTTATGCCGACTGTGTGGAGATGCTGGATAAGGAGCCCGAGAATTTGGAAGGTCTGGTGACCATTACTACCGCTGATGCAAAGCTTTACATTCCCATGGGTCAACTTGTGGATGTGACCAAGGAGTTGGAGCGCATCGGTAAGGAACTGGAAAAGGCAAGAAAGAACCTGGCAGGCATCGAGAGTAAGCTTTCCAACGAAAACTTTACTGCCCGCGCTCCGGAAGCGGTTGTTAACGCAGAACGAGAAAAGGCAGCAAAAGCCCGCGATCTGATTGCTCAACTTGAGCAAAGCGAAGCCGCAATGAAGAAACTTTAATAGGAAAAAGAGTGCAGTTTTTCTGCACTCTTTTTTTATGCGTATACAACTTCTATGCGACAATAAATACCTGAGCTTGAGATTATAATGGTCTCGTACTAAGGAAAGGAGCAAATCTATGCAATTTCTCAGTTTTTTGGATGACGGTCAGCTTACCATTGCATTAACAGGGGAAATCGATCATCATTGTGCGAAGCACTACATTACATCGATTTCAGGAAAAATCGAGGCATATATGCCAAGAGTTTGTGTGCTGGATTTCCGTGAGGTGAGCTTTATGGACTCGTCCGGGATTGCGGTGGTTATCAATGCACTGCGGAATATGACACACATTAACGGACAATTGATGTTGACAGGCTTGGGCGATCAGCCTAAGCGCGTGTTCCGGGCATCCGGAGTGGATAAGCTCGTAATGATCAAGGAGGAAATCGCATGAAATTCGAAAATACCATGACGCTGGAATTCCCCAGCAAGTCCTGCAATGAGGCGTTTGCAAGGGCTGTCGTGGCCTGTTTTGCATCCCAGATGGATCCGACTCTGGAGGAACTGGCAGATATCCGCACTGCGGTATCAGAAGCAGTCACTAACTGTATTGTCCACGCATATCCCGAGGGTATTGGTACAATATATCTGCGCTGCCGTATTTTGAAAGATAATGTGCTGGATATTGTGGTCAAGGACAAAGGTGTTGGTATTGCAGATCTTGATAAGGCAAGAACACCGATGTTCACTACCGGCGGAATCGACCGCAGCGGAATGGGTTTTACTATTATGGAAAGCTTTATGACTACATTATCGGTGGCGTCAAAAACCGGTGTTGGAACAACAGTACATATGCGTCGAAGAATACAGAGGCGCAAATGAGCACAACGGAGGAGTTAATTCGGCGCAGTAAATCGGGGGATAAGGATGCAAAGGAACAGCTGATCCTGGATAATGCCGGACTGATTTGGTCGGTTGCAAGACGCTTTTTTGGTAGAGGTGTGGAATCAGATGACCTTTATCAGCTTGGATGCTTGGGATTCATAAAGGCAGTAGATGGGTTTGATCTGGAATTCGGTACCCAGTTTTCCACCTACGCCGTTCCAAAGATTGCGGGAGAGATCCGACGATATATCCGTGACGACGGTGCAATCAAGGTGTCCCGGGGAATTAAAGAGCGAGCAGCGCTGATTAAGGTTGCGCGAGTAAAACTGGTTCAAGAATATGGATACGAACCATCACTTACGCAACTCAGCGAAATAACCGGTTTTAGCCCGGAAGAGATCGCATTTGCCCAAAGTGCTACTGCTGAAGTAGAATCCATCAACAGAGAGAATGGTGATGATGGGTTTACACTGGAAAATGTCTTGTCAGACACTAAGTCAGAAGATGCTATGCTGGAACAGATGGCATTGAGGCAGGCGGTTGAAAAGCTGCCTGAGCGGGAATCCATAGTGATACGTCTGCGATATTTCCACGGGTTGACCCAACAAAATGTTGCAAAAATACTGGATGTCAGTCAGGTGCAGGTATCCCGCATTGAAAAGAAAGCATTAAATAAATTGCGTGAATGGATGTCATAATATTTCGCATTTTGCCCTTTACCTTTTGGGCAATTTAGAGTAAAATAAAAGAAAAATAATTTGGATAGGTGTATTATGACAGAGAGTATGAAGCGGCGCTTTGTAGATGCAAGACGGCGTTATATAATGGCACAATTCAATAACCTGAACGATATGCAATTAGAGGCTGCAATGGCGACTGAGGGACCGTTGCTGCTTTTAGCAGGTGCAGGTAGCGGAAAGACAACAGTGGTGATCAACCGGATTGCAAATCTGATTCGTTTTGGCAGAGCCAGTGACAGCTATGAGATCCCGGATACAGTTACTGAAGAGGATGTTTTGTTCCTGGAATCTATCGGTGAGGATGCTGACAGCTTTGATTGCAGCCGCGCGGATCTTCTGTGCGCGGTAGAGCCGGTTTTGCCCTGGAACATTATAGCAATCACCTTTACCAATAAAGCGGCAAATGAGCTGAAGGAACGGCTTACAAATATGCTTGGACCTTCCGGACAGGATGTTTGGGCCATGACCTTCCATTCTGCCTGTTGTAAGATACTCCGCCGGGATATTGAACGGATTGGTTATGCCCGGAATTTCACTATCTATGATGCAGCGGATTCCGAGCGGGTTTTGAAAGGTATTATCAAGGATATGGGCCTTGATGATAAAACCTTCCCCGCAAGATACGTGATGACCATTATCAGTCGCGAAAAAGATCAGATGATTATGCCAGAGGATCTGATGGAGCGGGCGGAGAATGTCAACGACCTGCGCCTGCGCCAGATTGCCCATATCTATGACGCCTATCAAAAGCAGCTGAAGGAGAATAATGCGTTGGATTTCGATGACATTATTCTGAACACTGTCCTGCTTTTGCAACAGAACGAGGATGTACGAACCTATTATCAACGGAAATTTAAGTATGTTATGGTGGACGAGTACCAGGATACCAACCGTCTGCAGTACTTACTGACATCTTTGCTGGCTGGCGGTTACGAAAATATCTGTGTTGTGGGTGACGATGACCAAAGTATCTACCGCTTCCGAGGGGCTACTATCGAGAACATCCTGAACTTTGAAAAGCAATATCAGGGCAGCCGTGTGATCCGCCTGGAACAGAATTATCGTTCGACTCAGTCAATCCTCAATGCAGCGAATGCGGTAATTGCCAATAATATTAGTCGAAAAGGAAAACGCCTTTGGACGTCCAATCCGTCCGGCAAACCGGTTACCTTGTATGAAGCTGCAGATGAAGCAGGGGAGGCGGACTACATTGCCGGCCAGATCCTTTCCGGAGCTAAGCAAGGCAAGGGGTTTTCCAAATATGCAATTTTGTATCGCACCAATGCCCAGTCCAACGCCCTCGAATATTCCTTCCGCAAGAACGGTATTGCATACCGCGTGATTGGCGGCACCCGGTTCTTCGAACGGGCGGAAATCAAGGATATGCTGGCATATCTTTGCGTGATCAACAACCGCAACGATGATCTTCGCTTGCGTAGAATCATAAATAACCCGCCCAGAGGCTTGGGAGAAAAGACCATCGATGTGGTGAACAGACTGGCTTCGGCAGAGGGTTTGGGTCTATACCATGTGATCAGCGATCCCCATTCCTACGGTCCTCTGGAAAAGGTTGCGGGAAAGCTGTTGAATTTCTCTGCGATTATTGAAGATTTGGCGCAGCTGCTGCAGACAGATATCTCCCTTGTGGATTTTTACGAGGAAGTAATGATCCGCACCGGATATGCACAAATGCTGCAGCTAAAGCCTACTGAGGAAAATAAGACCCGGTTGGAAAATATCCACGAATTAAAATCAAGCATTGCTGCCTATGTGCACAATGCAGAGGAACCCACATTGGCAGGCTTCCTGGAAGAGATCGCGCTTTACACGGATATTGAGCAGTATAACGATAGCGATGATGCCGTGGTAATGATGACGATGCACTCTGCCAAGGGCCTGGAATTTCCCAATGTATTCCTGGTCGGTTTTGAAGAAGGGTTGTTCCCCGGTCTGCGTTGTATCGGTGACCGAGAGGAAATGGAAGAAGAACGCCGTCTTTGCTATGTTGCAATTACCCGGGCAAGAGAGACTTTGACCATCTCTTATGCTAGGCAGAGAATGCTATACGGCAAAACCAATGCATCCCTGCCATCAAGATTCCTTAAGGAGATACCTGAGGAGATCGTAGAACGCAAAGGTGGATATCATAGACCAATGTCTTCTACCTATGCCTATAGCACACCTCTGCAAAGCGCCCCTGTCGGAAATGGCTATCTGAGCAGAACTTATTCTGAGCCGAAGCCTGCAGTTAAGGAATTGGAATTGCACAAAGGCGATATGGTGGAACATAAGGCTTTTGGTCGGGGTATGGTCCTGTCTGTTCTGAAAATGGGCGGAGACTCCTTACTGGAGATTGCATTCGACCAGATAGGCACCAAGAAACTGATGTCTAAATCCGCTTCTTCCCATATGAAAAAGCTGTAATTTTCTAAGGCTTTTTTGCATAACCTCCAACGGGAGGGATTGCATTGAAGCGGATACTCCGACGAATATTGTTGCTGATAATTTTAATTACGGTAATTATATTATCAGCATTGCTTTTGTTTCGAATTAAATACAGCAAACCAATTCGTACATTAGCGCAGACCCAAGTGAAGAATGCTACCTCAGATCTGATAAATGATGCAATCGACGCGCAAATAGAAAACGGTTCCATTCAATATGACCGCATCGTATATTTCGAGAAGGATCTTACGGGGAAGATCACAGCCCTAAAGACCAATATGAGTGAGGTAAACCGCCTTAAAACGGATATCCTGAATATCATAAATGATGAGATTTTGGAGTTGGATTCTTCAGATTTAGGTATTCCTTTGGGCAACCTGATGTTGCCGGAATTTCTTTCCGGAAAAGGGCCGGATATACCGGTCCACATTCTGGCTATCAGGAACTCAGATGCGTCATTTAACAGTAATTTTACTCAAGCGGGGATCAACCAGACACTGCACCAGCTGAATATGCATGTGAGTGTGGACGTAACATTGCTTGTGTGGGGGAAATCAGAGAGCTATACCATCGAAAGCCAGGTTGTGGTAGCGGAAACTGTGATCGTAGGGCAGGTGCCCAA
The DNA here is from genome assembly GCA_045594845.1 of Faecousia sp. Classification (GTDB taxonomy): domain Bacteria; phylum Bacillota; class Clostridia; order Oscillospirales; family Oscillospiraceae; genus Faecousia. The sequence continues at coordinate 28,727 of JAZNZH010000031.1, read as the reverse complement.
TACATTTTTACAAACCGGAGGATAGTATGCAGGCAAAAGAGAGAATTGCAGAACTTACGAAAAAGCTCAACGAGGCGAACTATCTATATTATGTAATGGATAATCCTACAATGCCGGATTTTGAATATGACCATCTCCTTAGAGAATTGGAGGAGTTGGAAGCGGCACACCCGGAATTTGTAGCTGAGGATTCTCCCACAAAGCGAGTTGGCGGTCAGGCTATCAGCGCTTTTGATGAGGTTCAGCATCCTGTGCCTCTTATGAGCCTGCAGGACGTTTTCTCTTTAGAAGAATTAAATGATTTTATTCAGAAAATTCAGGCGTCTGATCCCGGTACAGCCTTTACAGTGGAGCCCAAAGTGGATGGACTTTCGGTCGCTCTGGAATATGTGGACGGCAAGTTTGTCCGCGGTGCCACGCGTGGCGACGGTTATGTGGGTGAAGATGTAACCGAGAACTTGAAAACAATACGTTCCATTCCTATGTATATCGAAAATGCACCTTCCAGGCTGATTGTCCGCGGAGAGGTGTATATGCCAAAGAAAACCTTTTTGGAGTTGAACCGTCGCAGAGAAGAAGACGGAGAACCGCTGTTTGCCAACCCCAGAAATGCCGCCGCAGGCTCTCTGCGTCAGCTGGATCCGAAAATTGCTGCTAAGCGTGGTTTGGATATTCTGATTTTTAACATCCAGCTTGCCGAGGGTGTGAGCTTTGAGACACACAGTCAGACATTGGATTATCTGAAATCGTTGAAATTTAAGGTTGTACCCTATGCGCTTTTGAGCCAGGAGCAGAGCATCAATGGGCATGTGATGGCAATCAACGAAAACAGAGAAGAATTGCCCTGCGATATTGACGGTGCGGTTATTAAGGTAAACGACCTAAACCTACGGGAACGCTTGGGAGCTACCGCGAAGTTTCCCCGTTGGGCAGCTGCCTATAAATATCCCCCCGAAATTAAAGATACTGTGGTGGAAGATATTGTTGTACAGGTTGGAAGAACCGGTGTTCTGACACCTAAAGCGGTTGTCCGACCTGTGCGTCTTGCAGGTACAACTGTTACAAATGCAACACTCCACAACCAGGATTTTATTTCTCAGAGAGATATCCGAATCGGTGATACGGTGAAGATCCGCAAGGCTGGCGAGATCATTCCCGAGATTCTCGAGGTGGATTTTGCAAAGCGTGACCCTGAAGCAAAACCTTACTATTTGCCCACACATTGTCCTGTTTGCGGCGCTCCCACAAAACGTGATGAGGAAGGCGCGTTTCTCCGCTGTACCGGTGTTGCCTGTCCTGCTCAGCTGTCCCGAAACATTGCCCACTTTGTCAGTAGAGATGCTATGGATATCGAGGGCCTTGGTTCAGCAATCGTTGAAGATTTGATTGACAGAGGTCTGTTGAAATCTCCGGCGGATATCTATTATCTGACACTGGATGACTTGAAATCCCTTTGGCAAAAAGGTGAGACAGCTGCAAATAAATTGCTCAATGCCATTGAGCAAAGCAAAAGCCGTGATGTTAGCCGGCTGATTTATGCTTTGGGCATTCGCCAGGTAGGCGCAAAGACAGGTAAAATTCTTGCAGCACGCTTTGGTTCTCTGGATGTCCTGAGTCAGGCAACGCTGGAAGAACTGACAGAAATTCAGGATATCGGCAGTATTACTGCTGAGTCCATTGCTGCGTGGTTTGCCCATCCTGAGTCAAAAAACACTTTGGAACGGCTTCGTATAGCAGGCGTGAATTTTAAAAGTCTGCGCAGCATTGAAGATGCTCGATTTGCCGGTATGACGTTTGTGCTCACCGGTGCGCTGAGTAGGTTTACACGGGAAGAAGCAACTGAGAAAATTGAGCTCTTTGGCGGCAAGGTTTCCGGTTCGGTCTCCAAGAAAACTACCTATTTGGTTCTGGGTGAAAATGCCGGTTCTAAGGAGCGAAAGGCAAGAGAATTGGGAATTTCCATTGTGGATGAGGATACATTCCTTGAAATGATTCAATAAAAAAGCTGCACCGCAGAGTATGCGGTGCAGCTTTTTATAGTGTAAAGTCTTCGTCGTTGTAGGATTCAAAATCCGGCGCTTTTGCCTTCACCGGTTGACGCTTGCAGGGATCATATTTGAATTTACGGCAGGAAAAGGAGATGTCCACAACACCTCGTTTGGTGCAGAGAATTTGATCTTCATCTAATTGGGTTCCGTAACGGCAATAGGCGCAGGATCTGGGCATGTTTTTCCGAAACAGCATATTACGAACCTCCTTTTTCTTGATTATATAACGAATGGCTCTAAAATGCTACATATTTTTAAAAAATTATCCAAGCCAAAATGAGAGAAATAGCAAAAGTAATTGCGCACTGCAGCAGTTTCCCCGGGAAATAACTGTGAAAGTCCAATTCCTTGACTACGGACTTTGTTTGAAATGCAACGCATAATCCACCAAATGTCAGTATTAAGTTGCAGGCAATAAACCGATGTGCGGCATTGGCAATGGTGGTCAGGGAAATGCAGCCGTTTGTTAATTCCAAAATGCCTATAAGAACTGTGGACAGAAGTGGAGAAAGCTTTGATAAAAGCCGCAACTCCAAATAACTGAATAAGACCCGGAAAAGAATGATCCAACCGCATATAATAGCCATGGAATGAATTGACGATGTAAGTGCTTGAGATATGTTTGTCCGTCTTAATGTAGGACTGGACGGCTGCGCATCAGGATTTTTGTTCAGGAGGACTCCCGTAAGTAGTGAAGATGCGATCTGCGTCCACCATAAAAGCCATAGAACAAAAGGCCTATGAAACATACTGTGCAGTACGCCAAAAATAAATGAGGGACCGGCATTGTTGCAAAATGCAAGCATACGAGCGGCTGTTGATCGGGACAGTTGTCCATTTTTGTAATTATCATATACTGTTTTTGCGCCAACCGGATAACCACCGATCCATCCTAGCAAAAGTATGGACTCGCAGCCGTCGGGTATCCCGGTCCATTTGCATAGGCGTCTAAGCATTGGAATTTTCATCAGGTCGCAATGACCGGATATGATGTTTGATAAGAATATAAAGGGGAACAGTGAGGGGATAACGGATTGTATGCTTAACGATATACCGTCTTTTGCTCCACTGACGGCTGTAACGGGGTCAAATATCAGCATGACGATACATATAAGTGCCATTAAAAGGATAACACGATGTTTCAATAGATTCACCCCCTAAGAAACTATGCGTTCCGGGGAAATTTAGACACCCAATTTTCATACATTGATATGAGGGGGCGTTGTGATGAAATTAAACAACTTATCGAACCGTCTCGCAAGAGGCGTTGATTTGAATACAGAGATTCAACCGCTGCAAAGCTTGGTGGAGATATTTGGGAATCAGAGAGTTCTGATCGAATACCATCATGGAATTCGGGAATATACGAACGAGTCTATTGTTGTTTGTGCGCAGTATGGAAAAATTTGCGTTCAGGGCAAGAGCCTACATATTGTTTTGATGACTAAGGATCGCTTAGTGATTCAGGGAAAAATTCAGAATGTTGCAATCAATAAGGAGGGGTGATATGGATATTTGGCGTTCTATGTCGGGGATGCTTCAGATACAGATCACCAGTCCTGATCCTCACAGACTAATCAGAGAGCTGATTGGTTCAGACGTTGAGGTTTTTGACCTCCATGAAAGTAACGATCTGACCGTATCAATAAAGGTTCGCCGCAAGGATGTTAGAAAACTGAGAAAAATGGCAAATAACTGCAACGCGGAGGTTAAGATCACAGGTCGTTTTGGTGCCTTCTGGATGGTGCGTCGGGTGGCGTTCCGCCCAGTGATTATGCTGTGCATTGTGTTGCTGTTTGTGACCCTCTTTTATTTTCCCAGTCGTATTTTCTTTGTGCAGGTGGAAGGAAATGATTCTCTCCCGGATAACCTGATTCTCTCCTGTGCGGAGGAATGTGGAATCGGCTTCGGGGCGGACAGATCGGAGGTTCGCAGTGAAAAGGTGAAGAACATGTTGTTATCAAAAATACCACAGCTTCAGTGGATCGGTGTTAATACACAAGGTTGCACTGCCGTAATATCGGTTCGGGAAAAAAGTCAGGAAGGGGGCACCGCGCAAGATAAACGAGTTTGCAGCATTGTGGCTGTTTGTGATGGAGTTGTTGACCATTGTACTGTGTATAAAGGCAACGCATTATGCAGACCCGGTATGGCGGTAAAAAAGGATCAGGTGTTGGTTTCCGGGTTTACGGATTGTGGGATTATGATTCAGGCAACACAAGCAGAAGCAGAGATTTTCGGTACAACGAAACGGCAACTTCAACTGCTCACACCGGCTCAAATGCATAAACGCAATTCAGCTGGGAACAAAATATCAAAATTAAGTCTGATTATCGGAAAAAAACAGATAAAATTTTACAAAGATAGTGGAATTTCAGATGTAGAATGTGTTAAAATGAAAAAGGTTAAGTATTTAACGCTTCCGGGTGGTTACAGATTGCCCATCGCCTTTGTGAGGGAATGGGTGGAGGACTGTGGAAATGTTGAAATGGTTCCGCTAAATGCAGACTGGCTGGATGCTTATGCAGAGAATTATCTCCGGTCCGTTATGACAGCCGGAAGAATTCTCAACAGTTCTGTGGACAGCAGTTGTTCCACAGAAGTGTATCATTTCTCCGGCACTTATAATTGTTATGAATTGATCGGGATTCCGGAATACGAGGAGACTATCGAACAGTATGGATAAACTCACAGAGAGAATTGTAAATGTGGAAAGAGTGGATGACCTGATTGCGGTCTTTGGCTCTTTCGATGAGAATATAAAGCACATTGAGCAACAGCTGAATGTGAAGACTGTCAACCGCGGCACAGAGCTTTTTATCACCGGTGATGAAGAATCCGCTGATATGGCTGTTCGTACCGTAGAGGGCCTTCTGCAGCTTGCAGGTAAGGGTGAGCAGATCGATGAACAACGGGTTCGGTATTTGATCACCTTGGTGAAAAATGGTGAAGATGATAAGGTCGCGCAGATGGCGAAGGATACCGTCTGTATTACCGCCAAGGGTAAGCCAATCAAGGCAAAGACGGTTGGTCAGCAGAATTATATGAAGGCAATCACCAACAACACTGTTACCATCGGCGTCGGCCCCGCAGGTACCGGTAAGACTTACCTTGCTGTGGCTGCTGCTGTGGCGGCATTTCGGCAGAGAACGGTGAACCGAATTATTCTGACCAGACCTGCTGTGGAAGCAGGTGAACGTTTAGGCTTCTTGCCAGGTGATTTGCAGAACAAGGTGGATCCGTATCTGCGTCCGCTGTATGATGCTCTTTATGAGATGCTGGGTGCTGAGACCTTCCAGAAGTATCAGGAAAGGGGTTCTATTGAAGTGGCGCCCCTTGCCTATATGCGCGGCAGAACTCTGGATGACAGCTTCATTATTTTGGATGAGGCCCAGAATACTACCAAGGAACAGATGAAGATGTTCCTGACCAGACTTGGTTTTGGTTCCAAGATTGTTATTACCGGCGACGTTACACAGATCGATCTTCCTGCAGATAAAACTTCAGGCCTTAAGGATGCGTTACGTGTTTTGGAAGGCGTAAAAGATATTGCTGTGTGCAGACTGACCTCTGCTGACGTTGTGCGCCATGCACTGGTGCAGGAAATTATCAATGCCTATGAGCGCGCTGATAAAAAGCAGGATGCCAACCGCCACAAGTCTCCCAATGCCAAGACACAGAAGGGAAAACAATATGAGAAATAAGATTAATATTCAGTTTGCCGCTGCGACAATGCAACAGCCTTTTCTAAAGCCAATCATCAAAAACTGCATCTCGGCGGTTTTGAAGGAAGAAAACATCTCGGCTGTTTGTGAGATCAATGTGCTGGTGGCAGATGATCAGACCATCCGGTTAATCAATCAAAACACCCGCGGAATTGACAAGCCCACCGATGTTTTAAGCTTTCCTATGTTTGAACTGCAGGCCGGCAATCCCCCGGAGGATTGGTCTGTGTACATCGATCCTGATACAGGTCTCTGCCCTCTTGGGGATATGGTGATTTCCTATGAACGCGCAGTCAGCCAAGCTAAAGAGTATGGTCACAGTGTGCGCCGGGAGATTGGCTATCTTACCATTCATTCCATGCTGCACCTTTTAGGTTATGACCATATGGATGAGGGCGAAGAAAAGAGAAAAATGCGTGAAAGAGAAGAAAAAATCGCTTCCACTTTAAGCAGAATGAGCAGAAACTAAAGGAGAAACACATGGCTACAAAAACCGCTATGATTACAATCGCCGGTCGACCCAATGTTGGCAAGTCTACACTGACCAACCACCTGGTAGGTGAGAAGATCGCGATCGTTTCCAATAAGCCACAGACCACCCGAAACCGGATCTGCGGTATTGTTACAAAAGGGGAGACCCAGTTCGTTTTTGTGGACACACCCGGTTTCCACAAACCCAGGACCAAGCTGGGGGACTATATGGTGAATGTTACCAAGGAATCCATCGCAGATGTGGATCTCACAATTATGATGGTAGAGCCGATTGCATCTGTCGGCCCCCAGGAAGAGGCTCTGATTGAGCAGCTGAGAACGAAGAAAAGTCCTGTTGTTCTTGTAATCAACAAGATTGACACTGTGGAGAAGACTGTTTTGCTGGAAGTGATTTCCGCTTATTCCGGTGCAATGGACTTTGCAGCGATTATCCCTGTTTCTGCCAAGACCGGTGACGGTGTGGATGCGCTGCTGGAGATCTGTGAGCAATATGCTATCGACAGTCCGTTTCTGTTCCCGGAGGATCTGACCACTGATCAGCCGGAGCGTCAGGTAATGGCTGAGATCATTCGCGAAAAGCTGCTGTGGTGCCTGGAACGGGAAGTGCCCCACGGTACAGCTGTGGAGATCACAAAATTCTCCGAGCGGGATAACGGCGTTATCGATATTGATGCCACTATCTTCTGTGAAAAGAACAGCCATAAGGGCATTATTATCGGCAAGAAAGGCGAAATGCTTAAGAAAATCTCTTCTATGGCCAGAGCTGATTGTGAGAAATTTATGGGTACAAGAGTGTTTTTGACTACCTGGGTAAAGGTAAAAGAAAACTGGCGTGACAGTGATTTTTTAGTACGCAATTTTGGTTACAGAGAATAATTTCCATGACTGAATCTGTAACTCCCAGTTCATCCTATTTCCGGAGGGATCAGGATGGATGCGAAGAGTTATTGGCAACTTTTTTTAGAAACCGGTGCGCCGGAAATGTACCTGATGTACACCCAGATGCGCAAGCAGGAGACAAACAATGTATTTGAAGATACGCGGCTTGGTGATCCGGGCCACTCAGTACAATGATACAGACCTTTTGCTGACGCTGCTGACCGCGCAGTACGGAAAAATTACCGCAAAAGCAAGAGGTGCTCGAAGAAAGAACAGCAAATTGATCGCACCCAGCCAGCTGCTGGCTTACTGCGAATACACACTCTTTGAGTATCGTGGCATATATACGGTCAATGAAGCAGATCCCATAGAATTGTTTACACCGCTGCACAGGGATCTGGATAAGCTTTCGCTTGCAACCTATTTTGTGCAGGCAGCGGAAACGGTTTCTCAGGAAGATATGTCCACACCCGGACTCCTACCCCTTGTGCTGAATTCTTTGTATGCTTTGGGAAAAGAAGACGCTTCTCATCAGCAGATTAAGGCGGTATTTGAATTGCGTATTGCGTGCCTTGCCGGTTATGAGCCGGATCTTCGGGGCTGCTCCGTGTGCGGTAAAGAAAATCCGGATCGATTTGATGTGTCACAAGGTGCATTGATTTGCAGCACCTGCAGAGATGTAGCACAGACGGGAATCCGGCTGCCCCTGTCGCTGGGAATGCTGGATACAATGCGATATATTTGCAGTTGTGATCCGAAGCGGTTGTTTTCATTCCGACTGTCGGATGAGAATTTGCAGGCACTTTCATATTTAACAGAAAGCTATCTTTCTACGCAGTTGGAGAGAGGCTTTTCGGCACTCGATTTTTACAAAACCCTGTCAGTAGAGCAGGGGAAGATACATAATGATTAGGTGAAACTATGTCTCAATTATACCAAAAATCTATAGGGAAACTGGAGCTGGATACAGTTCTTGAGATGCTGGCAGATTGTGCGGGCAGCAGCGAGGGAAAAATTGCGTGCAGAGCGCTTACGCCTGTTTCTGATGTTGACGATGTTCGCAGTCTGTTGCAAGAAACCAAAGCAGCATTTGATCTTAGTACCATGAAGGGCTATCCTGCGTTCGGTGGTGCAGAGAATATTGAAGCATCTGTTGACAGAGCAAAGCAGGGCGGTGTGTTACAACCTAAAGAACTGCTGAATATTGCTAAACTTCTGCGCTGTACTGCAGATGTAAAGGCTTATATTAAAGATGATGATGCTGAAACGGTTCTGGATGGTTTCTTCCGTTCTTTGATGCCGGATAAAGTATTAGAATCAAAAATTTCCCGTTCCTTTGTTTCTGAGGAAGAGGTGGCAGATGCTGCCAGCAGTGAGTTGGCAGATATTCGCCGCCATATGCGGGTACAGAGCGCAAAGATCAAAGAGGCTTTGCAGAAGATTATTTCTTCTCCCAACTACTCAAAGTACCTGCAGGATTCTATTATTACAATTCGTCAGGGCAGATATGTTGTGCCTGTCCGGAGTGAATGCAAGAACGAGATTCCCGGTATGATCCACGATGTGTCAGCTACCGGCTCCACGTATTTTATAGAACCGGCATCTGCGGTCAACGCCAACAATGCTTTGCGTGAGCTGGAGCTGCGTGAACAGAAGGAAATTGAGCGGATTCTTGCGGCTTTGTCCCAAAATGTTGCAGATAATCGGGAAACCATCATTGATAACTTCCGGATCCTGGTGCAATTAGATGTGATTTTCGCTAAAGCAAGACTGGCATATAAGATGAATGCCTGCGCACCAATTGTGAACGACACAGGTAGGGTGGAGCTTCGAAACGCGCGGCACCCGCTGATTGATCCCAAGGTGGTCGTGCCTATTTCTCTGCGTCTGGGTTCTGATTTTGATGTTATGATCATCACCGGCCCCAACACCGGCGGTAAGACAGTGACGCTGAAAACGTTGGGCCTGCTGACCCTAATGACGGAATGCGGTCTGCATATTCCCGTGGGCGATGGCAGTGAGATATCAACCTTTGATACTATTCTGGCGGACATTGGTGACGAGCAGTCTATCGCACAGAGTTTATCTACTTTCTCCAGCCATATGCGAACCATTGTGGATTTGATCGGGCAGTGCGATCACCGCAGTTTGGTCTTGTTTGACGAGTTGGGTGCAGGTACAGATCCGGCAGAGGGTGCAGCCCTTGCCATTGCACTTATTGAATTCTGCCGAAAAATGGGCAGTCGTGTAGTTGCAACTACTCACTATGCAGAATTGAAGCTGTATGCTATGCGTACGGATCGGGTGCTGAACGCATCCTGCGAATTTGATGTGGAAACATTACGGCCCACATATAAGCTTTTAATCGGTATTCCCGGAAAATCCAACGCCTTTGCGATTTCCAGAAAGCTTGGACTCCCTGAGGAGATCATTAAGGAAGCCGCAGATCTGGTTGGCAAAAACGATCGGGATTTTGAGGACGTTTTGAATCAGCTGGAACAGCAGCGGCAGCAAATGGAGTCCGCAAGATCTGAAGCAGACCGGCTGCGTAATGAAACGGCGCAGATTAAGCAACACAGTGAAGCTATGGAGCAGCAGCTTCAGCAGGAGCGGGAGAAGGCAATGGAAGCGGCTCGTCGTGAAGCGCAAAATATCATAGAAGATGCCCGCCGCGTGGCGAATGAAGCCACGGAGGAGATTAAATCTATCAAAAGGCAGTTGGCTGATAATGCGGATACCACCGGCATTAACCAGCGCCAGGCAGAAATCCGTCGAAATTTGAATGATGCCCAGTCCCGCCTGCAGGTGAATCAGGTACAAAGGCAACGGCCTGCTGTTGACCGGGATATTATGGTTGGCGATACAGTTGAACTTTTGAAGCTGGGTACGAAAGCAAATGTAATAGCAATTAATAAGGACGGCACGTATCAGCTTCAGGCTGGTGTTTTGAAGCTGAGTGCGAAAAAGGATGAGATTTATCTCCTTGCGCAAGATAATCCCTATCAACAGAAGCAGGGGCGTCCTGCACACTCCGGCCGTGAAATGAAATTGACTCCTGCAGCGTCTGAGGTGGATCTGCGCGGTATGGACAGCATTGAGGCTATTGGTGTTTTGGAGCGTTATATGGATGAAGCTATGCGCAGCAACGCAAATTCTGTTCGTATTATTCACGGCAAGGGCACCGGCGTGCTTCGGAAAGCTGTGCAGCAATGTCTTCGCAAGAATAAATTTGTCAAGAGTTTTCGCTTAGGCGTTTACGGCGAAGGCGAGGACGGTGTTACGATTGCCGAGTTCAAATAACACATTGGGATTGACATTTTGTTTTGATTTGTTATGATATAGGCGTGGTAAACATATTGTTTTACCGAATAAGGAGCGTTGATTACAATGATTACTAAGGAAATTATCGTAAGCTGTGAATCCGGTTTGCACAATAAGCAGGCAACATACTTCGTACAGAAGGCTAATGAGTTCTCCAGTAGTATTTGGCTGGAGGCAGGCAATCGCAAGATGAATGCCAAGAGCCTTTTGGGTATTATGTCCTTGGGAATTCTCTCCGGCACAGCTATCACACTTTCTGCATCCGGTGCGGATGCACAAGAGGCTGTTGAGGCCCTTGAGGCACTGCTTTTGAAGGACGTCTATTGATGTGATCAGATTACCGCCTCAATGCAACAAGATTGCGTTGAGGCGGTATTTGTTGAGGTAAGTATGGAACGGTTGGATGCGTTGCGCGATAGAGCTGCGAAACTGCCTATGGAACCCGGTGTCTACTTGATGAAAGATAAGAGCGGCACTGTGATTTATGTAGGCAAGGCAAAGAAACTGAAAAACCGCGTCAGTCAATATTTCCAGGATACAAGTTCCCACAGCCCAAAGACTCGGGTGATGGTCAGCAAGGTGGACCATTTTGATGTGATCGTGGCTGCCAGTGAGTTTGAAGCCTTGGTTTTGGAATGCGCACAGATCAAGAAATATATGCCCCGGTATAACATCCTTTTAAAGGATGACAAGGGCTATCCTTATGTGCGGATGGATATGTCGTTACAGTATCCTGTGATGTCTATAGTTAATCAGATATCCGATGACGGCGCTGAGTATTTTGGCCCCTTTGGCAGTCGCGGTGTTACCAAATCTGTGTTGGATGCCATTCGGTCTGCACTGCGACTTTCTGACTGCAGTCGTGTATTCCCGCGGGATCTGGGCAAGGAGAGACCTTGCCTGAATTATCATATGAACCAATGCGCAGGCTGGTGTACAGGTACTCCTGACTGTCAAGAGTACCGTAAGAGTGTGGAATTTGCACGCCAATTACTGCAGGGACATTATAAGCCGGTTGCCAATCAGATTCGTAAGCAGATGCTGGAGGCGTCGGAACAACTCAATTTTGAATTGGCAGCATCCCTTCGGGATCAGCTGCAATCCATAGAAAATTTGAATAAAAAGCAATTGGTGACTGCAGGTTCTGCCATTGATACCGATGTGCTTGGCTTTGCACATAATGGTGAAAAAGCATGTTTTTCTGTTTTGCATTATCAAAACGGCGAGCTGTTGGATAAGGAATATATTATCATTAACGCTGCTGACGATGCGCAAGTCACCCTTGAATCGTTGATCAAGCAGTATTATCTGGAAAGTGCGTATGTTCCAAAAACTATTTTACTGCCGATGCACATTGTAGACGGAGATCTGATCGCAGATATGCTGTCACAGAAGCAGAACAGACGTGTTCATATCCGAGTTCCCCAGAGAGGCGATAACGCTCGGTTGATTGCGTTGGCAGTTAAAAATGCCCAAGAGGAATTGAACCGGGTTGTAGGGAAAGACGAGAACCGAAGACTGACACTCAAAAAACTTGCGTCTATGCTTCAGCTTTCGAGTGTTGGGCGTATCGAGTCGTTTGATATTTCCAATATTTCCGGTACAGACACGGTTGCCAGTATGGTGGTGTTTCAGGACGGAAAGCCCCGGGTAAGCGCTTATAAGCGCTTTAAAATTGAGGGACTAAGCGGCCAGGATGATTATGAGGCGATGCGTCAGGCTGTCTCACGGCGTTATAGACACTATCTGAACAGTGATGCTGGGTTTGATATATTGCCGGATCTTCTTCTGATTGATGGTGGCATTAATCACGCCAATGTGGTTGCTGGAGCATTGGATGCGATGGGGATTTCTTTGCCGATTTTTGGAATGGTGAAGGATGACCGGCATCGCACCCGGGCCTTAGTAACGCCCAGCGGTGCACAGATCAACATCGATGCCAATCAAGCTGTCTTTTCCTTGGTTGGCAACATTCAGGAAGAAACCCACAGGTTTGCAATTACCTATCACAAAAAGCTGCGAAGCAAGAGATTGCATAAGTCTATATTGGACCAGATTCCCGGCATTGGTCCCAAACGCAAGCAGGAACTTTTAATGCATTTTAAGTCGGTTGCAGCAATAAAAGAAGCATCGGTAAACGAATTAAAGGTGTGTTTGCCGGATAATGCAGCCATCAATGTTTACCGTTATTTCCGGGGAAATGAGGAAGAGAAATGCGAGTGATCAGCGGAAAAGCCAGAGGTGTTACATTAAAAACACCAGAAGGTATGAAGACCCGCCCCACAGCGGACAGAGTAAAAGAAGCTATGTTCAGCATTATTCAGTTTGATCTGCCTGGAGCAAAGGTCCTGGATTTGTTTGGTGGCACCGGCCAGTTGGGTATTGAGGCGCTGAGCCGGGGAGCTGCCAGTGCAGTAATTGCAGATCAGGACAGAATTGCCTGCAATCTGATCCGTGAAAATCTTAAGCGTACCAAGCTTGAGGAGCAGGCCTCAGTTGTACAGTCGGATTATGCGGCGTTTTTACGGAACTACCGAGGAAAATTCAATGTGATCCTGTTGGACCCGCCTTACGCAGAGGAATTTTTAGAAAATTCTTTAAAAATCATAACAGAAATTGACATTTTGCAATCTGGTGGTATAATAGTATGCGAAAGACCGTTGGAAAAGGATTTATCCTGGTCTTGTGAGGGCTATTCCAGGTCCCGGGACTATAAATACGGCAATACAATTCTTGCGGTTTATCGCAAAGAATGAGGTGTTATGAAGATCGCAATCTATCCGGGTAGTTTTGACCCGATTACCAGCGGACATCTGAATATTATCCAACGAGCTGCCAATATTTTTGACCGTCTGATTGTATGTGTAATGGTCAATGGTACGAAAAAGCCTATGTTTACCCAGCAGGAAAGGGTGGATATGATCCGCTCGGTTGTGGGAGATATTCCTAACGTGGAGGTGGATTCCTCCGGAGAACTTCTTGCGGAATATGCAAAACGTAAAGGCAGTTGTGTGATTGTAAAGGGGTTGCGTGCCGGTTCTGACTTTGAAAATGAGTTTCAGATGGCACTGATCAACCATAAGATCAATCCCAATTTAGATACAATGTTCCTTACCTCGGAGCATCAATATATGTATCTCAGTTCCAGCACGGTTAAGGAATTAGGTGCGTACGATGTAGATTTGTCCGATTTCCTTCCGGAACCGATTATTCCCGTATTCAGACAGCGAATTGCTGAGTTAACTCAAGGAGGAGACAGAAAATGAACGAACAGACTATTGAAGATATCATTTCCGCTTTATACGATATGGTGCAGGATGCACGCGCTGTGCCCCTGTCTTCCGATAAGTGTATGTTGGAACGCGATAAGGTCCTGGATATGCTGGATGAGATCATTGCCCAGATGCCTGTTGAGCTGAAGCAGGCTCGTACTATCGTGGATTCCAGAAACGAACTGATCGGCCAGGCTCGCCGTGAGGCTGAGAATATGATCCGCCTCGCTCAGGAACAGGCTGCTGAGATGGTTGCTGAAGAGGCTATCTATCAGGAAGCAAAACGTCAGTGCCAGGAGCTGGTTCTCAATACCCAGACTCGTATGGCAGAGCTGCGTAAGGCAAGCAATGACTACATGGACGACGCACTGCGCCGTACTGAAGAAGCTATTGCTATTTCTCTGGACGATGTTCGCGATACCCGCGCCAAGTTCCAGGCTCTTGTTGAAGCACAGGAAAAGCGCGTCAACGCTGAGGATACTGAAGTATAATTTAAAGACAGCTCAAATTTAATATTTGGGCTGTCTTTATTATCATATTGGAGGTTAAGTATGGATTACAATAAGAACTATCAATTCTGGTGCAGTCAAGATCTTCCCGCTGATGTCCGTGACGAACTGAAGGCGATCGAAAATGCCGAAGACGAAAAGAAGAGCCGTTTCGGTAGTGATCTGCAGTTTGGTACTGCCGGTATGCGTGGTATTATGGGCGTTGGCAGCAACCGCCTGAATCGTTATACCGTCCGCAGAGCCGCACAGGGTATGGCAGCGTGGCTCGCTACAACTGATCTGCCTAAAAAGGCGGCTATTGGCTATGACTCCAGACATAATTCTCAGTTGTTTGCTGAGATCTGTGCGGTGGCCTTTGCTGAGGTTGGCATTCATGCATATCTCTATGACCGTCTAGCGCCTACTCCTATGCTTTCTTTTGCTGTTCGTGAGTTAGGTTGCGGCTGCGGCATCGTGATTTCTGCAAGTCATAATTCCGGCGAATATAACGGCGTTAAATGCTACGGCCCTGACGGCAGCCAAATGACAGACGAACCTGCAGCTGTGGTGACTGCAAAGATTCAGGAAATTCCTTATTTTGTTCCCGAGAAGAAGACTCTGGAGCAGTACCTGCAGGAAGGTATGATTACTTACATTGCGCAGGATGTTTGGGAAAAGTACTATCAGGTTATTCTTGCTGAGGCAGTAAATCCGGAAGTGATTGCCCAGGCTGGATTGAATATTGTTTATACTCCTCTTTGCGGAACAGGTAACGAGCCTGTCCGTGAGGTTCTGGGTCGTCTGGGCGTTAACATTTCTGTTGTCAGCTGCCAGGAGAAGCCCGACGGCGACTTTAAGACTTGCGAGTATCCGAACCCTGAGACAGATGCCGCACTGGCTGAGAGCTACAAGGTGGCAAAGAATGTGCCCTGTGATGTTATTATTGGTACTGATCCGGATGCTGACCGTATTGCAATTGCAGTTCCTGAAGGCGATGGGTTCAGAAAGCTTACAGGCAATGAATTGGGCTGTCTGCTGATGGATTATGTTTTGAAAGCACGTACTGCTAAGAAAGATATTCCGGACGGTGCTATTGTGGTGCGCAGCATTGTTTCTTCTCCCTTGGCTGATCGTATTGCAGCACACTATGGTGTGGAAATGAAGACAGTTCTCACCGGCTTTAAGTATATTGGCGGCGAAATCCTGAAGTTGGAAGCAAAAGGAATGGGTGACCGGTTTATTTACGGCTACGAGGAAAGCTGCGGTTATCTGAAAGGTACCTATGCAAGAGATAAGGATGCTATTGTGGCCTCCGTTCTTGTTTGCGAGATTGCAGCAGCACTGAAAATGGAAGGAAAGAATATTCTGGACGCACTGGATGGCCTGTATCAGACCTATGGTCAGTACCTTGCTCGGGTTAACAGCCTGGAGCTTAAGGGTTTGGATGCCATGGAAAAGGCAGCGAAGATGCTTTCTGATCTGCGTGAGAATGCACCCAAGACCATTGCCGGAATCGAGGTAACTTCCTTCCGTGATTATCGCGCAAGTGTTTGCAGAGATATCGCAACCGGTGAGGAAACCGCTATCACACTGCCTAAGTCTAACGTTTTGGAATTTATTCTTGGTGATTGCGGAAGTGTGATTGTCCGTCCTTCCGGCACAGAGCCTAAGGTGAAGTTCTACTACACCGCTGTTGCAGCCAATAAGGATACAGCAACTGCAATGCTGGATGCTATGGAAGCTCAGATGGAAGGTTAAGATTAAATTGATAGAACAGGAGCAACTTGTTGCTCCTGTTCTTTTTTTTACCGTGTTGAATATGGTTTACAAAGGAGGGGTGTTTATGAAGTTTAACAGAAACAATAACGCAGTTGTGCAAAAAGGTGCTAAGCCGATTTTTATTGGAGTTGTAATTAGTGTTTTGGTTGGTTTGTTGGGGACTGTGTTAGTTGCATTCTTATTAGGACAGGGGAGTGTAACCGAAAAATCAGTTGGATTATGTACAAAGATAATCACCTTTGTATCAGCTTTTTTAGGGAGCCTGGTTTGTGTGTCCCAGATGAATGAGAAGATTATGCTGTATGCTGGGATCTGTAACGGTGTATATTTCTTTTTGCTTGCTGCATTAAATATTCTTGCCTTTGATGGAAGATTTAACGGTGTGATAATATATGTAGTTCTGTTTTTGTTTTCGGTGGCAATTAGCTCATTAATTGGGGCTAAGAGAGTGCAAGGAAAGGGTAACGTAAAATTTCGAATGAAATAACAAAAGCGCTAATATTTGTACAAAATCACGAACAGGTAAAAAATACTTACCCTTTATAATAATTATACAAGATTTCTTGCAAAAACAACATATTGTGGGGTGCGATGAATATTTTTCAATATCTTGCAGTCATCGGACCAATCTTAAAGAAAGGTTACAAAATGGTTGCGTAGGTTTACATAATTGCGTTAACATAAAAATGGGCATAATTTACAAAATTCTATAAAAATGTCCTATTCTGCTTGCAATTCAATAGTTTTTGATGTATAGTAATCAAACAGTATAGGGATATTCTGCGCCATTATACGTTTGATTGTCATTATGGATAATCGCAACGAATGAGGGAGAGTAGAATGAGATCCAGTTTTTTTCGGTTTTTTTCTGCAAATAAATTACATATACGTGTATGCATTCTTGCATTTTTTTGGGTAGCTGGATTTTTGCTCGGTGTGTTATTTGCAGCACTAAACGGAATTAAATATGCTTCCATGGTGATTTCTTGCGCGCAACAGAATAATTCTTTAGTAATTATTTTATTAGCGCAATTCACAACATTATTGTTTTTTTGGCTCGCGTGTTACCGGAAATTGCATTTACTGATTTATATTTTTTGTTTTTTTAAAATGCTGATTTTTGGTTTTTGCGCAGAATCTGTTTACAGTGTGTTTTCTTCAGCTGGTTGGTTGGTTAGTTTTCTCATGCTGTTTTCACAGGTTATCACATCTGTTCCTGTGTTTTGGCTGGCAATGAAAGTTGTTAGAAATGATATTTCTTGTCGATCAACTGCCTGGCTTTGGTTGTTGCTGATGTTTGTTGCTGTTTCAGCTATTGACTGTTTTTCAGTCTCACCGTTATTAAGTTCAGTAAGTTCGCTTGCTTAAGAGAGGTTTGCTTATTCATGTTGGATTTGGTTCGTGCCTACGAAAATTACCTTGCAAAGGTAAAAAAGGCATCCGGCAATACAATATCCTCTTACATCCGGGATATCCGTCAGTTTTCTGACTGGCTGAATTCTGAGTGTTCCTTGGATATTTTGGATGCTGAACAACTGAATATAGCTGATTATCTGACGTACCTGCATACCATAGGTAAGTCCGCAGCTACGGCATCCAGAAGTCTCGCTAGCCTCAAGAATTTTTACAGCTATCTGGTTTCTTCCGGCTTCTTGGAAAAGACACCAGTACTGGATATTCATGTGGACAGGGGAGAGAAAAAGCTTCCTCAGATCCTCACCGGCAGAGAGATTGAATTGCTTTTGGCACAGCCTGTTTGTGTGGACGCAAAGGGCTACCGCGATAAGGCAATGATGGAAGTGATGTATGCTACCGGCATTCGAGTTACCGAGTTGATCAATCTGGATGTAGAGGATGTAAATCTGGATTTGGGTGTCATTAAGTGTAACAGTGCGAAGAAGGCAAGATCTATTCCGTTATATCCTGGCGCACTTAAAGCGCTGAGTGTCTATTTGCGTGATATTCGTGCAAGTCTTGTCTCTGATTCTGAAGAAACGGCGCTGTTCCTGAATATCAGCGGCGCTCGTATGAGCCGTCAAGGTTTCTGGAAAATTATTAAACACTATCAGAATACAGCACATATCGAAAAAGAGATCACACCTCATACATTACGACACAGCTTTGCTGTGCATCTGCTGGAAAATGGTGCAGATGTCGGCTCTTTGCAGGAGCTGATGGGTCACTGTGATATTTCTTCGACCCAGATGTACACGCAAATGATTAACCAAAAGCTGAAATCTGTGTATGACAAATGCCATCCTAAAGCGTAAAAAGGTCTATCAAACTCCTTGTGAGAGTTGATAGACCTTTTTGTTATGCTGGAATAGGGGAGGAGCTACAGACCGGTCATAGCTGCCAGTACATCCACTTCCAATTTCTGGATTTTACGCTCCATGGTAAGACCTTCGTCCACATCTATATCCTGGAAGCTGCCGTTATTTGTGCAGATTATTCTGTTGGTTTTTCCTTCTTTGAGTAATTCTACGGCCAAATATCCCATTTTTGTGGCATTGACACGGTCACGAGCGGAGGGAGTACCACCGCGCTGAATGTGGCCGAGAACCGTCACACGGGGATCCAGATCAATACTTTCTTTGATCTGATTTGCAATATCGGCAGCAGAACCGGCACCTTCGGCTACTACGATCATATAGTGAGTAAAGCCGTTGAAACGCGCCTGGCGGATCTTCTCGATAACATCGTGCTGAAAATCGATAGGCTTCTCGGGGACAAGCACAGCGGTAGCGCCAACTGCCAGGCCAACATACATAGCGAGGAATCCGGCGTTGCGGCCCATAACTTCCACAACAGAGCAACGCTCATGAGACTGCATGGTGTCACGCAGACGGTCGATGCATTCAATTGCAGTATTGGCTGCGGTGTCAAAGCCGATAGAGTAGTTAGTACAGTGGATATCGTTGTCGATGGTAGCAGGTATGCAGACCACGTTAACGCCCCGCTGAGATAAAGCACGGGCGCCACGGAAGGTACCGTCACCACCAATAGCAACAATGCCATCTAAACCCAGGAATTTGCAGGTGGATACAGCTTTCTTCTGACCTTCTTCCGTCATAAATTCTTTGCTGCGTGCAGTGTAGAGGATAGTGCCGCCTCGATTGATCGTGTGAGAAATGTTTTTTTCGTCCAAATGGATCACATCGCCGGTGATCAGGCCATTATAGCCACGACGGATGCCGTAGCAATCGATACCGTGATACATTGCGGTACGCACAACGGAGCGAACGCATGCGTTCATACCTGGGGCATCGCCGCCGCTGGTTAATACACCGATTCTCTTTACACTCATAGGGAAGCCTCCTAATCAATATCTTTTTTTAATTTTAATGGATGATAACGAAAAAGTAAATACTCGTTTAGGGGATTTACTTGTTTTTTGTAAATTAATATGTAAATACATATAAGGGGAGGCGGAGTAAACACAGACAAAACCTGTTGTCATAAGTTTACCTACAAACAGAACGAACGCAACAAAATAAAAATTTTGTTGCGTTCACGGTTGGTTTGTGCTATAATATAGGTATCCAGAATGCCAACGCCTTATATTGAGCCTATTTAGCTCT
This sequence comes from Faecousia sp., assembly GCA_045594845.1. Taxonomy (GTDB): domain Bacteria; phylum Bacillota; class Clostridia; order Oscillospirales; family Oscillospiraceae; genus Faecousia. The sequence goes on along the minus strand of JAZNZH010000031.1, from coordinate 9,142 downwards.
CAAGGCCGTAACCTCATTAATATATATATCTTCATAACCTATTTTGGTATTCGATTGGCTTTAAACACTGCACTCCATTTAAATTATCTATTTCGTTATAGTGTATTATATCATGAATCATATTGTAGTCGACCGTATTCTTTTCTGTTATAGCAATTATTTCGCTGTGTGAATATTCCTTTATATTTGCTTAACGACTGAGCGGTTTTCCTAACGTAACGATAATAAACGACTACTACAAACATATTTAGATATCAAAATATGTTTGTAGTTCATTGGCCTGTATTTTCCTGTATTCCCGATCTGCTGTGCAGGACACAACTTCTTTACAACAAAATTCGCTAAAACACCTCGTTTTTATTACTAAAACGTTTGCAAACAAATGAGCGCATATTAGTATTTGTTTATTTAGGAGGTTTTTATGAAAAAATATTCGGATGCCCCCCAGATCCTAAAGGATTTTTTAACTTATCACGAGAATATTAAGGGTCAATCACCCAGAACGATCTCGGAGTATTACTTGGATCTGCGGATGTTTTTGCGTTTTATCCGTCTAATGCGTAACGATATGCCGATACATACACATTTGGAAGATATCCCTATTAAGGATATTGATCTTGCTTTTATTGGATCTATCACAACGTCGGAAATCTTCGATTTTTTGTCGTACCTTGCCAATGACAGACCATTAAATCCGGACTCTCCTCATACAGAATATGGCATTGAATCGTCCTCCAGATCCAGAAAGCTCTCAGCAATCAAATCCTTTTATAAGTATTTGACTGTGCGTACAAAACAGCTTACTGAGAACCCTGTTGCAGACCTGGAATACCCCAAATTACGCAAGAGTCTACCAAAGTATCTTACGCTGTCTCAGGCCTCTGCTCTGCTGCAGGCTGTTTCCGGGCAGAATGCGAAACGCGACTATGCTATTTTAATGTTGTTCTTGAATTGCGGCATCCGACGTAGCGAGCTTGTTGGGCTAAATCTCACGGATGTTTATGAGGATCGCATCCGGGTAGTTGGCAAAGGCAATAAAGAGCGGATCGTCTATTTCGGTTCTTCCTGTCATAAGGCCATCGAGGCTTATATGGTTGAACGTAAAGAGATGATTTTGTCAGACAATCGAGCGCTATTTGGCTCCAGAAACGGCAACCGTATTAGTGTAACAGCGGTGCATCGTTTAGTAGAAAAAGCCTTATTAAAGGCCGGATTGGATGTAACACAGTTTTCCGCACATAAATTGCGGCATACAGCGGCAACTATGATGTTGTCCGGCGGTGTTGATGTGAAAACTGTCCAGGAAGTTCTAGGTCACGAAAATTTGAACACTACACAGATATATACCCATATTGAAAATACCGAGCTAAAGATCGCTGCAGAAGCCAATCCCCTATCTAAATTGGATTTTACAGAAGAATAATATAGGAAAAACCGGGTGTTAACCCGGTTTTTCTGCATTTATAAAGAAATTTCGATAGCCTCACGCAGATTACGCACTTGATATACAGTCAAATTTTGGGGAATTTCCAACTTTTCGGAGGTGTTTTTCGGGATAATGCACTTAGTAAAGCCCAACCTTGCGATTTCTGCAAGTCTCTGATTCATAAAAGAAACAGAGCGGATCTCCCCTGTTAGTCCAACCTCACCCACGGCAACAATATCATCTGTGATCGGTGTATCCCGATAGGACGATGCAATTGCCAATACAACCGGCAGATCAGCGCCGGGTTCGTCCAATTGCAGACCGCCAATTACATTAATGTATGCATCATAAAGTCCCAGCTTCATGCCTGCACGTTTTTCAGCTACAGCAAGGAGCAGAACCGCACGATTATAATCAAAGCCGTCAGCGGTGCGTCTGGGGGCGTTAAAGTTGGATTTTGTGACCAACGCCTGTACCTCAGCCAGCACAGGGCGGGTACCCTCCATAACACAGGCGACACAAGTGCCCGGAGACCCCTGGGGTCTGCCCTCCAGAAGCATTTGCGAAGGGTTCGGCACTTCTACAAGACCTCTATCTCGCATTTCAAAGACGCCAATTTCGTTGGTAGAGCCAAAACGGTTTTTGGCAGCACGGAGCAGTCGATATGAAGTGTTCTGGCTGCCTTCAAAGTAGAGAACGCAGTCCACCATATGCTCCAGAACCTTAGGGCCGGCAATGGCACCGTCTTTATTGATATGACCTACAACAAAAACCGTAATTGCTTTTGATTTTGCCATATGCATCAGGCTGATGGTACAGTCTTTTACCTGAGAGACGCTGCCAGGGCTGGATTCATTGCCGTCTTGATAGAGAGTCTGAATCGAGTCAACAATCAGGATATCCGGTTCTAATTTGTCTGTTGTTTCAAAAATGGAAGACAGATTCGTTTCTGAAAGGACAAATAATGATTCCGGTGTGACGCCGATACGTTCTGCCCGCAGTTTCAGCTGGCTTTCACTTTCCTCACCGGAGACATACAATACTTTTCTTTGGGCGCACAGACTGTTGCAAATTTGAAGTAACAACGTAGACTTACCTATACCCGGTGCACCGCCCACAAGTACCAGTGAGCCAACAACAGCGCCACCGCCCAAAACTCTGTCCAGTTCGCCGATACCTGTGGTAAAACGGATATCTGCATTGGTGTCTACATGATTGATATTTTGAGCTGAACGGCTAATGACCGTAGAAGATGAAACAGCGTGGTTTGTGGTTTTTTGGATGTGCTCAGTGATTGTATTCCATGCACCGCAGGCAGGACATCTCCCCTGCCATTTGGCAGTTTCGTTGCCACATTCAGTGCAAAAATAAACAGTTTTTGTCTTTGACATCGCAAAATGCTCCGTTTCTGTTTTTCTTTATTATATCAGCAGTATTCTCTCCGGTCAAGGGAGGTCAAGTAATGTTTGCTGCAATTACACAGCATAGCTGTTTTTGATATTGGGGTGTACGAAGTCTGTATTCTTCCTGGGGATTTGACAGAAAACCGCACTCAATCAGGATGCCAGGACATGAAATATGCTGCATTAAATAAATATTATCGGCGCGCTTTGGTTGCCGCTTGCTTCCTGGATTCAGAACATTCCGGAATTGGGCTTGTAAGCGGTTTGCTAATTGCTTACTTTCTTCGTTATTTGCATAAAACACCTGAGCACCGCTGTATCTTGAATCAGAAAAATGATTTTGGTGAATGCTGATTAGCACAGCATTTTCTGTATTTTCAACTATTTCCACTCTGTGTTTCAAATCAGAAACCTTTTTTGCTGCTATGGTCTCCCCTTTTGTATATACAGAACGATCATCCGAGCGGATCATAATTGTATCGTAGCCCAATAAGTGCATTAAATCATTTAGCCGTAGAGCTATCTCTAAATTAAATCGGCTTTCTAAAATACCGCTACAGGAAGTGGCACCACCGTCGACACCTCCGTGGCCGGCATCGATTATAAAGCATTTGGAGCGCTGGATTGATTGGTTTTCTGCCCACACAGTGGCGGCACGATCGACCGCTAAACCTGATAGCAACAATACAAATAGAACCAGCGCAGAAAAAGGGATGATGGCCCGCTTTGTTTTACAGTTATCCATACTAAGCACCTCATTATAAGGTATTCATCGGTGCGAGTTTGTATGAATTTCCTTCACCTACCGTCTAAAAACAGCATAGTATGACACGGAACGACAGTTCCATAAACTATATTAGGAGGAGATCCGTTGGAACACGTTAAGCGTCCGGACCGGGGGGCCGAAGGTAAATTACCTGCAATGGCTCCGCTGGCCTATCCGTATGTACCGTTTCAGATCGATGACCAACCCCAGTATGAACCCCAGAAGGCCCTGGTAAGAGGTACACTCTTTCCCGGGTTGGATCTGCCCTTCATGGGTATGGTCAATCAACACAATAAACCCATTACACCACTGACAGAATTACAGTGTATGGCTTTTGCTCTGCAGGAATTGGCACTTTATCTGGATACCCACCGGGATGATAAAGAGGCTCTCGAGCTGTACAGAACCTATCAAAAAGCTAATGCAAAGGCACGGATGATCTATGAGGAAAAGTGTGGCCCGCTGAACCATATGTCTGTTCAGAAGGATGGTCAGTATGCCTGGTTGAACGATCCCTGGCCTTGGGAATACTGCGCAAATCGGGAGGGTTAATCTATGTTTATCTATGATAAGAAGCTGCAATATCCGGTAAAAATCGATAAACCCAACCCAAAACTGGCATCTATCATTATCTCTCAGTACGGCGGGCCTGACGGCGAGTTGGGTGCATCCCTGCGGTATCTGTCCCAGAGATATTCTATGCCTTTTGACGAGCTGAAGGGATTGTTAACAGACATTGGTACAGAAGAATTAGGGCACCTGGAAATGGTAGGTGCCATTGTGCATCAGTTGACAAGAAATCTGAAAGATTCTCAGATCCAGGATTCTGCTTTTGCGCCGTATTTCGTGGACCACACCACCGGTGTCTACCCCACCTTTGCTTCCGGTACTCCCTGGACTGCAGCTACTATGCAGGTTAAGGGAGATCCCATTGCTGATCTGACAGAGGATCTTGCCGCAGAGCAGAAAGCAAGAGTCACCTATGACAACATCCTTCGTCTTAGCGATGATCCTGATGTAAATAATGTGATTAAATTCCTGCGTCAGCGGGAGGTCAATCACTTCCAGCGTTTCGGTGAGGCATTACAGTTGCTGAAAGAAAAACTCAACGAGAAAAACGTGTATTTCATGAATCCTGCATTCGATATTTAACAAAGAAACCGCCCCCAGATGGGGGCGGAATTTCTAATGTTTGCGATCAATTAACCAGTGAAGCATCTCAAGCATATAGGAATTATTCGAGAAAACATCCAGCGCTTTTTCGGCAAAGGCGGTATGCTCCCGTACAAGTGCGTCGCATTTTTCAATGCCATAAAGCTGCACAAATGTATTTTTTACAGCATCCACACCGGTTGCCTTACCCAGTTCCTCGGCGTTGCCGATTACATCCAGCATATCGTCACGGATCTGAAAAGCAAGACCAGTATGATGGGCAAATTCCGTCGCCGCATTCATTTGTTCTTCTGTACCGTTGGCGGCGATTACACCCATACGGCAGGCGGCGCTGATCAATGCACCAGTTTTGCGCGTTTGAATATCAATGACCTCTTGGGGAGTGCACTGACGATTTTCGCTCTGCATATCCAGTACCTGACCGCCTACCATGCCCAGCTCTCCGGCGCATTCAGACAAGACCTTAACAGCCAAGATCTTTTGCGTGTCAGAAAGCTTTGATGCGTTGCTGATGTGCGTAAATGCAGCAGTTAACAGCGCATCACCGGCCAAAACAGCCATTGCTTCACCGTACACCTTGTGGTTGGTCAATCTTCCGCGACGGTAGTCATCATTATCCATACAGGGGAGATCGTCGTGGATCAGACTGTAGGTGTGAATCATTTCCGCGGCAGCGGCAAGCGGTGTCGCAACAGTCCAGTCACCACCGCACATTTTACAGAAATCAAATGTAAAAATAGGACGTAAACGCTTGCCCCCTGCAAGCAAACTGTAGCGCATTGACTCAAACAAAACAGTCTGGGGCTGATCAACATAAAGAAAACTGCTGTTCAGGTATTGCTCAATTTGGTTGCAGTATTGCTCAGTTTGCTCTTTAAAAAGCAGTTCCTTCATCGAAATCCTCCTCTACAGGCTCACCGTCAGGCCCTGCAACGATTTTCTTAACCTTGAGTTCAGCTTCGTCCAGCAGTTTACCGCAGGCGCTGACCAACTCAGTGCCTTCCTGGAACAGTTTCAGGGATTCTTCCAGGGGTACTTCTCCCCTCTCCATTGTACGGACAATCTGTTCAAGGCGCTGCATATTCTCTTCGAAGGTATTGGTTTTCTTAGCCATTATTATCCTCCTTGATTTTGGTAACGGTGGCACCGATCTGACCGTCGCTGACGGTCAGGATAATCGGATCCCCTTCGCGAACACAATTTATGGATTTTATCAGCTTTTGTTCCTCTGTAGTAGCGACACTGTATCCCCTGGTTAGGACTTTTAAAGGACTCATAGCATCCAATTTTGCGGTCAGGGAAACAAAATTCTGCCGCTGCTGTTGGTAAATACCCCTATGCGCCATCATAAATCGATTAGACAGAATGCTGAGATCCTTCTTCTTTTGTAAGATGTATGCTTCCGGAGTTTGCAGTGCCGGGCTGCCGGCTAAATTTTGGTACAGCTGTCTGTAATGCTTAAGTTGACGCTGTAAAGCCGTTGCAATAACGCCACAAACAGAATCCAGGGACTGACGCAGGGCTTCCTGATCAGGAACTGCAAATTCAGCTGCGTTGGAGGGTGTAGCCGCCCGCAGATCTGCGACATAATCGCTGATTGTGACATCCGGCTCATGACCCACAGCAGAAATGACAGGGATCTCAGACTGGAATATCGCCTGTGCGACCTGTTCATCATTAAACGCCCACAAATCCTCTATGGAGCCGCCTCCGCGACCTACAATCAGCAGGTCTGCCAGATTATATAAGTTGGCGTAGTTTATGGCTGCGGCAATCTCTCCCGGGGCTTCAGCGCCCTGAACCCGTACAGGCAGCAGTTTTACCTGTGCCAACGGATATCGCTTGCGGAGAATGCGGAGGATATCGTGAATTGCTGCACCGGCAGAACTGGTAACTATACCGATAGTTTGAGGATATTTCGGCAACGATTTCTTATGTGCCGGGTCAAACCATCCCTTTGCTGCTAACTTTTTCTTTAGCTGTTCAAAGGCCGCCTGTAAGTCCCCTTCCCCATCCGGCATCATTGCTGTGCAGTACAGCTGATAGGCACCGTCACGGGGGTAAACGGAAATCTTACCGATTGCAACTACTTTCGCTCCGTTGTCGGGGCGGAATCTTAATCGTACTGCGGAGGATCGGAACATTACGCACTTTAATGCAGAGTCCGCATCCTTCAACGTAAAATAGTGATGTCCGGACGGATACACTTTATAGTTACTTATTTCACCCTGAACGGCAACATTGGAAAGCATAGGGTTGTTGTCCATCATAGAGCGGATATATTCATTTATCTGCGAAACGGACAAAACCTGCTTTTCCACAGCGATCACTCCTGTTGTAAATAAGTCAGCACCGCAACGCCCATAGCATTATCGGTGGAATATTGAGGTTCAGAGAAAATAGGACATAACGGCGCCAAATACTCACGAAGCATTCGGTTAGAGGCTACGCCGCCGGAAAATACCACCGGAAGACCGGGGTATTGTTTCTGCGCATCCTGGGTTGTACGCAGGACAGCATCGCAAACACTTAAAAGCGCATATCTTGCAGTTTTTGCAGGATCGTTTTCTTTATTAATGAAGTCAGCAACTTTATTTTGTACGCCTGAGAGTGAAAAAGTAAGATCATTGCATTTTACCCGGAAGAAATCACGGTTAGATGCGTCTTCAGAAAGCTTATCCAGGTATTTTCCTGATGGGAAAGGCAACTGAAGCATCTGACCGGTGCGATCAATCAGCTGACCTGCGGAGATATCCGTTGTGCCGCCAATTTTGATGCAGTTTACATTTTTCCCATGCGGTTCAACCAATAACAGCTCTGTAGTGCCGCCGGAAAGGTGCCAGGCAAGATGCGGTTTATAAATCAGATCCAGTCTGCCGGCACTCCATAATGATGCTGCTACATGTCCCTGCTGGTGAGATACTTCCACCAGCGGTACCTTGAGGGCATCTGCCAGCATTTTAGCATGGGAGTATCCAACCATGAAGCAAGGCATATAACTGCCCTCAACGGCTCTTGGGCGGGTACTGACGCCGATTGCAGTGATTTCGCCTGTCTCAACGCGGGAAAATAGCCTGCCAGAGAGCTCCGGCAGGCTTTTAGTGTGGTGAAATACAGCATCACTCTGGCGAAGACCAAGCTCTCCAGCCTTTACAGGCAACAGACGGGAACAGTTCTCACCGCTGGTACCGTCAAAGTATGCAATGGAGGTTGTGTAATTGCTGGTATCAAGGCCAATGACGCTCATTGTGTTACCTCAGTATTCATTTCTCTTGCGAATGCGCCCAAAATACCGTTGACAAATCCGCTGACCTCTGCGCTTTCGTAAAGCTTTACGATGCGGACGGCTTCGGAAATTGCGACACCTACAGGAACATCCTCGATGTACATAGCTTCAAACATTGCAAGCTGCATAACTGTGCGTGCAAGTCTGGAAATACGGTTAATATCCCAGCCGATAGCATATTTACTGATGAGATCATTAAGCTCCTGGCTGCGGTTAGCAACGCCGGAAACTACCTGATCGATGTAAGCCATTTGTGTACGGCTGGGGCGCTGGGTATAGACCTGATTTTCTGTTGCCAGCATTTCATAGTAGTCCTTATCCAAACGGGTAGCAACTACCTGATCCGGCTCTTCTCCGGTAAAATCACGTCCATAAATTAAATGTACCGCCAATTCTCTGGCGTTGGCTCTTGTCATAGTTTGCGCCTCACTGACGGATAATGCCGCATACGTTGACGTTAATGCCAGCTACAGTTACACCGGCTACATCATCCAAAGCCTTAGCGATAGCATCCTGAGCTGCGTTGGCAACATCCATAACCTTGTAGCCGTACATAATGTTGATGTTGCAATCGATACTAACTTCATTGTTGGCACCGATCAGGATCTTCATACCCTTAGCCCAAGCCTTCTTGCCCAAAAGCTCGGCGATATCAGCACCGGTCTTCTGACTCAGTCCGGCAACGCCCTCTACTTCGTTAATAGCTTGAGCGACAATAGTAGCAATAACATCCTCGGAAATCAGAATAACACCGTTTTCCTGGAGCTGTGCTGTATACTGTTTGTTTTCTGCCATGGGAGTACCTCCTAAATATGTTGACAATAGAATTGCAGACTTTTGTTTATTGTACCACAAATCCAGAAAAAAACAACTGTTTTCTAACATAAAAATCCCCGGAGCAACCTCCGGGGTGGATAATTATTGAACTTCAACAACGCGGATGTCTTTATATGTATATTCGGTCTGTGTCATCACAATATCAGCAATTACAGCAACATCATCCTGGTTCATTCCACCTTCTGGTGTAGCGACTGCCACTGAAATTCCGTCGTCACTGATATACGCAACGCAATCTGCATAGCCCTTGG